>CAZCBH010000025.1:0-52819 GCA_964496875.1 uncultured Candidatus Obscuribacterales bacterium | reverse complement strand
ATGTGTGAAGCACACCGCCAGCGTTCGTCCTGAGCCAGGATCAAACTCTCCGTTGTCAATTCGACTTCTGTCAGGAGTACTGACAGAATCAAAGAGTTTAATGCCTACTCAAAAGTTTTGACAGGCGCCTTAATGGCTATTCAGTTATCAGGGTTCAAAAAATATCTCGCTGCACGAATCGAATCGTGCTGCGTTCGACAAGAAAGAATCTTACCAACACCCCAGAACAGTGTCAACTTACTCAATGCCCGAAATTTGCACCATGTAGCAATATTTTCGGTCAAGAAGGCATATACATTGCCTTAAGAATTGGCTCAACCCTGATATTTACAGGGCTCTGGAGCACTTTATTACTGACTTAAGCATTGCTCATTAGTTCCCGATCCGGTGATCATTCGTAAACGGTTTCGTTACGTACCGCTTGCAACTCCCATGGGCAGCGCGTTTCAAGCAATGGCTCGAAAGTAACAGAAAACGTCCAGCCACCACATTTGAGGAGGCCATTTCGGAGAGTGGTCGTTCCTTTTATATATAGATTCAGATCTGACTGGAGAGAGCCTGACAGGAGTTCTTCTTACGGGCGCCAGAGATAACCACCAGCCTGCCCCGGGGCTTCAACTCGCATAGTACAAAGCGCTTGTTCAATTTGAAGAGGGTCCGCGGGCTGTGCTCAGGACCACCATCCACCGGAGGCTGAAGCTCGCTCATGCTGGAGACGAAACTGATATAGGCTCGCTGCGCCTTTTCATGATCACCGTAATCTATATATAGAACTTTGAGCCGTTCTCTATTTGGATAGTAGACCTGGTAGTCGGCCACCGCCGCGCCCCTTGCCGATTCGATAAGAAGCTTTCCTATATAAGGAAGAGAATAGTAGTGGCTGGCAGTTCGAGAACCGCGCACCACCTTCTCGCTACCCTTCACCCTGTCTAGAGAAGGCAAGCTCTTCATAATCAAAATCGGATCGCTCGGACTAGAATGAGCGCGAATCACTTCGTTAACTTTGCCGGCAATGGCCGAAACAACTTCCTTCGCCTCAGAATCATCCTCTTCCGAAGTAAATATCCGGAAGAAATATTTGTCCTGCCAGAATGAAATGCTCTGGGAATCTTCCGAGGAACCATCGCCTCGTTTCACCACTGTTGTAGAGCCGCTTCTCAAGAAGTTGTAACCGGCAAGGGCACCGACTGTGCTATCGAATTTGAAGGCTTCGAAGGTTACGAAACGATTGCCTCTGCGAAATACTTTCTGGGCGACGGCCTGGCAGCCACACTCTTCAAGTATTCCTTCTTTGCCGGAAGCAAAAGAAGAAGAACGCAGATAGCTATCATCCGTGGAAAGGGAATCTCTATAGCGTCCGCCCTCTTTCAGATAAAGTCCCGACTTGACGTCGGTCCAACCGGTGAAGTCGAGGCTCTTCATCAGGCTATAAAGGGTTTCGTATTTGTATTGAAACTGAGATTGAGATTGGGACGAATTAGAAACCGACATGGTTTTAGAACCGCTTCCACTTTCCAGGTTCTCAACCTGGGCTTTCACCGGAGCCATAAAAGAGATTGTTGCGCCGAGCGCAATTAGGAAAGTAAGCGTTTTCCGGCCGGAGAATATAGTCATCGAACTCGCTCAATGCTTTCTCTAGCAAGTTTAGCATTAGCCGGAAAAACCTATGCTTTTTAGTCCGAGTAATCCACATTCAGATCCTTCTCCGCTTTTTTACGGGCGGCGCGAATCAAGACCGAGTCGAGATTGTTGGTTTTACGTCCGAAGCTCTGGGCAGGCGAACCGCCTCTGGCCATCGATCCCGATTCGTAGAAAGAATCAGCCATACCCATCGGTGCGGCAGCCGGCATGACACCGCGGGATGAAACGGCGCTCATCATCGGTGCTGCCACTTTGCGAACTTTACCTTCCGCCATCAGAGCTTTGGCTCCCCTGGTCCACTCAGAAGACGGAATATCCGCCTTCATCTCATAGGTCTCACCACCGGCTCGGACCAGGGTAGTACTCTTGCCATCACCCCTGGTTATCACCTGTTTGTAAGCAAGCTGCTCGAACTGTCCATCGGCCAGTTTGGCAATCTGCTTGAAGACATCCACTCCACTGGCCCCAGGAAAAGACTGAAGCCCTTCGCAACCGATGGTGTTTATTTGAATGCCCCGGGCAATAGCTTTGCGACTTTCGTCTTCCCACTTGTAATCATCTTTATAAACTTTGGGACCGGCATCGCCTATGAGAAAAAGAAGCTTCGAGGTTTTCTTAGAAGCATCCCATTCAAGATCGTTTACCGAAGCGTGCAAGGCCTGGCAGACCGCCTCCGGTCCATCACCGCCGCCCCGGGCTCTGAGATCGTCTATATCTTTGACGAACTGATCTATGTCGTCAGTGAACTTGAATGTCTTGGTTACATATTCATCGCCCCGGTCACGAAAAGCGATCATGCCTACTCTGATATCCGGTGAAGGATTGCCGTGGGCAAGCTGTGCCACCAGCTCTTTCACCTTGCTCTTGACCATGTCTATCTCAGCTTGCATAGAACCGGTGGTATCGATACAGAAAGCAAGATCCATTCTCGGTCTTTCTCTCTTGCTCTTTTGATCCTGATTTACAAGTTTATCCGGAGTAAGACCGTTATCTGCGTCTTTTGCCGAAAGCTTCTGACAGGAGAACCAGGTCAGTACAAGGCCGGTAGCCAGAAGGATACCTATTTTCTTTCTATCATCTTCCATGGGTAATCTCCGTATCGATTGAAATCCGACCAACTTCCATTACCAGACTACAAAACCCCGACGGATATTTCGGCTACCCTATACCTGATGTCTCCCCAGGGAATTCCCCAGGATTTTCGAAAAAACGATGCAGAGCCCCACTTCCATAAGCGCCAGACTGGAGCGACTGCCGATTACCAACTATCAGCGAATTATTTTCGCCGTGATAGCCAGCGCCTGGTTCTTCGACTGTGTCGATGTGGCGACCATGACTTTTATTCTCTCTTCTATCAAGAAAGAATTCGCTCTGGCTGCCGATCAAGCCGGAGCCCTCGCCAGTATGAGTTTTCTTGGCATGTTCGTGGGCGCGGGTCTCAGTGGATTGCTCGCCGACCGCTTCGGGCGCTGTGTAGTATTTCGCTGGAGCATCATGCTCTGGGGGCTGGCTTCGCTTGCCTGCGCGTTTGCACCCAGTGTCGAAATTTTGATGTTTACGCGAGTATTGCTGGGCGTCGGCATGGCCATGGAGTTGCCGGTCGGCCAGTCTCTGGTTTGCGAATATATTCCGGCCAAAAAACGAGGAACCTATGTGGCGCTTTTAGAAGGTGCCTGGCCTTTAGGATTCATCGCCGCCGGGGTGCTTGCCCACTTCATACTTCCTGTCTGGGGCTGGCGCGGTGCCTTTATTGCAGAAGCTATTCCTGCCTTGATAGTGCTTATCATAAGAAGAATCGTACCTGAGTCGCCACGCTGGCTCTATGAATCAGGCAGGATGGAGGAGGCCGAGGCGGTTATGACCCGCATAGAAAGTAAAGTAAAGGCAGAGCTCAATACCGATGAACTTCCGACGCCGAAGCCGGAGCCGGAGCAGGGAAATTCGATTCCGAACAAAGAGAGATCTCATCCTTTTATAGAGCTCTTCAAAGGTGAATACAGAAAACGAACGATCATGGTCTGGACCCTGTGGTTTTTCGCACTCTTAGGATATTACGGACTGACCACCTGGCTGGGGGCTTTGCTAGAATCGAAAGGCTTCACCATGGCAAAGTCCACCAACTATGTAACCCTTATCTCCCTTGCCGGCATTCCAGGCTTCATCACGGCAGCTTTTTTGGTCGAGAGCTGGGGGCGTAAACCGATGATGATCACGACTCTATTAGGCAGCGGCCTGATGGCTTATTTTTACGGCACCGCCGATAGTGTGCCTGTGATAATCGGATTCGGGCTCGCCATGCAGTTCTTCATGTTCGGCATGTGGTCGGTTCTTTATGCCTATACCCCCGAACTCTATCCTACCCACGCCCGGGCCACAGGCGCCGGATTCGCCAGTTCGATAGGCAGAGTAGGAGCGCTCATAGGCCCGGTGCTGGTCGGTATGCTGCTCAGCCAAACCGGTCAACCAGGAGTCTTCGCCCTGGCGGCGGGCTCTTTTGTTGTTGCCGCTATGGCAGTGGCTTTCCTTGGAAAAGAGACCAAAGGCCTTACTCTCGAAGAGATCTGATTATTCAAAAGAGGATGAGGCGTTTAGACCTTGCTCTTAGCGGCGGCTTGCTTCTCTTTGAGCTGACTCTCGAACCATTCTATGGTTCGAGTCAAGCCGTCATTGAGTTCGACCTGGGGTGTCCAACCTAGAAGCTCTTTGGCTCTGCCGATATTCGGCAGACGTCTTTTAGGGTCATCTGTGGGCAGAGGCTTCCTCACGATCTCGCTCTTGCTGCCGGTAAGCTCTTTAATTAATTGAGCAATTTCCATTACAGTCTTCTCGTAGGGATTGCCGAGGTTGATGGGTAGATGGAATTCGGTCTCCATCATACGCCTTATCCCCTCGACCAGATCCGATACATACTGAAAGCTCCTGGTCTGACTGCCGTCACCATATACGGTGAGAGGCTTGTCTTCTATCGCCTGGCTGATGAAATTGGATATGACCCGACCATCATCCATTCTAAGCCTGGGGCCGTAACAATTGAAGATTCTCACTATGCGAGTATTGAGGTTGTGCTTCTGATGATAAGCCATGGTTATCGCCTCGGCAAAACGCTTGGACTCATCATAGACCCCCCGGGGACCTATCGGATTGACATTACCCCAGTAGTCTTCCGTCTGGGGATGTACTTCAGGATCGCCATATACCTCTGAAGTACTGGCGAGAAAATACTTGGCTCCTTTAGACAAAGCCAGTCCCAGGGTGTTATGGGTACCCAGAGAATTGACTTTCAATGTCTGGATAGGAAGATCGAGATAGTCAGGCGGAGAAGCAGGAGAGGCGAAATGCATCACCCAATCTAATTCACCGGCAACAAAAATAAAATTGGAGACATTGTGTCGGATGAATTCGAAACGATCGCAACCGGCATGGTGAGCGAAGTTTTCTATTTTTCCGGTGACCAGATTGTCCATGCATATAACATGGTGCCCTTCTTCCAGTAAGCGATCCACCAGATGAGATCCGATAAAACCCGCTCCACCAGTCACTAAAATTCTCACCGGCCGATACCTCGATAAGTAAACCCTGCAAGCTTGACGTCCTCTTCGGGCAAGCTGTTTCGACCATCAATCACAAGAGGCCAGCGCATAACCGAGCCTATCTCGCTCCAATTAGCCCGCTTGAACTCTTCCCATTCGGTGACCAAAACAAGAGCATCAGATTTGGTGGCAAGGTCGAGCATGCTCTCGGCGTAGGTTACCTCTAGCTCCGGATGCTGATTACGGCAAGCGTCCATGGCGACAGGATCATAAACCCTGACCTCGGCGCCCATTTTGATGAGCTGTTGAGCAATAGTCAAACTGGGCGCATCCCTGAGGTCATCTGTATTGGGCTTAAATGAAAGCCCCAGTAAGCCTATTGTGCGTCCTTTGATGATCTTCAACTCTTCCTGAAGTTTTTGAATTACCACCTGCCGCTGGACAAGATTGACCTCGGTGGTAGCCTCCAGCAATCGGGTCGGATAGCTGTATTCTTTCGCCACCTGCATAAGAGCCATGATGTCTTTGTGAAAACAGCTGCCACCCCATCCCACACCGGCATTGAGGAAAGAGGCTCCGATGCGGCTATCCAGCCCGATACCACGCATCACCTGTTTGACGTCGGCCCCGACCTTTTCGCACAGACCGGAAATTTCGTTGGCGAAGCTGATTTTCATGGCAAGAAATGCGTTTGCAGAATATTTAATCAACTCTGCACTGGCAAGATCGGTAACAACAAAGGGAATATGCTCGAGACCCTTGGGTCGTGGGGCATATTCAGGAGGGTCGAAATCCTGGGTAAGAATCGGCTTGTAGAGCTGACGCATCAAGTCGATAGCCTCTTCATCCCCGGAGCCCACCACAATTCTATCGGGATAGAACGAATCAGCGATGGCGCTTCCTTCTCTTAGAAACTCCGGATTGCTTACCACATTAAAAGAATGAGAGTCACTTTTGCTGCTTCGGGCCGGCACCGGTTGAACCTGTTGGACGCCTTGATTAACGAGCATCTCCACCCAGTTGCCCGAGCCCACCGGAACGGTTGATTTATTGACAATTACCCGGCTGCGACTCGAATCAAGAGCACCACCGATGCCGCGTGCCACCGCCATCACCTGGGAGAGATCCGGCTCGCCATTACTGAGCGAAGGAGTGCCCACGGCTATGAATATGACCTGGGATTTTTTGACGGCCGTATCGAGGTTGGCGGTGAATTCAAGCAAGCCGGTCTTGATACCGTCGCTGACGAACTCTTGCAACCCGGGCTCGAAAAACGGCACCACGCCTTCTTTGAGCCGGTCGAGTCTATTTGGATTCGACTCGACGGTGACCACTTCATGCCCGAGATAAGCCAGACAAGCGCTTGTTACCAGACCAACATATCCAGCACCGACAACACAGATCTCCACTCTAACTTTCCTTCGTTAAGGGTTCAAAACTTGCAACACCTAATATAACAATAAGTACTGATCAATTGTTTGAAAGATTGACCTGTGTTAGCCTCTTTCAATAAAAAGTTCTGCTGCTGCAAGGGCTGAGCCGCGCTTGACAGCAGTAGAAACAGAAAGACACATGTCAAGCCAGGTTGAATCGATTCTTTTATGACCAATAGCTTCGATGATTTTGTCGCCACCATAGCCCGGTTGAGAGGACCGGACGGCTGCCCCTGGGATAGAGAGCAGACCCACCAGAGCCTCGGCCGCTATCTTATGGAAGAATCCTATGAGGTCCTGGAAGCGATTCATATGGATGATTCCAATAAGCTAAAAGAAGAGCTTGGCGACCTCTTGCTCCAGATTGTCCTCAACGCCCAAATAGCAAAGGACAATGGCGAATTCGACATATTCGAAGTGGCAGATTCGATCAATCAAAAAATGGTAAGCCGCCATCCCCATGTTTTCGGAGAGAACAAACTTGATCACCCGGATCAGGTTGTTGCCCAGTGGGAAGAGCTCAAGGAGCAAGAGAAAAGAGAGAAAGAGAAAGACAACGGTAATAGCGAGAGAAGAGGCGCTCTCGATAGTATTCCTCGCGCCCTGCCGGCCCTTCTGCAAGCCTTGAAAGTCTCGGAAAAAGCTGTCGGCCAGGGCTTCGAATGGAAAGAAGAAGAGGATGTCTGGGACAAACTGGTCAGCGAAATGAACGAATTTCGAGAGGCTGTCGCCGAAGCCCGCACCGATGACAGCGACAACGAGGAAAAACGTAGAGCGCTCAACGAAGAAGTAGAGCTGGAGCTGGGAGATATACTGTTCTGTCTGGTAAACGTGGCGCGATGGCAGAAAGTCAATCCGGAAGAGGCGCTGCTCAAATCAATAGAAAAATTCAAACGCCGTTTCTCTACCATGGAGAAAATCTCGGCAGATCCACTGACCGAACTCACTAAAGACCAGCTCTATAAGCTCTGGATAGAAGCGAAAGCAAGGTCCTGCTAAAGCGGTTTGTTCTCGACTTCGGAGACTTCGGAGACTTTCTGGGGCTCTGTGCCGGCTTCGGTTTTGACCGCCACCTTTTTGTCTTTGACCAGTTTCGACAGCTTCAATGGAATGTTGTTATCCAGCGCCAGATCGACATACTCGAGCTGATCTCGATAGGCGGCGACCGTCTCCATAATAGAAGAGATGCGGCCCAATCTGGTGGCAAGAGTGGTATCAGGAATACCCAGCCGGAAAAGGGTCTTATCCGTACGAACCCGCACGTCATACTGCCTGCGCAGATCAACTAGCTGTACTTTTTCGCCTGACTGGTTCTCGATATAACCTATCCACGTGGCCCATTGTTTGACTTCCTCCGGCGAGAACATCTTTTTCGCTTTCTCGAAATCGGTACTAATTACCATCGGGGGTCTGGGATAAGAAGGAAACTTTTTGATCGGGATCATCCGGCCGCTTTCAGCGACAATATATGCCGGATCGCGTTCCGGATCATTACTGAGACTGGCCCAGGGGAACTCTTCTTTGACGATTACCACCAGTTTAGGCCTGGGGAAGATATATCTTCTTACGAAAGCGAATTTGATAGATTCCAGCTTTTCTACGTCCTTCTCGACATTCTTGGGATCTATCTCGAAGACCGGGCGATTCAGATAAGCAGCCAGAGACTCTTTTATTTGAGTGGTACCGGAATAGTTATTTCCCCGGACAATAATATCCTGTTCAAGATCTCCCAACCTCCAGGAAGAATTGGCAAGGAAGTAGATGCCTGAGCCGAGCAGAAGGAACATCAGAAAATAACGCAACATAAACTGACGTACCCGGGCATGACGCGCAGTTTTCCGTTTATTGCGCCGGCTTCTCATCCAGGCTTGTCGTTGATCGGCTTCAAGCATTCGAGACTGCTATCCTCCGCGACCCGCCATCATCCTCGATTTTATCCAGATTAATCCATACGACCCCAGAGAAAACCTCCCTGGCAGCTCCTTTCATAGAGATGGTATCGCTCGCCTCATCCCAGGCGATGGTCAGTTCACCACCGGGCAGCCGCACCGAAGCCTCGCGGTTCAACAAACCCTCGAGCACCCCGGCGACAACCACCGCACAGGCACCGCTGGCACAGGCCAGAGTCGCACCGCAACCTCTTTCGTAGACCAGTACGTCGACGGCACTTTTAGACCGTTTGCGAACAAACTCGACATTCACCCCTTCGGGAAAGAGTTCATGCTGCTGAATCTGTTCGGCGACTTCTTGCAAAGCCAAGGGAAAGAAGGAAGCGCCGGGACGGTCCCTTTCTTCGAATTCTCGATAGACAGCATCTATCTCGGAATCAAAGGCACCGTAAACAACCGCATGTGGATTACCCATGCCGACAGCGGTGAGAGTGACTGTGCTTTGAGAACCTCCGAGTTCCAGCTTCTCGCTCACCACCGGGCTGCGCAAAGGACCGGAGACGGGGATGGATGAACTTTGGAGAATCGGCTTACCGATATTGACCTCGATCTGATCTTCAGAATCTACCCTGGCCGTAACCGGCCCCCTGGCAGTAGCAATGGTGAAAGCCGAGTCTGGACGCTCTATATGATTGGCGGTCCACAAAGCTAATGATCGCAGGCCATTGCCGCACATAGAGGCTTCCGAACCGTCCGAATTGGTATAGACCCAACCAAGATCACAGCCATCCGCTTCGGGATAGGCAGATACTATACTGGCGACCGCCTCTTCTATCTGCCTGAAACACTCCGCCGAAGGAGTGCTATCCTCCCGGTCGTGCCGTCTAGGAAACTCAGGGCCGGTCTTGCTCAACTTCCTGAATCGCCCTGAAACGGTAGAAGAAGCCGCTCTATTGGACTTAGCCTCCGGATGCCGGTCCACACAATCGTAGTTTTCGGATTTGATTGGCAGCGCCAGAATCAGTCCGTCAGCGCCTATCCCGAAATTCCGATCACACAGATAACGTGCCAACTTGCCGGCCTGTCGAGGCCAATCACAGAGGAGTTCGAACCCGACCCCGTCCCTCGCCAGTTCCCGGGCGTCTATGATGACGAAATCATTGCCCAGACCCTGGAATTTGGTGAAAGGGATTAAGAACTTCAAGGAGGACCTTCTTCTTTTTTCTAACTCTTGAGCGCTTGTTTTTCCGGAGAGCCCGGAGAACTATGTGATTATAACCTTGAAGCTTGACATGGTTTGCATTAATAGGAAAGCTCTTATTCGAAAGAAGGGGTCGGTGCTACGACCCCTGCAACAATCGTTAATACTAAACGACCCCAAAGCAACCACAACCACATATAAATCACCGCATTAAATTTGTTAAATCTTCCTCTTGACTTGTAGGCCAGTTCGTCGAATACGGGTATCTAAGAATTGCCAGGGTGTATTCCGGCTTTTCTGTATAAGTGATTTCAATCTCCGACTTTCCCCAGGGAAAGCCGAGCTGATTCGGCACGGAATTCTATTGGCGTTGAAAAAAGGCGTGAGGCGCAGTAGCTACAGGCTAGAGACAATAATTATGTTCAATTCCAATTCCTCTTATCAGCACAAGACCCAAAGGCAACAGGTGATAGCGCTCAACCAGAGCTACCCCTGCCCCCGCTGCAACTGTGGTGTGCTCGAACCTTTCGGCCATACCGAGACCTTCCAATGCAGCGGCTGCTCTCGCAGCTTCGTGCCCCTCAACAACGGACGAAAACTCTATCCGGCCAACCGCATGGGCTGGAAGATTGCCTCCACATACTGGTGGGACGGGCTTCGCTGGAACTGGGCCGGAACCACCGCCTCGGCATTCCAACTTCTTTCTATTGTGATGATGTTCATCACCCCCATGCTGGCAGTCAATCTTCTGATGACCTCAAACGTTTGGGCTCAAAGACCGGAATGGGTCTCTCCTCTTTTAATGACCGCCGTCGTTGGCCTGGTCATGGCTGTGGTGTTACGCTTACTCTGTTGGGACTTCGATATCGGCTCGAACAGTCAAGCAGCAAACAGTGAAATCCAGAAAAAAGCCCGCTAAGGCAGAAAAATCGAGAAACGGAAAAATTGCAGAAGAATCCGAATCCAATTCGATTTCGGATTTTTCTTTTAGGGGCGCTCATATTCCAGTAATGCTCGAAGAATGCCTGGACGCCCTGGTTATAGATCCGAACAAGACTTATGTAGATGCCACTCTCGGTGCAGGCGGTCATTATCTCGCCATTGAAAAAAGGCTCGCCGGAGGCTCAGGCAGGGTCATCGGTCTGGACCGCGACTTTCGTTGTATAGAAGCACTTCAGAATCTGGTGGTCTGCCCGACCAACCTGATTCATTCCAATAACTCCCGACTAGAACAGGCGCTAAATAGCATCGGTATCGGCACTGTGAACGGTGGCATCCTCGCCGACCTCGGCGTCTCTTCCATGCAACTCGACAATGCCGAAAGAGGTTTCAGCTTTTTACAGGACGCGCCGCTTGACATGCGCATGGATTCAAGCCAGGCCCTGACTGCCGAACAACTGATAAACACATGTGAAGAGAATGAGCTGTCAGATATTATTTTTAAATATGGGGAGGAGAGACATAGCAGGCGTATCGCCCATGCGATAGTGGGCAACCGGCCTATAAAAACCACCCTCGAACTGGCCGATCTGGTATCAAAAACATTGAGTAGATTTCAGAATCGGGGCACCAGTCGTGCCAACAAATACGGTGCCGGGAAAAGAAGGGAAAAACACCCTGCAACCCGCACCTTTCAAGCAATTCGCATCGCCGTCAACGAAGAATTGACCAGCCTGGAATTTTTTTTAGATCAGGCGGTTCGAATGATGGAACCGGGCGCCAGGCTTGCGGTTATCACCTTCCATTCACTGGAGGACAGAATCGTTAAGCAATTTCTAAAAGAGAAGGCGGTTAACTGTATATGTCCTTCATGGTATCCGGTCTGCAAATGCAGCAAGGTAGCCGAATTACGGATTGTGACTCGCAAGCCCATAATCCCCTCCGAGGATGAGGTCGAGAGCAACCCCCGGGCGCGTAGTGCTAAACTTAGGGTTGCCGAACGGATCGAATGATTTTGTTGTTGATAAAGTCAGATTCAGACCTGAGTATGCTAGTCGCCCGTCCGCAGCAAGCCGCCCTTAGTAAATCCATCATTTAGAAACAGAAAGCAGAAAAGTATGCCCGTCACTGTTCAGAAAAGAAGAGCCAGCTCGAACCAGGTCGTCAGCTTCAACTATAAGAGACAGTCATCCGGCTTAGCCGATGCGACAGCACCCCAGGCAGAGCCCAGGACCATCTCTCTTCCCATATCCACTTTCCAGACCAACGCTGTTCCGGTCACGCCTCAGCCGAGCCCTAAACCACATCTGGTACCGCTCGAGTCCCCCGGCGTAAGAAAGTCATCCCGCCGCATTCCATTTCTCGTTAGAGTAAACAAAGCGATTCAAACAAGCCTGGTTGCTCTCTGTGGACTTGCAATTTGCGCCTATGGACTGGACGTGGTCGTCACCCATGATGTCAGCAAATTGCAAGAGCAAGCACGTCGTTTGAGTGAGCAGAACTCTGAGCTTTCCGCTCAGTTGTTGAAATCAATTTCATATGGTGAACTGCAAGATAGCGTCGTAGGTAGATTCGGGTTGCGCGTGCCCGATCATGTACTTATCGTCAAAGAATTGGCCGCTCCCGAAGCACCAGCATTCAAACCACACCGGCATCAACTTCCTTTGATGTCCGGATACTAATGTCCGATCGATTGAAAACCTTGTTTAATAAGTAAAGTAAACGAGCAGTTTTTGTCGCGATCAATTCGAGAGGTAGCCGTGTCGTCAACGATAGAACTCCAAAGCTATCGAGAAGCCCGAAGAAGACGGCGACAACCCAAGATCCCCATCTGGAGAATCCGTATTCTTCAGGCGGTACTTGCACTCTGTGTGGTGGCCATCTGTGTCCGCCTCTATTATCTACAGATCTATAAAGGTGGCGAGATCAAAGGCAAAGCCTTCGAGCAACGCCAGAAGTCACGCATGCTCATCCATAGAGGAGCGATCACCGACAGACACGGTCTTCCTCTGGCGATTGACACCACCAGATATGATCTGTATATCCATCCCAAACTTTTGAAAGTCTCCTATAAGGAAGCGGCTTCTAAAATTGCACGAATAGCGAAGATTTCGGAAGAGAAAGTCTATAAACGCTTGAACAAAGGTTACCCGGTGGTGACCGTGGCCAAGCATCTGGAGCGCGAAATCGTAGAAGAGCTTCAGGCTCTCAACTGGCCGGGAATGGATATAGTGCCGAGACCTTTCCGGCACTATCCAGAAGGCTTTCTCGCCGCCCATATTCTCGGTTATGTCAACCATGACACAAGAGGCCAGGGCGGTGTCGAACAATCGAAGCATAACACCCTGATAAGCACCGGCGATATTCCCAAGCCACAATTAGATGGGCGTGGCAAGCAAATACTTGTCGCCCAGGATGGACCGACCTGGGACATCACTCCACCTTTAGGACGCCATGTAGAACTCACCATAGATAATGCCCTGCAACACCTGGCCGAAAAAGAGTTGAACGCCATGGCGGTTCATTCCATGTGCACCAAAGCCAGTGCCATTCTGCTCGACCCGACCAACGGCGAAATTCTCGCCTGGGCAAACTATCCTACCTACGATCCTAACAACTACTCTAAGTTTCCTTTTTCCTCGACCAAGAACTGGGCCATGGTCGATGTCTATCAACCAGGCTCCACCTTCAAAATAATCACCGTCGCCTCCGGGCTTGAAACCGGCGCTATTCACAAAGGCACAGTCTTCCATGACGGCGGCGCTTTCACCGTCGGTCGCCAGACCATCCACAACGTTCACGGCGGAAACGGCACCATCAACCTGCTCAATCTCTTCATACACTCGAGCAACGTCGCCTCGGCCCAGCTTGCTCTGCGTATGACACCGAAACAGTTCTACGATAAGCTCACAGATTTCAGCCTCGGCAGAAAAACCGGAATAGATCTTCCAGGTGAATCCAAAGGTCTGCTTCTGAACTATAAAAAATGGAAACCGATAGACCAGGCTACCACTGGATTCGGCCAGGGCGCGATATCGGTGACACCGTTGCAGCTTGCCACTGCCGTCAGTGCTGTGGCAAACCGGGGGACCCTGATTCAACCCCATGTGATTCGAAGAATTTATGATCCGAAAACCGGCGTCACAGAGCGCTGGACCGAGGCAGAAAAACGTCAGGTGCTCAAGCCGGAAATTGCCGAACATGTGGCTAAACTACTCGGAGATAATATCTCTATGGGCAATCAGATAGCCGGAAAAATCCCCGGCTATGTCGTCGCAGGTAAGACCGGTACGGCACAACGGGTGAGAGAAGGCGGCAAAGGCTATGCCCGGGGTCAGACCATCGCCTCTTTCATAGGTTTCCTGCCTGCCGATGATCCCCAGATTCTCTGTCTGGTTGTGGTGGACAATCCGCAGACCGACGGCAAATGGGGTAATACCATCGCCGGACCGGTATTCAACGCAATCACGAGCGAAGCGGCTCGCTTTTTGGGAATACCAAAATCTTACGAAACCAACGAGAAAAACGGTCAGGTGATCGGACCTTTTAACAAAATCGTGCCTAAAGTGGTGAAGCCGTCCGTCAAATATGCTGAAGAGCTGGCCAAGTACAATGCTGCCAACGGAGACGGAAACGCAGATGGAAACAGCACTACCGCAAATACTAATACGAACACGAACCCAGGTTCGAATAACAAGAAACAGGTCCATTAAAAAGTGTCCGGGCAAGAGCCTCCAGAAGAGATTCTAGAAGAAAAGACAGAATCAGAAACCTGCAGCATCAAAGAGAAGGGCGCGGCGGATCTGCCGAGCGCAGAGCCTGCTTCACAAGTGAAGTCGGAAACGAAACAAGAGAAAAAGAGTCCAAGAGAAGCGATCGGAAGAACTTTCGGTCTGGTGGCCCTCGTCACTTTCTTATCCAAGTTCATCGGACTTGCCCGGGACATAGCCATTCTCACCGTCTTCGGCACCTCGAATCTGACCGATGCCTACTATTTCGCTTATCTAGTAACAGGCAATATCCTGGTGCTTTTCGGCGGTCTCGGCGGGCCTTTTCACTCGGCGGCAGTTTCTATAATCACACCGGAAAAAGACAAGGAATCGACCGGCGTTTTGATCAGTCAGATCCTTGTGTCCACAGCCGTCTTTCTCACCCTGGTCTCGATTGCAATCTTCTTCGCCGCCCCTTATGTAGTCCCCCTGGTAATTCCAGGCGCGGATAAAGAAGCGGTTCTGACAGCCCTCAATATAATGATGCCGCTCATAGTTATAGCCGGTCTTGTCGGCGCCGGGGCAGGAATATCTAATGTCTACAAAGTCTACTTCTGGCCTTCGATAGCCCCGGCGGTGGCATCGATTGCGATCATAATCGGAGTTTTTCTGTTCCCCGATAAAGAGACAGGTATAGTCTGCCTGGCCACTGCCACCCTGGCCGGTGCAATCGGCCAGTTCATCGTACAGGTACCCGGAATATTCAAAGCGTCGCCGAAATGGCCGGGACTGCCTAAATTGAGCCCGGGCTTGAAAGCCTATTTATTTATGCTGGGACCAGCCGCCATTGCCACCACCATCGGTCAGCTCAATATCTATATCGATGCCTACTTCGTCTCCCAGCTACCCCAGGGAAGCTACACGGCCCTGCTCAACGCCAACCGCTTGATTCAGCTGCCCCTTGGAGTCCTGCTCACCGCCATGATCGTTCCTATCTTGCCCCGCTTCACCGAGCAAGTTGCAGATAGAGAGATAGACGAACTGAAAGCGGAGTTTCAGCGTGCTCTCAGAATACTCTGGTTTCTGGTGTTACCGCTGGTGACCCTGCTATTCGCCATATCCGGACCGGTGGTAGAGCTCCTGTTCCAGAGAGGAAGCTTCGACCAGAATTCGAAAGACATGGTGGTCCTGGCTCTGACTTATTTGATCCCGTCGGTCTTTTTCTATGTGGCCAGGGATCTTCTCACCAGAATCTTCTACGCCCATCAGGATTCCACGACGCCCTTCAGAATAGGCATGGCCGCCATCGGTGTCAAAGCTCTCTCCGACTATCTCCTGGTCGGTCCGCTCGGTCTGGGCGGAATAGCTCTATCGACAACGATAACCACCATCTTCAATATGACCATGCTCTCTATTCTTTGCACGAAAAAAATCGGCAGCCTTCATCTACACAAGCTTATCCGACCGGCTCTGATCATGGTGGCAGCATCGCTGCTTTGTGGAATCTGTGCATATTTTATCCAGGTCAGTGCCGAGTCTATGCTCAGCCAGATAGAGGGCATCGCCCACTTCATCTCGCTTCTCTTCTCTATCTGCTTCTCCGGACTGGCAGCCCTGGCTATATATGTAATAGTCTGTCTCGCTGCAAAACTGGAAGAACCAAGCCTTGCCTATAAAAAATTGAAACCCATGCTCAAAAGATTCCAGCGCTAAGTTGCATTAACTCAAATACTGGAGATCTTTTGAATCGGGAAACGAGATACCCTGGCGCTCTGGCGAACAACCGCCCGGGCAACAGGTTTCTCTTCGATTTTGTTTTCGGGTTTCTGTTCCACGAAGTTCTGGTAAGCAGTATCCTCGTCCATTTCGTTCAACAGGGGCTCGAGCTCGATGCTACGATGCCACAGTTCCCGAATCTTGGCACGGCGAGTAATAGCTCTTCCGGATTGCCAGAGAGCATAGCCGAGACCAGCGCAGGTGAAAGACGACAGAACAATCTGCCAGCTCGCACTTGCAAGGACATAAGATGCGCCAACCACTCCGATCAACAGAACAAGTGTCTGTAGAATCATTTCTGAGCGATCCTTGCGGGTCACGAGGGATATCTATTCAATTGTGAAGTTCAAGTGCATCTAGAATACACCGAAAAACACGACGGTAATACCCCTGATCACATATACAGCAGTAATTCCGACTAGAATTACACAGGCTAAACCCGCTTGATTAGCCAGAGTTCGCCTATCGAAGACACTATGCCAGATAAAGTTCAAAGAATTTCTCAATTGGTTTTATCGGAACTCTCAGAATAAATTCCAGGTCCAAAGGGGCTTTCGAACTTCCTATAAAAGGAGCAGAACAATCCACGCCACTGAAATTGATACCAGAGAAGGCGAGATTAAGAGCTTATTATTCACCCTGGCTGAATTGATCTCCACCTTGAGGCGGCACGGTGGAAGGCTCGGTTGAGCCACCAGAACCAGAAGCGCCAGAAGAGCCGGGAGCGCTTGGCTGACCGGCCGCCGGTTCATCATCCTGGTCTTCGAGCTCTTTTGCTTTCACGCTGTCCCAGGAGCTGCCATCGGCATAGAGCACTTTGAAGACTCTGATTTTGAATGAATGGATGTCAGGATGCAGTCCACCCTCCTTTCTCCATTTGTTCGAGCGACTTTCTCCGGGCGATAGTCCCAAAGGCGATCCGTCCGGTGCATGGAAGGTACCGCAATCCTTACCCTGGGCATCGACATAGCGAATTCTAAATTTCACAGCTCGAACCGGGTTTGTTGAGTTATTCTTATATGTTATGTAAACCCTGGAGGCTATCGGCGCACCGAAAGGGTCAATCTCGAGAAGAGTGCGACAGGAAGTGACTTCCACCGGACAACCGGCCTCAGGATAGAAACTGGCTTCTATCGCCTTTGTATGGACGTTGCTCTGGGCCGGTGCTGGAAGAGATGAAAATGTTGAGGCGAGGAGAATCCCCATGGCAACCAAAAGTATAAAACAGTTTTCTCTCAAGGCTTTCAAGATAATCCTCCCGCTGATTCTTCTTTTGTGCCTGGTCCTGAACCTCGGACTCGGCTCCCTCTCGCCTGTCAAAGCGAAAGACGGCGATAAAGAATTCCTACTAACAATAATACATACCAACGACATTCATGCCCATGACGAACCTTATTTATACAAAGGCAAAATGGTGGGCGGCCTCGCCCGCCTCGGGCACATTGTCCGTGACCTGCGGGCAAAAGCCCTGGAGCAAGAGAAAAACGTCATAGTGGCGGACGCCGGTGATGTTTTCCAGGGTTCGACTCTCTACAGCCACTATCATGGCGAGGTGGAGATCAACCTCATGAACATGATCGGATATGACATCTTCACCCTGGGCAATCATGAATTCGATGATGGCGCCAGCAATCTGGCCAAACAGTTGGCAAGAGCCAAGTTCGATCTGATTAACTGCAACCTCGATATGACCCCGGTTAAAAAGCTCAACGACCTGGTCAAGCCTTACGTGGTCAAAAAATTTGCAGATGAGAAGGTAGCTTTTATAGGTGCGATAACTCCTCAGATGGAGCTTCTCTCCGGCGGTCTAGAAGGCGCGAAGCTAAAAGCCAAAGGAGAAAACTGGACCGATCCGATTAAAAAACAGGTGGCTGAGCTGAAACAGAAAGGTTTCGACAAGATCATCCTGGTTACCCACTGCGGAGTAGATGAAGACAGGGAACTCGCCGAAGCGGTACCCGACATCGATGCAATCATTGGTGGTCACAGCCATTCTATGTTAGACAAGCGCATCGTGATCAAACACGATAACGGCGATTCCACCACCATAGTACAGACCGGCTGCTATTCGAGATATGTAGGTCAACTCGACCTCGCCTTCGACGACCGGGGCAGAGTGAACACGAAAAGCTCTTTTTATCGTCTCCACCCGGTTTCCGAGAAGACCATCGCCGACAGCGACATTCAAGAATATGTAGCCACTATGGTCAAGCCTCTGTTGCACTTGCGCCACGAAATCGTCGGCTTCGCCACCGAAGACTTCGGCAACAAAGTAAGGCGCTCGGACTCCGCCATCGGCAATCTTGTCTGTGACGCGATTTACGAGCTCGGCTCCGAATACGGTGTCGAGATCACGATGCATAACCGGGGCGGCATCCGGGGCAATCTGGAGAAGGGTCCGATTTCGGTGGAGACCGTCGAGCAAATCTTGCCATTCGACAATTTCGCGGTTTTCTCTTCGATAAAAGGCTCTCATGTTAAGGCGGTGCTGGAGCATTCTCTAGGCGGCGCCATCGGCGGAAAGTTCATGGACGTGCGTGGACTGAAGGTGGCCTACGATCCGGAAAAACCCCGGGGCGAGCGGGTGGTCTTTGTGCAGTGTCAGGACAAATCGGGTAAGTGGTCACCGCTTGACCCTGATAGATGGTACAAATTCGGGATCAACAGCTACAATTTCGCCGGCGGTGAAGGTTACGACTTCAAAGGCGCTAAAGATATAGTCAATACAAAACTCCGAATCAGTCAGGTTCTCCAGAAATATCTGAAGAACCACAATAAGGTCTATCCACAAAAACCAAATCGACTGGTGGCGATTCAATCCGATCTGCTCAAAGCCAAGACTCAAGACAAAATAAGCCTCACCGGCGTTGCTCCCGGAGCAAGACTGGCCGTGGTGGCAGGCTCCGCTCCCGGAGTAAGCACCATATATAATGCATTTCCCGTTCCGTTGAGCAATGCCAGTGTTGTCGGAAAGAGCTTGAAAGCAGATTCTGAAGGTCGTTTCGACTGGCCCTATAAAAAGGTCGAGCTAAGTAAAGCCCTTTCCAGAATCCGCGGGAAAGAAGGTAAAAAAGACCTGTGGCTCTGTGTGGTCGCCCATCCCCCCAGAGGAGATCGCAGTGCCCAGACCCGCACTCTGATAAGCAACCCGGTCAACCTAACCGTTCACTAAAAGGAGGATAGGAATCTTGAAATCAGCCAAACTGTCCGTGACAATGCTGGCGCTTATCGCCCTGGCAGCATCACCTCAAGCCCCGGCTTTAGCTCAGCAGAGATCAAGCAGCGGCGAGATAGACAGCTCTAGGACAGCAAGAGAATCCACAGCTAATTCGACCTCGGATAGATCAACTTCAGATCGGTCTTCTTCAGATAGATCTACTTCAGACCGCTCATCCATAGACCGCAGAGATAGAGTGCAGCGCATGCGAGACAATTATCGCAGAACCAGCGGGGGCCGGGGCACAAATGTGGTCACCGCAGATGAAAGGAACGCGAACTCTCGCGGAAGTCGAGGCACCAATGTGATCACCGAAGACGACCGGGAGCACAGCCAGGATCGCAAGTTAAACGAACTGACCACCCGGATGGAAGCTCTGGAGCGTCGAGTCAAAGAGTTGGAGCAAGCCAGGCAGCGCTAGCCGATGCGTTCGATCGCAGATCTAAAAAATTGACCATTTCCAGTTTCTATCTCCCTAGGCGATAGCAACTTTTTAGTTGCATGGGAGAATTGCCAAGCTCCGAGTCATACAGCCCAAAATGCACTGTTACTAGGCATTAAGAGAAGCATTGAACTTTTTTCCCGAAATTTACGTTGCAACTTTTTAGTTGCATCAACATAGGGAGAAAAGTCAGATGATTACGAGTAGAAAAGAATATTGGCGCAGGAAGCGTCAGCTAGCCAGATTGAGAGCCTGGCTAAAACAATCCGGGCGACTGGCTGGCAATCTGGAGATAGAAGATTTCGACGACAGACTCAAAGAGGTCGTTCAATACATAGAGACAACCGATAAAGAAATAGAACACTTTGAGCGTATAAGGACATCCAGCTTCGATTCGACAAATCTGAGCTCGCTTGCCCATCTGAAAGAAGTTCCCGAAGACCTTATAAAAGCAAGAGTCGCCCTGGGCTGGACCCAGAGCAAACTGGCAGATAAGCTAGGTATCAAAAGACAGCAACTGGCCCGGTATGAAAAAACACTTTACAGCTCAATCCGGTTCTGCGAACTGGAGAGAATTGTGAGCCTGCTGACACTAGAGATAGAGCAATCTCTGTCTTGGCATCGGGATCATGATTGAGTATACTTGTCTGATCATGAAAGAAGACGCGGTAAGAGAAGCTCTCCATACATTCCTCAGAGATAATCTGAAAGATAAATATTTCAACTCTCTTATCATAGACGAATTGGGTCTGATGGAAGGCAGCTTTCGAGTCGATATGGCTGTCATTCACAAAGACGAAATGCACGGCTTCGAAATAAAGTCCGCAGCCGATAATCTTAAAAGACTTCCCGCCCAACAAGAGAACTACTGCAAAGTCTTCGATCGAATGACGCTTGTCTGCGACCAGAAGCATGTTGCAGAAGCGCTCGAAATCGTCCCTAGATGGTGGGGACTTATCTGTGTGAGCGAAAAGGATGACAGACCGTATCTAAACGAAATCTGGCCTTCCAGAACAAATTTCGAGGTCGATCCCTATTCGATGTGCCAGCTTCTCTGGCGCGAAGAGGCTTTTGCACTCTTGCGAGAGAACGGTATGCACCGAGGTTTCCGCAAAGGATCCCGTAAAAAAATGTGGAAGGCTCTCGCCTCCACCCTCGATACCAGTGAAATTAGAAGGGCAATTCGCCTCAAACTGGCGGCTCGAAAAGACTGGCGCTAGCTTCTATAACTTTTTAGGAATCACCAGATCGCTATCAAGCTCCACACAGAGCTGGGCACCGGCGGGCAACTCTACACCCAGCCCGCGATGCTTGGTTCCCAAAAGCAATGAGCCCCCGGGAAGGCCCTTCACCATACCCTGACAGAATCCACTCAATCGACTATGGCTCTCATTTTGAGAGACCGGTCGATCGAGGGCATAGGCTGGGTCGACAGCACCAGCGGTACCGGATAAAGCCGGTCCGACCACCAGGCTCAACGGACCGCTGGCAAGACTGACCGCTCCTACAGCCACCGACGTGGCAGTGTATTTGCCCCTGCCAAAATCGAGACTGATCTCACCACGCTTATTGACGGCAAAATCGAACTCGCTTCCGGTCCCAAACACCGCAGTCCCCCTGGCCGGATTCGCCGAAATCGCAAGCCCAGGTCCCTGATGGCGCTCGATCTTATTGAAATGAATATTGAGCGCCGCATTGGCATTGGACCATCGTGAAGGAGACAACTGAGAAGACAGAGCCCGACGCACATGAAAAACATCGGAGACCCAGCCGGACAGAACCGCTCCCGGAGCTAGCAGAACAACATCTTTCGTTCCAACAGGTGTAAGAAGCATGGCGCTCACCGGATCACCGACTCGAGCAGTACTGGAATCCAGTGGGGTCAGGATGGAGACAACCAGTCGAGAACCAGTACAAAGCAGAAAACTATCCCTTTGAGCGCGCAGATCAACGTTGCTCAAACCTGGAGCCAAACTGATAGGCTCTCTCAAACGGGTGTGACTGATACCACCTTCGAGGGCGCGAGCATGCACCGGTGATGAAGCCGCGCAGTTCATCAAAGCACAGATCATAACCGGCATCAGCGGCATAAACATCTGCATCATCTGAAAAATTAGTGAATGCTTTGGCAAGGGCGTAAATCCAGTCGAAATTAGATTCCGCGATCGAGGCTAAAGATATGATTCGATAATACACCAAAACCCCGCTTTCAAAGGAGCTTATCGGTCACTGACAGTGGTGCCTTATTCGAAATGCTGCGACGACCTTTTCTAACGGACTACGGTACCACTGTCAAAACTTACTGGTGTTATCGACAGTACCGCCCAGGCGAGAGAGATTCTCGCGGGCTTCCTTGAAATCAGGGTCGATTTTGAGGGCGGCTTCGTAATGTTGACGCGCTTTGACAAGATCTCCCCGGGCAGCATATGCCACTCCGAGATTGTTATGGGCTTTCAAATTTGCCGGGTCAGCCGCCAGGGCTTTTTCATAGTGCTCTATAGCCTCATCAAGACTTCCATCCTTGTGCAGAAGCAGCCCGAAATTGTAATGCGCATCAGAACATTCCGGATCGATATCCAGAGCTTTCTCGAACTCTTCTCTTGCTTTATCAGTATTGCCCATTCCCAGATAAGTGATACCGAGACTGGTATGAGCCTGGGCATAGCCGAGATTGCGCCGGGCATGAGAGAAATCGGGATCGATTTTGAGGGCCTTTTGAAAATAATCTATAGAGCGGGGGAAATCGCCTTTCTCCGAATAGATAACGCCAAGATTGTTGTAAGCCTGTACAAATTTGGGGTCGATGGAGATAGCGCTCTCATACTCTTGAATGGCGGTTTCATAGTCTTTACGCAACTGGGCGATTCGGCCAAGACTGAAATGACTCACGGCGCTGACCGTATCTGAACGCGCCGCTCTTCTATAACCCTTCTCAGCCTCCCTCGCGTCACCGAGCTCCTCCAGGGTCAGGGCAAGATTGTATAGATACTCGGCATTAGAACGGTCGAGCTTGCAAGCTTTCTCAAAACTCTCCCTGGCCCCCTGAAAGTCTTTCTTGTCATATAAAGCCACTCCCATATCGAAGGCGGCTTCGGCGCTGTTAGGCTGAAGCACCAGTGCTTTGCGATAGTTGTCGAGGGCCTTTTCGACCTCACCCTGACGGTGCCTGATTTTACCGAGCAGAATATAGGCTCGATAATTGGACGGCTCGGCTTGTATAACCCGGTCGAGTCCGGCGGCGGCCTGATCTAAAGAGCCTTTTTTATAGTCCGCTTCGGCCATGCTGTAGCCGGCACCGGCCCAGGCGTCCGCTTGACAAAACAAAAGGCAGAGACAGGTCGAAAATAGGCTTCTGAGCGAACTCTTCATCTGGTCATATAAAATAGGGGTGTTCTCCAAATGGACTCTTATTTTGCATCATACTCAATATAACCCGATCAGATCTTTTCCCACCGCATTGTTGACAGCGCTGGCGCTGCAGCTTGCTCCGGGCACCATCCCGAGTGCACCGGTTCAAGCCTCGGCCAGCGCTCCTGACTGCGGCGCCATCCTCAAAGAAGCGACCTCATTGTTTGCCCGGGGCAAAGTCATCGATGCCTCCAGATTGCTTGAAGAGAACGAGAAGCGCTGTTCTAATTCTGCAGAATATCAGTTATTGCTCTCGACCATCATGTTGAGAAGACACGGAAAGACTTTTATACCCAGAGCCCTTCAGGCGGCAAAGCGAGCCACAGAGCTCGACCCCGAATCGAAAGCCGCCTGGCTCCAGCTCGGTATCTGTTGCCAGGCTCTGGAGGACAAAGAAGGAGCCGCCTCCGCTTTCGAAGGCTTGCTTAAAACAGACCCGACCAGTTATGAAGCCTGGTCGTCCCTTGGTCAGCTCTATCTTACCCTGGGCAAGAACAAAGAAGCCCAGCTCTGTGCCAGGAAAGCTGCCTGCCTGGAGCCGGAATCGAGAGAAGCTCGATTAAAGACAATCGGCTCGCTCTCCAAAATGGGCAAGCTCGAAGAAGCCCGAGGAGCGGTGCGCGCCATAATCGAGGACGATAGTTTAGAGCCGGAGTTCTTTATTCTGGTCGCCGAAGAAGCTGTCACGGCAGGCGCGTTCGAAGAAGCGATCAAGGCGGCCGACCGAGCCCTGGCCACCTATCCTGGTGACGCCCGCAGCCTCAAATGCCGAGCCCTGGCGGAGTTCTCCCTGCGTCGCTATAAAGCCTGCCTGGAAACCACAGCCAAATTGAAAACCGCAGGAAAAGACCTGAGTGAAGTCTACGCCCTGGAAGCCCTGGTAAATCTGAAAGAAGGCAATGGCAAAGGAGCCACCCAGGCGCTGACGGAAGGGCGCAAGCTCAACGCCACCAATCCTCGATTACTGGTGGCTTCCGGTATAGTAAATTACCGCCAGGGCCGGGTGAAAGAGGCGATTGCCGAGCTGAAAGAAGCCCTGGCAGAAAACCAGCTGTTCCCGGCCGCCCACCTGGAGCTTGCCCGCATTTACATCAATCTCGGCGACTCGAAAGAGGCCCTGGAAGAAGCGATGGAAATAGCAAGGAACCCGGAATGCAAAAGTATCGCCCTCGCCATGGAAGGCAAGGCGATTATGAGCCGGGGGTCGGCCAGTGAAGACCTCAAAACAGCTCGCAAAAAACTGGAGAGCGCATTGAACAAAGACGAGAAGAATCCCGAGGCTCTAACCGGCATAGCAGAGCTCGCACTCAAATCGAGTAAGGTCGAAGAAGCGAGGAAAAGCACCGAACTCTGCCTCAAAATTGAGCCCGGCAATACCGAAGCGATGGTTTTGCTCTCCCGGGTAAAAGCCGCATCCGGAGATAAAAAAGGCGCAGACAAGCTAATGAAATCAGCCAGGGCTGCCGCTCCGGGTGACGGATCGGTGATAATCGCCCAGGCTGAGCAATTGATAGACGAGGGCGATACTCATAAAGCGGTCAAACTCTTGCAGGGCTCTCTTGCAGCCTATTCTCGACAGTTTCCGCCCCTTGAATACACGCTTGCCAAAATCTTGAACGAGAACGGCGACAAAGGTTCTGCCTTGAAACACTTCAAGAACAGCTTGAACAAAGGTCTGGCCGGGAAGAATGCAAAAGAGGCCCGAAAGGCTGTCGAAACGCTAGAATAACAAAAGAAGACAGAGCATCATTGTTTATCCCATGGTAATGAGATGGTAACGAGCAAGACCCTTACAATCGAATCGGTCAATCCGGCCAATAAAGAGGTGCTCGGAGAGTTTCCGGTCATGTCCGAAAGCCAGGTCAAAGAGGTGGTGGACGGCGCCTGGAAAGCCTTCGAAGATTGGCAGATCATGGACTTCGGCAAAAGAGCCAGATATATCCTCAAGCTCCGCAAGATTATCGCCGCCCAGAGCGAGGATATTGCGAAGTTAATCAGCCAGGAAGTCGGCAAGCCTTTATCCGAAGCCTATGCATCAGAGCTGACAGGCACTCTGGACACCTGTGTCTGGCTCGCGGACAATGCCGAACGTCTGCTCAAAGACCAGATGATCAGCCTCAATAGCCCCATTCTCTCTACCAAGCAATCGGTGGTAGCCTTCGAGCCCCTGGGAGTAATCGGTGTGATTTCGCCCTGGAATTATCCTTTCTCTATTCCGATGATGACCATTCTCATGTCGATTATGGTCGGCAACACCGTGGTGCTCAAACCGTCTGAAAAGTCCACCCTTGTGGGAATCAAAATAGGCGACCTCTTCAAAGAAGCCGGTTTTCCCGAAGGAGTGGTGCAGGTTGTCACCGGTGATAGAGTCACAGGCAAATACCTCTCCGAGTCAAAGCTCTCGCGGCTGATCTTCACCGGTTCGGTTGAAGGCGGTAGAAAAGTCATGCAACAGGCCGCCAACGGAATTGTTCCTGTCACCCTGGAGCTAGGCGGCAAGGACGCCGCCGTAGTGCTGCCCAGCGCTCCGGCGAAATGGACAGCCCGAGGAATAGCCTGGGGCGCTTTTACCAATGCCGGTCAAGCCTGCGCCTCTATCGAAAGACTTTACATTTTAAAGAGCAAGAACTCCGACAAGTTTCTCGACGAGCTTGTTAATTTCACCAAACAGCTCAAGGTTGGTCCGGCAGTGGATCCGAACGTCGACATCGGTCCGGTTATAGATCAAGTCCAGCTCGATAAAATCAAGAACCTGGTGGACGACGCCGTCGAAAACGGCGCCACTGTTCTCACCGGTGGTGGTGTCATCAAAGATCACGGCGGCTTCTTCTTCGAGCCTACTATTTTGACCGATGTCAACAATTCTATGCGCATTATGAGGGAAGAGACCTTCGGCCCGGTATTGCCGGTGATGATAGTCGAAACCGAAGACGAAGTTGTCGATCTCGTCAATGACAGTGAGTTCGGTCTGACCGCGTCGATCTGGGGCAAAAATCTAAAAAGAGCAGAAGACATCGCCAGGGATCTGGAAGTCGGAACCGTCTACATAAACGACTGCCTTTTCTCCCACGCATCGCCGCAGCTTCCATGGGGAGGCATAAAACAGAGCGGGTTCGGCCGCTCTCATTCGCACTTCGGTCTTATGGACCTGGTCAATATAAAACACATCAATATTGATGCCGCCGGCGGTTCATCGAGAATCTGGTGGTATCCCTACGGACCATCAAGAATCAAGATGATGGCAGGCGGACTGCAAGCTTTTCATGGAAGTTTCCCCTTCGGAAAACTGTCCGGTCTCTGCCGCTTCGTCAGCAATATGGCCAAAAAACCTAAATAACCGAAAGCTTTTGCGATTCGAACACGGACTTTATCTGTGCCACCGCTTCCCGGCACTCTTCCATGGTATTGAACTTGCCCATAGAGATTCTGACCGACCCTTTTACCAGATCACAGGGCAGATCAAGAGCGGACAGTACATGGGAAGGCTCGACAATTCCTTTATGACAGGCGGATGCCGAAGAACAGCAGATCCCTTTCAGATCAAGCTGCATGACCAATGCCTCTCCTTCGCAATTCTCCACAGCGACACTGACATGGCCGGGCAATCGCCTGTCCAGATCTCTGCTGCCGGTAATATGAACCCCGGGCACAGAGGACAACTGCTCGATCATGTAACTCTGCATCTCTCTCAGCCTGGAGACACTATCCTCCATCTCTCCGGCAGCCAGCTCCGCAGCCATTCCCAGGGCGACTATATTGGGCATGGATTCAGTCCCGGGCATCAACCCTTTCTCTTGACCGCCACCAAATGTGATGGGCATGAGATTGACTCCCCTTCTCAAGAATAGAGCCCCCACCCCTTTAGGAGCGTGGAACTTGTGACCGGATATCGAAAGCGCCGAGACAGGTACTTCCTTAAGATCGATTGGGACTTTGCCGGCTGCCTGAACGGCATCGGTATGAAAAAATATCTCCCGGTCCTTATCTTTTGCATAATCTTGAACTGCCTGAGCCATCTCTTTGATCGGCTGCAAAGTACCAATTTCGTTGTTGGCCCACATAATCGAGATAATGCTGGTCTCCTCAGTGAGGGCGTTCATAAGTTGCTCGACCTTGATGAAACCTTCTTTATCTACATCCAGCACTGTCAGTTTCCAGCCCTGCGCCTCCAGGTAGCGAGCCGGGCCGGTGACCGCCGGATGCTCAATACGACTGGTGATGATATGCCTGCCAAGATCATTGGCTTCGACAAAACGAGCCCGACCTAATATTGCTAGATTATTCGCCAGAGTGCCGCAACCGGCAAAACAGATTTCGGTCGCAGAGCAATTGAGCAAACCGGCAACCCGTTTTCTAGCCAGCGCCATAGCCTTGTAAGAATTGCGCCCCACCGCATGAATGGAAGAAGGATTGCCATAATTGGTCGATATGAACTCGAACATGGCCTCCGCCACTTCTTTTCGGACCTGAGTGGTTGCGCTGTTGTCAAAGTAAATGGTCATGGCAGACTGCTCTTTCCTGGCAAGAGAAGAAGAAGAAAATGAGAAAGTTTGATCGGTAATCTTCTACTACACTGATTCCTTGAAATACTACCATGACCGTTAGCGCGATTTTGATAGAAGAGGAGCTAAATAATAGAACGCTAAAAAAACCGTGAATAATCAGTGAATTATGCCCATCCTGATAACCCGCAGGGGCTCCCTATCTGCTACTGTCATGGGCGCTGCCCTATTAAACAAGAGATTTAGAGAGATTTCCGGAGAGCCCTTTTGATCCTCAAGCTTGTCGGTCTTATTCTGATAGTAGGAGCAGGTATTCTTTTGAATATCTGTGTGGGTGACGTGCAAATTTCTCCACAGATTGCCCTCACGACGCTCTTCAGTCCTGCCGCCATACCGGTAGACCAGTCCATGGTCCGCGACATCATCTGGCAAATCAGGCTGCCCAGACTGCTTACCGCCATAACTGTCGGTGCCGCTCTCAGTGTCAGCGGCTATCTTCTTCAAACCCTGTCCAAGAACAATCTCGCCGATCCCTATTTGACAGGGGTCTCCAGTGGTGCCGGCGTAACCGTGGCCATAGCCCTTTCGCTCGGTCTCAGCTTCAGCTATGTTCCTGTAATAGCTT
This sequence comes from uncultured Candidatus Obscuribacterales bacterium, assembly GCA_964496875.1. Lineage (GTDB taxonomy): Bacteria > Cyanobacteriota > Vampirovibrionia > Obscuribacterales > Obscuribacteraceae > RI-106. Next base: position 24,506 of record CAZCBH010000025.1, on the reverse strand, counting down.
TCAGCGGTGGGCTTATCGCCAGCCTGATAGTGGCATCTCTGGCCAAAATCCCCACCGGCTTATCGGTGACCAAGATGCTTCTCGCCGGTATCGCGCTCTCGACAATTTGTAGCGGAATTATCACCTTGATTATCACCAATGGCGCCGATCCCATCAAAGCCCAGGGCATTTTCTTCTGGCTGGCAGGCGGGATCTCCGGACGCACCTGGCAGGAATTGATTCCGGCGGCAGGCTATACTGTTTTCGGGATTCTGCTTGCCCTGGTTCTCTCCAAGCAACTGAGATTGCTGTCTCTTGGCTCTCAGCAAGCCAGATCCCTCGGTGTCAACGTGGAGATGCTGCAGCTTGTCTTGCTCTCCATCGCCGTTCTAATGTGCGGTGCGGCGGTCTCGGTTTCCGGTCTGGTCGGCTTCGTAGGTCTGGTGGCACCGCATATAGCACGACGGTCTTTCGGTCGAGACGAAAGAATTCATATCATCTGCACAGCTTTACTAGGAATCGGCCTGGTACTGGTCAGCGATCTCGCCGCCCGCTCTGTCGCTGCGGGTCAGGAGTTGCCGCTTGGTACGCTGCTATCGTTAATCGGCGGCCCTTTCTTTTTGTATCTGGTATCAAAACAAAAGGGAGAGGAATTCGCCTGAAATGCCCGATATAAATGATTCAAAAATTGGGACTGATACCATAATCGAAACCACGGCTCTTTCTGTAGGTTACGAGGATACAGGCAACATCATAGATGGCGTCTCAATCAAAATAAGCCCCGGCACGATAACAAGCCTGGCCGGTCCTAACGGCTCCGGCAAATCGACCCTGCTTAAAACCATAGCCAGACAGATCAAACCGAAATCGGGCTCGGTTCGCATTGCAAACCGAGACATCTGGTCGATGAGTGCCCGGGACTTCGCCAGAGAATGCGCCTATGTGAGCCAGTTTTTCGACAATACCCTGGCTCTGACGGTGAAAGAATTCATCACCCTGGGAAGAAACCCTCACCAGAAGTGGTGGTCCTGGAACATCTCGCAAGAAGATCTGGATTCTATAGAATCCGCCATGGAACTTGCTCAGGTAAAGAGCCTGGAGAAAAGATTCGTGGCCAACCTATCCGGCGGAGAGAAACAACGTGTGGCTATAGCGGCGGCACTAGCCCAGAAACCGAAGCTTCTCCTCCTCGATGAACCAGTCTCCAGCCTAGATTTCAAACACCGAATCAATGTTTTCTCTTTACTGAAAAAACTGAAAGAAAACAATCTGGCGATTGTGGTCATACTTCATGATCTGACTATGATCGATCAACTATCCGATCAAGTCATTCTCATCGAGCGCAAAGAGATGCTACCCAACAAAATCGCCTCGGTCGGCAACCCATCAGAAACCCTGACCAGAGAAGAGATCAAAAGGATTTTCGAAGTCGATGTTCAGATCCTGACCGGCATTGCTCCGAGTCAACGATTTTTCGAAATGCAGTTTACGCCTTAGTCAAGAAAAGCTCCAGCTCTAACCTAGCGATTCTTGGACCGGACAAGGATGTCTCCCATCACACCTATCAAACCGATGGTCTCTTTAGGGGTCCAACCACCGTTCTGGCGGCCGGGCACAAAGGGAGGAGTGCCGCCATGACGACCGTTGATGATGGTGACATCGTCATAGACTTCGGTATTACCGACCCGCACACCTTCGCTGCGATCGTAGACACGATTCTGACCACCCTGGACAATTATGTTTCTGCTGCGGTTGCCGCCCTGATTCTGCCATTGTCCGCCATTCTGCCAGCGCTGGTTGGGGTTGTTCTGAAATCTGTAGTTGCGATTATCACCATAGGGATCATAATAGTCACCCTGATTTTGGCCTCTGTTCCGCATTCCTATAGCGGTTTCACCGACCACACCGACAAGACCGATTACTTCTTTCGGGGTCCATCCCTCAAACCCCGGCACTCCGGAGCTGCGCCTTCCTACCTGGTCGCCCACAGGATGACCGTTGACCACGGTAGCATCATCATAGACCTCGGTGTTACCTACTCGGACCCGGGATGTGGTGTCGTGAACGGTCTGCTGACCATTTCCGGTGACTACAATGGTCTTGCTGTCGCCACCTTGATTGCCGTAGTTTCTCCAGCCCTGATTCTGCCAGGGGCTGTAATTCTGATAGCCGCTGTCGCCGCCACTGGACTTCTGGATAATGACGGTACCTTCACCACCGGTCTGGGGGTAAGGATAGGCATAAACTTCTTGATTGCCGATCGGCACGAACTGACCGGGATTATGTCTGCCTGTATTCCAGGGAATAGAGCCGGCGGTGACCACGGGCTCGTGCGGTCTGAATTCCTGCGCGCAGGCTCGATAGCTCGTCTGGGACAGGCCCGACGGGAGACTGTCGCAATTCAACGGTGTATTAAAGTTGGAGGACATCGCCGTCCTGTCCGAAACGGTATGTCTGTCCGAGGCCGCAGGTGGTCCCCAGAAATCTGCCGCATTAAAGGTAGATCTGCCCGCGTCACCCGAGTCCGCTATTTGAAACTGGTCGCTACCTTGATATCCGCCGTCTAAAGTAGACATATGTAATCTCCCTGAAGCAGCCCTGGAGCCGCTTATATCCAATCCACACGAGTACATTGTGGCTTGTCAACAGTCGATAGTCAATGGGAATTCTCCCACTGCTTCAGTTCAATCTTCAGAATAAGGCTACTAGTTTTGGAACAAAGACCAGGGCGCCCACGATAATGGCTGCCAGTGAAGCGACCAGCACCGCTGAAGCGGCAGTATCTTTGGCACAGCGAGCGGCATATTTGTATTGTCCTTCGGCGGAGATATCGACCAGGTGTTCGATGGCAGTGTTCATAAATTCGGTGGAGATCACAAGCGCCATAACAAAGACCAGAGCAAGCCAGCTCACGGTATCGATATGAAGAAAAAGCCCCATTACCACCACAGCAGGAGCGGCAGCAAAATGAATCCGAAGATTTCTCTGGCCCCTGAGACCGACCTTTATGCCGTGGAAGGCATGATAGAAAGACTCTAATAAGCTATGCGCTTTGCCGGTTTTACGCTGCCACCCGATTGGAATAACACTCTCGTCCCGGCTCTGTGCCTGAGAATTGCCGTGAAGCTCGCTGACCGGTCGGACATTCGCCTCCGCTCTTCTTTTGGAAGAACGCTCTTTGAGCGGATCGCGATGTTTTATCGATTTCAAACCAGGGTCCTCAAGGGGTTCTTCTAATATTAATGCATGGAGATGCCCGATAAAGGCTCGAAATTCGTCTAATCTTCTTTACAAGCCTTATTAAACCAGACCAGCGTGAGGACAGCGTGAAAACTGGAGCTCATCGAGGTAAAAATATCCTTTTACCTTCTTATATATCCGCCGAATGAGAGAATCTTTTTCTGGCGCCCGAACATCTCGGCTTCATCTTCCGGTGTTTCATGGTCGAAGCCGAGAACATGCAAAATGCCATGGGTGATAAGAAATGCCACCTCTCTCTCCAGGCTGTGACCATACTCCTCTGCCTGGACAATGGCTGTATCGACCGAGACAATTACCTCTCCTACTTCAAAACCTTCTTCTTCCAGTTCCACACAGGTCATATCAAAATCCGGCTCCAGATCCAGCGGAAAGGAGAGAACATCCGTGGCCCGGTCTTTACCTCGCCATTGTTTATTGAGCTCTCTGATTTTTCTATCCGAGACAAAGACCAGGTTGAAGACCCCCTGCCGCTCTATGGCAGCCAGAGTGTCCGAGGAGATCCAAGAACAGGGAGTTTCTTTAAGATTTCTACAAACTTCCAGGCCCAGCCGGGAAGTCATGGAGACGAGGTCGAGAGCACTGAGGTCGTGCTTTCTCTGTCGATTCGAGATTGTAAAGGATGGAGCCATATTCGCCCTATCTGCAGGGATAGCCATTGCTTCTAGAAGGTGAGCCATGTTAACATACCGAACTTGAAGGTAAAGAGACAACGCAAATTTACTTTCCCGGCACCTCGAAGGGGTGCTTGTTTGTTTTTATGACGGAGAATTCAAAGCAAGAGTGACGGATAGAGTTAGCTCGAGAAAAGCGATAGAGAAGGTGTCAGAGCTTTTGACGCCCATTCTTTCGCCCCTGGGACTTGTCCTTGTCATAGCTCGCTTTACCAATCAAGGCAGCCGAAAAATCCTGGAAGTCACCGTTCACAAGCCAGGCTCCAGGGTCAGTCTCGATGACTGCGAAAATGTCTCCCGCACTCTGGAAAAGAAACTGGATAAACTTGCCTCCGGCAAAGGCGGACCTCTTGTAGATGGGCCTTTCGTATTGCAAGTCCAGAGTCCCGGTATCGACAGAAAGCTCAAAACTCAAAAAGAGCTCAAGGTTTTTGTAGGCGAGCTGGTCGAAGTCCAGTCCAAGATTCCGATAGACACTCTGGGTCATAGCTTTACCGGTGTTCTAAAAGATGCTGAAGAAGGCATGGTTACCATAGGCGAACCGAATCCAATAACCGACGAGAAGAGATCTAAAAAAGGCAAGAAGAAAAAAAGCGAAAACCTGGTGCTCGATCCGGTCACTGAAATTACCCTCGAATTTCATCTTCTCTCCTCGGTGCGCCTCTCGCCCAGGCCCGTCGAAGAGCTGGAAGAAGGTGAAGAAGAGGAAGAAGAAGTTTTGAGCTAAAAAAGCTCCCCCGCTCTTGAAAAAGAGCCCTTGAAAAACTGAATAACCAATAGAAAATCGGAGGATCCACCGTGATCAAGATAGGCGATAAGCTGCTCGAAGCCGCAGAAGAGCTGGAAAGAGATAGGAATATTCCCCAGGAGGAATTCATATCCTATGTTTGTGATGCGATAGTAGCCGCATACAAGAAGAAAGTCCCCGACCATGATGTCGAGGGAGTCAGAGCGATCTTCGACACCGAAACCGGTGAAATAGGCATCTTCGCCCCCAAAGAAGTAGTCGAGGAGGTATCCAACGACTACCACGAGATCAGCCTGGAAGAAGCCCGGGACCTGATTCCCGACGTTACCGAAGGCGAAGTTCTCGAAATCGAAGTAACCCCCCAGGACTTCTCCGAATTCGGCAGGATCGCCGCCCAGACAGCCAAGCAGTTGATTACACAACGCCTTAGAGAAGCTGAAAAGGAGCTTATCAAAAGAGAGTTCGAAGCGAGAAAAGGCACATGTACCACCGGTCAGATCGAGCGGATCGAGGTGCTTTCGAATACACGCAACAACGTCATCGTCAACCTCGGCCGGGTGGAAGGCTGCATGCCAACGAGAGAACAGCTTCCCGGCGAGACCTACAGAGTCGGTAACCGGGTTCGTGTTTATGTGCTCGAGTTGCGCGAATCAGGAAGAGTGCCCCAGATTGTCGTATCCCAGGCTCATCCGGAGCTGGTCCGAGAACTGTTCGAACTCTATGTTCCGGAAATTGAAGACGGCACCGTCGAAATTCGTTCAATCGCCCGGGAAGCCGGCTATAGAACCAAAATCGCAGTTCACTCGGAAGACCCGGATGTCGATCCTGTCGGCGCCTGTATCGGTACCCGCGGCGTCAGAATTCAGAACGTCGTTGCCGAACTGAGAAACGAAAAGATTGATGTTATCCGATTCTCTACCGACCCGGTGGATTACATCTCTAACGCTCTCAGCCCCGCCAGAATCACCACTGTGGCTCTTTACGACGATCCCCCCGAAATGGGCGGCAAAAGAGCAGAAGTGATCGTACCGGATGATCAGCTCAGTCTCGCCATCGGAAGAGGAGGGCAGAACGTGCGCCTGGCAGCGAAGCTGACCCAGTGGAAAATCGACATCAAGTCGGAGAGCCAGGCAGGTGGTTCCTTCCGCAACTTGAATCAGACCCTGGAAGACATGGACCTGGAAACCCAGGCCTGACAGGTTGGGATGAAGTTTTATGGAGGTAAGCAAGAGTCCCGATAAAAGCAGAATCTGTTTCGCTTGCAGATCCAAGAGACCAAGATCCGAGATGATCAGATTGACGGTGGATTTCAAGACGATGGAAGTGAGACTGAATCATGGACAGAAAGGACTTTTCGGACGCTCTGCTTACCTTTGTAAATCTGAACTTTGTCTCAAACAGGTAGAGAAAGGCGGTCGCCTCAAACACGCTCTGGAAGGCAGAAAGAAAAAAGGAGAAGAGAAAAAAAGGCACCTCAAATGGCCGCTTGAATCACAACTTATCAAGGCAATTACCGAACTATGCACAGAATCGGATAAAACATGCCAAAATACAGAGAACTGAAATAGGATTTCAAAAGAAGCAGCAAATGGAAGAACGAGTCAGAATCTACGAACTGTCAAGAAAGATGAATATCCCCAACCAGGATATCATCCAGACCCTGCGTGAGCTGGGTTATGACGTGAAGAGTCATTCGAGCACCGTCGACGGCAACGCCGTCGGTCTTCTGATAGCCGCTCTCGGTAAGAAGAAAGAGGACAGCGACGACGCTTCCAAGAAAGCCCCTAAAACCAAGGCGACCGCCAAAACAACCTTGAATGTACCACCGCCGCCCGAGAAGAAGAAAGACAAGCCGAAACCGAGAGTTCTGAACAGATATCGCAAGAAACCTGAAACCCCGGAAGGGGAGGGACTCGATCCGGCGGCAGCGGCAGAAACCTCTCAGGGTCCCGGTTTGCCCGCCGGTGGTCCGGCGCCCTTACCGGCATCGCACATATCCTCGACCCCCAGAATCGCCAGACCGCTAAGACCGGAAGGCGAGATCTCTTCAGGCAGCAGCCTGCCCAGTCAGATTTCCTCCTCCACTCCAGCGGCTCACGCCGGCCAGTCCTATATATCTGCTCAAACAGTTCAATCCGGACAACCCTCCCAACAGACTGGAGCCGCCACCGCCCAGGCAAGGGAATCGACAGCCGCCGATTCTCAACCCATGGCCCAGCAATCGGGAGCAACGGTCAAAACAAAAGAACCGGTGGCCCGCGATGTAGTATCTCCCGACACAGGTCGAGATAGAGAACGAGTACAGGAACAGGAAGAAGAATCCATGCCGCAAGTGGAGCCTGTTCAAGTAGGAAAAGTAACCGGTGACTCCTGGTCCGACGAATCCAAATTCGGCCAGCGCGCCATTCGCAACCTCGACAGACATTTCGAAGAGAAACAGCGAAAAGAGCAGCAAAAAGCCAAAGAGCAAGAAGACAAAGACCCCAAAAGTGGTGACACTACCGGTGATGCCATTAGTTTCGATCCCAACGACGCCCAAGAAAAAGGCCGTGGGAAAGCGCCTAAGAAGGAAAAAAGAGATTACCCCCGCGGCGAGCGTGGTGAACGCGACCGGGGAGAGAGAACGGAGAAACCCATGGCACCATCAGTACCTATAAGGGTGGCGGCGCCTTCGATGCGGGCCACTCCTCCCAGACCGCCGAAGTCTCACAGACATTCCCAGGTCAAGAAAGAACAGAAGAAAGAGGAAGAGAAGCAGAAGGAGATAATCGAACAGGAGCTTCCAAAAGAAGTCGTGCTCGTCAGAAACCTCACTGTGCAGGAACTGGCCGAAGCGATGAAGCTGCCGGTCACCGAGATAATCAAACACCTCTTCACCAAAGGCATCATGCGTACCGTCAACCAGATGGTAGAGCTGGAGCTGGCCAAAGAGATGGCTACCGAGCTGGAATACGAAATCCTCACCGAAGAGGTGGTTAAAGTACCGACCAAGGCCGCCCAGGCAAAAGCAGCCAAAGCAGCCAGAGAAGAGAGAGAGGACGACGCCAACCTTATCACCAGACCACCGGTGGTCACGATTATGGGTCACGTCGACCATGGTAAAACCAGCTTGCTCGACGCAATCAGACAGACAAAATTCAAAATCACCGACGAAGAAGCCGGTGGTATCACCCAGCATATCGGCGCCTATCACGTGGAAGTCGAACACGAAGACGGGCTTAAACAGATAGTCTTCCTGGACACTCCCGGTCACGAGGCCTTCACCGCCATGCGCGCCCGGGGCGCAAAGGCCACAGACATAGCAATTCTGGTAGTCGCCGCCGATGACGGAGTCATGCCCCAGACCAAAGAGGCCATAGACCACGCCAAAGCTGCGCAAGTACCCATTATCGTAGCCGTTAATAAAATCGACCTGCCCGGCGCCGAACCGGAGAGAGTTCTGACTCAATTAATGGAACACGATCTGCTGGCAGAATCCTATGGTGGTGATACCGTTACCGTTCAAGTATCAGCCAAAAAGAAAATCGGTCTTGATGACCTTCTCGACATGATTCTCCTGGTAGCCGATCTTCAAGATCTTAAAGCCAACCCAGAGAAACCCGCCGAAGGCGTTATCGTAGAAGCGGAACTTTCCCGCGGCAAGGGTGCGGTTGCCACCGCCCTGGTGCAAAATGGCACCCTGCGTGAAGGCGATCTGATTGTGGTCGGCAGCACCAGCGGTCGCGTGAGAGCCCTCTTCGACGACCGGGGCAACCGGGTCAAAGCAGCCGGTCCCAGTATGCCGGTGGAAGTACTCGGTCTCGACAGCGTTCCCCAGGCCGGAGATCCTTTCCGGGTGGTGGAAGACATGCAAGAGATGAAAGATACCGTCGAAGACCGCCAGGAATCCGTCGGCGCCATGAGACAGCACCATGTCACCCTGGAATCGCTGCACGACATGCTCGAAAGCGGCGAAGTCAAAGAGTTGAACGTCATTGTCAAAGCCGATGTTCAGGGAACAGCAGAAGCTATTGCCGACTCGGTGGTCAAACTCAGTGACGAGAATGTCCAGGTTCGTGTCCTCAGAGCCGCCTCCGGAAACATCTCCGAAAACGACGTCAACCTGGCCGCTTCATCTAATGCGATTGTTCTAGCCTTCAATGCCCAGACCGATCCAAACGCCCGGACAGTGGCCGACGCCAACGGTGTCGATATTAGAAGCTACAGCATCATCTATCAGATTACCGAAGACCTGACCAAAGCCATTCAGGGTCTGCTCGAACCGATAAGAGAAGAGATCAAGCTGGGCTCTGCCGAGATCAGACAGATCTTCAAAGTGGGCAAGGGTACCGTTATCGCCGGCTGTATGGTGCAGGAAGGCAAGATTCAGCGTGGCTGCATAATCCGGATTGAAAGAGAAGGTCAGCAGATCTATGATGGAAAGATAGATACTCTGAAACGATTCAAGGACGATGTCAAAGAAGTTGCCCAGGGCTACGAATGCGGAATGAGCTTCGAGAAATTTACCGCCATCGAAGAAGGTGATAAGGTACACGCCTACATCATCAAAGAGACCAAACGCGGCGAGTAATCCAAAGCAAGCAAAGTTCTCTGGCATGGACCTTATACGAGGTGACAGGAAATGGCCATACAACGCTCCCTTAGAGTATCGCAGTCTATAAAACGCGAACTCGCTCAAATGCTCCTGAAGGACATAAAGGACGAAAGAATTTCCGGTCTGGTCTCGATAGTGGATGTGGAGTGCACAGCGGATTGCCGCTCGGCGAAAGTCTTCGTCTCGGTATTTGGAGACGAAGCGGCCCAGAGCGGCACTATGGAAGCGCTCAACGAAAAAATCGGAGTGATTCGCGGCGAGCTCTGCCGAAGATTGAGATTGCGATTCGCCCCGGAGCTTCAATTCAAGCTCGATAAATCACTGGAACGCGGCGCGAAGGTATCGGAGATTCTCGGGAAAATCGCCCGGGGAGAAGTCTAGGTCCCAAGCCTGTTTCCATGATCGGTTTCCTCAACGTCATCAAACCGAGCGGGATAACATCCCACGACCTGGTTTATAAGATCCGCAAGCTGAGCGGTATTAAACAAGTCGGCCACGGCGGCACTCTGGATCCGCTGGCGCAAGGTGTGATGGTGGTGGGGCTGGGCAAGGCCTGTCGCTTGCTTCAGTATCTGGCCGATGACAAATGCTACCGGGCAGAAATCCTGCTTGGCAGACGCACCGATACCGATGACACCGAAGGCGCCATTCTAGAAGAAAAAGAGCTGGATGCTTCTATTACAGAAGCGCTTATCAAAGAGAAACTGGCCGGTTTTGTCGGCAAGCTCATTCAGATACCACCGGTTTACAGCGCAATTAAACAGGGTGGACGCAAACTCTACGAGATGGCTCGAAAAGGAGAGGCGCCCCGCGAACTTCCCGGCCGTTCGGTAGAGATCTACAAGCTAGAAGTGCTTTCGGTAGAGCTACCTGTGGTAGTGGCACGGATCGAATGTTCTAAGGGAACGTATATACGATCGATAGCCCGCGATCTCGGTATGCAGCTGGGCACGGGCGGATGCCTTCAGGGCCTGGTTCGAGAACAATCCGGCAATTTTAAAATAGATAAGGCCCATACTATCGAAGAGCTGATCGAGATCAGCGCCGGGCAAAGCCTTTCGAAGTGCCTGGTTTCACCGGTAGAGGCCCTGGGTCTCGATTCTTTCGAAGTGGATGAAGCCATGGCCAGAAGAATAGCCAACGGCCAGCGTATTGCCCTTAGCGATCTAGATCTAGATCTAGATCTAAATGCAGCCCCGGAGAAAAGGCTTTTCGCCTGCTACAGAGCCAATCCCATCGCTCTTATGAAGTTGGCCGAAGACTCTTTGCTGAGACCAGAGGTGGTTCTAGACCATGCCGTCCTCTCAAACTAATCTTAGTAAAAATCAGATCTTCAATCTGATCATCTTGATTGAAGCCCTGGTTTTGATCCTGGCCACCACCTGGAGCTGGCTTGCTAAAATTGAGTTGCTGCCTGTCTTTTCAAAGGTGGAACCGCTTCAAATCGCCGCCGGTCTGGGCACCGGTTTTTTACTCAGCTTGACCAGCATCGCAAGCGCGCGTCTGGCCCTTGCCCTGAAAGACAAGTTCAAATTCTTCAACATCTACCTGGAGCTTATCAACGATGTAATGGCTCCGGTCTTTTCAAAATTTCGCTTCGGGGACATAGTCGTAATAGCCCTGGCCTCCGGCTTTTGCGAAGAGGTCTTCTATCGAGGCGTCCTACAGAACCAGTTCGGTATTTTGATAGCGAGCATTGTTTTCGGACTCTGTCATTTCGCCGGCAAACGTTATCTTTTCTACGCCATCTGGGCGGCTCTCGCCGGAGCCCTTTTCGGTTATATGATCATCCTGACCGGCAGCCTCTGGCCCCCTATCCTTGCCCATATAACCAACAACTTTGTCAGTCTCACTTACTTGCGATATCGACACAAAGCCGACGACGCCTGAAATGACAAAAGAGGGAGGATTTAAATCCTCCCTCTCTTTCAATCTTTCGATTGTCCAATCGCTTTTACAAGATTAACGACGCTTAGCGGTCTTCTTGGCTGGCTTTTTAGCAGCCGGCTTCTTAGCGGTGGTTTTCTTAGCAGCTTTAGCAGTGGTCTTCTTAGCGGCAGCTTTCTTGGGCTTAGCTTTGGAAGCGGTTTTTGCTTTAGCTTTAGCAGCGGCTTTAGGCTTAGCAGCTTTCTTCGGTTTGGCAGCGGGCTTGGCTGCGGTCACGGTAGCGGCCAGGGCAGGAAGTTTTTTCTTGCCGTTGACGACGCCTTTCAGTTCCTGTCCGGCGCGGAATACAGGTACTTTAGCTGCGGGGATTTTGAGCTTCTGATCGGGGTTCTGGGGGTTGACTCCCATGCGCGACTGTCTCTGTCTGCGCTCGAAAGTACCGAAACCAACGAGAGTAACTCTGTCACCTTTAGCCATGGCTGTGGTGAGGTGGTGTAAAACTGCAGCCACGGTATTGTGGACATCAAGCTTGGTTTGACCAGTAGCTTTTGCAATTTCGTTTACAAGTTCTGCTTTGTTCATGCTTTATTTCCTAAGGTTTTAAACAGCTTTGTCGGAGACAAACTAGCCTTTTTGAAGGCCAAAAACTGTGTGATACTACCACCGTAAGTTCAAGAGTTCAAGAGGTTCTTCAAAGATAATTTCAAATCACTGTGGATGGGGTAACTTGTGGTAAATTGAATTCCCATGATTGAAAGAGACACGATTGCTGCTATATCTACTCCTGCGGGCACAGGCGCGATCGCGGTCGTTCGAATTTCCGGTCCTCTGAGCTATGGAATTCTTGAACAAATATTTTCTTCTTCATCAAAAGAGTTCAAAAATATCGACCTGCGAAAGCCCGGAAGCCATAAGGCTATCCACGGATATATATACGATCCCCGGAAAGCGATTTTCATAGACGAAGTGGTTTGTATTTGCTACCGGGCACCCAACACCTATACCGGAGACGATCTCATCGAAATCAACTGCCACGGCAGTCCTCTGATAACCGAAGAAGTACTGGCCTTGCTTTTGAGCACCGGGGCAAGACTGGCTCTGCCAGGGGAGTTTACCAAGCGCGCTTTCCTATCCGGCAAAATGGATCTGACCCAGGCAGAGTCGGTACTCGATCTTATTCAAGCCAAAACCGGTCGCCAGAGCAGGCTTGCCCTCTCGGCCCTGGAAGGTCATATTGGCAGAAAAATTGCCGAAATTCGAGGCGAGCTTCTGGCGCTGCTCTCCAAGCTCGTAGCAGGCATAGACTTTCCCGAAGAGGTAGGCGAGCTTCCCCGGGACGATATAGAAGCGGTGGTGGAGAGCGCCATAGATAGGCTCAATAAGCTGGCTCGCACAACCCGCTCCGGTCGCTTCTTGAGAGAAGGTCTCAAGCTCTCTCTGGTCGGCAGACCCAATGCCGGTAAATCAAGCCTTTTAAACAGGCTGCTCTGTTTCGATCGCTCCATAGTCTCGGACACCCCCGGAACCACCAGGGATTCCATAGAAGAAATGCTCGATCTCAACGGCGTTCCCGTAACCTTAATTGACACGGCAGGAATCAGAGTAACCGATGATTCCATCGAAATCGCTGGTATTGAGCGTACTACCAGGGCGATAAAAGAGAGCGACCTCACTCTCTTCATCGTAGACTCGACCATCCCTTTTGAGGAGCCGGAAGAGAAGATACTGGAGCTGATTGATAAGGCACCGTATATTCTGGTCTGGAACAAAATAGACTTATCTAAGCGTGACCCCGAACAAATCAATGGTTCCCAGACTGTAGCCACCGTGCCGATTTCAGCAGTCACCGGAGAGGGCCTCGACAGACTCTCGGCCGAAATAGAAAAGTGGGCACTGACCGGCAACACCCTGGTGGAAACAGGGGGCTCACTCAACCAGAGACAGGGGGAACTCTGCCGCAAAGCGACCATCTCGCTTGAAGAAGTCTTGAAAGCAAGCGCCCTGGGAATGCTGGAAGACTGCATCGCCACCGACTTGAAATCAGCCATCCACGACCTTTCGGAAGCCTGTGGCGATGAGGTGACCGAAGAAGTTATCACCGAAGTATTCTCTCGATTCTGCATCGGCAAGTAGTAGAGCCCGAAGCAAATCTCATCATATATAAAGGAAAAGAACAAAGAGCAATGGCCAGATTACAATCGGAAGACCGAGAATACATGAGCGCCTTTGAAATCTCGGTGGAATCACCGATTGAGCGTCATCAAAAATATCCGGACCAGGCCATTCAGTATTTCTCCTGGCGAATGACCCAGGGCAAGAGGCTTATCTCTTCTACAAGAGAATCCACTAGCACAGCCGATCAAGCGCCTCTTTTGAAAGATGGCTACATTTTTTTTCGTGAGCCTGAGGACGAAGTCAAGCTTCTGATCGCACGCCTGGAAGCCCTGGTGGAAGGCAATGTAGATTTGGTTCTCTTCGAGCCCTTCGAGCCTTCTGTCGATCTGCGCATAGAGAGACCGGACAGAGATAGGGCCGACCTCAAAGTTTATGTATTCATAGATGAAGGGGGCGTGGAGACCGGCATCAGCCGCTGGGATGCCCTGGGCTTGAGATTTCTTACCAACACCGAAATGCTATCTCTCTTTATAAAGGACCTAAAATCGGAGTTCAACTGCTAAAATTTCTGATTCCAGGGCAGTTTGTAGATGCCCTCTATAAGAGGAAATTATCATGTCTAAAGTTGAAACACCTGTTGTGGTCACGCTTCCTGACGGAGCCAAGAAAGAGCTTCAGGCAGGCGAGACTGCCGCCGATCTGGCCAAGTCCATTAGTGAAGGACTTTACAGAAACTGTGTCGGCGCCCTCATAAACGATCAGATCAAAGACCTGCACACCCCTCTCCACACCGGTGACAAAGTCAAACTGCTCACCGCCAAGGACGAAGAATCTCTCGAATTATTGAGACATTCCACCGCCCATGTCATGGCGGAAGCCGTACAATCGGTCTTTCCCGAGGCAAGAATCGCCATCGGTCCCACCATCAAAGACGGCTTCTATTACGATTTCGAAATACCCGAGCATACTCTCTCCATCGAAGATCTGGAAAAGATCGAAGCCAAGATGAAAGAGATCGCCAAAGAGAATCAACAGATAGTCCGCTTCGACATTCCCGATGTGGACAAACAGCTGGAAGAGTTCCGCAAAGACGGCGAAAAATTCAAAGCCGAGCTTTTAGAAGAGCACCGGGACCACAATCCCACTCTCTATCTGATGAAAGACAAAGACGGCAAAGTGATCTGGAACGACCTCTGCGCCGGTCCGCACCTGCCTTCCACCAAACACATAAAAGCCTTTAAATTGCTCAAAGTCTCCGGCTCTTACTGGCGCGGCGACGAGAACAGAGAGAACCTGCAAAGAATCTATGCCACCGCCTGGTGGTCCAAGCAAGATCTCGACGATCACCTGACCAGACTGGAAGAGGCAGAGAAAAGAGATCACCGTAAACTGTCCAAGCAACTCGATCTTTTCTCGGTTCATGAAGAGGTCGGTCCCGGGCTTATCTTCTGGCACCCCAACCTGGCAACCGTTCGAGACACCATCGAAGAGAACTGGCGCAAAGAGCATCGCAAGCGCGGCTATCAGTTTGTCTACACCCCCCATGTGGCCAGTGAAGATCTCTATAAGATAAGCGGTCACTTAGAGAACTATGCCGAAAATATGTACGCGCCCATGGACATCGACGAGCATCCTTACCGATGCAAGCCCATGAACTGTCCTGGTCATATCATGATCTACAAGACCAAACTGCGCAGCTATCGCGACTTGCCTCTGCGCTATGCCGAGCTCGGCACGGTCTATCGCTATGAAAGATCCGGTGTGCTGCACGGCATGCTGCGGGTGCGCGGATTTACCCAGGATGACTCCCATATCTTCTGCACCCCCGAGCAGTTAAAAGGTGAAATCGACGGTATCCTCGACCTCATAGACAAGCTGATGACCACCTTCGGCTACACTTATAAGTGCTATCTCTCCACCCGTCCCGAGAAATATCTGGGCACCGACGAAGAATGGGAGCTTGCCACATCAGGGCTGGAAGAAGCCATGAAAGACCGCGGCATCGACTATGAAATCGATGAAGGCGGCGGTGTTTTCTATGCGCCCAAAATCGACGTCAAACTCTTCGACGCCATCGGTCGCGAATGGCAGGGACCGACGATTCAAGTCGACCTCAATTTGCCCCGCCGTTTCGATGTGAGCTACATCGGCGAAGACGGCGAGAAACACAGAGCGATCATGATCCACAGGGCGGTACTGGGCTCTATGGAACGTTTCGTCGGCGGATTGATAGAACATTATGCCGGCGCCTTCCCGCTCTGGCTCGCCCCCACCCAGGTGCTTGTTCTGCCAATCTCGGACAGACATCAGGAGTTCGCTTCTAAAGTCCACCAGCAACTGAGAGACAACGAAATCCGGGCGCATATCGACAACCGCTCTGAAACCGTGAACTATCGCATAAGAGAAGGGCAGATGCAGCAGATTCCTTATATGGTAGTGATCGGAGACAAGGAAGAAGCTGAAGGCAAGGTCGCTATCCGCCATCGCCGGGACGGTCAGGTAGGCACCCTGAGCGTGGATGAACTGCTGGCCAAACTGAAAAGCGAGATCGATTCGAAAGAGCAGTAAAATAATCTCCTGGATTCAGGAGGTTATCAATGGCTCTGGAATTGACCGGAAGCGCCCTCACCATAGAAGACACCGTAAAGGTGGCGCGAGATTATGCTGACATCTCTATAGGTGCTTCGGCTTTTGCCGCCTGTGAAAAGGCGCATGTCATGGTCGAAAAGCTGATTAAAGAAGACAACGTCATCTACGGTGTCTCGGTCGGTGTAGGCGAGTTAGACTGTGTCGACATCTCCAGAGAAGATCAAAAAAACCACCAGGAAAATCTGATTCTTGCCCATGCCTGCGGTGTCGGTCCTTATATGAAGGCGGACCAGTCGAGGGCGATGATGTTGATTCGGCTCAACAACTTTCTGCGGGGAAAAAGCGGCGTCTCGCCCCAGTTGCTCGAGAGCATGGTCGCTTTCCTAAATAAAGACCTGGCGGCATCAGCTCCGATGCTTGGCTCAATCGGCTCTTCCGATCTAGTACCTCTCTCCCATATGGCAGCCGCCCTTATCGGTGAAGGCGAAATCATCGATGCAGACAGGCATGAGCCGGCAGCTTCTGTATTGCGGCGCCATGAACTGACCCCATACAAATTGCGGGGCAGAGACGGGCTCGCCCTCATAAACGGGCTTGCCCAGAGCCTGGGTGTGGCAACACTGGCTTTATCCGATATGCGCAGCCTCGTTAATGTCGCCATCGCCACCGCCCACTTAAACGGCGAGTTGATAAGCCCCGGCTATATGAGCAATCAATATGAGTTCATCGCTTACAAAAATCACTCTAGCCTGGACACTCTGTGCAAAACCCTGTATGAACTGAGCCCCGCCAACGATGACCATCTAGTTCGCTCACCTCTCTCCTGTCGCTATGCCCTTACTGTCTTCGCCTCGTTATTAGATGCGCTCAAAGGTGCCGAAGAAGCCGTTTTAGATGAACTGAATGCGGTATCGGATAATCCGATAATCAATGAAGACGGGACCTATACTAATAACTCGATGAATACCTCGGGGGCAAGAATCTCTTTTGCCCTGGACGCACTCTCGCAAGTGGCAGCCACCGCCTGTCTCGCCAGCGAACGCCGCACCGGACAGTTGACGGTCAGGGAGCCTATCAACGACCTGCCCGCCTATATGACTCACAAAAGTCAGGACCCCGGCTCTAACTACGGGCTCATGATCGCTCATTACACCGCCGCTTCGCTTGCCCTCGAGATCCGAGCGCGGTCCCATTCTAGAAGTATTCAATCAGTACCTGCCGGCGGCAAGTTCGAGGACTTCAACGCCAACGCCGGCAACTGTGCCATTCATTTAGCCTGGCTCATAGAGATGTTCGAGTATCTAACCGCCATTGAGCTGCTCACCACCCTCCAGGGCTACGACGTAATAAACAAGAGAATCCCGGCTCCATTCAAAGATTTATATGATTCAGTCAGAGAAGAGATCACGACCCTGGTAGAGAACCGCCTCTTGAGCCGGGATATCAATGCCCTGGCGCAGATGATCCGGAAGAGACAGGTGAAGGCGCCGGTGCTTTTTTAGGCTTTGCCTTCTTCAGCGCTCTTATATTTTGCGCAGATCGGAAAATCCGAGTAGACTACACTTGAACGGAATCTCTAGAAAGGGTCTGAAGTGCCTCGTCACAATCTGAATCTACTATATCTGGCACTTGCCGCAGGAAGCATATCGCTTATGGCGGTAATGGCACCGGGCGCACGCTCCGATGAAACGAAGGAGAGTAACCCGGAAGCCAGCCAGCGCTTGATCACACCGCTGGACAAAATAGACCGACCACAGAAGCCCGAATTCAGACACGAAGTAAATGCCGAGCCCAAGACGTCAAGCGAGGAGGAGGAGGACTTCGTGGAGTTGCCGCCCTGGGGTTATGTCCCTCGGGAAGAGGACGAAGCGAGCCGCAAAGGCAAAGCGCTCTACGAAAAGCACAACTGCAAACAATGTCATGCCATATTCGGCCAAGGCGGAGAAGTCGGCCCGCCTCTCGACGGCATAGGCGGGCACCGGGGGCCGGAATGGCTTATGGACAGGATGATGAACCCCAGAGAACAGATGAAGAAGTTCGCCCATGTCTTCGGAAACCGACCAAATATCATGCCCCATCCGGCCTTGTCCAAGCAAGAAGCAGAGTTTATCGTCGACTATATACTGACCCTGCCCGAGCCTAAAGAAGGCTATCTGGTCGCCAGCCATTCTACGACCCTGAAAGAGAAGCGCAAAAAATTCGGCAAGCCGGAGAAGCAGGAAGAAGTGAATGTGGAGGGCGCCGTCCGTGGTGCCAAACTCTTTTATGAAATGCGCTGTTACACCTGTCATTCTACCGACGGATCAAAAGACCGATTCGGACCGGATTTAGCAGGCATCAGCACTAGAGCCGGTGGCAAAGAGTTGAAGCGTTTTCTGAAGCGAACCTCTCGCTCCCCTTTGATGAAAGAGCAAGAAGACAAATTGACCGATGAGCAACTGGAAGACTTGAAAGAATTCCTCGTATCCATTCCGGAAGCGCCGCTGAAATAGGTCGGGTCCGGGTTGAACTCGCTCAGTTTGTCCTTTGACATTGAATTTTGCCCATGAAATAATTGAAAGACTTTGTCAGTTTTCGAGACGAAGCTCTATAGAGAAACAAACCAAAATTTTTATCCCCGAAAAGTAAAGGCAACCCGCATGCCATCTGGACCGCCTCAAGAGAGCATGGATTCCCCTTCGGAAAACCTCAGGAGTCCTCAAGGAATGGCGATTCTCAGAATCATTCAAATTCTGACAGTCTTAGTCGGCGCTTTCCTTATCTTTCAAATTCAACCCATGGTTGGAAAAATCGTTACTCCAATATTCGGCGGTACCAGCGCGGTTTGGACCTGTTGTTTGCTGTTTTTTCAATTCGTTGTTCTGGGCGGATATCTTCTCACCTTCCTTATTTCGAAATTGCAAGTTAAACACCAGGCGCTCTTTTACGGGGGCGGCTTCATCTTATCGGCTTCTCTTCTGTCAATCAAAGCCCCCAAAGACTGGGAAGCGGGCGTCACAGAGGATCCTTTTGTAAGCCTGTTAGTTATCCTGGTAACTAATCTAGTTGTGCAATGCGTGCTACTGTCGAGCGTAAGTGGCATGATGCAACTCTGGTACAGACTGACCAACTTATCAGATCCATACTGGATGTATGCCGCATCCAATATCGGCTCAATCGGTGCTCTGGTCACTTATCCTATTTTGATTGAACCCAATTTGAGCCTCTCCTCCTCCATAAGCATATGGAACTATCTCTACGCGTTTACAGCGTTGCTTATTCTGGCATCTGCAATCTTCGTCTTCCAGAAGGGCGAGAGAAGAGAAGAGCTGATCAACGATCTTGAAGGAACTACTGAAAAACCGAAGCTCCCGAGCTTCCTCTACTGGTGTTTCCTGACATCAATCTCTACCCTGGTCCTGATTTGCTACACCCAGCACCTCACGCAAGATATAGCACCAATACCGCTATTCTGGACGGCACCACTGATCCTCTACCTTCTCTCCTACATCATCTGTTTCGCCAGAGAGAGCCTCTGCAAGACCAACATATTCCTTATAGCCTCAGCAGTTCTATGGATACTCGAGCCATTTCTATGGCACTCTATCCTGCTCAACACAGCTTGCATCCTCGGTTTTGTTTTCTTCACTTCAATGGCGATGCACGGAGAACTAGTACTAAGCAAACCAGGCGCCAGACATCTGGCAACCTTCTATCTCGCCCTTGCCATCGGCGGAGTAGCAGGTGGGCTATTTGCCAATCTGGTAGCACCGATGGTGTTCGATTTCTACGGAGAGAAAGCGATTGTATTCGTGGTCATTATTCTCATGTCAATCAAAACGATGACCAGAAACTGGCTCGAAATAAAAACAGGCCTGAAGATTAACATAAAGCAGAAACCTGATAAATTTCGGTTTGCCCTGGGCTCCGCTTTTGTCATGCTCGCCACTTTGATTGGAGGACTCCTGATTGAAAGAATAGTGATCCCTCAACCTTCAACGGTATCGAGAATGCGAAACTTCTATGGCTGCGTATCGGTTGAGCGTTCCGATGATTTTACCTCTATAGTGCATGGCAGGGTAATTCATGGAACTCAGCACAATGACCAAAAGAGACTGCTGGAACCAACCAAGTATTTTGTCAGAGAAGGCGGCTTCGGCTGCTCAATGAGAATCATCAGAGCGCGTTTCAAGAACCTGAAGGCAGCCGTTCTGGGCCTTGGCGCAGGAACCATCGCCTGTTATGGCGAAGTTGGTGATCGTATGACATTCTTCGAGATAGATCCGAGCGTCATAAAGATCGCAAACAACAATTTCAGTTTTCTGAAACTAACCAAAGCAGCCAATGACGTAATTCTTGGTGACGGTAGACTGGAGTTGGAGAAGATGAAGGGGACGTATAATCTGATCATCATGGATGCCTTCAACGGCAATGCCGTACCGGTTCATCTTCTCACCAGAGAAGCGTTCACTACCTATTTGAGCCACCTGACCAGAGATGGTTTCATCCTTGTGAACATTTCAAATCGCCACATCAATCTAGAACCGGTGGTGGGAAATCTCGCCCGGAAATGCTCGCTCCATTCTATGACTCTAGGTACTGACTCCAGCACCTGGATACTTATGTCGCGAGAAGAATTCGCGCCTTGCAAAAACGATAATCCCCGTTTGAGAATCTCGAAAACCATCACCAAGCCATCTCTCGGCGACTGGACCGATGATTATTCGAACGTTCTCAGCACCTTGATTAACAAACGCTAGCTCTTAGTTGACCCTGGCTCTACTCCGGTGCTATTATTTCAGCTCCATACTTTCGTAATTCTGAATATATGCAAAGAAGCAACATATTTCATCTGACTTTCTCATTGAGTCTAACCCTGATTCTGACAGGTTCTCATGTCAGTCTTGCGGCAACGGAAGAATATAAACCGATCTCGACCTATGATGCGCTGGGGAGAGACAGGGAGAAGACCAATTCGAGATTGCTCTTGTTACAGTCCGAATTGGCGCTGAAAAACAAGAATATAGAAAAAGCTATAAAACTGGGACGCGCTGCGATAAAAGCAGATCCGGACGATCTCGACGCTCGGGTCGGCGTAGCCGAGGCTCTTTATAAAAAGGTCGAAGAAGAAGGCAAAGACGGAGTAGCACCCGCAATATTCAATGAATGCTTGACCAACTGGCTGATTGTCTATCGCAACATTGCAGGAGAAGAGGCTACTTCCTACAAAGGTCTTTCTGTGCCGGGAGCATCGAGATTCTTCGCCGATGAAGGACGTACGCTCAAAGCCAAAGCCAGAATAGAAAGTCTTTGCGGGCGCACTCCTAAATTCTGGGAATCAAACAAACGCTTTCTCAAAAGAGTTCTCAAGCCTGAGAGCCGAATAGAAGGTCAAGTGCTCGAAGAGCCCAAAAACTAATCTTTGCTGTTCATCGTGCCTTCGTCAAAACTCTATTAGTACAACCGGAAAGAAAAAAGTCATCAAACACTCGTTGCTCCAGACAGCAAGCGGTTTTGACAATTCCCATTCACCGAATGCAATACCAAATTCACAGGAACAGAAACCTTACTGAAAATGCCGATGTTGACAGTTGTTCAATTTTATCCATAGTGCTAGAATATTGACATGGAATATATTCATAATTTCAGAATTTTGAATCTTTTTATTCGGGAGCGATGAAATTATTATGCCGAAACGTGATTTCGTAGCAAAGAGGCTGGAAAAACTGCTATCGTCAATCTCGCACCATTCAAGAATCAGAATCATAGCCGAACTCGGCAATCGAGAACTGTGCGTGAGCGAGCTGAAAGACATATTGGGAATCTCTTCTTCCAGTGTTTCTCGCCATCTCTCTGTGCTCAAGTCGACCGGAACAGTAAGCGAAAGAAGAGAAGGGCATCATGTCTATTACAACCTGACCGACCAGGAACTGGCCGTCTGGTTGATCGATGCAATCAAATTCATCGAACCGGATCAGGCGAAAACCAGAGATCTTTCTAGAGCTATAAAGCAGACTCAGCTCAAGTGGTTGCATGGAAACAATCAGAGCGCTTCCGGTAAACGCGCATAGCTCTGAGGCTATCGTTTTTAATCGAGTTCAGGCTTATGAACAAAATCGCAACTAGCATACATTCCCTCTATGCCGGCAAAGAAGCGATACTCACCACGAAGCACGACAAACTATCTTCTCTTGCCCTTCCCCTCAAAGCAGCTATCGGTCTAAATGTTAGTGCCATCGAGGGCATAGACACGGACAAACTGGGAACCTTCAGCGGAGAAATAGAACGTTCTAAATCGGCCAGAGAAACTGTAGTTTTGAAGGCACGAATGGGAATCAATCAATCAGGCACGCCGCTAGGCCTGGCAACCGAGGGAAGTTTCGGCCCCCATCCGGTAGCTTTTTTTATTCCGGGAACCGAAGAGGTAATAGGATTTATAGATGAGAATCTGGGAATCGAGATTATCGAATCCCTGATAAGCACGGAAACCAACTACAGTGGCATGTCCGCTAAAAGTATAGAAGATCTGGAGAAGGATAACTTTCTGGCGAAAGCGCTTTTTCCCTCGCACGCGCTAATAGTCAAACCACAAAAACCGAAGAGTGGTTTCTTGAAAAAACTGAGCTCCAGCTTGCAGGGTAGACAGACCTGTCACTCAATATTCAAAGGCATCAAAGACACAGGTTCTCTCCGTGAGGCGATTGAGCTTGCCAAATCCGAATCGGAGGACGGAATCGCTGCAATTGAAACAGACATGAGAGCGCACATGAACCCTACGCGAAGGAGAGTCATCCGAAAAGTCGCGGCCCAGCTGGGAAGGAGACTTCGAAGACTCTGCCCGGAATGCTCTTGCCCGGGGTGGGGCAAGTCTGACGCTGTACCAGGTCTTCCCTGCGAGCTCTGCCGCCTGCCTACGAGAAACATTCTACTGGAGGTCTATAGCTGCCCTAAATGCACACACAAAGAAGAAAGAGAGCGGGAAGACGGATTGAAGTTTGCCTATGCGGGAAATTGCGATTACTGCAATCCTTAACGAGATCCTCAACGAGATCCTCTAAGTTTCTTCATCTCCAAGCCAGAGTTCTTTGGCTGCTTTTATGGCAGACCGAACCTTGCGAGACTCCTTAGCCTCCGGAATAACGAAATTGAGCCCGTCGGCCAGCCAGTGAGCAAGTTCCGGATTGTTTAAATGGTAATAAACGTTTCGCCCTTCTCTGCGCTCCGAGATAACCTGATGAGCTCGCAATACCGCAAGGTGCTGAGAAACGGTCGCCGGTCTGAGTTCGACTTTCTCTTGAATCTCGCCGACCCTCAGCTCACCAGCCCTGAGCTCTTCCAGGATTCTTATTCTATACGGATTGGAGAGCACTCCCAGGAGCTTTGCCAGTTCTCGGGTCGCTACTTTTCGGTAAGGCATGTCGAAACTTCTTTTATCATGGATTTCATATATACAGATGTTTTTATTATAGAACAAATAGAGATTTACGGCCTTGCATATCTTTCATCAAATATCTCCGGTTATAGTCTGAAAGGCAGCCAGAGCTTTCAGATATAGACCGTAGACGATAATCCTCTTCTCTTCCGCTTCGGCCCTATCTCTTTCCCGTCGATTAACAAGGAAAAGACTGGAGTCCCCAAGACCGTACCTTTTTCGCTCACCTTCTTCTACAGCTCGCGCTTTTTCAACCTCTTCGCCAGCCTGTATAAAGCGCTCGAAAGCAGCATTGAGTTCGGAAGCTGCATCCCTGACCTCCAGGCTGATTTTTCTCTTCAAGAACTGCTCCTCGAGCTCCAGTTTACGCAGATCCATTTTGGCTTGTTGAATCAAACCCCTCGCCTTTCTCTGCCTCACTGGTATCGAGGTTTTGATTCCACCCGTAAAAACCGGCCCAATGCCATCGAAGCCGGTGTCATAGCCCTGACGATAAACCAAATCGACCACCGGAAGCATCATATTCTTCGCTACTTTCAAATCGACTTTGACTATCTCCCTTTGAATGTCGATAGAGGCAAGCTCCGGCCTGATGGAAAGCGCTCTCTGAATCCCGGCTTCCATCTCAGCTTCAGACAGCCTTCTTGGCACGAGATCCGCTTTGACCAGATTAGCCGATGATATCTCCGGGGGCTTATCTCCCCGGTCGCTCCATAAAAACAAAGAGAGCTTGAAAGCAGCTCTGGCAATATCCCTCTCAGCCCTGACCAGATTGCCCCGGCGAATTCTAATCTCTTTTTCGGCCTCGGTTATATCCAGAGCCGGCATGTCTCCATCGGCCACCTGCTTTTTGACGAAGTCCTCCCTGGAGACAGCGATATCCAACAACCCTTTAGCCACCTCTAGCTTCTGGTAGGCATTGATCCAATCCCAGTAGGCAACAGAAGCTTCGAAAAGCACGTTCAACCTGGAGATATTCAAATTGATGGAAGCAAGAGACTGCCCCAGGCGCGCCTGCTGCTCCTTTCCTCTTTCTGGATTGACTATGAAATTGCGCATAAGCGGAACAATGGCGCCACCAGAATACTCGCCTGACCTGCCGGACTGAAGAACCGGACTGGATGCGTCGTTCGGATTTACCCTTATCTGAGCAAAAAGCTTTATGCCTGACCTGGTAGGTAGCTCAAGCAAGCTTTCATTATGAACGGCATTTTTGAAAACCCCTGATTTGGTGATATCCTGAATTCGCTT
>CAZCBH010000024.1:0-53239 GCA_964496875.1 uncultured Candidatus Obscuribacterales bacterium | reverse complement strand
AGCAGCGATATGCGGGAGGAATCAATGGCTGAGTCCATTCAGCTCATCCGGCAGATAGCGGTAAGAGCGATAGTAACTGAGAATTTCAAAGACCAGGTCAACGCTGAAATAGAGCGGAATTTGCAGCAAATAGACGCCGAGTTGCAGCAGCTCGAATTCAAAGGCAAACGAGCCATAGCCGATATCGAGAAAGAATCCCAGGGCATGGATTCGGAAGAAGCTCGCTACCAGATCGAGAGCATTCGCCAGCAGGTTGAACAAGAGAAAATTCGTCTGTTTCAACTAAAAGAAGAGATGCAGGGACAGAGCCAGGCCTTGAAAGAGTTGCCGGTCGGCAGCGTAGTGACCCAGTTCACCGTGGAAAACCCTGTAGAAGTGCGAATCGGCGAAAATATCTTCCAGCGCCTCGAAGGCGGAGAGATTCTGGTCAAAGACGGAGTGATTCAAGAAATCCGGCTTTAGAACAAGCGCCTAACCGAGATAGTCCTTGAGCTGACTACTGGCCTGGGACTGTCTCAGAAAACGCAGCGCTTTCAACTCTATCTGCCTGGTACGCTCCCGGGTGATACCGACCAGCTTGCCGACTTGCTCCAGTGTTCTCGGTTTGTCGTCATTGAGACCGAACCTTAGAATCAAGACTTCTCTTTCCCGGGGCGTGAGAACCGAGAGTACCTTGCGTACATCATCGGACATCAGGCTGGCGGCGGTTTTATCCTCCGGGGTCTTGGCGTTCATGTCTTCGACCAGTTCCGCCAGGGTGTTGTCCTCGTCTTCTCCATAAGGAGTGTCGAGAGAAAGAGGCGACCGGTTGGCCTCTAGAATGTCCTTCACCTTCTTGACCGGCACGTTCATTTCCTTAGCCAACTCATCGAGATTAGGTCTCCGGTCGAGCTTCTGGGATAGAGCCCGGGTGGCTTTCCTCAAGTTATTGATGGTCTCGACCATGTGTACAGGCACCCTTATGGTCCTCGACTTATCGGCGAGAGCCCGGGTGATGCCCTGGCGTATCCACCATGTGGCATAGGTCGAGAATTTGTATCCGCGCTCGGGGTCGAATTTTTCTGCAGCGCGAATCAAGCCGAGGTTGCCTTCTTGAATCAGGTCGAGAAAAGGCAGACCACGATTCTGATATTTCTTGGCCACCGATACTACTAAGCGCAAATTGGCTTGAATCAGCTCTTTCTTTGCCTGGGGATCTCCTATTTTGACTCGACGAGCGATTTCAATCTCTTCTACCGCAGTCAAAAGCTTGACTCTACCTATGTTCTTCAGATAGACCTGGACAGGGTCTTCGGCCTTAGAAGGACGCCTTCCGCGCCGGCCGGGCTCGAAATCGTCGTCGTCCTGGCCATCGGCATTGACAGCGCCATTATCGTCATCATCGTCATCAGTGACGATTCCGCTCGGTCCGAGCCCGGGGATGAACTCATCCAGACTGAAATCATCGGACTCGACTTCGTAGTTTCGCTTGGGTTTGGTTGCTCTTCTTGCCATTGAATCTAAATCACTCTCAACTACTATCAATGAAAGGCGAACGCAGCCCGGTGAGCACTCTTTCCCAGAGGAAAAAGCTCATTGGAATTGGGTCTTTCGTGTTCACCAGAAAAGGTGACGCCATCTCTATTAAAATGTTCCAAGCCGGTATTTGATAACCGGGTAATCCCTAGATCCGGCACATATTTAGCAATAATCTTTCAATAGGAAGATTGAAACAGCCTACTTGAACTGCCCGTAGCTGTGCAAGCCGCCAAAACCAAGGGTGTTGAAACCGAGATAAGTGAGAAGGGTCAACAAAAGGCCGATGACGGCGACCAGAGAAAGCTTCTCGGCAGGAAGCTCTCGATGAACTTTTAAATGGATATAGGCAGCATAACTCAACCAGGTGACAAGGGCCATGGACTCCTTCGGGTCCCAGGACCAGTAACTGCCCCAGGCGTGGTTGGCCCAGAGCCCTCCGGTTATGATTCCGATGGTGAGAAGCGGGAAGCCCACAACGATGCAACGGTAAGAGATATCATCGTAGACATTGGCATTCTTTTCATTAATATGAGCCTCGGAGACGAATTTGAGCGACCACCAGCTCAGAATTACGCCTAAGATGCTGCCGCCCACGAAAAGCAGCTGTAGATAAAGGACTTCGACCTTGTAAAAGGTGCCCAGGATAATCGCTCCGAAAGCCGTCAAAATGGTCACTGAGGCGATAATCACAGCCCGCGACCGACCAGAGGACCAGAGTTGAATCAGCCCGCAAAGCCCCGAGAGGAAAAGCATGGCGTATGACACTATTAGTGGTGGCACATGAATCTGCCGCCAGTAACTGACCAGAGCAGGTACCAGCGGTGCGATCTCGTGCTGGCTCTGGGGAAGCCAGCTGCCGTAAAGGAACATGACCGCGGCGGTGAGGCTGGCCAGCCAGCCCAGTTGACCGATGCCATAGGTACGGCGCAGCCAGACATAGCCGCCCATGGTAGCCCAGGCGAACCATAACAAGGACTCGTATAGATTGGATAACGGGAAGCGCTGGGCTTCGACCCCGCGGGCGACAATGGCGATGGTCAATGCAAGAAAGCCTACTATTAGAACGAAGGAAGCGATCTTGACCATGATCTCGCGCCGCTTTCGAAATCCATTGGAGGCGACGAATACCCAGAAAGACATAACCGAAGAAATTCCGGCTGTATTGGTGAGGGCGATCTGGAAATCGGACATTTAAGGCTTTATCTCCTCCAGGGATGAACTTGCTTCGCTTTTGGCGGCGAAGTGCTCTTCTACCAGACTATCCATCAATCTCTCGAAGCCGACCCGCGCTTTAACCGATCTGCCTCCAATATATAGAACCTTAGTAGACTGCGTCTTTAAGTCTGTCTCCTTGTCTGCATTTTCTTCATCAGAAAGCTCCGCAGAGCCAGTATCCGCATTCGTATCCGTATCCTTGCCAAATTCCACAGAAGCCCAGACCTGGCGAAATGGGATCGCAGCAAGCATCACCCCTGCCATGATAAAAGCGAAGGCTACATAGATTATGCCAAGGCCGGGATCCCGCTTGTACTGCAGACCGGTCCGGGGCAGAAGCCGGCTGAACTGGACCTGGACACCGCCCATGTCGATACTCTGGCCTGGCTTGATCTCGGTGATTTTCTTGGGAGCCTCCCATTCGGTCCGTTTAGCGAAAAGTCGCAAGGGGCTGTCCGGAGTTTGATCCGTTGCGCTAAAAATCAGAACAGAGTCAGAATCTAAGGGCAAGAAAGCGGCATGACGTCCGCCCATGGTCTGGAGGGGCAATTCTCGGGCCTGACCGTTGAATTTCAATTCGAGAGAATCGAGCCCCCAGGAGGCTTGATATATATCAACCGAATCGTAGGTCAATGGATTATTGACCGAGATCACCCCACGTTTTTTCTCTTCGCCATCCTTACCTATAACACTGAGGTCTGAGTACCACTGTTTGGGTTCCCCGCCAGGATAGCTCTCCTTCCAGGTTTTGTTCACCCGCACGGTCCAGTCGGGCAGGCTGCCTACCCAGAGCTTGGAGTGCTGAGAATCCGCAAAAGACATGGACTCGCCTAATTTAACCGGCTGAAAACCATTGAATCCTGTCCAGGAGGTGATAGTCACCCCACCCACCAGGGTAAGCAAACCAATGTGAGTAACCGTGGCAGCCAGGCGACCGACCTTGCCATACTCGGCAGTCAGGCGCGCGTCCTTTTGGGCAGACCGGGTGACTTTGAAGCCCTTCTTCTTAAGCACGGAGGCGAGCCTGACGACAATTTCCTCCTCGTTCTCTTCAGTGGGAGCCAGGGCCACAGCTCGGTTGTATGGGAGGCGCAGGATCGCATCACCAGCTAGAGCCGGCAACGGCTGGCGCAATAGCCGAATCTTGGGAAAGACTCGCTGAAAACTGCATGCAACCATATTCAGTGTCAAAAGAGCGATTAGAAATAGAAACCAGGGCGTGTGAAAAATATCCGAGATACCTAGCTGAATCAAGACAGGAGCCGCCTTTTCGCCAAAAGCCTCAAAGACCTTTTCCCGGCCCACCTGACCTTCCTGGGGACACCAGGCGCCTACAAGAACTGTTGCCGCTATGAGAGATAGCGATATGATCGTGAGCTTGACCGAAGCGACAAAAGAGACATTGCTCTTCTTGCTTTTAACCGGAGTCTCCGGCATGGTTCTCTCTTTGGTGGTCTCAGCGCTCATCTGTCTGTTTCTGATTGGACTCCATATACGATACTAACTGCTTTTTCATGAACTCACAGGCTGGCGGCCTCGGCATCCTCAGCCTCTAGAATTTGCTTGATATGTGCATTGAGCAGTTGATTGGCTTCGGAAAAACTGTTTCGACGCAAAGCCGAACGAATATCGTCACCGGCACAATAGCGTGCAAGAGAATTGAGCAGATGCAGACGTTTGCTCTCCTTAATTGGAGTAGGCAAGCCATCGAGCATCTCGGCAGCCGACTCTAGAAAAAGCGAATAGTTATCGAGCTCACTTTGTATTTCTGCTTCTATTCGGTTGATCAAAACTTGCTCCAGGGCAGGAGACACCCTATCAGTTGAGACGGAAACTTTGAGATGACCTCGACGCAGTGTTAGCGGAGGCAAAAAATCGGCGGCGCGAAAGAACGAAGACAAGGTAGAAGCGGAGACCAGGGGACGACCGTGCTTTGAGGCACAGCTTCGAATCAGCTTCTCGTTGGACTCTTCAAATTTGGAATAGGCAAAAGCCAGGCAATATTCTTCTAAGTCGAGCGACTCTAAGAAGTCGACCGACTTTTTGATCAATCTCACTCGATGGCTGTGGGTGGTGGCAAGCTCCTCCACTTCCCGAGTGGGTCTTTGAGAGATGATGTCCACCCGGGCACCGAACTCGAGAAGCTTATGCGCTTCTTTCAGTGTCTCTTTACCGCCGCCCA
The DNA here is from genome assembly GCA_964496875.1 of uncultured Candidatus Obscuribacterales bacterium. Lineage (GTDB taxonomy): Bacteria > Cyanobacteriota > Vampirovibrionia > Obscuribacterales > Obscuribacteraceae > RI-106. The sequence goes on along the minus strand of CAZCBH010000024.1, from coordinate 48,324 downwards.
GAAAGAGGACCCGCCGTTCTTTCATATCCAGATTAATCGGGTAATAATTTCTCTCTTTTATACTGTGGCTGCCGGACACAAGCTCTACCCCCTGGTCTCTGAATCAGAGCCGGATCATCGATTTCTGCAATTCCTTAGCAAGTTCTGTTCATGACATAGTCGGAAAGCGAGGCAAGGGCGGCTTTGTACTGAGAGTCCGGCAATACAGCCAGGCACTCTTTGCTCTTCAATGCATAATCGCCTGCCAACTCGATGGTCTTGTCGACACCACCGCCCTCGCGGATTATTTTAAGAGCTTCTTGCACGCCTCCGTCTTCGAGAACGGCTCGACTGTCGATCAGCTCTTTGAGGCGGGCGGCATTCTTATCTCCCCCCTCGAGAATAAACATAGCAGGAGCGGTGATCACACCGTTTCTCAGATCGCCTCCCACCGGCTTACCGGTCTGCTCTTCTGAGGCGGTGACATCCAGAAGGTCGTCCACTATCTGAAAACAAAGACCCAGGTAAAGACCATAATCTTTCAAAGATTGGATGGTGTTATTGGGACAGCCGTTGAGAATGGCGCCGCTGTGACTGCCGGCGGCAAAAAGAGAGGCGGTTTTGCCGACCGATTTGATTTTATAGAGCTCCCAATCCACCCCGGTGGAGAACTGCTGCCTCATCTGCTTGATCTCTCCGGCGCAGAGATCGCCCAGGACCTGACCGTAGATGCCGACCACGGTAGGGTTCATGATCCGGGCCAGGCAGATGGATGCCTGGGCAAAGAGCAGATCGCCCATGAGAACCGCCAGTCTTTCATTCCAGCGTTTATTAATGGTCTCCTGACCGCGCCGGACACTGGCTTTGTCGATGACATCGTCATGGACGAGACTGGCTGTGTGAATGAGCTCGGTGAGCACAGCCAGGATGATGTGCAACCGGGAGAACTCCTCTTGCTTCGGGGCGGTGGCCCTGGATGCGAGCAAGACGATAAGCGGCCTGATTCTTTTTCCGCCTGCAAGAAAGACCTGTTTGAGCAGGTCTTCCACAAAAGGATTGTCATCGATGAGGTTGGTCCGCAACCACTCTTCCACAAGGCCCATCTCGTCTTCCACGAGTTTGACCAGGGTCGAAAGATCCGTCTTTTCTTCTGAGAGGTTGCTCGGCAGGCTGGCTACAGATTTCATGAAATTCCAGTTGTCAATTAACAAGGCTAGCTTTCCATATATTTTAGATGTACGTCAACTCTGAAGTCCTTAATATCAAATAGAGTAAAGCCTAAAATATAGTTGGAAAGCATTAGAAGCAGGCACTGTAGTGGTAAATAAGAAAAGATGACGCATTTTTCAGGTAGCTGGAGTCTTTAGATTGCCGGGACCTCGGTAATAGAGAAAGTGGTGAAAAGACCAAGAAAGTAATGGTCCGGTTGGCAAGAATTTTAACCCTTACTATTGATTGCTAATATTAGCGAAGCAAGCGAGTCGGAGGATCACTGTGTTTGAGGAATTGAAGCGGAAGTTGCTTTCCGGGCAGACAACTTTTGAAAAGGCTTTACCGGAAGCGCTGCCCAATTTGAGAGGCAAGATCTCCGACGAGAAGCTGATGTGGCTTGCGAACGAACTCCAGGGCTATCAACAGGCTCTCGACTTCTATCAGACCGCCAATCATGACCTTCCAACCTATCGGATTGTTCAAGGAGATATATATCTTTGGCGTGACGGCAGTTACGAAGAACTCAACCATCCATATGCAAGGCGGACAGAATACTTTCTGAGCGCTCCAATCTCATGGATCGAGCAATTCTCGAATCTACCGGAAGAGACTTCCACGGTTGAATTGCCGGAGCTCAGTACTTTCATGGCCCAGGGAGGAGGCGGAATCGTCTGTGTATGCGCTAATGCGGAGTTGAAGCGGATAATCGCTCGCTTCCGCAACGAATTCATCCAGCTTCTGGACGAAGCGGAGAAAGCGGCAGGAGCAGCCAGCCAGGGTACCTAAGAGAGGGAAACGCGGCAAGTCCGAACAGAGACAGCCGTGCCGTATAATCTGGTCAGACAATAGGAATATACTTCTTTCTTCTTCCATGATTGATTCGGCAAGAACATATCGGCACTATCATTGGTGACTATCAGGGAAGAGAATGACCACATCAACCAGCAAGAAAGATAACATACTGGACCAAGCAGAGAGCTTCGATCTCGACGCGATTCGTGCTCGCCTGCAAGAGTCGGGTTTTGACGGATGGCTCTTTTATTTTTTCAAGAACAATGACCCCCTGGCGCTGAGTATTCTCAAATTAACCGAAACCCATATGTTTTCGAGAAGATGGTTTTATCTGGTTAGAGCCGAGGGTGAACCGATAAAGCTGGTGCACAGCATAGAAGCCGATGCCCTGGCATCACTCCCTGGGGAAAGGGTTATATATGTGGGCTGGCGCGATATGGAGGAGAAGCTAAAGCAAATTCTTTCTTCCGGTATTGAAAAACTTGCCATGCAATATTCACCGAGGAACGCCATTCCTTACGTATCCAGGGTGGACGCAGGCACCGTGGAACTGGTCAGAGATACGGGCGTCGAGGTCTGTTCATCTCATGATCTGGTGCAGCATTTCGAGGCTACATGGAATCGGGCACAACTAGAAAGTCACATCTACGCTACCGACAAATTGCGCTCGATAGTGAACGATACCTTCGCGGAGGTGAAAAGACGCCTGACGGCAGGAGAAGCCACCACTGAATACGATATTCAGCGATTTATCCTGGACAAATTCGAAAAATACAAGTTGACCACCTATTCTCCACCGATAGTGGCTATCAACGAAAACAGCGGCAACCCGCATTATCAGCCCACGGAGACCGTGCACAAGCCTATTAGGAAAGGGGATTTCCTCCTTATAGATCTCTGGGCCAAGCGCAGCGACATGAAAGGATCGGTCTACGGAGATATAACCTGGACAGGCTTTGTAGGGGATAAAGTACCTGAGAAATACACAGAGATTTTCGAAATCGTAAGAGGGGCAAGAGACGCAGCCCTCGACTATGTGAAAGAAGCGATTGCGCAAGGCAGGCAGATTTTCGGTTGGCAGGTCGATGATGTCGCCCGCGATTTCATAGCATCCAGGGGGTATGGAAAGTACTTCGTGCACCGTACCGGTCATTCCATAGGAGAGGAAGTGCATGGCAACGGAGCCAACATAGACAATCTCGAAACCAGAGACGAAAGAGCATTGCTGCCGAATACGGGCTTTTCGATAGAGCCGGGAATCTATTTATCGGAGTTCGGGGTGAGAAGCGAAATAGATGTCTACATCGACGACAGCTCGGTAACCGTTGCCGGTCAACCGATTCAAGAGAGCATCATACCGATTTTAAAGTAACAACTCAACCAGATACGGTATCATAATTACAGACGAGAATCTCGTCACCTATTTTGCTGGTCTTGTCTTTGTTGCAGTTGTTCATGCCGTATTGAAGCCGCCAGCTTTTAATCCGAGCCCATTTGTAGAGCTGGCGAATCTCTTCGCAATCGTCATAAGTAATCAAGAAACGATGCCCTGTTCCTTTCAGCACCTGTGCCAGTCGCGCATGATCGAAACTGTGCAAAGAGCCATCCTTGCCGTAGAGACGTTCGGCTCTGTAGTAGGGCGGATCTAAAAAAATGAAGACATCATCACCCGGCTCCGATATAACGGACTCGACATCGAGATTGGTTATTTTCACTCCAGCCAACGCTGCGGGCATGCCGGTCAGCCGCTCTATAGATGAGAATGTGAAGCGTTTCTTGCTCGCCTCGGTGGAGAATCCTCCAGCCTTAGTCGTACCGGAGAAAGTGACTCGATTAAAGAAGAAAAAGAGTAGAGCCTTCTCGAAGGGGTCGTCCGGCGTAAGTTTTCTGGTGCGCTGAAAATAGTCTTTCATGGCCTCGGCGCTGGTCAGCTCCGACTTCAAAGCAAGGAGTTCCTTGCGCAGGCGAAGACATTGCCCTTCATCTTGAGAAGCTCGCCAGAATTCGACCAGGTCGGTGAACTTATCGTTTATCCAGTAAGTCTCGGCAAAAGCTCTCTGGCGAAGATGAAAATAAACGCTACCGCCGCCCACCATGGGCTCACGGTACTCCCTGGCGTGTTCGGGAAGATGCTTGGCAATCTCTTTGATGGCACGCTGTTTGCCCCCCGGATAGCGTAGCGGCGACCGCAAAAGCTTCTTTTTCTCTTTCATAGCGGTAGAGGACAACACCTAATCGACTTTCCGTCTCAACTGAGCCAAGCTCTAATCAACAGGATAGAATAGGTGAAATCAAAAACGGATTTCAAGACTGGAGCATTTAGTTCTTATCATGTCGGAGCGGGTCTCGATAAATTCTTGCATCAATCTAGATGAGCTCGAAGAGCTGGCAGGACGAATACTGCCGGCGAAAAGTTTCGATTATTACCGAGGCGGGGCGTGCGATGAGAGGACCCTTACGGAGAACCGAGAAGCTTACGGAAGAATCAAACTCAGACCGCGGATGCTTCGCGACGTAAGCAGCATAGAAAAAAAGCTCACCCTCTTCGATTGCGAACTATCATCACCGATAATGGTGGCACCGATGGCATTTCAAATGCTCGCCCATAAAGACGGTGAGCTTGCCACGGCGAGGGCAGCTGCAAACAGCAAGACGATGATGACCGTGAGCACCCTGTCCACATATTCGCTGGAGGAGGTAAAGGAGGCAAGCGACTTCGAACTCTGGTTTCAGTTATATGTATACAAAGACCGGGAGATTACCAGAGATCTGGTCAGGCGTGCCGAAGCATGCGGATACAAAGCCCTTGTGGTGACGGTGGATTCGCCGGTGCTAGGTAAAAGAGAAAAAGACATCAAGAACCGCTTCGACCTACCCGGTGACCTGACTGTCAAAAATCTGACTCTGCACAATCTGGATAAGTTCCCGGATTCCGGAGGCGATTCTGGTCTGAGCACTTATATAGCCTCCATTTATGATCGCTCCCTGACCTATAAAGACCTGAGCTGGATCGTCTCGTTGACAAAACTGCCGGTGCTGGTCAAAGGTGTACTGAGAGCAGATGACGCGCTCAAGGCGCTTGATTCGGGAGCCAGTGGGATTGTGGTATCAAATCACGGAGGCAGGCAGCTCGATACCGCGGTGAGCACCATAGAGGCGCTACCGGAGGTGACTGAAGCGGTAAAGGGAAGAGCGAAGGTGATTGTCGATGGCGGAATCAGAAGAGGAACAGATGTGCTCAAAGCCATTGCTCTAGGCGCTTCGGCTGTCTATGTCGGCAGACCCGTACTCTGGGGGCTTACGCTGGACGGCAAAGAAGGTGTGGAGATGGTGCTCGATCTTATAAACGAAGAATTCGAAAATGCTATGGCTCTTGCCGGGGCATCTTCCCTGGAAGAGATCACGAATGATTTGATTTTCAAAAGTGCAGGAGATATCCATTAGATGACAGAACAAAATCCAAAACGGCAAGCCGAAGTTATTTTGAGCGGTTTCAAGGTTTTCGTGATCTCCTTGATCTTGGCTGCCTGCTGGACAAGCGAACAGGGAATTGCCCTGGCGGATGCTACAGCTTCTTTCAAAGCGAGCCAACACCATAGTCCGGAGGAAATGAACGACAAGTTCAAGGCGGCAGATCTTGACGTAGACAAGTTCATTTCCAGGTTTGAGGCACCGGACAGAGAGGTGTTCTCCCATCGAGAGGCAATAGTCGATGCGCTGGCAATAAAGCCCGGAGAATCGATTGCCGATGTGGGCGCTGGAACAGGCATTTTTGAAGAGTTATTCAGCAGTGCAGTGGGCGCTCGCGGCTGGGTATATGCTGTGGATATCTCGGCAGGCTTTCTAACTCACATCAACGATATCGCCGACAAGAAAGGGCTGAAAAACCTCTCTTGTGTTTTAAGTCGAGATCGGTCTATCTGCTTACCGCCGAACTGTGTTGATACGATCTTCATTTGCAACACCTACCACCACTTCGGCGAGAGCAGCAAAACCGCAATGCTCAAGTCTATCGAAGAGGCCCTCATAGATGGTGGCAGACTGGTGATAATCGATCTCGACCGGGTCGAGGGAAAGTCCAGAGAGTGGATAATGAAACACATTCACATGTCGTCAAAAGCGGTAGTCAAAGAGATTGAACAAGCAGGTTTCAGGCTTAAAGAAGAGAAGAAGATGAAGGCGCTCAAGGAGAACTACTTTCTGATTTTCGAAAAGAAAAAAATCGGAAAAGAAAAAGATGAAAGAGCCGACTCGGTAATGACCGGAGAGAGAAATGAACAGTAACGAGCCCCGAATAATCTCGCTAATCGCCAGCTCCACCGAGATAGTTCATGCGCTTGGCCTCGGTCGATTCATGGTTGGCCGTTCTCATGAATGCGACTATCCGGACTCGATAGCTTCTCTTCCGGTCTGCACCGGTCCGAAATTTCGCACCGATGGCTCAAGCTATGAAATAGATCAGAAAGTAAGAGCGCTGGTACAAGAAGGATTGAGCGTATACAAAGTAGACGCGGACATGATCGAGGACCTTGCGCCGAGTCATATCATAACCCAAGATCAGTGCGAAGTCTGCGCGGTAAGCCTCCGTGACATTCAGGATGCCGCCTGCGAGCTTATCAGTTCTAAGCCTGAGATCGTATCTTTGAAGCCGGATTGCCTGAATGATCTATGGCAAGATATCGAAAAGATCGGCGCATCGCTAAATGTCGAGAATGTTGCAGCCGAACTTGTAGATACTCTGAAGAAAAGAATAGAAGGTATTCAAATACACACCGAAGCTGAAGCAAGCCAACAGGGAGCGCGGGTAAAGGTGGCATGTATTGAGTGGATCGATCCATTGATGGCGGCAGGCAATTGGATGCCTGAACTGGTGGAATTAGCAGGTGGAGAAAATCTTTTTGGCATTGCCGGCAAGCACTCGCCCTATATGAGCTGGAACGAAATCGTGGAGAAAGATCCGGACGTAATAATAGTGACGCCCTGCGGTTTTGACAATAATAGAACCCTTCAGGAGATGCACCTTCTCAAAGAGAAGGAAGGCTTTGGCGACCTGAGCGCGGTCAAGCAGGGAAGAGTCGTGGTTGCGGACGGCAATCAGTACTTCAACCGCCCCGGTCCGAGACTGGTTGAATCACTGGAGATGATGGCAGAAATATTCTATCCGGATAAATTTGACTTTGGCCACAAAGGCAAAGGCTGGCTCACCTATGGAAGCTGAGAAGCCAGGTCCGCAAATAGACGGATCTCGGTTTTCGGAGCTGTAGCCTTTATTTGAGAAATCTTCAAGGGACCAGAAGAAGATATTAGAGAGATCAATCTTTTCACAGGCCAGAGCTGATGAAGGGCGAGGACCCAGGCTCTAGCCAGATAAGACTGAAGATATCTGCCGCTGATGCCGATGTAGACATCATCGAAAAACCCTATGAAGACTCCTATCAGGGAAACGACTTGGGGTGTCAGTTCAATAAAATTGGCAGGTCTGTTTCTCGAAATCGTTGAAACATACCTATCGCCCGGCAGACGCTGGACAAGCCCCTCTAACTCCAGGATTGTCATAACTGACAAAACCTTATGCACTGGAGCTTCGCACAATCTCGCAATTTCGTCGACATGAGCAGGCTCTTCCGATAAATATGAAAAAAGACTCGACTCGAAATCCCCAACATTGGGAGCGGTGGCAAATGGAGCGCTAGTGTCGCGAAAAAAGGGAGAAGAATCAGCATCAGCATTGGTATCGGTCTCAATCAGGTCCATCTTTGGCGATTGACGGGCGGGGGTATCGAGAGATCGCTTACGAATAGCTGGTGAAAACTCTGTCGCTGATACCACAGAGTCTATGTTCATCAATTCTTTTTCCAATACCAATGACACCTTTCTGCCGATATCCCAGGCCGTAGACTGAGCCACACCAATTAAAAGATGAAAAGTTTCAGAGCTAATCGAAATTCCATGGCTCAAAAACCAGATACAGGCAAGGTATGGTCTTGCAGTACGTATTTTTTCGAAAAAGGTTCCAGCAGTCAGCCATGCCGTTTTCCTGCATGACGAACACTTCACCGCCCGGCCTTTCTTGACCTTCTCCACATCTTCTCTACCACACCCCTTGCACGAGAAGACCGAAGAACCTAGCGATTTTCTTTGCTCCCCACTTTGTGAAGATCTTACACACTCCAACAAGGCGGCCATGCAATCATCTTCGGTCGGATAGGCAAGGTTGAACGCCCTCAAACAGTCCTCTATTTCTTTATAGTTGGCCTTTCTAAGGGCAAAATCGAAGCTCGCTTTCTCATTTTTCATAGTCTTCGCCTCTCTTTCTGATTCGGTGACTGGCGCCGATATCAATAACGGCAAAATCGACTATAAAGTTCAACGAAAGCACTAATCCCCACTTTAAAATTTAAACCGATATCGGTTTAGATCTTAGAGTGGGATAGAGCGCAAAAAAGTGGGCAGCCTTCAGGCTACCCACTTGGCAGGAGGCGCGAAGATGGGCTCATTCGGAGATGGCTAATGGCAATTGCAAGAGCATCGGAGGCGTCGTCAGGCTTGACTATTTCGTTCAAATTCAACACGCTCGCCACAGCTTCTTGAACCATTTTCTTATCGGCACGACCAAAACCTGTAAGACACATCTTGGCCTGCATTGGTGTGTATTCAAAGAACGGCAAGCCGAATGTACTTACAGACTCAATAATCACCCCTCGGGCTTGAGAGACAGGAACTAGAGTCTTGGCATTCTTGAAAAAGAAAATTGCTTCGATAGCAGCTTCGTCCGGTCTATATTCTTCCAGAATCGCAAACATATCCTGACGAATCATCGACAGCCTCTGACCGGCATTCATAGTTTTTGGTGTCTGTATTGTTCCAGAGGCAACATATTTATATGTATCCCCACCACCAACGTCAATACAACCAAACCCGACTGTGGCGGTCCCGGGGTCTATTCCCAATATTCTTTTGATAACGCAGTCCTCCAGCGGAGAGTGGATCAAAAACGCCTGCGATTGTGTAACATATCCTTTGTATCAGACTATTGGAATAATGCAAAGTAGACAAGTAATTCAAGGAGCATCTGCTCTAATCAACAAAACAAGTTGGTTAGAAGAACTTAGCTGGACTTATAAAGTGCCAGCCTCTTTCATTTTTGGCTGTTTCTTGGGTCTATCCAGTGCGGGGTTCGAAATCTGGTGGCTTGCATGGATCGGCCTGGCACCATTAATGATACTACTGAGAGGCTGTAGAAGCCTCACGGAAGCACTGCTTGTAGGAACCTTCTTCGGCTTCGGTTGTCATGCTGTCTCCCTGAGCTGGTATCTGGGTCTGGCACCGCTTGGTTGGTTGAAAGTACCTGAACTGGTTGGAATTTTTACCAGTTTTGCCATCTGGATACTCGAAATCGTTCACCAATCTATTCTCTATGCAGCGTTTGCCGCCATGGTCTACAGCCTGCCTCTTAGAGCCGGCTTCTTGCCGAATATTCAGAGACCATTTTTCCCGTATGCCTTATCTATTTCTGTTATCTGGGTTTTTCTACAGTGGATCGTAAGCCCTTCAGAGCTGTTCGTCGGCCTCCCAATTAACCAGCTGGCCTATTCTCAATACAAACAACTTGCCCTGATCCAGATGGTTTCCGTCCTTGGTCCTGGTAGCCTCGACTTCATCATTATTCTATTCAACTGCTGCATTGCTAATTTCTTACTCGAGTTTCTTTCTCCGGCAAAGAAACTCGAAGAGCGCACAGACAAGCTAAAACCTAGATTTGGTGCAATTTTTGATCTGCTGATTCTCGGTCTGATTTTGACAAATCTCAATTATTGGGGAAATCAACGGGTAACCAGCATCAACATACACTCGGAGGTTGCCACCGCCAGACACAGAGATCCGAATACCCCACCGGTACCGCTCGCGGTATTGCAGGGAAATGTCAGCATAGCTGAAGAGCGCCTCAAAATTACAAAACCGGAACAGATTAAAGACCTCTACAAAAGCCTGGGTCAGGATCTGGGCGCCCTCATTCTCTGCCTGCCGGAAGGCGTAATAAACTCGAATCAGATGGTGCCTGGCGGTCTTCTCAGCGTTCTCGAAAACATCTCTAAATCGCAAAACAAAGAGGTGATAGCAGGCTCCATCGAAACCCTGCAAACCGGTCACGCCAACGCAGCAAGACTGTTGAGTCCTGAGTCCATAAAACCGACAAAACAGGCATCTAGCCTCTATCTCAAAAATCGCCTGGTCCCACTGGGTGAATCTGCTCCCATAGACATCTTGAACAAAAGAATTCCTGCCCCATTGCGAGAAAGAATTCCAGCCAGCCGGGAAAGCTTTATCAAAGCAGGTTCCACAAATTTACTGAAAAGCATCTGGGGCGATGTCGGTCTATCTATCTATATCGAACTTTTCTATCCACGCCTGATAGCCGACGAAGTTCGAAAAGGGGCAAATCTGCTTGTCAATGTTTCAAACCTGAGCTGGTTTCACGAGTCCTCGCTCAAACAACAACTAATAGCAGCTGGTGTTTTCAGAGCCGTTGAAAATGGACGCTTCCTTGTTATCTCGACCAATACAGGCGTATCAGCTATTATTGCCCCTTCGGGAATGATATCGAATATTTCTTTATCGGGTCACCGAGGAGTGCTTTTAAACACGATACAATTCCTCTATCGAAAAACTCCATTTAGCAGAATGTGGTGGATGTGAAATTGACTGTTTTTTCTAGAATTTTGATTTGCTTTTCCGCTGCCTCGATTATTGCGATGTCGGGAATGAGCACCTGTTCGGCGGAGGCAAAGATGCCAGTTGCAAAAGTTGGCGACAACACAATTAAACTGGAAGTAGCCGATACCGATGCGAAGATTGAAAGAGGATTGATGTTTCGCACCTCCCTGGATATCGATTCGGGCATGGTCTTTCTTTTCAGGCCGCCGAGAAGAGTGAAATTCTGGATGTTCAACTGCTTCATCCCCCTAGATATGATCTTCACCAAAGACGGCAAAGTGGTCAAAATCGAAGCGAATGTCCAACCATGCAAATCCAAGGATCCAAGACAGTGCCCGACTTACCCTGAAGAAGCGGTCATGGTTGACAAGGTAGTGGAAGTAAACGCAGGCTATTGCAAAAAGCATGGAATTAAGGAAGGCGATTCAATCGAATTCTCTTTCAATTAATAAAACTCCTCATGAAATCAAACATCGCTGAAATCAAAATTGAGCTCAAAGACGATACCGGATGGATGACCCTTGCCCGTCCGGCTTTAAAAAATGCCATCTCCTCCGAAATGTGGCAGGCTATCCCGGAACTTCTCAGCCTCCTCTACACAAAAGGTGCTCGTTCCGTCATCATCCGAGGAAGTGACTCCTGCTTTGCTGCCGGAGCCGACCTGCAAGAGCTGAAAGCGATAGACAGCTATAAATCAGCATTTAAATTCTGGAATTCGATTAAAGAGACGCTGGACTTCGTCCACTCTTTCAATATCCCGACCATAGCCATGATAGAAGGTCCCTGCCTGGGTGGTGGTTGCTTGCTTGCCACAGCCTGTGATATCAGGATGGCAAGCAACGACTCCAGTTTTGCCATCCCCATCGCCCGATTCGGCATAGTACTCGACGATGAAACGGTAGCCAGGCTTGTCGGTCTCGTCGGACCGGCCATGGCAGCAGAGCTGCTTTTCGGCGGTGACACCATATCCAGTGAAGAAGCACTGGCGATAGGTTTGATAAACAAAAGACTTCCCGAAGAAGAGCTCGAAGCAAAAGTCCTGAAGCTAGCCGAGAATATCGCAGGAAACGGCTATGCATCTGTTTACGAAAGCAAAAAATCAATTCGACGCGCCATCTTCCAGGGCGAGCGATCCGGGTTGAACCCTCAGCACGAATCGGTGGTAGTGAGCAGCTACCTCACCTCGGACTTCAGAACAAGAGTAGCAAAGGTCGACGGCATCTAAGCTCAGATAAATCGGCTGGGTATTCGGCCAGGTGTTGCTCCCGGTCCAATCCACCCGGCTCGCATTTCAATTACTTGCAAAAGCCCCAGAGTATACCGAAGCCGATAAAAATCAGACAGAGAAAAAGGCTCGTAAGCCAGAAAGCAGCACCTTCAAGCACTTTCAGGCGGCGAGCCCGCTTGATGAAGCGCTTTGCCGCCACGGCCAGGACAACCACCACGACCAGAAAAGCAAGAAGCATGATCAAGGAGAACATGGTGGGAATCCCGAAACCACGAATCTAAACTTGCACTACCCGCTCGATTTCGGGAAGCTCTTCTTTAATGGCTCTCTCGACACCCATTTTCAGAGTCATGGTGGAGCTGGGACACATACCACAAGCCCCCATCAAATGGACAAGTACTTCTCCATCCTTGACGTCCACGAGTTCGATATTGCCACCGTCCATCATCAACATGGGGCGCAATCTCTCGAGAATCTGCTCGACTCTCTCTTTGACATCCATCTCAGCGCCGTTTCCGTTAGCCTTGTCCTCGACTTTTTCGGTCATTTTCTTCTTCCTCTGTGGTTTTCCGTGAATCCGTCACCCACTATTACTCAGGATGTGGTCTTGCCCCCACTCGGGAGGTATCCAAGAGATCACGTGATACACAGTATCTTAGACCTCCGAAAGCAGATTATCAAGTATATTAAGCTCGATCTGTTAATGCTCAATAAAGATGCAACGGATTTGCGATCTTTAGTATTATCCTCTTTATTCTGCGAGATCGGGCAGCACCGCGACTTGAACTCGGACATACAGCGACAAGCGAAGCAGACGAGTAACAGGCAGCGAGCAGAGAACAGCGAAGGCACAAGCAATCGCTTCCCCGATGAATAGCGCGGATTCAGCCCCTCGTGGCAATTTCTTAAGGAGTGAGACATTTATGGCAAGAGTAGCTATTAACGGATTCGGAAGAATCGGCAGAAATACCCTGAGAGCCTACCTGGCTAGCCAGCCCAAAGATTTCGAAGTCGTGGCAATAAACGACCCCTTCCAGTCCCTGGAGCAAGCTTCCCACCTGCTCAAGTACGATTCGGTTCTCGGCGAACTGAAAGGTCACAAGATTTCCCATACCGACAAAGCGTTGGTAATCGACGGCAAAGAGATTGCCTTCGTAGCCGAGCGTGAACCGGCTAAACTTCCCTGGAAAGAGATGAAGATCGACATCGCCCTGGAGTGCAGCGGTGTTTTCACCGATGCCGAAAAGGCCAAAGGTCACATCGAAGCCGGCGCCAAGAAAGTACTTATCTCTGCCCCAGCCAAGAACGAAGATATCACCGTCGTCCTCGGCGTCAATGAAAAAGACTACAACCCCGAGAAGCACAACATCATCTCCAACGCCAGCTGTACAACCAACTGCCTGGCTCCTGTAGCCAAGGTAATCGACGATACCTTCGGTATCGAGCAGGGTCTTATGACCACCATCCACAGCTACACCCTGGATCAGATGCTCCTCGACGGTCCTCACAAAGACCTGAGAAGAGCAAGAGCCGCCGCTCAATCGATGATTCCTTCCTCCACCGGTGCCGCTAAAGCAATCGGACTGGTGCTCCCCCATCTGAAAGGCAAGCTCAACGGTTTCGCCGTCCGCGTTCCCACCCCGAACGTGAGTGTGGTCGACCTTGTGGTCAACACCAAGAAGCCAGTTACCGCTGAGAAAGTAAACGAAGCCCTGAAGAAAGCAGCCAATGGCGATATGAAAAATATCCTCGCTTTCGTGGAAGAGCCCCTGGTCTCCTCCGACTTCAGCGGCAACAAACACTCCTCTCTGGTCGATGCCGAACTGACTATGATCGTTGGCGACAACATGGTCAAAGTCCTGAGCTGGTACGACAACGAGTGGGGCTACAGCAACAGACTGGTCGATCTCTGCGCCTTGGTAGCAAGCAAGCTGCCGGTGCAAGTAAAGGCCTAGAAGCCTGACCGACGAGGAGCTCGCCAAAAGGCGGGCTCCTTTTCTATTCAGCCAAAAATCAAGGATATTTCTACCTCAGATCCAGGAGTGCAAGCAATGACCAAAAATGTTTCAGACCTGACCGCCGACGATTTGAAGCACAAGAGAGTGCTTGTCCGAGTGGATTTCAATGTCCCTTTAGATGAATCCGGCAAGATCACGGAAGACTCTAGAATAGTGGCGGCTCTGCCCACCATCGAACTGCTCTTAGATGCCGGAGCAAAAGTGATTCTGGTATCACATCTGGGTCGCCCCAAAGGTCAAAAGAACGAAAAGCTCAGCCTCAAGCCTGTGGCAGAAAGACTGGCTGAACTATTATCGGCTAAAGAAGTGAAAGTGAGTTTCGTCGACGATACCGTGGGAGATAAGGCAAAAGCGGCAATCTCCGCGTTGAAAGAAGGCGAAGTTTGTCTGCTGGAGAATATCCGCTTCGAATCCGGAGAAGAGAAAAACGACCCGGATTTCGCCCGCAAGCTGGCGGACCTCGCCGACCTTTATGTAAACGACGCTTTCGGCACAGCTCACCGCGCCCATGCCAGCACCGAAGGAGTGGTAAAGTATCTGAGCCCGGCAGTGGCCGGTCTGCTCATGCACAAAGAGGTCTCTATGCTCGGCGGTGCCCTCGATAATCCGGTCAGACCTGTTGCCACTATAGTAGGTGGCGCAAAGGTATCTTCAAAGATAGGCGTTCTAGATAATCTGCTGGAGAAAGTCGACTATATAATCATAGGCGGTGCCATGGCTTTCACCTTTCTGAAAGCAAGAGGGCTATCGGTGGGCAAATCCCTGGTGGAAGACGACCGCCTGGAATATTGCAAAAAGCTGGAAGAGAAAGCAGCCAAGCTAGGTGTCAAAATCATCCTTCCTGTGGATGTGGTTATAGCCGATGAGTTGAAAGGCGGCATCAAAACCGAGACCGTATCGGTAGAGAACATACCGGCGGACAAAATGGGTCTCGATGTCGGCCCGGAAACAGTCAAATTGACCAAAGAAGCCCTCGAGAAATCGAAGACTATTCTGTGGAACGGTCCTCTGGGAGTTTTCGAGATAGAAGAATTCGCAGAAGCCACTTTCGCCATAGTAGACGAATTGGTAAAGCTTACCGGCGCCGGAGTGATAACCATCGTCGGCGGCGGAGACTCGGTCTCGGCATTAAAAGCGAGAAAAGTTGCACCTGAAACGCTCACACATGTAAGCACCGGTGGCGGTGCATCTCTGGAGTTTCTCGAAGGAATAGAGCTGCCCGGCATAAAATGCCTGGACTCGGCAGAAGTTGCCCGCGCCTGCAACTGAGCCATTCAAACCGAATAAAACCTAAAAAGGCGGAGCTTCAACCTCCGCCCTTTTCAATTATTTTGCGCTCAATCGCTTCGGCAAGGGTAAGTTCCGATTCAGGTTTTCGCATTATTTCAGCTTTCCGGGCAGCAGTAAGCGGCTTGTATCTGCGCTTCTTACTTTTATAGCCCCAGAAAAGCCCCAGCAAGAGAAAAGCTGTCGCCGTCAAGAGCAATGCCAGATCCAGAGTGCTCATGACGGGAACTATACCTCGTATTGTTCGGTCGACTGACTATATTTATTCCCTGAGAAGCATGGACTCTATTAGCTTCGAGTAATCTCAAAGATCGGCACAGGCAGAACATAGCAAAGAAGCTTGATGGTAAACTATGCAAGGTGAAGAGCTACAAATGATGTTTAAAACCCGGTCACTACTGAATTTAGCCACCCAGAGCATTAGTCTGAGTACAGTACTGTTTATCTGTAGCAGCCCGGCTTATGCCGCCGAGCAATATATGATCAACGGCAAAATAGTGACTCGCTCGGTCTATGACGCAATCGTTTTGCTTAAACAGGGAACCGCCCAGATCAAAGCCAATCAGAATAAAGAAGCGGTGGAGAGCCTGCTAAAAGCAGAAAGTCTGGCGCCGGAACTCCACGAGATTCAATTCTATCTTGGCCTTGCCCTGGCTAAAACGGGCCGTTCAGAAGAAGCGATTCAACACTACGAAAAAGCCCGACAGCTCAATCCGGGATTTTCCAGTGCCTGGCTGAATCTGGGGGGACTCTATCAGAGCAAGGGCGATATCGGCAAAGCCCTCGAAATCTTCAACCAATATCTTGTAAGGTTTCCGCGGGATCCGGCCGCAAAGAATGTAGCCAGCCTGGTCAAAGGTCTATCGAATGAAGCAGCCATGCGAAGCTCCACACAAGAGTCCGACGCACTGAAGACGGATTATCTGGCAGAAGTGACGCGCCAGGGCATGGTGCGCTGGAGTCCGGAGAAAATGCCGTTGAAGATCTACATCTCTCCGGGAGAAGGAGTTCAGGGATATAAACCGCAATGGACCGAGGTGTTGAAACAATCTTTCAAAGATTGGCAGACGGCTTCGGGAAATCTGGTCAGCTTCGAATTCACCGACAATAAAGAGGGCTCCAATATCCAGTGCAGTTGGACCGACGATCCCAAAGCACTCAAAAATATAGCCGAACTCGGAGAGACCGAGCTCTATTCCAACAGCAAAGGTCTTGTAAGGGGTACGATCAAATTTCTGACCGTAGCCATAGCCCGAGAAATGCCGGTGACGGACAATCGTATGCGCTTCATCTTTTTGCACGAAATAGGCCATGCCCTGGGGATGCCCGGTCACACCGCCACTCCCAGTGACGCTATGTTCTACTCCATAGGCATCACCGACGATTGGCGAACTCTATCCGAGCGAGACAGCAACACCATCCGCAAACTGTACACTCATCCAGGTCCTTCAATAACCTATAAGAAGGAGCTTTGATGTCGGAAGGACATGCCCACGATCATAAGCTTCTGGCAAGAGCAGAGAACAAAGGCAAACTTTTGACGGTTCTCTTCCTGACCCTCGGACTGATGCTGGCGGAAGTAGCGGTAGGTCTTTCGGCCAACAGCCTCGCCCTGCTTGCCGATGCAGGACACATGATGAGCGATGTGGGTGGTCTCATTCTGGCGCTGATAGCAATCTGGTTCTCAGCCAGACCCGCTAACGAACGCAAAACCTTCGGCTACTATCGCAGCGAAATTCTTGCCGGATTTATAAATTCGATAGCCCTGGTCGGCATCGCTATCTTCATACTCTTCGAAGCCTGGCAACGCCTCACCAGCCCACCGGAGGTAAACACCCTGCCGGTCCTTATCCTGGCGCTTATCGGAATCGTAATCAACATAATATCTTTGAAAATCCTCTCATCGGGTTCTGAGAGTTCTCTAAACATGAAAGCAGCCTACCTGGAAATCCTGGCGGACATGCTCGGACTATTCGCAGTGGTGCTATCCAGCCTGGTAATTATGTTCACCGGATGGCACCAGGCCGACCCCCTGCTGAGCGGATTGATAGCGATAATGATCCTACCGCGCACCTGGATGTTGCTTTCCGAATGCACTCACATATTGATGGAAGGGACCCCATCACATATAAACCTATCGGACATGTACACCGCCATAAGTGCCATAGATGGTGTCACGGACATACATGATCTGCATGTCTGGACTCTGACTTCGGACCACCATGCCATGGCCGCCCATGTCACCGTCGACAATGAGAATGTCCAACAAGCGGTTTTGGGCGAGATCAAGCATCTACTGCTGGATAAGTTCGAAATTCACCACAGCACCATCCAGATGGAGGTTGATAAGCATGACCTGGGCAAAGAAGACATTTGCCGCAGTTAGCTTTCGACCCTGGCTTAGATTTTTCAAATGTACTAAAGTTACTTGTCAAACTTTTGTAAGGTGAATTCGGCTCCAAGCTGATAGTATGAGGCATCAGTCCACCTATCAAGAGGTGATTGCTTGGGAAGCCCTAAATCCGACAAATTTACCAGGCTGAAGCCGGAGTCCAATGGAAGCACCACCGCTTTCATCGTCACTATAGGCACCATAGTAATCATCGGCTGCATCCTCATCTTCGCCAATACGGCAAATCATATGAAAGCGCAGGGAGGCTCAACCGATGACTCTCTACAGACGAGGATGAAAGAAGCCACCACCAACATGATGGATATGGCCAGAGGCGCCATGCCGGAGATGCCTCGCCTCGATCGGAAGATGAATATCCTGGTGATGGGGGTAGACTGGAACGGCGACGACGCAGAGAGATATGTCGGCACCAGATCCGATACCATGATGGTCGTCAGCCTCGATCCGGACAAAAACAAAGTATCAATAGTATCAATCCCCCGGGACTCGAGAGTCTTGATTCCGCGCGGTCATGGGGTGAACAAAATAAACTCCGCCCACGCCCTCGGCGGTCCGGACCTGGCTGTCCGAACCGTTAAAGAGAACTTCAATATCCCCATCGATAATTACGCGGTGGTTGATACCCGGGGTCTCACGGAACTCTTCTCGCTTCTCGGGCCATTCAAAGTGATGGTCGAGAAAGAAATGCACTATCACGATAAAACAGCCCATCTAGATATCGATTTGATGCCGGGCGAGCAGGAGTTGCAAGCCAAAGAGCTGGTCGGCTATCTGCGCTTCCGCCATGACGCCATGGCCGACATCGGCCGCATGGAGAGACAACAGTGGTTTCTGAGACAGGCTCTCGATAAAGTGAAAGACCCGTCTATTTTATTGAAAGCCCCCCAGCTTATAAAAGTAGGCTATAACAGCATCAACACAGACCTGAGCCTGGATGAGATAGCCAGTATTTTCTCTTTCGGTAAAGACCTGAAGACAAAAGACCTGATTACTGCCACTCTGCCGGGTCACAGCGAGACAATAGAAGAGGTGAACTATCTTGTCCTCAGTGATGCCGGATCCCGAGCGATCTTCTCCAAACTGGGCTTCAACGACGAAAACGAGCATAGATACAGTTACAAAAGAGAGCGGTATCGCTCTAAATTAGCCGACGAAGACCTTGAGACAAAGAGAAAACGAATCCGAATCTCTTTGAAGTGCGCCGCCCCCATGTCTGAGTATGCCGAGTTTCTATCGGAAGTTCTCAAAGAGAAAGGCTGGCGTGTGCGCTACACGCTGAAGACCGGATTAGATGATTGCAGGCACGCTCAACTGAACCTCAATCACACAAGAGTCAGCAATGAAGCCGTTGCCCTCTTGAAAGACGACCTGCCTCTGGTTAAGAACTGGCCTGTCGTGATCAAATACGGTGCCATCATGGGTAGTGACATAGTTCTTGTAATCCCGAACCAGGGTGGCATCAGTCGCTGGTATCAAGCGTCGAATGAAGAAGACCTGCTCACGGATATTCCCGAGTCCGAACCCCAGGAACTCAAGCTTAAACAAGCTTCGGCAGCGTATAGCCTTTAATCCCGTTTTTCGTAAATCTACGTAGACCGGGGGAAAATCCCCAATTGCTCAGATCCCCTCTGGAGCTTAATCTTAATGCATAAGCCGCAAGACAAAAGACGACTCCGTAAATTCATAAGAGGCAAGATTATGAGCATGTTTAGAAACCCAACCGATGAAGACCAACTCTGCCAGGTTCTCAAAGCCTATGTCGAAGAATGGGGTCCGGAGAACGTCATAGTTTCCGTGCCCAGACACTGGAGTGAGTACAGTACTTCTAGCCTCGGAAGAGTACGTCTGGAGTTCTCCACCGAGAATACGGTTTCGATACGGGTCGAATACGACTTTGTGCGCCTGAAATATGACGTCGCCCTGGTGGCAGCTTAGCTAACTAAAAGACTTAAGTCCGCAATACGAAAACAGCTAACAGATAACAGATAACAGATAACAGAAAAGAAGCTCTAATCTCCTCCGTAAGAGCTTCTTTTTTGTTGTCGATACTCAGGGCAGCCCACTAATCGGGCAGGTTGCTTAACGGATCGATCTCGAAGAGATGACCGTGACCGCCAAGTTCATTATGACCGCGGATTTTCTGCTCCATGAACCGATCACCGTTTCCGCACCAGCGCACCACCCCGGACTGCCGGTTGCGGGCGCTCTCGAAACACAGACCTCGATCCTCTTCATCCACCGGCTCGGCTTCGACACCATCTTCAAATTCGACTATCTTGAATTTTTCCTGGAGTTGCTTGAGCCTATCTCTAGAAAATTCCTCGGACTCAGCGCTTTTATCTTTGTCGATAAAGCGCGCCTTGAGGGCTTTCAATAATTCTTCGATACTCTCTTTCATATATCCAGCCTAACGAAAACGCACCCAAGGCAACTATACCCAGCCATATATTTTTCTATATGCCGGAATATACACAAAATCATGAAAGCTGATTTTCAGGCGGTTCTGGCTGTCAGAGTAAATGGCGCATTAGCAGGAGCAAATCCAGGCTTAGCTTTTTCTGATCTATGAGTTTCACTCGATAGAAGTTCTGCCAGGCTCTTGCCGGTGTTTTTCAATTTTTGCAGAAGCACGGTGCATTCCCTTGCGGAGATTTTTCGATTGAGCAGCATTCGAGCCAGCTGACAGGCACCATTCAATACCGAGGGCTCTACAATTTCGAAGCTGCCCACCACACTCTCCAGAGACTCTCCTTCTTCAACAGCCACCTCGGCACAGAAGAGGAGTTCTTCAATTCCGATAATGGAAGAAGCAAGAAGTAGATTTCCGAAAGCACGATCGAGGGTAGCAAGGTCCAGTTCCGACACCAGCCTCGCTTCTGGATAGGCGCCTTCGGGAGAAGAGAGAGCGATTATGGCGGTGGAGATCACTTCGGACTCGGCTATGCGTCTTTCTCGGATAGAAAAGCTGGCTTCGATAAGAACCTTCAGCATCTGTTCATCCACACATTCATTCTTTATCAAGCTCCAACCCAGGGTAATGCCCTTGGCGAGAGCCTCGAGACGAGCCAGCATGAGATGCTCTTCGTCGACCAGCTCTATCTTGGTGAGAAGGTTCGAGAGCCAGGCCCTGGAGAACGGCATATTAGGATGGATATCGAGAATTGAAAGTGCCTCGTTGAGATCGATATAGCTGCGACAGGCGAGCCTGAGAGCAACAGCGGCAAACCCTCTATAAAGAATGCCTTCGGACACCAGGGCTTCCGCCTCGAAAACCGCCCTGACATCAGAATGACTGAGCTTACCGGATCGATTCAACACATCGAGAACAAAAAGATTGGCTGTGGATGCCAGTTCATAGGCTTCGATCACATCCTGATCTTCCACCAGTCCGGCTGCTCGAACCAGCCAGGAATCCAGGGTCTCACCCTCGAACAGGCGGTTAACCCTGGCTATCGCCGGATCATACAATTTGTACTGACTTTCCCTGCCCCGCCGGTCTGCGGTGATTGCGTTGACTGCTTCATTGAGGATCTCGATTTCGGAATCACAGGCATCACTAGCCGAAGGAACCGAAAATAGTTTATCCAGGCAGATATTCTCGTTGGGCAGTTGGCTGGTCATTTCTAATTACGCACAGAACACAAATAACGGTAGGGGCCGATAGCAAGTCGCCTCAATTTAAAGCGAGGCAGATCAAATCCACGAGCAATAACACCAAATGCGGTATCAAAGCCCTGACTGGCTTGACGCTATCGTTTGTATTTTGGTTTCGATCTCGAACTTACTGCTCTGTCTGTCGAATTCAGAGCTTGTTTCAGGGCTTCAATGGTCTGGATACTAACTTGTTATGCCGGACCGAATCTCCCTTCTCCTATACTATGAAGGCAGGAAAACCCCGTGTCAATCGAGCTTTCGTAAAAACACGTAGCCCCGAGGCAGAGATTTAATCCAACCTCATTAAAATCAGAAAAGCGGCATCTCATGCACAGGCTGCCTTGTATGATGGTCGAGCAAAACAAGTTTATGGGGCAGCTTGGGCCATTCCAGGGCAAAGCAAACTTTCAGCCTTCGCAGGCTGTGGGGTTCGATATCGAAAGAGATCACCTCTTCAAAACCGCCGCCCGGAGAGATAGGATTACGGTTGCCATTGGTGTCTTCGGCAAAGAGATCAATAGATTTGAAGCGCTTAGCAGTATGGTTATCGACCAGCAGATCGACATAGAGCAACTTCTGACCTAATCCGTCGCCTTTTTTCTTGAGACTCTGAATTTTGATATCCAGTCCATCCACCTGGGGAGGTGACTCAGCCACTACCGAGGGCTCCTGAGCGATGGGGATGAGCAGGTCGGTGTTGATCCTCATGTTGAGGTCATCACCGGGCTCGAGGGTGGCTTTAGGACCTTTGCGCATAATGGCGTACCCGGTCGCCATCAAGGCTCCGGCGGCAGCTCCGCCGGCAATGTTATATCCATGCATCTGGATAGTGAGCCGCATACCAAAAATCTGATAGGCCACCAGGGCACCGACCACTGCTCCGCCGGCGGCATGAGCGGCGATGATGCCGAAACCTTTGAGCTTGGTTTTCGGCGTCGACTTCTTGAAGTTATCGGCATCGACTTTGAAGGCGAAAGTCTTGCCATCCGGAAGAGTCAAATGGCTGAAAGAGATATCCAGATGTCCTGGTCGACCGACTCTACGCTGGGGATAGATTTTTGATACTTCGCCGTAAAATACCGTTCCCTGAGGAATCACCCGGTTAGTTCCGACAAAGATATCTTCGGTGGTTTTGGCGGTAATTTTTTGATGAAGCTTAGCCGGATGCAGATTGCCGTCCAGATCTCGGTCCATCAACCTGAGACCAGAAGTAGGTACGATCGAGAGCTTCAGCTTTATAGGAGTCCCTTTTGGGACCTTATAAGTGACATGACCTTGCAGGACGACTTTTTTCTGCTCCCCTTCCTTCTCGAACATTTCTGGATTGAGGGCATCGTCATTACGTGAGTAAGAATAGTAATCGTCATTGCGTTCATGATCCTGGGCGGCAGAATAGGGTCTTGCTATCGCCGGCAAAACAGAAGAGGCCGCCACCAACAAGGCCGCAAACAAAGCTACTGGATTACCGGATTTTCTGATTTTTCTGGATTCTAATCGCATGCCGAACTTTCATTGGAATTTCGATAGTTCCGAGTATACGTCAAGGGACTTATCGATTACAGGAAAGGAAACTCATCTTTGAATCCTCCGATGATCTTCCGATAATTTAAGCCTGTCAACCATCGTCTGGGGTGCATATGGATATTTCATGAAGAAGTAGCACTATATTTACATAGGCTCAGGCAGGATCTGGGAATATCTCATCTAGGCATATCAAGGACGTTTTTAAAAGAATAGATGACCACCGAAGCAAAATCGAACGAGGAAAAGGAGCAGGACCAGGTTATCACCCACCAGCTCGGTCCCAGGGGTCAGGAGAACATGGTCATCCTGAAATACGGACCGCAGCTTCTTGACGAGCTCCAGGGACTTTCGGAAAGTAATCATCTCTTCGAAGCGGTGGTGGTGGATACCACCCGTTCAGGCTATCTGTTTCCGGCAGAAATACTGGTGGAAGCCAGAAAACTGGTCGACAACCTTCTCGAGGTTAGAGGAGCGCTGATGTTCCTCAAAGCGGACAGCGCCATCGCCATTGTCAAAGAATCCCTGACCAGTCCTCCTTCTTTCCGGGTTTTCAATAGCTACTCGGAAATTTTCGACTACTCCCCGGCGGTGACCAAACTGATAAAGTCCACCCTGGGAGCTGAAGCCGGCTTCGAGGAAGAGGGCTCCGATCTGGCCCAACAGGTGCTCATGTCCTCCACTCCTATCCTCACCGCCGCCGGGCTGGACAGAAAAACCAATCTTGCCGAATCCAACAAGATAAACAAAGTCCTATCCTTGATAGATAACTATTCACCCCTGGCCTCGATTCTGGCCAGATCCAAAGCAAAACTCTCCGAAGACGAATTCCTTGAGATCTTGAGGGATATGGAACAGGAAAACCTCATATTTCCTGTTTTTGCCAAGGTCCCTTTCCTGGTCAAATGTTTTAAGAACCAGAGCGCCTTCAGCCTCGAGGAATACTTCGCCGGATGCAAGATGCTCAATGCCGCTCAAATAGATGAATTGCAGCTCGAACTGCAAAGCACAAAGTTGAAAGAGCGCATGAATTTCGGCTCCCTGGCCGTAAAACGAGGCATGATAAGCGCCCGAGCCCTGGAAGTAGCCCTCGAAGATCAAGCTTTCTACAGCCAATCGGACGACTCCAAATTTTCGGCTTCTTCGGCGGCGACGGCAGAAGAGTCAAAAGTACAATCTCTTGTAGGACACCTGGGCTCCACCGATCCGATGAGCCTTCTACAGAATATGGCCACAAACAGGGAATCGGGCATTCTCTCGGTGGAATACCGGGATATGCAATTCAAAGCCCACTTCGACCTTGGCAGACCGGCCCATGCCAGAATAGGGAAACTGCACGGTGATAAGGCGGTAATCGAATTCGCTTCGGCCTGGAAACAAGGCATCTTTGTGTTTATCAAAAGAGAGCCCTCTTCCGACCTTCTCAAAGATACCTGCAAATTGAATAAACCCCTCGACAAGCTCCTGCTCGATGCCGCTCTTGCCCAGGACAACACCGAAGTGGTCTGGAGGAAGCTTCCATTGGGACCTGACACTCCCCTGGAAAAAGATGAAGAGGAGAAAAGCAAGCTCGAAGGAGAGCTCAAAGAGCCTCGGGAAGGCCAGGTGCTGACCAAGGATCAAAAAGAGCTGGCTAAGAGAGTCTGGAACGCCTTAGATGGACTGATGTCGGTATCCAGGGTGATCAAGTCTCTGGGAGATGTCACCACTTCGGATGCCGCCTTCGTTATAGACGTCATGTTGGAGTACGGTCTGGTCAAAGTACCGGAAGGCAACATGGAAGACGCCCTGGCCAAGTTCCAGAAACTTGCTATCGATATTAAAGAGCATATCGGTAACGAGAGAAACAGCGCCTTCTTGCGACTGAGTTTCCGGGATACCCTTGGCTACTCAGGCAGAGCCAGATGCTTCATTCTCAGCCCCAAATGCGAAATAGGGGTGGACATGTCCTCTGCCAGACGTGCCGAAACGTCGCTGACTCAGGTACTATCCGACATCGAAAACTGGCAGGTGAAATACATAGAGTATGTTTCCCAGGACCTCGATCGCTCCACCCTCCTTGACATAATCCGTGGAGCCCACGAAGAGCTCTGACCTCCGACCTGTCTTTCTTCAGATCGAAAACTTTTAAAATAACTGATATATTCGGAGCTTTAAACAGGTCCAAGTGGATAAAATCTGAGGATCCTGTTCTCTCGTGCAATCGCTTATCAATTCAATAATTTCAAGAATTCAGTATGAAAAAACTTCGAATAAGTATCTCTTGTGCTCTTACCGTAGCTTTGATGACAACCCTGCCGGCTAGCTCCGCCGAGACGGCCAAAGCGGCCAGTGCAAGGAGAATAAATGCTCCGGCCAGTACGACTCCTGTAAGGCTTGCCGTGGCTTCCAACCCCAAAACACCTGAATCGGTGCTAAAAGATCTAAGCGGCGATCAAGACAGTCAGGTCAGAAAAGCCGTAGCCTCCCATCCTAACTGTCCCATCTCAGCTAAACGAATTCTTGCAAGCGACGAAGACCAGCTAGTGGTGGAAGCTCTGCTGAGAAACAAAAGCGGTCTGGGTTTTGCAACCTTAGAAAGCCTGGCCGCCAGCGGTCAACCCAAAGTCTGCGAAACCATTGCCGCCAGTGCTTCGACCCCACCGAGGATCTTGAGCAAACTGGCCCATGGCAAAATCCAGACAGAATATCTGCTTCTTTCCCTGGCCAGAAACCCCTCTACTACACCGGACGTTATCGATCGTCTTGCGAAAATCGGTGATCGACTGGTCAGGACATTTCTTGCAAGGCAAGACAGGCTTACAAAAGCCGCATATGCCCTGCTTGCCGAAGACGGTGATCTAGGAGTGCGTTCGATGGTGGCAGGCAATGCAAACGTCGCTCCTACTATCCTCAGTAAACTGGCGAAAGACTCCCATATGGTGGTCCGCATCGGTGTAGCCGGCAACCCATCCACTCTTCCTTCGGATTTAGAACGTCTTGCCCGGGACAAGTCCTGGGAGGTAAGAATGGAATGCGTGCTCAATGCCCGCACTCCCGTATCCTCCCTCAAAGAGCTGGCTTCCGATAAAGTGGCGAAAGTCCGCTGGGCGGTGGCAGCCAATGGTCTGACGGACGAAGACAGCCTGGCGAAATTGGCCCTCGACAAATCGACCATGGTTAGAACAGCCGTGGCAGCCAATTCGAAAGCCTCGAAAGAGGTATTGGCATCGCTTCTCAAATCCCCGGAGACGGATTTATCAACACTACAGGTAGTGGCATCCAGATCAGACCTGGACCCAGATGTAATGGAGCGCCTGAGCAAACATCAGAGTTCTCTGGTTCGTTATGTCTTAGCGGCAAATACGACCCTTTCTCCGGAGCTGGCGCGGACTCTGGCTGGTGACCAGGAATATGCGGTGAGAGCGGCCCTGGCTGCCAACTCTTTTGTATCCGGTGCAACCTCGAAAGAAGAAGCGGATCGAAAAGCCTTCGGGCAAATTCTCGGCGACCTGGCCAAAGACGAAAACGAGATTGTTCGTCAGGCTCTAGCAACCAATCCGACTTGTAGCGAAGCAGTCCTCTCCGGTCTTTCCAGAGATGAATGCTCCCTGGTGCTCAAAGCCCTGGCGGCGAATCCCAGTGTAAGCGAAGATACACTCCTGCAACTGGCGCAATATCCGGATCTCGGCGTCAAACAACAGATACTTCTGCGTAGAGCCCCACTCTCGGATGCCTTGCTCTTGCGACTCGTCGAAGATGCCGATAACCTTTTGAAAATGAATCTTGCCCAGAGTGTCAGAGCAAGCGCCAATCTGCTCGAGAGCCTGGCCGAGGATAAAGACTGCATGGTTAGAGCCATAGCAGCCGGACATAACAAAATGCCTGCAGCCAGCCTCTCTACCCTTGCCGAAGACAAGAGCGCTCTGGTGAGAGCCTCGGTGGCAGGTAATACTTCCTGTCCAGCGGAAGTACTGGAGAAACTCAGCCAGGACGGAGAAGATCGAGTCAAAATCGCCCTGGCCCGCAACACTAAATGCCCGGCAGCGCTTCTTGAAAAATTAGCAACCGCCAAGGATAGTCGCCCGGAGATTAGAGAAGCGATAGCATCAAATCCCAACACAGGAGCAGATACACTGAAAAACCTCGCCGGTGATGAGACCAGCTGGCTCACCTCGCCCGAGCGCAACAACTGATACAGAGGAAACCATGAAAGAAGCAGTAATCGTTGACGCCATAAGAACCCCGATAGGGCGCTACGGAGGCGTGCTCAAATCTATCCGTCCAGACGATCTGGCCGCCATCGCCATCAAAGCGATTGTGGAAAGAAACAAGCTCGATCCGGAAACGGTCGAAGATGTCCTTCTGGGCGCAGCCAATCAGGCAGGCGAAGACAATCGCAATGTGGCCCGTATGGCTCTTTTGCTGGCCGGACTGCCGGTTAGCGTGCCTGGCGGAACAGTGAACAGGCTTTGCGGCTCCGGCCTGATGGCGGTCAACGAGGCGGTTCGGGCAATCTGGAGTGGCGAAGGAGAGGTCTTCATCGCCGGCGGCGTAGAGTCCATGACCAGAGCACCGTTCGTCATGGCCAAGCCGGAGTTTCCCTTTCCTCGAGGCGAGATGTCGATGCTCGACACAACTCTCGGATGGCGCTTTACCAATCCTAAACTGGCGAAGCTGCATCATCCCTACACTATGGGCGAGACCGCCGAAAACGTGGCGGAGAAATATGGAATAAAGCGGGAAGCCCAGGACGAATTTGCGCTGAAGAGCCAACACAATTACGGAGCAGCTCTGGAAAAGGGTCTTTTCAAAGATGAGATTATACCGGTTCCGGTTACGGTGAAAAAAGGTCGCGAAAAAGTCCAGGAAGACGTCACTCTGGATGAGCATCCACGCCCGAACACCACCATAGAGGATTTGACCAAACTGAAAGCCGCATTCAGAGAAGGGGGAACCGTCACCGCCGGCAATTCTTCCGGTATCAATGATGGTGCTTCGGCAGTGCTTCTGATGTCAGCCGACCGAGCCAGAGAACTAGGTCTAAAACCGATGGCCCGGGTAATCTCCACCGCCGTCGCCGGAGTCGACCCTGCCACCATGGGTCTGGGCCCGATCCCGGCTACTCGGAAAGCCCTGAAAAGAGCCGGTCTTTCCATAGACCAACTCGATCTGATTGAGCTGAACGAAGCTTTCGCCGTTCAGGTACTGGCGTGTGTTCAAGACCTGGAAATTGACCCAGGCAAGAACAACCTCAACGTGAACGGAGGCTCCATAGCCCTCGGACATCCGCTCGGTGCCAGCGGTGCCAGAATTCTGACCACGTTGCTGCACGAGATGAAACGCAGAGAAGTAGACAGGGGGCTGGCCACTATGTGTATCGGCGTCGGTCAGGGAATCGCCACCGTGGTCGAACGCGTCCGATAATTCTCGGTCAGCCGTCCAACTTACCCGGGAGTTTATCCCGGGGTTTATCTAGTACATGATCTCAGGTATAAATCCTGAGGAAGAGTCTAAGAATAAGCAAGAGTTGAGAAGATGGAATCAGAGCAAAGCAGTTTCACTTTCGTTCAATTTTCCGATGTTCATCTCGATACACCCCAGAACCACGGGGTGCTCTCTTACAGTCCGGCAAAATGCCAGGAGCGCTATGCCGATTTCGTAGAATGTTTTGTCCTGGCTCTGGTCACTGCTAAAGAGCGAGGCGTAGATGCCGTTTTCGTTCCCGGTGGGCTCTGGAATCAAGAGACGATTCGCGCCCAGACGGCAGGAACCGTCCTGGAAGCTATAGAACAGATCGCCCCGATTCCGGTCTATATAAGCCCTGGAGAGAACGACCCTTATACGATCGATTCTCCCTACAGCTCAAAATTCCTTTCCGCTCTGGGAATGAGACCCTGGCCCCAGAACGCTGTCATATTCAACTCCAGCTCCTTCAAGACCCTGTTGCATCCGGCAAGACAGGATGTGACCATCACAGCCAGGGCTTACAAACGCAAGGGATCGGATTCCAATCGTTATCTTTCCGAAGCGATTAATCTGGCAGAGCGTTCGATGATCAACATTTTGTTGCATCACGGCACCCTGGAGCTGGAAGAGGGAGAAGAGCTACCTCATTTTCGCAGAAAAAACACAGCCCCTTTCACCATAGACGAACTGGACAACCAGCGCTTTACTTATGCGGCGCTTGGCCACAGCCACGAATATCTCGAAGTCGAAAATGAAGATGATCTTCTGATCGGCGCTTATTCAGGTTGTTTGATGGGCAGAAACTTCGAAGAGCTCGGTCCCCGCGGAATTATATTCGGCACCATCACCATCGGCGAAGACGGAAGCACCAAAGTTGAGCTGGAGCCCATCGAAGCGGCACGCAACAGGATAATGTATATCTCGGTGGATATCACCGGTCTTGACCAGGAGCTGATTAAAGAAGAGATATTCATGATGATGGAAGAAGCCGACGTTCATCCGGACAGCGACATCGTCGGACTGAGCCTGGAAGGTCGCTTCAGCCATGACAGCGCCACCCGGGAGCTTATCGAAGAGATAAAAGACGAGTTCTATCACCTTGTCGTCATGGACCGCACCAGACCGGATTACCTGTCGGAGCAGTACGACCCGAGAACCACCGAACACAAATTCATCGAAAAGATGCTGGAAAGTATTCAGGAAGCAGAAGAAATGCGAATGACAAGCCCGGTGGGAGACAGCCTGACCGGTCTACCCGGCTCGCTTATCTCCGGCAAAACTATCGAAGATGCCCTTTATTACGGCCTAGATGCTTTGAAAAACAAGAAAGTGACGGTGCGTCATGTTGATTGAACGGGTGGAATTTCTTGGATTCGGCTCGATCATAGCCGAGCAGGTCGACTTCGCCTCAGACCGTCTCAATCTTGTCATCGAAGCCAATCAATACGGCAAATCTACCATGGTCGAGGCGATCTGGGCGCTTATCTTCGGATTCTCCTCCACAAGAGAAGGTCAGAGAGAGAAAGAAGACTTCAAACCATGGCAAACGAATGCGCCCTTCGGTGGCATCATCGACCTTACCATCAAGAATCAGAGCTTGAGAATAATTCGAGACTTCGACAAGGATTCCGTTCAGGTTCTGGATCGGTCATCCGGAGCGGATATAACCCGGGACTTCGTAGAAGAAGGTCGGGAAGATGAGCTGGGCTACCGCCTTACAGGCATGACTCGGGATCTCTTTCGCAACACCTGTCTGGTCGGCCAGCGCCACCTGGATGAGCACCATGCCGGCGGCAATCCGGAACTTAGAAGCGACCTCAAGAGCATGGCCGATTCCTCAAAACCTGGGGCGACCAGCGCCACCGCCACCGATGTCATACGCAGAGCCCTGCGCAACTTTCCGGGCAGCAACCAGACTGCACCTGCCGAAGAGGTGATTGCAGAACTGGAAAGCAAGCGAAACCATCTTCTTATCCGCATTCAAGAGATGAATGAGGACTACGGACAGGTGGCTTCCTGGCTAAAAGAGATCGCCGATATAGAACAACAATTTACCGGTCAATCGGCGGGATCGGCCGAAGCGGAATTCAACAACCTGAAACTGGAAAAAATGTCTTTGGAAGAGAAGACCGTGGTCTTCAAAGATCGCAAAGGCGCAAGAGATTCAATCGAAAAGAGACTGCTGGAACTCAGCACCATGACACCGCTTGCCGATGAGACGCTGCTCAATCTCAACGAACTCTGGACCAGAAGAGAATCACGCATTCAAGATCTGCTCTCTTTCGGTCAGGATGTTCGCCCGGAGCACGCCGAATTCGAGCGCATAGCAAACGCGCTCGAGGAAAAATATCCCGGCTTCGATCAACTCCAGCCGGAAGAATCCAACACTATATCTTCCCTTGCTATCAGTCTGTACAATCTCAAGCGAGAGCTGGAAGAAGACCGACGCACCCTGCAAGAGACCACCGTCACTCGCCTGGAGAGGCTGGGCAGCGACGAGGTCGTAGCAGCCCCAGGTCGCGGACTGAGGGCTCTTTCGGAAGAGGAGATGGAAGAGGCTCGTTCTTACGCGTCACTTATGGTGGCATTTAATGAACAGCTGATCGACTCCCAGAAGAAATTACAGGAAGCCGAATTCAGCAGAACCGATATCGAAGAGAAACAGAAAGCCAATCGCCTGGCTAATATAGGAAAAGGAATAGGGCTTGGTCTTCTCACCATTATCTGCTTTGCTGTTCCTCCTTTAATAAGCGAAATACCCCAGTTCATAACGGGCGGTCTTGTCATAGTCGCTTTGCTCTCGCTTCTTGTCTGCTTCTTCTTCGTCGGTAAAGCAATAAACTTCAAATCCTACATGCAAGAAGACCTCGAAAGGGCGCAGCGCGAAGAGGAAAAGATCCTCAAAGTCTTGCAGCAGAGCCGTGGCAAGGTAGCCAATCTGGAGAACACCCTGGCCGGCTACGCCGCCAAAACCGGTCTATCCGGCAAAGAGGAGCTGAATGAGTATCTCAAGAAAGCGACTTCGGAAGAAGAGTTGCACGAAGAGCAATTATCCAAAGAGAACTCGATCAAAACCAAAGAGCAGCAAGTAAGAAAGTTAGAGAACGATCTTGCCTATTACTTCCGGAAAGTAGGCCGGGATACCGATCAAATAGATTCTCAAAGAGCGATGGATCTCTCCCAGGACATAAAACAGTACTGGGAGGAAGCGGCAAAGCTGGAAGAACAGTTTTCTGAAATAAACAACACCAGAAAACAGATGGAGTTTCTGGAAGCCGAGATCAAAGATGTAGAAGAAGGCATTCGACCGATTCTCGATGTAGCTAGCATGGATCAAGCGGTCGATCTGGATGAAGCCTCGGATCAAATCGAAGCGCTGGTCGGTATTATTCGCGAGAAACAGAGACTGAACGAAGAACTCTCTAAGCTGGACTACGACATGTCCGGCTATGAATCGATGGTTTCATCGGACGCTCAACTGCAGGTACAGATAAAGCAGATCAATGAAAGACTGGAAGAATTGATCCAGCTCAATCCGGAGCTGGCCGACTGTCCGGAACCGGATCCCAACAACCCTCCTACCGCGGTGCTTCCCTGGGGAGCGAGCGAAGGGGACAAAGAGGAGCTGAGGGCTAGAAAAGAAGACCTGCTGGTCAGATTACGCACCACAATCAGCAACCGCGACAATAGCTATCTAGATTGCGTGGAAGAGCTCTCCACCCTGGATCATGAACTGGTCTGCGCAAGACGAGCAAGACTGGCTCTCGAGCTTGCCTGCCAGAAACTGGAAGAGTCTTCTTCCCAGACTTATGAAGACTGGTCGGAGAAACTGAATGATGCGTCGAAAGAGATCATAGAAGGACTCGACAGCGAAGTCGAATCACTGGTGTTCGATAGCGAATTGAATATAAGTGTGAAGCTCAAAGGAAGAGAGGAGCCCTTTTATCCCGACGAGATCAAAACCAAGCTCTCCACCGGGGTCAAAGAGCAGGTGCACTGGCTGGCCCGAATGGCCCTGTCCAGATTTCTCTCCCGGCAGGAGCCACTACCGATAGTACTGGACGAGCCATTCAGTGAAGCGGACGATGAGCGCTTCATCAACGTGATGAAGTTTCTACTCGATGAAGCGCTTCACAAAAACCAGATCATCATTCTAAGTTGCCACAAGCACAGACACGAATGGCTCTGCGACAAGCTTTCCGCAGAAGAGAGAGCCGGTCTCGCCTTTGTCGAAAAGAGCGCCGTCGATATGGCCAGTCTTTAGCGGGGCAGACTGATTCTGATTATCGAATTGTCTTCCTGCTGGCTGACGAAGAGATTCTGACCTTTGTCCAGAATCAGATAGTAGGGTTTCTTGAAACCGGTGGCTATGACAGTGGAGATTCCCGCCGGAGTAATACGGGCAACGGTGCCGCCATTATAGTTGGCAACATATATATTGCCGGTCTCGTCGGCGGCTAGACCGATGGGTCCTTTCAGATGACCACCGGCGCTGAACTCGCTCTTGGTGCCGTCACGACTGATTCTATCGACGGTGTTCTTGCTGTAATTAGCGACATAAAGATTACCGAGGCGATCGAAAGTAAGACCCGAAGGCGACGAGAAACCGGTGGCGATTACCCTCACCGAGGTATTGGCAAGAACGGCGGTGGGTTGACCTGCCACCGGCGCTTCATATACCGGAGCCGGGGCGGTGTTGGCTGTGGCGACTTGTTGAGTTTGCTGGATCTGTTGTACTTGCGGCATCTGCTGGCCGGCTGTATTGGCAGGCAGATAGCGAGGCGTTGTCGTTGGCGCAGCGGCAATGGAGTTGGGGTTGGTGCCGGGTGCCTGGTAAGGGGCATACACGGTCGAGGTCTGGCTGGACGGCTCTGCCTGGGTCGGCTGAGCGCCGGTCGGCAGAGTCACCTGACCGGGAGCTTGATCACACTTCGCCACAAGCTTCTGGGCTTCAGCAAAATTGGCATTGCTGGGCGCAATAGACTGGAGGTGCGATTTGGCTTCTGTTGTATTGCCCAGGGCCATAAGCACCTTTCCGAGCTGAAAGTGGGCATCGGGATCGTTGGGTTTGATCCGGAGCACCTCGTCGAAGCGGGGCGAGGCTTCTTTGTAACGACGTTGACTCATGTAGAGCACACCCAGGTTGTACTGCGCATCGGCAAGGTTGGGGTCGAGATCGCTTGCCCGTTTGAAGAAGATGATCGCCGACTCGGGACTGCCCTGCTTGAAGGCATTCAATCCGAGGTTGTACATGCTCACCGCTCTGGGATCCGGGCTCTGGGCCGCGGCAGAAGCCGGTGCGACGCTGGCTACGAGAATGAGGATCATTATCAGAAGAGGTAAAGTTCTCATCAAAAAACTCCTGGGATATATGAAAAGGTCTTGAAGACGAATCAACTGCTTGACTTTCGAATTAACTTCGACCGGTTCCTAATCAGTTCAGTTTATCCGAAAAGTCCAACCAGGTGCAGTAATTGAGAAAATCGTATATTGTAGTAGTAGAGATTAGACACTGCTAATGGAGTTGACCGCCGCATTTTTGAGAATGAAATACGACCGAGTCTCAATTTAGCACGACTTGCCGTATTGAACATAAGATAGTTTGAAAGGGAAGCTAACTGAATGAGAACAGTCGGACATATCATTACCTCAGCCGGCGTCGGATGCCTGAGTTATCTACGCTATAAATCGAAACCTGCAGCAGTTGCCACATTCCTGGCAGGCTGGCTTATCGACCTGGATCATCTGGTGGACTATGTCAAAGCCCACGGATGGAAACCGAACTGGGAGCGGTTTGCCGAAGCCGCCCACGAAAAATACAGCGGAAAGCTCTATCTGCCGCTGCATTCCTTCGAATTACTGGCGGTCTTTTTCATCTTTTTCAAGGGTCCCAAGAAGCAACCATACAGGGTAGGGATTACCGTCTCAATCCTGACCCATCTCGTCCTGGATCAAAAATGTAACCCTGATAGACATCCATTGACCTACTTTTTGACCCATCGAATCCGAAAGAAGTTTAACGCTGCCGAGATACTTCAACCGAGTTTTGTAAAAGCCAGTAAACGAAGACACTGACGTCAGTCGACCTCGACCTCCTGGTCGTCTTGATCACCTTTGCCGCCATCCGGAAACAGCTCCATCGGCACGGGGATTATAAGAGTGCTGGTCTTCTCCGAGGCCACTTCCAGCATGGTCTGCAGTTGTCGCAACTGCATCGCTCCGGCCTGTGAAGATATCACCGCCGCCGCCTCCTTAAGCTTATGGGCAGCTTGCAACTCGCCGTCGGCAGCCACCACTTTTGCCCTTCTCTCCCGCTCGGCCTCCGCCTGCCTGGCCATCGCCCTTTGCATATTGACCGGAATCTCGAGGTCTTTGATCTCCACCGAATTGACCTTTATTCCCCAGGATTCGGTCTGTCTATCTATGATGGCGCTGAGCTTTTGATTGATGCTATCCCTTTCGGTAAGCAGGTCATCGAGGTCATGCTGACCGACTATGGTCCGCAGCGTCGTCTGAGCCACCTGAAAGGTAGCATCCATCGCATTTTCCACTTTCAGCACAGCTTTTACAGGATCTATCACCTGAAAGAAGCATACCGCCGCAACCTTGGCCGAGACGTTATCCCGGGTTATGGCCTCCTGAGGAGGAATCGGCAGAGTAATCACCCGGGTATCGATTTTTTGAGCTCTTTCAATAAGAGGAAAAACCAGCTGGGGTCCGGGGCCCCGCACACCGACCGCACGTCCCAGTCTCAAAATGACGAGCCGGTCATATTCCTTGACAAAACGAAGACCGGAGATTGTCAAAATCAAAGCCAGAAACAGTAAACCACCGAGTATTTCGACCATAGAAAAACCTGCTTATATGACCAGTCTCTACTTTACCTGAATTTCCCGGGTAAACTCCATTATTAATCAAAATGCCCCGGCCTAAGATAAGATTAGAACATAGCCCGTCCTGGATATAAGAGCTACTTATGTATTCTGCCAATGGAAGTGAAGAGCTACGAAACATCGCCCGTAAAACAGGGCTGGCCACAGTAGAAGTGTCCCCGAAAGACGATAGAGACAACTTATCGAGCCATCCGGGCAGACAAGAGCCTATAGTCCGCCCGGGTAGCGGGCTGATTTTTTTCGGGGTGATTCTGCCTCTGCTATTCATGCTCTATGAGAATCAGAGTCATTACCTGGCCAAGTCTTTCTTCGATCCATTTCCGACCTTCAATCACTATCTTCTCTTTTCGTTGATTCCGGTAAGCAACTTTCTCACCTGGCTTGCGGCGCGCACTACAGTCAATGCGGTTTATTCGCTCACGGCGCTCGGAAGCGGCATGTCCCTGGGTATCGCCATTCTCTACAGTTTGATGTTGTTACCCATGGCTCCGGTGCTCCTTTTTCATCTGCCTTTCGGTCTTCTATTGCTGGCACCCTTGCTTTCGGTTCCTTATATATTGAACGCAGGAAAGACCATCTGTCAGATCGCATCTCGCCATGATACTTTCTTCGATCCGCATCAGTTCAAACACCTCGGCCACATAATCATCCTGGTCATGGTCATCGCGGTGGAAGCACCGTCCACCCTGACCCGCATTCATCTAGCCGACGCTAATCAGGGTAATCAGAGTAATCTAAAAAATTCGGCAGAGGCTATCTCCTGGTTGAGAACCTGGGGCAGTCGCGATGTGCTTCTGAGAGCCTGCTACGAAAGATCCGGCAGGGCGACGGATCTAATCGGCTCATTATATGAACACCAGCACCCTATCCCTATAGAAAGAGCCCGGGATATTTATTATCGTGTCTATGGAATTCCCTACAACTCGGTTCCGATTCCGTCCTCTTTTCGGGGCACCATCCAGCATGCCGGTCTGATCTCAGACCCTGCCAGACTAAATGAGGGAGCCGTAGACGAGTTCGATCTGGATCCCGATATTGCAGGCTCCATGGTCCAGGGTGTCGCCCGTGGACTCTCTCTTAAAAGTTCAACACTGAAAGAGAAACTGGACGGTAGTTTGAGAACTGCCACCATAGACTGGACCATGGATTTCTCCAATGTTTCGACTGTGCCAAGAGAAGCCCGAGCCAAGATTCTCCTGCCTGAAGGTGCCACTGTAACCGGCGCCACCATCTGGATAGACGGAGTCGAAAAAGAAGCGAAGATAACAGGCCGCTCGAGAGCGCGGGCGATCTATCAAAGAGCGGTCACCACCCACAAAAGAGATCCGCTTCTGGTCAGCATGCAGGGCAAAGATACCGTTCTTGTGCAGTGCTATCCGGTATTGAAAGGTAGCGATACCAGAGTAAAGCTCAGTATCGTCGCCCCGCTCAAGAAATTACCGCTGGCAACTTATCCAGAAGAGCTTGGCTGCATTCTGCCCGGTTATTCGGAACGCAACTTCAGCTTCGAGGGGAGGCATGTTCTCGACGTATCGGCTAATAGCGGCACTCTGATATCCTCTGCCAGCGAAACCAAACCGAACGAACTGGAGAGATCCTTCGACAACAATCAAATGTCGAGGGGCCAGGTGATGACCTCGGTCAAACCTTTCGACTACGCCACATCGGTAAGACTGGCGGACAACTCCGTAGTAAGCAGTGATGTAGTCTCGCGACTATACCGAAAGCCGACAAAACTGACCGTGGTGGTGGACAAATCAATAGGCATGGCACCATATCTGGACAAGGTGGTAGCCGGTCTCAAAGCGCTCAAAGTAAAAGAGCCGACAATTGCTTTCTCGATTATAGAAGTCGGTGACCAGGGAGCTGCCCCTCTGGAAGGGGGAATCGAAGCCCTGGGCAATAGCCCCTGCCTCGGTGGTCGCCCCAATGGCGGTGTCATCGTAAAGTTACTGAACGAAACAGCCATCGAGAAAGACAGGGACATTTTATGGGTCCATGCCACTCAGCCTGTGGCAAGCGAGGCAGAGAAGTCTTTTATAAAACAACGATTCAAGAGCCTGGCTGTCAACCTTTATGATCTTCAGGTAGCCGCCGGTCCGAACGCCCTCTTCGAAGAGATCTCGATGGAGAAGAACTTTGTCCGAGTGCCGATAGAGCTCGAGGTAGACGAATCACTGCAAAAATTGCCCGAGCGCTGGCAAGATCAAGATCAGACAACTGTTCAAGAACAAGCTCCGGTTCCTGCTACGAAAGCCTTCGAGCAGTTGCAGGCCTATCGAAAGGTTCTGGATCTTTATTATGACGGAGACATCTACGGCGCTTCGGCGCTGGCAGTGGCAAAGCATCTGGTCAGCCCGGTATCCAGTGCGGTGGTATCGGACGAAGAGCTGGTGAACAAATATGAAAGCCGCCATAAACAAGACGCAGAAAAGAAAACCGCGGTTTTCAAAATGAAGAACATTCTTCTACGGGCACCAAAATTGAAAAGACAGATGGCCGGCATAACCGGTCTAGATAGCCTCTCGGCAGCAGCAGGATCCGCCCCGGGGGAGGCCGAATCTTATATGGCAGCCAAAAAAGCATCTACTATTGATGCTCCAGCTCTCCTCGGTGCAATCAGTGATCAGGTCAATAGAAGAAAAGAAATTGCTTATCCGGCTTCGGCCCCGGCTGAGCAAAAAGCGGCCGGCGGCTTCGCAGGTAGAGCCGACTTCAAGGACGAAATGGTTGCTAACGAGGGGATGGAAGAGACTGAAGCAATTCAAGAACCGGTGATGATGGACAAGGATGCCTCGGTATTGGCACCGCTCAAAGCCCAGGTGGTGCCTGAACCAGACACTCTGCCGATGGTTCTGATGGCTCTTCTAGCCCTGGGTGCAGGCTTCTGCTTCCTCAAGCGTTCTAATTCGGATTTACAATCTAGAAAGCAAGAATGACCACCAGGACAAGACACAGACTTCTTGCAGCGTTGATTTTTCTATCTTTCTGGC
This sequence comes from uncultured Candidatus Obscuribacterales bacterium, assembly GCA_964496875.1. GTDB lineage: Bacteria > Cyanobacteriota > Vampirovibrionia > Obscuribacterales > Obscuribacteraceae > RI-106. The sequence goes on along the minus strand of CAZCBH010000024.1, from coordinate 10,171 downwards.
CGGTCTATCGCTGGTATCTGAGTAGATCGACCGATGGCTCCGATGAGCCTCTGGGGCTGATTGCCCTGGCTGCCTGTCTTGTGTCGGTGGGGCTCAGAGCAAGTGGTCAGAAGACAAATGAGCAAGGTAACGAACACTTTCTCTACCTGGCTGCATTCTCCACTCTTTTCTATATATTGAGCTTCTCAGGATCATCGAAAATGGTATCGGCCGCCTTTGCCGTGGTTTCGTTAACAGCCTCAGCAAGCGCTCTTATCACGCCGCTTCTAGCAGGAGAATGGTGCCTGGCACTGATATCGCTTCCGGTAATCGCATCGCTCAATTTCTTTGTCGGCTTTCCCCTGAGAGTGCTATCGGCAAAGCTTGCTTCCATAAGTCTTTCGCTGGCCAATCTCTCAGCCAGAGCAGAAGGCACAATGCTAGTTTTCAAAGATCAAATGGTCTCGGTTGATGCGCCCTGCAGCGGTATAAAAATGCTCTGGTTCTCGATATTCACAGCGGCTCTTACTGCCACTTATCTGAAGCTGTCTCCGCTTAAAACAGGAGCGCTGCTTATCGCCTCTGTTTTATTCTCTGTAATAGCCAATACTCTAAGAGTGACTGCACTCTTCTATCTGGAAACCGGTTTGATCTCGCATAAATCGACTCTTTTCAGCGAAGCTTTCCTGCATCAGGCAATAGGTCTTGTTGTCTTTCTTTTTCTTATTCTGGCGATTATTTTCTGCGGTACAAAAATTCCGTCTCGAATCGGGACTTCGAAGAAGGGTAAAGCCCTGTCTAAACCGACAGTGACTACCATGGCGATACTATCAATGGTTGCAATGGTACTGCCGACGACAATCGGCTCCCATGAAGAGGATCCCGTGGCATCGGACAACGCCCAGATAAACTGGCCGGAGAAGATAGATGGAAAGGTCTTGAAAGAGGTCCCTGTCTATAACGAGAACAAGAAGCTGAAAAGCTTTCTGGCGGACTTCCCCGGTCAGGTAAAGGTCTTCAACGACGGAAAGAGAATCTATATCATCCGCTATGTCCGCAAAACAACCAGAAAGCTTCATCCGGCCAGCGATTGTTACCGGGCAGCGGGCTATAAAGTCGAGTATCAACCGATGATTATAAAAAGCGCAGGAGAGCACTGGAGTTCTTTCAAAGCCAGTCGGGCGGATCGTGAAGTAATGGTAAGGGAGCGGATCACAGACAGCCTCGGCAACCAGTGGACGGAACCCAGCGCCTGGTACTGGTCAGCTCTGAAAAACGAGACAAAAGCGCCGTGGTGGGGCATAACAGTGGAAGAGGGTGACTGAGGGAGGTCTTGAGATGGGCAAACAATATCGACAGGGAGACGTCCTCCTTGTCAAAATCGAAATGGAGCACGTCCCGGAAGAGGCGGTGCAAGAAAAGACCGAAGACCGGGTAGTGCTGGCCTATGGAGAGGTTACCGGTCATGCCCACGCCATCGACCCGAGCCTTGCCGGACTGTATAGATGGCGGAACGATCGTCTTTTGGAGGTCAAACCCGGTGCCACTCTCGTCCATGAAGAGCACAGCGCCATTGTGCTCGAACCAGGTGTCTACAGAGTGATTCAACAAAGAGAATACGAGCCTGGATCATCAAGACCCGTCATAGATTGAAATTTACTGATGAACCCCGCTGCCCCTAGCCCTAATCACACTCTTGAACTGAGCAAGAGCTTCCAAAAAGATCTCGAAATCTACCGAGATCACTGGCTTAATCTGCCTGGCGGCCGACATCTGAAGGGCAGTGGCGACTTCGAAGGGGCAAGAGCCCAAATCTTTGAGGCAGCCAATCTACAAAAAAGTGCCGGTCAGAGCAGCAAAGTGATTCGGGTCGAGAGCCTCTTTCAACTCACTAACATTCCCCTGGTTATTGCTCTTATGATGGACGGTGCCGCCGGTGAATATCTGATCTCGACCCTGCGCCAGTTGCTAAACAACAAAGAATGGTCGAGACTCTGGACTGTTCTTGATCGAGAGCTGGAAAGCCAGGACCTTGAAACGCTGCGCCAGACCTGTTCTAAGAATCAGCAAAAGGACACTTTGAAAGACATCAATCGCTTTCTGAGAAAACTACACGAAAACTCGGGCTCCACATTTGATACCACGGACTCCCCCAAACTCTCCTCTCTCGGCCTGATGGTCAACTCGACAATGCTTGCCGAAAGTCGGGCCCTGAGCCTCTCTCTTGAAGAGGAGCTGAAAGCGGTGGTTTCGCCTGACTGCGTGGAGAAAGTGCGGTCGGAGTTGATCTCGATTCCAGCGGCATTCGAGCGGGTGGAGACCCAGATAGGTCTGCAGTTTATCCCTAATATCCTGGCCGAGTCTGTGCGCCTGATCAAAGAAAAACTTGTCACCGAAAGAAGCGACTTAGCCGACGAGCTGGTCACAAGCCTGGGCGCGATTCCGGATTTGCTCAAACTGATTTATCAAGCCGATCTGGAGAACAAGAGCACAAATTTAAGAGCGATGGAGCTCTGGGGCGGCGCCCGTATAGGAGCCTATGGCGATCCGGCAGTGCGCCTGATTGCAAGCACTATTCAGCTCGATATATTCAGACGGTCCCAGGTTCTTGATTGGCTTCCTTTGCATCTCTATATGCGCTCAAGCCTTCCCGGTCTATACAGCCTTGAGAACGATCAAAATCTGAACGCCTGGGAAGAGCTGATAGGGGCCTCCTATGCCTTTGTCCTTTACGACGGCATAAGCTTCGTCTGTGACCCGCCAAAAGAGAGCATGCTCGACCCTGAGCGACGCTATCACAGTGAAACCGGACCGGCTCTGACGTTTAAAGACGAGACCCGGATCTTTTCATGGCATGGCAGAAATGTGCCCGCTTTCATCATAGAAGAGCCGGACCAAATCAATATCGAGCGCATAGACGCAGAGAGAAACATCGAACTCAGAACCATACTCATAGATCGCTACGGAATCTCTCGCTTTCTCGAAGATTCCGGTGCCCGGGTCATACAACAAGACCAATACGGCACTCTCTTCCAGCGGACATTCAGAAATGACGAGCCACTACTGGTGGTTATGGTAAAGAATTCCACTCCGGAACCGGACGGCACTTATAAGCACTATTTTCTGCGGGTGCCACCGGATACGCTAACAGCCAAAGCCGGCATCGCCTGGACTTTCGGACTGAATGAAGCCGAATACGAACCGGATATCCAGACATAAGAAAAAGGACCTCGATAAATATCGGGTCCTTCTCCAGTTAGCTTATTCTGCTTACAGGCTCCGGCTCTTACTGCGGAACGTTGAAGCTTCCGTCACCGATAGGCGGATAGATGTCCTGCTCTTCCTCTTCCTCTTCTTGAGGAGTGGTATGACCGGCGAATCCGGTACCGGCAGGGATCAATCGACCGATGATCACGTTCTCTTTCAGACCACGCAACCAGTCTTTCTTACCTTCGACCGCAGCCTCGGTGAGAATTCTGGTGGTCTCCTGGAAGGAAGCGGCAGAGATGAAGCTCTCGGTGTTCAAGCTGGCCTTGGTTATACCGAGGAGAACATCGGTGTAGCTGGCACCGACCTTGCCTCCCTGTGCCACCTTCTCGTTTTCGCGATCGATAGAGTAACGCTCCATCAATTCACCGGGAAGGAGGATTGTATCGTTAGGCTCATCCACTCTCACTTTACGGGTCATCTGTCGGACAATCACTTCGATGTGTTTGTCGGCGATTTCAACCCCCTGAGAACGGTAGACCGACTGGACCTCATCCACCAGGAATTTCTGAGCGGCTTCGATGCCTTTCAGACGCACGATGTCGTGCGGGTTGGGCGGTCCGTCTGTTAGAGGATCACCGATTTCAATTTTGTCTCCGTCATCCACAACGATGTTAAGACCCGGCGGAATGACTATTTCTTCTTCGGAACCATCGTCGAATCCGAGATAAAGTCTCTTGATATCGTCCTCGATCACAAGCTTGGCGCGACCTTCTTTTTCGGAGAGAATAGCGCTCTCTTTCGGCTTTCTGGCTTCCAGCAATTCTTCTACTCTCGGAAGACCCTGGACGATGTCCCCTGTCTTCTGTCTTTCGAAGATAAGCGTAGCGAGCAAGTCGCCCCGTTGTACAAGAGCTCCGTCTTCACCGTGCAACTGGGTGTTGTGGGAGATCAGATAGGGACGGCCTTTTCTCAGAACTACCGAATCTTTGTTTACTTTCACCACCTGACCGGATTGCTCGGCTTTGGTAGTTTTGCTGAGCTTGTCACCATCGCGGATGATCTCGCCTTCCTTGACGGTGGCGGCTCCTTTGATGACTTCTTCAACCTGCTGTTCTTCGGTGATGAGAAGCAGACGGCGTTCGTCGGTCTTGGAGAGTTGCACGCGGGCGTCGGATCTGGTCAGAACCTGAGTGGTGGCTACCGGGGTACCGGCGTCCACTTCCTGGCCGTCTTCCACATCAAGCAGAGTGATGTTGAGATCCTGATCCCGACGGAGCATGATGTTCTCCTGAACCACGATATCGAGCTGGTCGCGCATCTCGACAATGCCCTTGAGCTGCTGCAGATAGCCCTGCATCTGGAGAACCAGGGAGGTTCTGGTGAGAGCGGCGCCCTGCACCTGCCTCACTTTTTCCCGGTCTCTGAAGAGAAGCTGGGTAACAGCTCTCAAGCCGATTTTCTCATCAGTATGCTCATGCTTGAATTTGGTGTCGCGAGGCTCGATCAGGTACTCTTCCACCGGTCTAATGATGGCACGGAACTTACCTTCTTCGAGCTCCATGATGTTGACCATCTTGCGCTCTTTATAGTCGTAGCCTTCGAGAATCTCTGTGCCGGGCTCGATGATTTCGCCTTCGGCCACTTTCAACTCGCTGGGATCGCCTATTTCTATGGATTCACCGGGCTTGATGATGACCTCGTGGATGATGTCGTTATCGGCGACGATCTCGACGATACCTTCCATGTGCGCGAAGACATCTTTGACCACTTCCTGACCGGCGGTGACCAGTTCTCCGGATTCAGCCATCTTGAGGCTGATGTCCTTGGAGATGAAGTGCACCTCTTCAGGAACAAAGAGCAGCTTACCGGCTTTGGTCACTACCCGACGATCGTCGATTTCGACACCGTCATAGATGATCTCACCACCGGAGGTGACGGTGTTATAACCATCGTCCACCAGCTCGGCAATAATTTTGCCGTTCTCGACGATTTCATCGTTGACCACTTTCAGCGCCCAGGTCTCTTTGCCCTTACCGACTTTCCAGTAAGCGCCTTTCTGACCGGCGTCGAGCTTGGCATTTTCCGAGCCGACTTTGGCGATGACTACATTTATCTCTTTACCTTTGATCAGCTTGATCGCTTTCTTGCGACCACGCTTGATCTCCTCGGTCTCTATCTCTTTACCGTAGCGGACGATACCACCGTGTTCGGTGTTGATCTGAATCTCTGCCAGAACATCCAGGGCGGATACATCCTGACCATCCTTGACCACAACGGATGCACCGGTGGGCAAGTTGTAAACGTCACCCTCCAGTACCCAGATGATACCGGCTTTGTTGGCGGTTCTCGAGATATTGCCCTGCCTGTCGCGCTTTTCGTCGGCCTGGAAGCCCTGGAAGACAAGGCGTCCGGAGATATCGGCGGTGATATCCTTGGTGGCGCGCTCGGTCAAACTCTTGGCGCCAGGCGGATCGTACTCGCCTATAACCTGACCGGCTTTCACCTCTTCACCGTTCTGGACCATAAGAAGGCTGTTGGGAGGCAGATTGACAGTCTTGTCTTTCTTGCCGTCGGAGATAGTTACTTTGCCTTCCTTGGTGGTCTGTTCGACCACGTCACCATAGGCGGTTCTAACATTACGAGTCTGGATCTTGAACTCGACAGTACCGGCAATCGGAGACTTTTGCTGCATACGGCTCTTACCGCCGGCTACCGCACCACCGGTGTGGAACGTTCTCATGGTGAGCTGGGTTCCAGGTTCCCCGATGGACTGGGCGGCGATGATACCGATGGCTTCTCCGCAGTCCACCGCTCTGCTAGTGGTCAGAGACCAGCCGTAGCACTTCTGGCAGACTCCGTACTGAGAAGCACAGGTGAGAGGCGATCGGACCAGAAGCTGTTTCTTCTTCTTGGGCATGCCTTCGTCGATGGTTTTGGCTAGCTTTCTATCGATAACCTGACCGGTTACACCGATGACTTCACCACTCTCTTTGTCGACAAAATCCTCAGCCAGGGTGCGTCCGTAGATACGCTCGGCCAGGCTGACCATCTCTTTGTCGGCGTCGACAATGGGCTGCATATAGATACCACGTTCAGTACCGCAATCGGGATCACGAACGATAACATCCTGGGCGACATCCACCAGTCTCCGGGTCAGATATCCGGAGTCGGCTGTTTTGAGCGCCGTATCAACAAGACCCTTACGAGCACCGTAACTGGAGATGATGTACTCGGTTACGTTCAAACCTTCGCGGAAGTTGGCCTTAATCGGCAAGTCGATGATCTGACCCTGGGAGTCAGCCATCAGTCCCCGCATGCCGACGAGCTGACGAACCTGAGATATGTTACCTCTGGCTCCGGAGAACGCCATCATGTATACGGGGTTCAGTCTGTCGAAATTGTCTACCACATCTTTGGTCAACTGGTCGGTGGTGGCAGACCAGGTGTCGATAACTTTGTTGTATCGCTCAACCTCGGTGATATCGCCCCGCTCATAGCGTCTTTGCGCTTTCTCGATCTCTTTCTCGGCTTCTGCGATGAGATCCCGTTTGGATTCGGGAACATCGAGGTCGTCAATGGAGATAGTCACACCGGCTCTGGTGGCGTATTTGAAACCGAGGTCCTTGAGCGCGTTAGCCAGATCGGCTGTTTTAGCCGTTCCGAAACGCTCGTACATGTCGGAGAGGAGCTTGCCCAGCTTCTTCTTATCGACCGTGGTGTTAATGAACTCCAGTTGTTCTTCTTTTTTACCTGTGACCATTGGTCTTTCTTCCTTTTAAGGCGTATCTGCAGTACTCGTTGTTTTAAAACTGAACTAGGTTGTGGAAGAAACCGCTTCCCGAACCACTTCGTTGAAGATGATTCTGCCGGGAGTGGTCTCGATCATCTGACCATCGTAGTCTTTGACCTTGATCTTGGCATGCAGATCGAGGATACCGGCTTCAAAAGCGGATCTGGCATCGGCCAGGCTGACGAAGCGCATTCCTGCACCACGACATACCTTCGGATCTTCCCAGCCCGGCTTCTGAATGGTCAGGTAATAGATACCGAGAACCATGTCCTGGGTGGGAGTAACGGTCGGTCTGCCGGTGGCGGGCAGAAGAATGTTGTTGGAGGCGAGCATCAACATATGGGCTTCGGACTGCGCTTCCACCGAAAGGGGAACGTGGACCGCCATCTGGTCACCGTCGAAGTCGGCGTTGAATGCCGAACAGACGAGAGGATGGAGCTGAATAGCACGACCTTCTACCAGAACGGGCTCGAACGCCTGTATACCGAGACGGTGCAGAGTGGGAGCACGGTTGAGCAGTACCGGGTGACCCTGAATCACTTCTTCAAGGATCTCCCAGACCACCGCCGAGCCTTTCTCAATCTGTTTCTTGGCGGACTTGATGTTCTGAACGATTTGACGCTCGATCAACTTGTTGATTACAAAAGGCTTGAAGAGCTCAAGAGCCATCTCCCGGGGAAGACCGCACTGATGCAGTTTCAAGGTAGGACCGACAACGATTACGGAACGACCGGAGTAGTCGACCCGTTTTCCGAGGAGGTTCTGACGGAAACGACCTTGCTTACCTTCAATAATGTTGGAGAGCGATTTGAGCGGTCTGTTGTTGGGACCGACCACTACTCTTCCGCGTCTGCCGTTGTCTATCAAAGCGTCGACGGCTTCTTGAAGCATACGCTTCTCGTTACGAACGATGATCTCGGGAGCGCCCATCTCGAGCAGACGAGCCAGACGGTTGTTCCGGTTGATCACCCTTCTATAGAGGTCGTTCAAGTCGGAGGTGGCAAAACGACCACCATCGAGCTGGACCATCGGTCTTAGATCCGGAGGGGTGACTGGAAGATTCTTGAGAATCACCCAGGTCGGGTCTGTATGGGAGGAGAGCAAAGCCTCCACCAGTCTCAGACGTTTGATGATTTTGGCGCGTTTTTGCTGCGAACCGCCGGCAGTGGCAAGCACTTCTCTCAATTCGTTGGAGAGCTCTTGCAAACCGGGGAGGTCGAGAAGGCGTCCTTTATCTTCTTCGTTGTCCGGACGCTCATAAACCGGTCTGGCCAGCTCGGAGAGCAGCACTTGAATAGCTTCGGCACCGATACCGACGTCGAACTGGAAGTTGGGATCATCGAGCAGCTTCTCGTAATCCTCTTCGGAAAGAAGCTGACACTTGGTCAGATCCGGAACGTTACCGGGGTTGGTGACGATATAGGCGTTGAAGTAGACGACTTGCTCCAGCTCACGCAGAGGCATATCGAGCAGAAGACCGATATAGCTGGGAATTCCTTTGAGGAACCAGATATGGGTAACCGGAGATGCCAGAGCGATGTGACCCATGCGATGGCGTCGCACCTTGGAATCGGTCACCTCGACGCCGCAGCGCTCGCAGGTGATACCACGGTGACGAACTCTCTTGTACTTGCCGCAGTAGCATTCCCAGTCTTTAGAAGGACCGAAGATACGTTCGCAGAAAAGACCGTCCTTTTCCGGCTTCAAAGTACGGTAGTTGATGGTCTCGGGCTTGGTGACCTCACCGTGCGACCAACTGAGAATACGCTCCGGAGAAGCGACTCCAATTTTTATGTAATCGAAACGATCAATGGAAGTGGGCATTTTACTTGACAAACCTCCTACAAGTAATAGCCTGGCAGCCCCCGAAACTTCCTGTCGGGAGCTGCCCAGATTATCTAGCTATCTTCGTCGTCATCGGACTCATCATCGAAGTCCGCGTCATCCATGGAATCATCATCATCCATGGAATGACCACCGACCAACTCTTCAAGATCCGCTTTACTGGGTGGCTTGGGCGAACCGCCGACAAGCTCATCCGGCATAGGCAGAGATGGAGGAGTGGTGGGAGCATCAGGTCTTACACCTGCGCCCATCGTTCCAGGGATCATCGCGTCCGGTCCACCGGTTTGCACCAGTCCGGAGACGGCGCTTTCGGCAGCGGACATTCCGGTGGCAGGCGGCATGGGCGGCACACCGACCGGAGGTATCATATTCGGACTCGGAGGGGCTCCGGGCAGGCCGGCACTAGCCAGACCTTCCGTCACATGAGCAATTTGAGCGCTGGTCATGCCGCCTTCACGTCCCATTTGATTCTGGGCCATGGCGGCTTGCGGTACGACAGCCTGTTGAGAGAGCTGGGCAATCTCAGAGCTCATGCCCATCTCGATGGGAGTCAGTCTTCTCAGACCACGCGGTCTTGCATCCTCGACCTCGCTCATCAGATCAACTTCGACTTCCTGACCTTCTCGAGTGCGCTTGGCCACCGATACATCCAGGCCGATGGACTGGAGTTCGCGGACAAGTACTTTGAAGGACTCCGGAATACCCGGTCTTCTCAGGTTCTCGCCTTTGACGATGGACTCGTAGGCTTTGGAGCGTCCGTTCACATCATCTGACTTGATTGTGAGCATCTCTTGCAGAGAGTAGGCGGCACCGAAGGCTTCCAGAGCCCAGCACTCCATCTCTCCCAGTCTCTGTCCGCCGAACTGAGCTTTACCGCCCAGGGGCTGCTGTGTGACAAGACTGTAAGGTCCGGTGGAACGAGCATGAATCTTATCGTCCACAAGGTGAACGAGTTTCATCATGTAGATCTTACCGACTGTGACCGGCATATCGAAATTGTCTCCGGTTCTACCATCGAGAAGGATGACCTTACCGTCGGTGCCGACCCATTCGATGCCCTGTTTCTTCTTGCCTTTTTCAATCTCATCGTGAACCAGTCTGGATGAGGCTTCCGGCTTGAACATCTCGTCGAACGGAGGCACTTCATAACGATCGCCTGTCAACATACCGGCAAGACCGAGCAAGGTCTCGAAGGTCTGACCGACGTTCATACGGCTGGGAACACCGAGCGGATTGAGCACGATATCCACGGCCTGACCATCGGGCAGGTATGGCATATCTTCCACCGGCAGCCTTTTGCATAGTTAATCACCACTTTGATTCCTATTAAGTGCGGATAAAATTTCC
>CAZCBH010000023.1:47808-54402 GCA_964496875.1 uncultured Candidatus Obscuribacterales bacterium | reverse complement strand
GCAAGTGGGTAGTAAACGGCAAACGAACGACAGGAAAGGATCTAGCACCAGGTGATTTCATAAACGAATGGAAAACACCAGATGAAGCTGTTGAAGACATTCTTGATTTTTATTTTGGTGAAGCTAAAAGGATGAATGAAAAGGCTCAGCAAAAGCAAAAATCAGAGCTCAAATAAAGGCGTCCAACAGCGAGTAATAGCATTCTATGACTTGCTCGAATTCCTAAGACAAGCCCTCGACCAATCCCGAGCTTGCCAGAGAATCCCAAACCGACGCAAAAGGTCAGCAAGCGATAGAGCACAAGCGCTCCAACAAGCACGACGGATCTGCCGGCAAGAGTGACCAGAGCGACATAGAAAGCGTCCGAATCGAATCCATCGTCTTTTAACCAGTCTTATTTATTCAACTGATTGAATTTAGGCACCAGAATAAACGGCATCTTGTCGATGACGCGGTCATTGACCTCGGTTATTTTGACTTTGACCTTCTCGCCTTTGAGAGCCTCTTTCAAAATCTTGTCCACTTTTATCTTGGAACCATCATAAATAGCGGCGGCTCCATAGGGCTTTTTGATCATCACCGCCGCTTCGACGACTCCATCGAGGGCGGCCATTCTTTTACGAACCCTGCCCAGACAGGAGGCGCAGGCGCTGCCCTCGACCTTGAAATCGACCCGGCGAAGCTCTTTTACATCCTTGGCGGATTTTTTCTCGCCGCGAAAAACCATATCCTGCCCGTCGAAGCTCTTCTTCTCCTGGGCGTAGACCTTATCCGGATCGGCATATGAAAAAGAGACGAGAAAAAGCGCTGAAAAACTAGCTAGAAACGCCGATTTCATATAGTTCATCTAGATTGATCTCCCTGGTTTTCTTTCATACTAACCCAAAAATACTAGCCGTCTCTCCTACAGACTACATTGACGAGCACATGTTTCCTCTCTTCTCTAGAAATTTTTAGCGCCTCTTTTAATGTCGCCTCCAGCTCAGCCGGTTCCTCCACTTTGAGACCGACACCACCGGTTGCTTTAGCAAGAAGATCGAACTCCACCGGAACTTCAAAATCGCACAAAGGCATGTAGTCGTTCTTGAGCCCCCAGCCCCCGGGCATAGAGCCTTTGTAAGACTTTTTGATTGTAGACCAGGCATTGTCGTTGAAGACGACGATAACCACCGGCAGTTTATAGGCAGAAGCTACATAGTGAGCGGATAGAGGCGTATTGAAGAGATAAGAGCCATCTCCAAGCGTTACCACCATGGTCTGAGAAGGCGAAGCGAGTTGCGCTCCCAGAGCCGCCCCCAGAGACCATCCAAGACCACTCGCTACCGAGTTTTCGAACCAGGAGTCGACCAGATGCCGGGGCACTAAATAAGGATCTAGGTTGTACTCGTTGAAGATGACCACTTCATCATCCACCACCGTCCCAAGTGTGTAGGAGAGAAACTCTTTGGTTATCTCCTTTTCGGAAGCGAGTTTAGATGCAGCGGAGCGCTTTGTCCCGAAGAGCCTGTCATGCTCTTTTCTAAGCTCGTTTTTGCGACCTTCCATATCGCTGAAGAAAGCCGCCTTTCCATAGCGCTCCGAAGCGGATAGACAGCTCAGCGCCTTTCTAATGGCGACCAGAGCCAGATCAGGTGACGCGGTCAAACTGAGATCAGAAGGGAAAGCGCGCATCGGAAGCTTGCTGCACAAAGGGTCGACGCCGATATGAATCATGCGCGGCGGCTGTTTCACCTCAGCCAGAGCGGGTATCCACGGGACATGCGACTCGAGCGCGATGACCAGATCGGCCTCTTCCACATAAGGAGAAGGGTCGAAACCGAGATGATAAGGAGACTCGGTGGGAAAGTTGAAGAAGTTTCTCTTACCGTGCTCTATTACCGGTATGGCATAGGTAGAAGCCAGACGCAGAAGAGCCTCCACCGCACCGGGATAACGTCCGGCTTCAGCGGTTATGATAAGTGGCTTCTTGCTCTCGGCAATAAGGCGCGCCGCCTGCGCCACCGCATCTGGTGCAGGCGCGCCCATATAAGTAGACCGCTGACAGGGTGTTGTTGCGCTTACTTTATCTTCCTCGGCAAGCTTCATACAGAGGGCTTCTTTGGGCAAGGTCAAATAGACCGGTCCGGCAGGATCGCTTTCGGCTATCGCAAAAGCCCTGTCGACAACGGTCTCCATATGGTGCGGACCCTTGAGCTGATAGTCCCACTTTGTAAACTCGCGAAAGTATGCACCCTGATCGAAAGTATCCTGGCCCCACTGGACAAAATTAGTGCGGCATCCATCTATGCCGCCGTCATACCAGGGAGTATTGCCCGAGAGCACCAGAACAGGTATATGCGAGCGGCTGGCATTGATAATACCAAGACCCATATTGGCGGTGCCCACATTGACATGACCCATCACCACCTGGGTCCGACCGGTGAGCAGATAATAACCATGGGCCATGGCTATAGCGGTGTTCTCGTGCGGTGCCACCACAGGCTCCAGTTTGAAATCGGCGTCGTTTTTATAACGGGCAAAGCCGTCTATAATCGGGGTAAAATCCGTGCCTGAGTTGGAGAAGAAGTAATCTATCTTGCGTTCGTTCAACAGGTGAACAAGACCGTGGGCGACGAGCTCTCCTTCTATAACATGACTCTCACTCCGGGGCGGCTGTGTTCTTGTCCCGCCCCTTGCCCTTGCTCGTCTTAGATGCACAGAAAGTAGATTATTGAAAGACTCTATGCTATCGAGATTAGAAAAGTGCCCACCGCCCTCGATCTCTTTCAACTGGGCCAGAGGAAGCTCCGCTTTTATAGAGGTCAATAAAGGATCGGCTGGGGTAACCTTATCTAAACTGCCCCCTATTAATAGAACCGGCACATCTATCTCTGAGACCCTGTCTAAGAGATCCGCCTCGAACATAGAGCACCAGGATAAGAGGAAGACCTCTTTCTCTTTGGAGCCTTCTATGGCTACGGTCTCTTCCACAAAAGAGGAGGCGGCTCCGGGTCCGAAGAGATCCGGAATAAGTTCGGCGGCACTATCCTGCATGGTCATTTTAGTAAGGCGCTCTTTCATAAAAGCAATTTTTGCCTGTCCTTCAGGATGTTTTGCCCAGGAATTGGCGATGCATAAAGATTGAATCAGATCAGGACGCAGGGACCAGGTCTTGAGTGCTACAACACCGCCCATGGAAAGCCCTACCAGATGAGCCCTGGAATATCCTGATTCTTCTATCAGGGCGATGGTGTCCCTGGCGAACTCGTCTACTGATACCGTGCGAGCGTCCGCATGGCATTCACTCAATCGAGAGCGGCTGTGTCCGCGAAAGTCGAAAGCTATACAAGTGTATCTGTCACCAAAACATTCTAATTGAGGCTTCCACGAATCGGCGTTGCCGCCCACGGCATGGAGAAATACGATCAATTCCTCGCCGTCGCCCTGACAATTTATATGAAGGGCGGCTCCAGTATTTACTTTCAATAGATTTTCCTGCATGACTTTCATACTTCATCCACCCGAGCGATAACGGCCAGGGTGCCACCACCCATGGGACCATGGTGTTCCGAGCGAGTGCTTATGTAGATGGCGGTATCGCCGACCACGCTTGCCACCACACTGGCGAGCACACACCTTGAATAGCGAGTGTCGCTGATATCGTCATCGGTCAACATCGTGTGCCTCCGTCCCCGGATCTCGCCTCTGGGATCCGCTTCGGATTTACCGAAGATGCCGACCAATCGAGCGGTCTGTTCAGAAGTAGCCTGACCGGCCACCTCCATGCCAGGACCCAGTCCATTGAGGACGGAACGAACAGAATCGGCGTCGATCATGTCTTTGAGTATACCGCCGTTTATGACCAGGTCTCCCTGCCAGTAGCGACTGTTGCCCATTACCATGATCTCTGTTCTGGTCAGACCGGGCTTGGCCGAGCAAGAAGCGGTGCGCGAATACTTGGACCAGTCCGAGCAAATGCTGTCGTCACCGAGATCCTCTATTCGGACTTCTCCAAGAGCCACCGCCGCACCGAGAGCGGAGGCACCCCTCGAATAGATCATATCCGAACGCATCGGCTTGCCGGAAAGACGGGCTGCTTCGCCCTCTTCCCAGGTGTATGAAGGAATCGCTCCTTTCATCTGAACGAAATGGATATCGGAAGGAGAATCGACTTTCAATGTCTTCACCACATCCGATATCACCCTGGCAGTCTCTTCTACCTGGGCCAGACGTCCTATCTCCTGGGGGGCAAACTCCCTGGTGAAGCCTATTCCAAGAGCCAGTCTCTTCTCCGGAAAGGCCTCGTAAGACTCGACTCCTTCTCTTGCGAAGACAACGATATGGGGTGATACCACCCCTTCGGTGCCGCCCGATAGAGAAAAGATTATGCGCTCGGTGACTTCGCCTGGACTGATTTTAAGAAGGCGCGAGAAAAGATCCTCGAAAACCGTCATGGCAAGCTCTCGGGTAAAATCATTGCGACCGCCGTTGCCTTCGGTCTTGCCGATGATGCAAACAACATCTTCTGCTTTTATAAGTTTCCGCTCGAATAAATCGACCAGACCGCTAATATCCGAAGGTCCGGAGGTTGCCAGTCTATACGCTCTTACCCGCATTCTTATACTGCCGCTCTGAGCACTTTTCCGGTGTGTTTCTTGATGTCTATTTTATAGACATCACCATGGTTCATTTCGTTGGCACCGGCCATACTGGCGAGCGCTTCCACCACCTCGGGAGAGTTGGCGGTAAGTACGGTGACCGGCTCTTTCACGCAGAGAGGAAAGTCATGCCAGGTACCCCGGTGAATCATAATGCCGTGACCCGGAGGAAGGATGAAACACTTGACCTGATCTAAATCAGGTACCTCTTTGCCTTCTTTGTGATTGGGCTTGCCCAGCACCATGGCGAAAGGCTGGTCTCCTAGACCGACAAAGAGCTGAGTCATATTCATATGCCGCTCAAGCCAGGTCACCTCTTGAGCCCGTTTCGAAATGCGGGCCGTTCTAATCACTGCAGAACCCGTGCACTCGAAAGGAAGATTATGACCTTCTTGAACCGAGCCCTTGTAGAAAGGGATGGACAATCCGTCATTGGGAACGTCGGTTCCGATGAAAAGCCCGTATTCACTGACATTCTCCCGGGTCGCTTCGACAACGGGAATATCGATTACATCAACTGCGCTGGTCATGACTGTACATCTCTCCTTTCGTTCTCCTCTGGTCTGCCTTTTCTAAATAAATAATCAGATAGACGATTGTCTCATTTATAGACGCGATCTGATCATATTCTTTGGCTCCCTTGACAAGGACGAATGTCGATTTTGCCCTGTCCTTACTTGATCAGGCCAGAGCTCTTGCTATGGACTCTTTATAGTCAGGTCTCAAAACTCCGACCTCGGTGAAAATCGCCGTGATCAAACCGGCCGGGGTGACATCGAAAGCCGGGTTGATAGCCTCTGCATCTTCGACTGTGATGGAAGCGCCATTCACGTTGACAACCTCATCCAGATCTCGATGCTCGATGGGAATACCGGTGCCTTCACTAAGATCGCGATCAAAAGTCGAAAGCGGTGCGGCGACATAAAAAGGAATATCATGGTATTTAGCAAGCACCGCCAGGTTATAGGTACCGATTTTGTTGGCTGTGTCGCCATTCATGGCGATGCGATCCGCCCCTACTATAACCAGGTCGATTAGCTTGTTGGCCATGACATAGCCGGCCATTGAATCACAAATAAGTTTTGCCGGAATGCCATCCTCTTTCAGTTCCCACATCGTAAGGCGGGCGCCTTGAGAACGGGGTCTGGTCTCGTCGACGAAGACCGTGGGCGAATAGCCCCGGATTTTGGCGGAGCGAATGACACCAAGAGCGGTTCCCCAGCCGCAAGCGGCAAGAGAGCCGGCATTGCAGTGAGTGAGAATGGAAGGGTTTTTAGGAATAAAATCACAACCGTACTCGCTCAATTTGCGGTTCATGCGGACATGATCTTCCATGGTCTGCTTAGCTGATTCCATCAAGCGCGCGGCAATCTGCTGCGGACTCAGCTCTGTTTCTGCCTCGACAAGCTCCCGGGCTTTGTTGAAAATCCCGTCGGTCTCCCACATTAGATTGACCGCTGTCGGACGAGTTTCTTGAATCTCTCCTCTTGCCCTGTCCAACTGCCTGAGGAAATCATCCGGGCTGAGATTCTGATTCGGAGAAGCTATAGACACGGCATAGCCAGCCAGGCCAAAGGCTCCCGCCACACCGATAGAAGGAGCGCCACGCACCACCATATGCTTGATGGCGTAGAGCATATCCTCGAATTTAGTGGCATCGAAATAAGAAAGATTCTGGGGTAGCTCGCGTTGATCTATTAAAACAACACGGCTCTCGTCCTCGACCGAAATAGGCATAGTGCCGCTTCCGATATCAATTTCCTGGATACTCAAAGGGAACCTCCCCGGAAGACCGACTCTTGTACTTGCAGGATCTTAGCAAACCAAGTAGAGAATACGAATGAAAAAGGCGGCTGTATTTACAACCGCCTTTCTTATTCTAATTCGCTGAGGTCCTGCTTGATTAGCGATTGCGAGCTCTCAAGAACTCCGGAATGTCGAGAATATCGCTGGCGAT
>CAZCBH010000023.1:0-47708 GCA_964496875.1 uncultured Candidatus Obscuribacterales bacterium | reverse complement strand
ATTAGCGATTGCGAGCTCTCAAGAACTCCGGAATGTCGAGAATATCGCTGGCGATCTTCTGCATTTCCTCGCTGGGACCATCCTCTTCTTCAGGGCTCTCGAGGGTGGTGATCGAGACTTCCTCTCCTACAGGGGCTTCAAGAAGAGAAGGCTGAATCTGCTGATGTTGCTGCTGTTGGACAGGAACATGAGCTTGAGCCGGTTCAGGTCTTCTTTGCACCTGTTCTCTGGTCCGCTCTACCGGTCTGACTAAAGCGTGCTCGGCAGGATGAACAACCATATCGAAGCCGGTGGCGATTACAGTGATCAGCACCTCGCCGTGGAGACGATCATCGAGCACCGCACCGAATATGATGTTGGCATCTTCGGAGACGGACTGATAGATGACGTTGGCAGCTTCCTGGACTTCATGCAGAGTGAGGTCCGGTCCGCCGGTGACGCTGAAGATTACTCCGGAAGCACCATCGATAGTACTTTCGAGGAGCGGGCTGTTGATGGCGTTGCGAGCCGCTTCCACAGCCCGACCTTCGCCACTGGCACGACCGACGCCCATGAGGGCCGAACCGGCAGTCTGCATTACAGCCTTCACATCGGCGAAGTCGACATTAATCAGACCGGGAACGGTGATGATATCGGAGATACCCTGTACACCTTGCATCAGTACTTTATCGGCTTCCACAAAAGCTTCCTGCATGGAGGCTCTGTGATCTACCACTTCAAGCAATCTCTGATTGGGAATCACTATGAGAGTATCCACTTTAGAGCGAATCTCGTTGATTCCTTCTTCTGCCTGATTGGCTCTTCTTCTTCCTTCGAAGAAGAAAGGACGTGATACCACACCTACGGTGAGGGCACCCAGTTCTTTGGCAACTTCGGCGACGATAGGAGCGGCACCGGTTCCGGTTCCGCCACCCATACCGGCGGCGATGAAGACCATGTCCGATCCTTGTATAGCATTCGCTATCTCTTCTCGGCTCTCTTCCGCAGCCTTCATACCGACCTGGGGATTGCCACCGGCACCCAAACCTCTTGTTAGTTTGGCACCAACCTGCAATCGATTCTTAGCAGCGGACAGCTCCAGTGCTTGAGCGTCCGTGTTGCACGCCCAGAATTCAACACCACTCAACCCGGCTGCAATCATTCGATTGACAGCATTTGAACCTGCACCGCCGACACCTACGACTTTGATATCAGCTTTAAGCTCAAATTCTCTAGCCTTTTCGGACTTCTTCTCCGCTTGCTCTGGCACGGCTTCTCAACCTCTTACAAAATTACGCGATCTAATTGATTTGATTAACACACCGGACATTCTTTACCGGCCATTAATGGAAGGAGGCTTCGGCGGCCTCACTTTCTGGCGGTTATGTCCTGACTCCGATAAATGTTAGGACCTTTACCTTTCATTTGCAAGGTGGAAACCCGCTCATATAGTTAAGCTTTTCAAAGCAGTAACCAGGAAAGAAAAGGTTGCCAACAGGTAATCATGAGGCTTTCCGCCTACCCCAAAATTACCTGAAGGCAAATGGCGTTTTGTAACTAAAAATTATTTGTTCTTATCGGCGGCAGCTTTGATTTTTTGAAGGGTTTTCTTGAATTTCTCACTATCCGGCCGAATCTCGACCGCCTTCTGGGCAAAGCCCACAGCTTCTTTGAATTTATCCTGACTGGCTTTGATACCGGCTAAAAGCCAGCAAGCTTCTGCGTTTTTACGATCTATACCGATACACTTCTCGAGGCACTCAGCGGCTTGATCACGCTTCTCCGTATGAACATAGGCCGAAGCCAGGTAATAGAGAGCATCGGCGTCCTCAGGATCAATTTCCAGCGCTTTCTTCTCTTCAAAAATCTGTTCTTCGAGTTTACCCTGTAAACCCAGCACCATACCCAGTTCTCGATGGGCAGGACCGAACTTGGGATTCAACTTTATAGACTTTCGATATGCTTTTATTGAATTATCGTCTTCTTTCAACCGCATATACATCTGACCGAGTTTGTAATGTATATCCGAATTATTAGGATCCCTTAAAACGGCATCCTTAAGGGCCTTTAAAGCCTGCTTGTCATCGTTCTTACGAGTGTAAACCCTGGCGAGACCAAGGTATGCATCTGATTTGTTGGGAGATATCTTGGCAGCGGCTTGAAACTGCTCCAGGGCACTATCGAGATTTCCTTTGACTAGATAGGCTTCACCAAGCCTAATACGGGTCTCCGGATTATTGGGGTTGGCACCGATGCCGGCTTTATATCTGACGATAGCCCGATCTATATCTTCGCTGTTCGTCTTTGTACTTTCGGCGGCAGAAAGCGGGCCTGCCTGGGCCATCAACATAAGCGCCCCCAGAAAGAAGGCTCCTGTTGCTTGCAATTTCATATCTTTACCTCGTCACGTCCAGACGGTCTTGGGCGACCAAACTCTTCGAATTATCCAACAGTTTCGACAATGCTGCTTTAGATGCCGGATCTCTTGGATTAATTTGTATCGCTTTTTTATATACTTCCGCCGCATCGCCCTGCTTGCCAGCACTTTCATAGAGCTCCCCAAGAGCAAGGTAAGCGTAATGATTGTTAGGATTTCGCTCCACAGCCTTCTTTAGAACAATCAGGGCAAGCTTATCTTCATTGAGAGCCATATGGGTTCTCCCCAGGGCCACAATCGCCAGGTTGTTGGAAGGATCCAGACCTATAGCGCGTTTAAACGAGAGCTTGGCGCGCTTGAAATCGCCTTTCTTAAAGAGCGCATTGCCAAGGTTATAGAATGCGGTACTGCTGTTGGGTCTTGCCCGTGCCACCATATTCAACTCTTCGCAAGCCAGCTCTATGAATCCAAGCTGTTCGAGACAGACTGCATAATTACCTCGGACATCCATGTCATCGGGCTTTAGTTCGAGAATCTGCTTGAGTTGCCCGCCGGCTTCATCATAGTTGCCCTGCTTCAAAAAGATTGCCGCTATCTCTGCCCGGGTGGAAAGATTAGCGGTCGGATCTTTATCATTCAGAAAAAGGGACTGGAAAAGCTCGGCAAGGGCATCCTTCTGGCGTCCGATTCTGGATAACGCTCTGCCATAACGTAGATGCAACTGCCAGCTCTCATGGTTCTGATCGACAGCTTGCTTATAAACCGAGACCGCCGCATGATAGGCGCCGCGCTGAAATAGCGCATCACCATTCTCCGCCAGCCTCTTCCAGGGTTTCTCGCTTCCCATGGCCATACCTGCCTGAGAGCAAGACAGCATTACGAGGAATGCAAGAGAGAAGGCTGAGCTTGGAGAAGATTTCATGGAGAGGCAGGAAAATGCTTTATTAAGGAAGTAAGAATAATTATAGTGCTAAACGACCCGCCTGGCGGGAGCCTGGCACAGGCTTCTAATGAGAATGCTCAAATGACGAATATATGCACTGCTTATAAACAAATTTGGTTAAAATAACCTCTAAGACTATTAGTTGCCGGAATCAGAAATGAACTTTGGGTTCGACCTCTACGCCTTATTTGCCAGCAAGGAAGCCTTCATCGTAGATGTGCTGGTGCCTCCTATTTTATTTGGATTTCACGGATGGATTGCGACCTATTGCGCGGTAAAGATGCTCTTCCGTCCTTACAACGCCTGGTTCATACCGGGCACCAAAATTCAAATACCCCTGACACCAGGTATCTTTCCGAAACGACAGGCGAAGCTCTCCCAGGCGGTAGCCACCACCATTACCGATACCCTGCTTACTCCGCAAGACATCAAAGCGAAAGCAGAAGAGTTGGTCACCCAGGAGAACATTTATAGAACAGTGGACCTGTTCATCGATTCAGTTCTCTTGAAAGAGTTTCGTGATACCACAAAACTGCATCGTCTCGCGTCGGAGATGGCTCAGCTCAGCCCCACGCTTCTGCAGCATTTCATCCAATCGACAATAGATTCTCTCGAAGACCGCAGTGAAACTAGAATACCAGCTATAACAGACAAGATATTCGATCAGGTTGTTCTCTCCAGCCGCATCAATATGACCCAGGCCACAGAGCTTTCTGAACGCTTGATGGAAAATCTGCTCACCCCGGAAAAGATAAGACTGGCTTTGATAAAGGTGCTCAGTCCGCAAAATATCAATGCCCTCGATGAGTCGATAAATGCCTATGCCGGAGGTCCTTATCGCCTGCTTGCCCGCATTGTCGGGGTGAAGCGCATCTGCTACGAGTGGAAGAGCTATATGGAAAATGAACCGAAAGAAGCTCAAAAACTCATATCGGATCTGATAAAGCGATTCGGCATAAGACACCAGATAGCTGTTCAAATTACCAGCTTCGATCTGCGCTCCATGCCCCTGGAGAACGTAAGTAAACTGAAGAAAAACGTGATCGAATTCGTGGAAGCATTTCTTATCGAGCACAAGGACGATCTTATAGAAGCGGCTCACAAACTGGAAGATGAAGCGATGGTGACAGTCCAACATGCCATCGTAACCTTCAATCCGGAAAGCATCCCCACCGCAGTGCTTGACCGAACCAAAAGACAGGTCTCGACTTTTATCTATTCCTATTTGAAAAGAGAGCTGGGCGAGCTGGTGGAACAGGCCATTCCCAAACTGGGTGTTCATGGGCTGATAGTCAGCAAAATAGACTTGTTCACCCCCCAGCAGCTCGAATATCTGGTGAAGAGAATCTGCAAGAACGAACTCAAAGCTCTCGAATATTTTGGAGGCGTGATCGGAGCAGTAATGGGAATCATCCAGATCCTGATAAATGCGATAACCTATTGATCACAGTTATTTTGATATTATATTCAGTGCTCAACTCAAACTTGATTTCCCGGCGGTGAGCCCTCTTCTGAGATTACTCTGGATTCCATCAGGGAACATTCAATATGGTATTCGCGAAGGCTGTCAAGGTGCCCTGACCCGGTCAACATCCCGTGCTAACTGAAGAAACAAGAATAAATCTCGTTCTGCCCATCAGAAAGGATGCCTTCAAGGCGGGTGGACACGTCGGATATCGAGTCAGAAAGCCAAAAGATAAAAGAGACCTTCTCGTCGGCACGGTTTTGAAAGACAGATATTTCGTCTTATCCATCATCGGAAAAGGCGGAATGAGCCTTGTTTACAAAGCCAAGGATCTGAGCACCGGAAAAGTCGTCGCCGTAAAAGCCCTGAGAACGCAGGGACTCGGCGACGAGACTATTGTCAAGCGCTTCAAACAGGAAGCCGAAGTGCTTCACCGGCTCAATCATCCAAGAATCGTCAGCGTCTACGATTACGGGACCAGCCGCATCGGACAGCCCTATTTCATAATGGACTATCTGGTCGGGGTAAGCCTCTCCCAGGTGCTCAGAAAGCAGGGTCCCCTGAACCTGGGACGCTTTCAAGATATCTTCGTTCAAATAGCGGCGGCGGTTTCCCACGCCCACAAACACAAAGCCATCCATCGCGACCTCAAGCCCGGCAACATCATGCTTGTGGAGATGGGAGACACGGCTGATTATGTAAAAATCGTGGATTTCGGAATCGCCAAGCTTGCCGAAGACGCCTCGAAACTTACAAGACTGGGCGAAGTCTGGGGAAGCCCGATTTATATGAGCCCGGAACAGGGCATGGGCACAAAAATAGATACCCGGACAGATATCTACTCTCTGGGGATAGTGATGTACGAAGCCCTGACCGGCGATGTGCCATTTCTGGGCAAAAACTATGTCGAGACGATGACCAAGCAGATGAGTGAAGCGCCGGCACCATTCTCCGAGGTGGCAGGTCATTTGAATATCCCCGCTTCTCTGGAAATGATCGTCTTCAAGGCTCTGCAAAAATCTCCAGACGATCGCTATCAGACCATGGCCGATCTCAAAGCGGATCTGGAAAAAGCGCTGAGCCCGGATCAGATAACCGATAGTCCTGTCGCACTGCCCTCAAAAGAGCTGGAGCTAGACCGTTCTAAAAAAGTCTGGTCATTCATTCGAGAGAAAATCGGCAGCGATGAGGGCACTGAGGAGGAAGCTACGGCAAGCCAGAGCCGGGAAACTAAAAAAGTCGCCTCAAGACCGGGGCGCCTGAACTCCCTGAATCCCAATCCAAATCCAAATCCTGAATCTAGAAGAATCCAGGAAGATTTCATAACCACTTTCAACCGCCCCCAGGTGGTAGCAGCTAGTATCCCGGACAAACTGCTGGCGCCTTCCGAGTATGTCCAGAGACAGTCCCAGAAACTAAAACCGTTACCAAAAGAGAGCCTCAGCCAGAGTCCGGATTCCGTATCTGTTTCCTTTTCCGTATCCGCGTCTCAATCTATGCCGGCACCGACTATTCTCGAACCGACCGAGGAGCCCCCAAGAAAACCGCTGAATTCGCTGGTGCAGCCTATGCAAACGGAGCAACCGGAAAAACGGTCCGAACTGGATGAAAAAATGCCTCCATCAGATGCGTTGAGAAGCACCCGGGAAAGAGTCGGGGCTTTAAGCGAATCACAATCGACTACAGCGGAAAACCGGGTCAGAAAAAGACCTCGTTCTGCCAAAAAGCGCACCACTACGATGAATACAAAGATGAATGCATCGCAGGCGGGCCCAGGCGCTAAGAAGAAAGAGAGCATCAAGCCATTTGTCATCACCTGCGTGGTACTGGTGGCACTAGCCATCGGATATGGTATCGTCATGTCGGAAGCAGGGCGAACCCTTATTCTCAATCTCATTTATCAACAGGAAGAGCCGCAGAGGCTGCAGAATACCGACAACAATCAATACCCTTACTGAGTACTCTATTCTTCTTGTTCCAAA
This sequence comes from uncultured Candidatus Obscuribacterales bacterium, assembly GCA_964496875.1. GTDB lineage: Bacteria > Cyanobacteriota > Vampirovibrionia > Obscuribacterales > Obscuribacteraceae > RI-106. The sequence continues at coordinate 40,962 of CAZCBH010000023.1, read as the reverse complement.
AGACCCAAAAGTTCACCGGCTTCGTCTTTGAATTCGTTGAGACGCTCAGAAAGCTTGATAATCAGCTCAGCTCGCTTGAAGTCTTTTTGAGAGAAGGCCTGGGCGCCTTTCTGTGAGAGTGTCTCTACTTTCATATCGATGGTATTCATCACCGCAGCCAGGACACCGGGAAGATCCGCTTCGTCCACCTGGTACTGAACGGTCTCCTCTTCGTCGTCGTCGTCCTCGTACTCTATCTCTTCTTCGCTGTACTGATACTGAATCTGATTCCGATCTTGATCTTGATCCTGATCCTGATCTTCCTCCGGCTCAACTTGCATCGAACGGGACAACATGACGGCAGGACTCATATTCGGATCGGGTGGTGGTGCTTGAATGGCACGATCGTCTATGTCTTGTTCGGTAAGCAGATACTGACTGTACTCTGAAGGCGTCTGAAACTCGAGGGTCTCCTCGTCATCCAGCTGATCTGGTCGAGTATATTGATACTGAACAGGCTGCGGGGCTTGCATAGGTGGTTGAGCAGACAGCTGGGGAGGTAACTGAGAAGGATGAACCCAGCCGGCCGGCTGCCCGGGCGGCATCCCCTGACTCTGAGGCGGCATTTGAAACTGTGGCATCTGGGGCGCGGCAAAGCTGTCCGTATCAGGCACCACATTCCATTTCTCTTCTTCCTCTTCTACCTGGACATCAGGGGAGGGCATGGTACCAGACTGCCTCAACTGACCGGAACTTTCACTTTCTGCCAGACCCTCACCGGTTTTCTTCACATAGTTCTGCCACTGGGAAGCCACCGACGGCGGAAGATTTGAATTGACCATCTTCCACTGACCGGTTTCCAGGCTCTCGTTCTCGGGAGGGTGGCTAGCCAGCTCTTTCATAGACTCCCGAAGGATATCGGTCTCTCTGGCAGCCTGGGATGCGACCTGGGAAGAGACACTCTGAATAAAGCCTGCACCGGGATCGACTATCTCTTCGTCAATCTGGCCTCCCAGGGCAAGATCTATCGCTTTTTCCACCGAATGCCCCCGGTTTTCAGGTCTAAGCGCAGGTTCCGGCTCCGGCTCCAGCGCAGGCTCCGGCTCCAGCTCCTGACCGAGCAGCTCCGGCTCGCCTTCATCCAGATGGGGAGTCTCGACCGGAGCCACCTTGGGCTCCGGGACGAATCCGATATCCTCGAGGCGAAAGGCTTCATTAGCCTCCGCTTCTTCGTTGGCAAATCTGATCAACCCGTCTAACAAAGCTCTGAATACGCTGGGAAAAATATCCGGAGTAATTTCGCGGTCCTTAATGAACCAGTTCACCGACATACCGTCGGATTGGGGGAAGATTTCTAGATAGGGCTCGAAGTCAATGGCGCTGCTGCCAAAGCTGAGCAGCTTGTCCGAAGGCAAGATAAATGTCAGTATCGAGCGGGCGGTACCCCGGACTACCAGGGTCCAATAACGGGTCGAAATTCGCCCGCTGAAGACGCGAACCCCCTCGGCAGAGCCCTCGACCCAGTTGCCCTGGGCTTCTGAAGTCAATGAAGGTCGGATCCATGTGAGCTCGAGATCAGAGCCCTGGGTGACCCGATTAAAGCCGTAGGCTGTATTCTGAAAGTTGTCAAACATACGGTCGACGATACGGATCATCGACTCCTCGATAAGCTCTTGCTTCTGACGCTCACCGGCTTCGAATTGAGCACGCTGATTGGGAACTATGGCAAGGAGCTGAGCAGAATCCTTCGGATTGCCGCGATAAGCTTTCAAAATCCGATCTTTCCAGACGTCGCCGGAGGAAGTGAGGGGCGAGCGCTCTAGGGAGGCACCGTCGGCAGGCGACGATTCGGACCGTGGCGCCGACAGATCCGGCGCCCTTGAAACCTCTTTTGCATCAGGCTCGGACTCGGATAAATTCGAACCGTCTGGATTGCCATCCTCCTCGGAAGAGTTGGACGATCGTTGACGGCGATTTCGATTAGGCGGCCTGGTCTTACGTCTTTCTGAACGGGAAGACTTGGAAGATTCGCTATCGGACTCACTCTCCACATTGCTGCCTGAGCTGGAGTCCACACCGGTATCTTCTTTGACCGCCTTCAATTTTGACTTGGTGCCCTTTCCTTTTTTTCTGTTCGGCTTAGGCCACATTCCCCGATGATTCCTACAAAAAAAGTAATACTCAATAGAGGATGTACCCTTGAAGAGATCTCGTAAAACCGCATATCCCTGTCAGTTTTTCCGCCATTGCCCCCCGGCCTGCCCGGCTGCCCCCCATTAGTAAAAAGTGATAGTCCTTAAAAGTTCACTTTTGAAGAGATATTATTGTCAGTCTCATAAAATAGAGACCCCGAGCGGAAACGAATTCAATTATATAGTGGGTAAAAACAACAACGGCCGCTCCCATTCTGATTCTCGTCATATCGAGATCCGGGGAGCCCGCCAGCACAATCTCAAAAACATAGATCTTTCCATCCCCAAGAACGACCTGGTGGTGATAACCGGCGTGAGCGGCTCGGGCAAGTCATCCCTTGCTTTCGATACCATCTTCGCCGAAGGCCAGAGACGGTATGTTGAATCCTTGTCAGCTTATGCCAGACAGTTTCTCGGTCAGCTCGATAAACCGGACGTGGATGCCATAGAAGGATTGAGTCCGGCAATATCCATCGACCAGAAATCCACCAGCCATAACCCGCGATCCACCGTAGGTACGGTCACTGAAATCTATGACTACCTCAGATTGCTCTACGCTCGGGTCGGAACCCCCCACTGCCCTCAATGCGAGCGCGAGATCAATCCGCAGACCATAGACCAGATAGTGGACCGGGTTCTCGAGATGCCCTCGGGAACCAAGCTTCAGATCCTGGCACCGTTGATATCCGGACGAAAAGGTGAATATCACTCCCTTTTCGAAGAGCTCCAGAAAGAAGGCTTCGTGCGCGTGAGGGTGGACGGCAAGGTCCATCAACTGGAAGACGAGATTTCGATAGACAAGAACAAGAAACACAATATCGAGCTGGTGATAGATAGGCTGGTTCTGAAAGACGGGATTCAATCACGGCTTGCAGACAGCCTTTCTGTCGGTTTGAAATGGGGCAAATCAAACGTCCTGGTTGATATAGTATCGCCGGAAGAGACAAGAGAGCCGCTTCTATTCTCAGAAAAGTTCGCCTGCGCCAACTGCAACATCAGCTTTGCGGAGATCTCGCCGAGGATCTTCAGTTTCAACAGCCCTTATGGCGCCTGTGAAGAATGCGACGGATTAGGCTCCCGTTTCGAGGTCGATCCGTCACTGGTGGTGCCGGATCCGGACAAGAGCCTGGCCGAAGGCGCCATCTATCCCTGGGCCAAGACCGGCAATCCATATTACAGCCAGCTTCTCGCCTCGGTGGCAAAGCACTACAAATTCGGTTTGCAGACTCCCTTTAAGAAGCTTTCGAAGAAGCACCAGGGCGTCATCCTTTTCGGCTCGGAAGGAGAAAAACTCAAGCTGGCCTATGATGCCTTCGACGGCAGTGGTTTCTGGGAGTACAAGAAAACCTTCGAAGGCGTGGTAAACAACCTGACCAGACGCCACGAAGAGACTTCTTCCGACCGAGTCAGAGCCGACATCGAAAACTATATGACCCAGATGGAATGCACCACCTGTAGAGGCAGCAGGCTGCGTCCCGAAAGCAGAGCGGTGACCGTAACCGGAGCTTCCATAGAAAAAGTGGCTGCGATGCCCATAGGCGAAGCGGCTGGTTTCTTTGCCGAAATGGAAAGTCGGCTTTCTCCACGACAGCAAAAAATTGCCCATCAAGTGCTGATCGAGATAAACGCCCGTTTACGGTTTCTACTCGATGTCGGACTGGGCTATCTCACTCTCAACAGACAGGCAGGAACCCTGTCCGGTGGCGAAGCCCAGAGGATTCGCCTTGCCACCCAGATAGGGTCCGGTCTATCCGGCGTCCTCTATGTCCTGGATGAGCCCTCCATAGGACTGCATCAAAGAGACAACAATCGTCTGCTCAGTACCCTCAAACATCTCCGCGACCTGGGCAACACCCTTATTGTCGTAGAACACGATGAAGACACGATTAGAGAAGCGGACTGGGTTATTGATATCGGTCCCGGTGCCGGCGTGCATGGTGGCGATGTGGTGGCAGAAGGAAAGTTAGACAACATCCTGGCCTCGAAAAGATCCTCGACCGGTGCCTATCTTTCCGGTCGAAAGATTATTCACACTCCGGCAAAACGACGATTCGGCAACGGTTATTTCCTAAAGATGAAAGGGGCCAGGAGAAACAACCTCAAAAATATCGATGTGGATATTCCGCTCAACAAGTTCGTCGCCGTAACCGGTGTGAGTGGCTCAGGCAAATCGACCCTGGTCAATGATCTTTTGTATGAATATCTCAGGCACCACATCAACGGCACCGTGCCTGCTCCTAAGGGGCTCACGAAAGTAGAAGGTCTCGATCAGATAGACAAAGTGATAGACATCGATCAATCACCCATAGGCCGCACCCCCCGCTCCAACCCGGCTACCTATACCGGTCTTTTCGATGCCATCCGCGAAGTTTTCTCTCTGACCACCGAAGCGAAAGCAAGAGGCTATCTTCCCGGTCGCTTCTCTTTTAACGTCAAAGGAGGGCGTTGCGAAGCCTGCCGCGGAGAGGGAATGAATGAAATTGAGATGAACTTTCTTCCCTCTGTTTTCGTCACCTGCGACGTATGCAAGGGTGCCCGTTACAATCGCGAGACCCTCGAAGTGAAGTTCAAGGGTAAATCTATTTCGGATGTGCTTTCCATGACCGTGGAGGAAGCAAATAAATTCTTCGAGAACATCCCCCGGGCTAAGACGAAACTGCAAACCCTCATGGAAGTGGGCCTGGAATATATTCAACTGGGTCAACCTGCCACCACCCTGTCCGGCGGAGAAGCCCAGCGTGTCAAACTGGCAGAACAACTGTCGAAACGCTCCACTGGAAAAACCATCTATATACTGGATGAACCAACTACTGGTCTTGCCTTTCAGGATGTGGACAAGCTTTTGCATGTGCTCAATCAACTGGTCGATTCAGGCAACACTGTTTTGATCATCGAACACAACCTAGATGTAATCAAACAAGCCGACTGGGTAATCGACCTCGGTCCCGAAGGCGGCAATGCCGGCGGCACCATCGTAAAAGCAGGCACCCCGGAAGAGCTCGCCAAAGAGAAGTCCTCCTTTACCGGGCATTATCTGAAAAGTTTCTTGAGTAAACCCGGCGCGCTTGCCTGAATTCCTATTAAAAGCTTCGAAAGAGGTTATCATAAGAGGATATGACGAGAAAAGAAGTGGAAAACCTGACAGAAGAGCCGGAGCTCAATCCAGTGATCGAGAGCCTCCGCAAACGCGGTCATAGAATCACCGCCCAGCGAGAAAAGATCCTGAAAATTTTTATCGATCTGCCCCACGGACATCATCTCTCGGCAGAAGATCTACACGGCAAGCTCATAGACGAAGGGATGAACGTGAGCCTGGCCACTGCTTATAGAACCCTTAAACTCCTCTCTTCTCTGGGTCTGTTGCGAGAACTGGACTTTGCCGAAGGGCATAAACACTACGAGCTCAAACAGGATGACCTGCCTCATCAGCACATAATCTGCACTAACTGCAATAAGACCCTCGAGTTCGAAGACCACTTCCTGGAGGACGCCGGGCAGAAGATTGGTGCAAAATACGACTTCGAAGTGGTGGATGCCCAGTTCAAGATATTCGGACAGTGCCCGGAGTGCCAGAGATGACCTTAGCCGATGCTAAAGACGGTGGAGTCTTCGTTGTCGTTCGTATGACGGACGAGAGAATCTTGACCCAGGGTCTGCGCTGGGGCATTGTCGAGGGTTCTTACATAGAGGTCCAGAAAAACATCAAGAACGGACCGGTGATTATCAGTAAGAAACACACCGAAATGGCTATCGGGCGCGAGCTGGCCAAAAGTGTAATAGTGGAGCCGGCAGAGCCTGCGAAGAAGGACTGAAGCTATGTCGGATAACATTCCTCTGAAAGCCATGCTGACTTGCCCAAATTGCAAGCTGTCTTTGAGCGAGGAAGCGCTTCAAAATAAAGGTGGAGGCATGCTTCGTTGTCCGCGCTGCAATACACTGATGGAGCTGGATTCGGCCTGTTCCACCAGCTGTCTGTCCTGCCAGAAATTTAATCCTAGTATAGATATAACTAATAATAGTCAAGAGAAAACCTGTGAGATTTCGGGCTCAAATGTGGAAAAGAATGATCACGGGTCTGAAGATCCCGTCGAGGATTCAGAGAAATCTCTCTTGACGCGGGCGTGGAGACTACTGAAAAGAGGTCTGTTTCAAGTATGATAAGGGGTATAGACCTTATGGAATCATTGGCTTACAACATGGAAGCTCTTATTATCAGAACTCTCTTACCTTTTTTTGACTACACATTTAGGGATTAGGCGATGGCCAGCAAACTTAATCCCTGGAAAATACAGGGTTACAAACCTGGGCAAAATGTAATTTGCAGAATAGTGAAGTCCGAACCGGGCGGCTATGCTGTCGTTATCCCCAAGGACAATCTGCCGGGCTTTCTTCCCTCAGAACAGACCCACGTTCCTGGCAAAGAAGTGTTGGCCCAGTTCGTCTGTGTCGATAAAAACAGAATGCTGCTCTCGGAGCGCTTCACAGCAGGCTCCAGCGGAGCCAAGCCCAAAACCCAGACAGTCAACTGGCTGGAACAGCTTGAAGATCCAGACGGAGTCTACTCCACCGGCAAACACCAGTCCCTCTCGAGTCAGATGGCAGCCGACCCCAATACCGCCCTCAGTCCAACGGGCAATTACACCGAAGAAGCCCAACAGGCACAGGCCCAATACCAGCAAGAACAGTATCAGCCCGAGCCTGGCTCAGGACAGGGATCTGAAATAGAGCAAAATCCATATCAACAAGACCAATATCAAACCGGCCAGCAACCGAGCCCGGAAGAACAAGCTTTCAAAGTCTACGCCAACAGCGTCCCGCCCAAAACCTATCAACTACGCCGCGCCATCGACCTGATCATGCCACCGGTAGATCAGGACAGCCTCAAATCCTTGAGAATCGGCGACTATGACATCGAATGGCTAATAACCGACCTCGAAGGTGGTATGCGGACCGGCTGCGTAAAAGCCACCTGCGAGAGCAGACTATCGAGAGCCGCCATGCTTCTATATCGCGGCAGGGCTGTAGGCTGTATTTACGGATGCAGAGCCGACCCGGATACCAAGCCCACCGAAGAATCACTGAATTTGATGCTCAACGACCTCGAGTCCCCCGACACCTTAGTGACCCTTTACGATCTACCGGAAGACATAACGCTTGCCATGTCTGCGTTGTTCCTCGGTTATCCGGTAAAACGGGAAGACAACTACAGCGCTCTCGACTATATGCGCTATATCTGCGACTGGTTCGAAAAAGAAAAGGGCACTGCCACCCTGGCCATTTCGATGTCCGGCGGTCGTGGCATGTGCCTGGGCTATATATTCAAAGGCGAGTTCCGCGGTTCTTTCTATGTAGAAGATCAGGCCTTCCATCCCGACCGCTCTTACATTGAACAGATACTGCAAAACGATCCTGAAGCGACTCTGGGAGTCAGCATACTACCTCCACAGATGACATCAAGTGCGGTGCGCTTCGGATTCAGCTTGAGCATGGCTCGCAAAAACAACAATCAAGAATTTTAGAATAAAAAAAAGCCTTGAATCGACATAGTCTTTCAAGGCTCTCTTATTTTTATGGCCGGATTACTTAAATCACTCGTTATCGCGGCCTGTATCAGGACCACCGGTGCCGGTTCCAGAACCAGACTCGCTGCCGGATCCGGACTGCTCGGAAGAGCCGCCGTAGCTTTCGCTGGCGAAAGTGGCCAGCTTCAGCTGATCATAGGTTTCGGCGCTATCGGAATCGGTTTTCTTGAAACCTTCCAGAAAGCTCATGCTGTCGTTTTCGGGCTCAGCATCACTCTCTTCATCCTGACTGGCTTCCACGGTGGGCACCGAATCTAATTCCACCTCTCTTTCCTCTTTCAGAAGGAAAGAAGTGGTGGCACTCGACTCCAGCTCTTTGTCCTCAGCCGCTTCCACCGGGGCTTCCGGGGCCTCGACTGCAAAGGAACTACCGAAGCTGAAACCGGTTGCGGGAGCTGGACTGGGGTGGGAGTCCTCTTCTCTGACCTTGAGAGTGAAAACACCGGTCACGGGTCCTTCAATCGCTTCATGGGGGCTGGCGGTGGCGATATCTTCCAGATAAGCCTCTTTCGCTTCCTCGGCACTCAGACCAGGAACTTCCACTTCTTCGGAAGCGGACTCTTCCACCACGACGCCCTCTATCTCGGCCTCGCTTCCGGAGCGTGAAAGTTCGTTATAGACCTCTTCCACAGCAGAGATATTGCGAGCCAGTTCGTCCGCATCGGCATCGGCATCGCCATCCACCTCAGAAAGACCGGATTCAGAGATGCTCTCTTCATAAAGAACGGAACCTGCTTCTATTTGAGCACCTTCGACCTTCAGAGTTATCTCTTCGTCCTCGTCCTCCTCGTCTTCAGGAAGATCGATTCGCTTGAATCTTCTGTCGCCGGAGCGCTTTTCCGGCTCCAGCAAATCTTGAGGTACCTGATCGAGAAGATCTTCCGGGAACTCTTCCTGATCATCTCTGGGAGCTTCCTTCAAAGTCGATATCACTCTACCCGAGCTGGTTGCCGAAGCGCTCTTCAAAGCTTTCATCTTGGCGGGACGGGAGACGGGTTCGTCTTCGTCCTGCTTGATCACGATAGCTGTGCGGTTTTCAGAAGGACCAATTACCAGGTCAGGCATAATGCCCTGACCGACACAGTGCGAACACTGTGTAGTGAAAAGTTCTCTCAGGCTCTGCCCCTGACGACGTCGGGTCAATTCAACCAGTCCGAGATCAGACAGCTGACCCACCTGGGGCTTGGCGCGATCCTCTTCGAGTACTCTCTGGAATACTTCCAGCACCTGCTGCTGGTCCCTGCGGCTCTCCATGTCGATGAAGTCGACTATGACCATACCGCCTATGTTTCTCAAACGAAGCTGGCGAGGGATCTCCTGAGCTGCTTCCAGGTTGGTGCGACGAACGGTCTCTGCCTGGGTTCTGGAACTGGTGAATCTGCCGGAGTTCACGTCGATAACGGTAAGAGCTTCGGTCGGTTGGATGTTCAAGTGTCCACCGGAAGGAAGCTCCGCTCTATCGGTCAAAGCAGCTTCAATCTCGCGAACAATGGATTTTTCGACCAGGAGAGAGTCTTCACCGGTATGAAAAGAGACTTTGGTATTCTTGCTTGCCCAGCCCTTGAGAAAATCCTGGGCTCGCTTCTGTCCATCAGGACTGTCCACGATGATATCGGTGACTTCATGGGAATAGGCATCACGGATGGTTCTATAAAGAAGGTCCTGATCCCGATAGATAAGGGTCGGTCCGATAGACTCTTCCGCTTCGGAAACGATGGTCTGCCAGGTATCCCAGAGTTGTTCGAAATCTTCGTAGAGCTCGTCTTCACCCTGGCCTTTCGCTTCTGTTCTGATTATCAGGCCGATACCGGGAGGCTTCATCAGATTGACCACAGACTTGAGCCTGGCTCTCTCTCTGGATTCACTGATTCGACGCGAAATAGACACGCCTCTTTCCTCCGGCACCAGTACCAGGAAACGACCCGGCAAACTGATGGCGGTGGATACCCGGGGACCTTTATGTCCGGTGGGCTCTTTGGTTATTTGCACCAGCAATTTCTGTTTGGGTACCAGTCTCTCTTTGAGTGGTCCCTGACCGGGCACATCGTTGGCATGAAGGAAGCCCATCTTGTCTTTGCCCAGGTTGACGAAAGCAGCGTCAATTCCTGGCAAGATGTTTTCGACACTACATGTATAGATGTCTCCCAGCAGCAGTTCGCCTCGGTTTACGAAAAACTCCGCTACCCTATCGTTCTCCAACAAAGCAGCTATGCTGTCCTGCTCGGATATAACTAATGACTTTCTCATAGGTTCCTCTACTTAATTTACTTTTGAAAGCTCTTTTTCCGATTCGGGTGAATCCGTTGCCGAAATACCCTTTAAATCGTGATTGATCAAATCGATTCCTCTGAGGCTCTTGAGCCCGGTTCTACAAATCCTCCATTTACCTTTCGGACTTATACAATCCAAAACTTCCTGGGGCTTAACGTGCAATTCAGAATTGCAAGAAAGCTCCATCGCTAAAACAATTTCGTCTGAGTCCTGCAAGGAGAGCTCGACTATTCCGGGACGAATATTCTTCATCGCCGGCTTGTCTGAACTTTTGCCGTTACCGGACTTTCTTCTTTTTCTTCCTTTTTTGACTTTCTTCTTGGTCTCGACGAGAATCTCGTCGGACCTGTTGATCTCTTCTATAGAAGAGGAGATCGCTTTGAGTAAAGCTTCTTTAGACTCTTTTGAGGCTTCCGACTCTTGCAGGCTATCGAAACGCAATTCATATCGAGCGGTGCCGATAGCGCTAGACAGAGATTGACCGGGTTTCTCAGGCAGTTCCAACACTCTCAGCACCTGCACCTCGGGCGGTAACTGGTTGTTCAAGCTCGAAAGGAACTCGGACACGGGCAGAGCCTCGGCCAGCTCCAGCTCTGCCACTTCCGCCCGACTCTCCATGAAAAGAGAGAGAGGCATGGCGATGGACAACTTGGGAGAAGGATTGAAACCCTGACTATAAGCCATGGTGACGCCGGCCCGTCGCAAAGCTCTTATAAGAAGCGTCTGAAGATCGAGATGACCAATAAAACGCAGATCACCGGATTTGGTGAATTCGAACCTCAAGCGCTGAACGGTCTCCACCGGCGGAGTCTCGGCAGGCTTTGTGAAAAACAGCGAGGGATGCGAATCCTCATCTTTGTGAGCAGCCAGCTCTTTGACGAAAGGATTCTTTTTCATCACCTCTTTACTGGGATCGGCCAGTTCGTGGTTGGTATCCAGCTCGGTACAAACCCCGCAAGCATGGCAGGTATTCTCGGTACAGTTACCGGTCTCGCTCTCGGATTGAGACTTTTCCCACTCTTTTACAAGCCACCAGTTATGCAGTCCGATATGAACGACCTCCCAGGGCTGGGTCGAGCCTACTTCTCGATCGACACAGGCCATAGCTTCGAGGGTGGTGCCGAGCTCTTCTGCCACTTCATGCCAGAGCCGGGGCTGAAACTGGTCATCCCAGGCATCGAAGGTGGCGCCTTTTCGAAATGCTTTATAGATCAAATCGCCGTAAGAGCGATCTCCTCTGGAGATAACGGCCTCCATGAGGCTTGTCTCCGGCTCGGTGACATTGAGGGTGACGTTATTGAGATGAGAATTTTTAAGGGCTTCTTTCAAGACCCTGTGCTTGCGTCGCGTCTCTTCTCTGGTGACCTGGCCGAACCACTGAAATGGTGTGAACGGCTTGGGCACGAAATTAGAGATGGTGCAGGTGAACTCTATCTGCCTGGAATGGTTCTCGGGATCGTTCTTTCTTATCTGGCGACATTTCTCGGTGGCTTCTTTGAGAATCTCGATGATGCCTTCCAGATCCTCATCGGTCTCAGTCGGCAGACAACACATGAAATAGAGCTTCACCGAATTCCAACCAGACTGATAGGCTGATTCGATGGCAGAGATAATCTGACCGTGATTGAGACCTTTATTTATAACGGCGCGCAGTCGCTCGGATCCTGCCTCCGGTGCCAGCGTGATACCAGACTTGCGGACTGTCTTCAACTCTTCGGCGATGTCGAGGTTCATCCTGTCAGCGCGCTGGCTGGGAAAAGATATGGAAGTCCGCCTCGAGCTGTGTTCACGATTGAGCGCCCGCACCGACTCTTGCAAACTGGTGTAATCGCTCACACAAAGAGAGAGCATCGAATACTCTTCGTGACCGCTATTGGCAAGCGCCTTCTTTGAAAGTTCGAGAATGTCTTCGGCAGAGCGCTCGCGCACAGGTAAGAAAGAATAACCTGGCTGGCAGAATCGACAGCCGCGATCACAGCCTCTTCTCACTTCGAGAACTTCGCGATCATGAACCAGGGAGAGGTAGGGAACCAGGGAACGGGTCGGCTGGTTGTCGCTATTCAGGGGTGAAACCTGCCGGAAAACCCTTGGTGGTGCCGACTTCAATTCAGACGGTAGAGCAAGATATCGATCCAGATCCAGATCGGATCTATCGGCACCGACATAGGCCGCCAGCGCCTCTCCTTCTATCGGCCTTGCCACAGGCTCGCCTTCCGAAACGGCATAAAGGGCAGGCACATAGATACCCGGAACTTCACTGGCCAGTTTGTACAAAAGCCGCCGTCTCAAATACATGCGAGTCTCAGAATCCAATTCCACTTTATCGAGACTGTCTTTAGCCTCCTCGATAACCCTCATCGCCCGGGGGACGGCGGACTCGCCATCACCGATCATGAAAAAGTCGAGGAATTGAGCCATGGGTTCCGGATTGATTGCAGAAGGCCCGCCTCCGAAAACCAGAGGGAATAACCTTTCTTGTTCTCGCTCCCAGGAAAAAAGTGCGAGTCCCGCCAACTCCAACAAGTTAAGGACATTGGTATAGGTGAGTTCGTACTGCAGCGAGAAGCCGACCAGTTCGAAATCGGCAACCGGCTCTCTCGATTCCCAGGCGAAAAGAGGCAAATTACTCTTGCGCAGAATCGCCTCCATATCCCTGGCTGGTGCGTAAGTCCTGTCCACCATGAATTCAGGAATCTTATTGACCACCTGATAAAGAATCTTCAGTCCGAAATTGGACATGCCGAGTTCGTAGATATCGGGAAAAGCGAGCACCAGACGGCATTTACTCGAAGCGAAATCCTTGCGAATCGCTCCCCATTCGTTGCCCAGGTACTGACCGGGCTTTTCGACCTGCTCGAGAATCGCTTCGAACACTTCTTTATTCTTGATTGACGAGCTATGCGCGGTATTCACGTCTATAATGCTTGTTCCGAATCAGATGTCGCCTTCGGCTCTGTAGGAACCTGCTCTTGCGATCAATAAAATCGAATAAGCTTGATTCTTGGGCTGAAGGACTAAAATTCTCTTGAATTCGAAGGCACCCGTTACCGGGTCGGAACTCAAGTGACCTAATTATATCGCTTTATATCCACATAAGGATATCTTGGCTAAGATTAATCTGATTATTTACAAGAAGCATGGCGACAGAGTTGAACCAGACCGGTCACCGAATGCCCAGATGCCAGACAGAATGCCGAAAAATGGCAAAGTTTGGGCGGTGTCGTGATATATTCGCAGAAGAGCCCTTTTTACGAGCCCGTTGATGATCCTAGAAGCATTCGCCGAATATCTTCATGAAGCCGATCCCAGGCAGCATTCCCGGGACGTGCTTGCCGAATGGCTTCTTGAAAAGCTGGCGTCCACAAAGACCGGTTCCAATGTGGAGAAGGTTCTCCAGCTCGAAATCATTATTTGTAAAGAAAATGACAGTATGGAGCAGGAGGATGCCTGGGTCATGGCGCTGCCCAGAACCGCAAACTTCCGCCAGAAGCTCGATGAGCTGCTCTCTGACATGGAAGAAGATGTCGACGCCGATTACGTTTTCCGGGGGTCATCCGAATCCGGCAATCGCCTTTTGAAAAGCTTAGATGAATACAGCCAGAGCTATGAGCATCAAAAATGGGCGCGCTGGGTCCACCAGATCAAAGCGAGCGATTTCAAAAACAAGAAAGAGAAAAACCCCTGACAACCAGGGAACAACCACCTTCGAACCGGTGTCCTATTTAAAAGCTGAAATTGCTGAAGAAAGGAATTTTGCAATGAATTCTCATAAAGTTCTCCTGACCACGCTTTCCATCCTGTCCCTGGTGACACTACAGGCAGAGGCAGCCGAGAATATCAGTATGCGAAAAGGAGTATCCTTTGTAGAAGACAAGGATAACGGCTTTCCCATAATTGCCGATAAGCTCGAAGATGTCCATATCGAGCCGGGCAAGACCAATTTTATATTTTTCGGAGCCTCCGGCGATCTGAACACTGCTCGTCAGGCGAAACGCCTGGTCGGCTCTTACAACAAACTTCGAGACAGGGACGTCAAGTTCATCGTTATCAATGTGGACAAACCCGCCAACAAAGAGGCGGAGAACTTGATCAAAAAATACTACAAAGGCTACATTCCCTGCCAGACAGTGATCGATTCGGACGGCACCACGACCTGGAGCAAGGTTGGTGAGGTCTCGGAGAATGAAGTAACAAAACAGATAAGCAAGAATCTCAAGAGATAAGGTCTAGAAAAATAGCGACCTCATCTGATGCCAGGTTCTGGGAACTCATATAAGGCTCCTCACCCTCGTATGGTCCATGACAGTCGGAACCACCGGTAATGACCAGGTTTAATTCGCCTGCCAACAACGCAAGAGCGGTCTTCTCTTCTTGCTTATGGTAAGGATGAAAGACTTCGATTCCATCAAGACCAAGGTTCTTCAAGCTTCTGACCAGAATCTCGGTAGCCTCTCCTTTGTAGCCCGGATGGGCAAGCACGGTAATTGCGCCAGCCCTGTCGAGGGCAGAGAAAGCTACTTCTGCCTCCACCCAGAGCCGCTCTTGAAAGTAATCCGAATTCGAACCGAAGAATCGCCGGTAAGCGACAGTGATATCGTTTTCGATACCACATGCGATTATCGCTTTAGTTATATGGGCCTTGCCCACGGTGCCGGGTCCGGTCATTTCCAAAATGGACTCCATGCTGAGAGGCAGCCCCTCTTGATTGAGCTTTCTCACCAGATCTTCGGCAAAGCGGATGCGCGCTGCGCAATTATGCCGGAGAACGCGATCAAGGGACTCAAGAGCATCGCATCCTATTCCTTTTATGGTACCGGGGAAGAAGGCTAGAATATGCAGATCCTCGCCGGCGAATCGCACCGATAACTCGAGCCCGTCGACAAGCTCGATTCGATCTTGCGCACTTGAGCGGGCTTCCTCCAGACCGGAAAGGCTGTCGTGATCCGTCAGCGATATAAGGTCGATTCCGCATCGAACGGCATGATCAACCAGACTGGACGGCGACCAGGTGCCATCGGAAAAATGACTGTGAAGATGTAGATCGACCCTCTTCAAGACTCAGAATACTGCAAAATTCTCTCAATAGATACGGACTTACCGGAATCCCTGTCCACCTTGAATCGAACACCGCTCAACACAGTAGGACCGGATGCGATCTCGAGCCGGCAGGGCAGTTGCTGAATCAATCTGCGAAAGACCTGCTCTTTATCCATGCCGATAACGCCGTTGCTCGGACCGCAAAGACCGGCATCGGTGATATAAGCGAGACCGCCAGGAAGAATACGCTCATCGGCGGTCTGGACGTGGGTATGGGTGCCCAGCATAGCCGTCGCTCTACCGTCTAGATAGAGCCCGAGAGCCACTTTCTCCGCGGTCGCCTCGGCATGGAAATCCACCATTACCGCTTTCACCCCTTCCGCGTTCATAGAAGCGATAAGCTCATCAGCTATTAAGAACGGCGAACGGAGCGGCTCCATGAAAACGCGCCCCATCAAGTTGATGATACCAAATCGAAAGTCACCATCCTCGAAAACGAAAGTGCCCCGTCCCGGAGTGCCGGGAGGATAATTGGCTGGTCGCAAAATGAAAGGAGAATCATCAATAAACTCAAAGACCTCCTTCTTGTCGAAGGTGTGATTGCCGCCGGACAGAACATGTACACCACATTCTACAAACTCGTTTACAATTTTGCGGGTCAGACCGAAGCCGTGGGCGGCATTCTCGGCATTGACTATAATTAGATCAGGCTTGTCGCCGGAGGCGGCGAGTGACTGCAAATAAGCTTTGACATGCAGACGCCCGGGTCGCCCGACCACGTCCCCGAGAAACAAAACATCGAATAAATTGCTAGACTGCATAAGTAGAGCATACTCTAAAAGATCGGTAGATACTTTTAAATGAAGGTAAGCAGCAAGGTTTCAAGGAATCACTCCAATCTCAGGGCCCTGGGGATTTTTATCCTCTGTGCCCAGTTCGGCTCTACTGCTATAGCACCGGCCCGTGCCGAAGCAGCCAAGCCCACCGAGAAGAAACAAACCGTCACAAAAAAGACCGGCGCAAAGAACCATTCCAGAGCCACCCTGGTACCGCCACCACCACCGACCATGCCTGATATGGGCGGCGAAATGATGGTACCTGGAGCTTTCTCGATGGGTACAGGGGCTTTTATAGACTATATGTCCCTGGATGACCTGAAACTGAAATATGAAGGTCTCAAAAAAGAACTTGATTCCCTAGAGCTTGACCTGGCGGACAGCAAACTGCTTCTTTCCAGAAAAGAGAAAGATTGCACCAATTTCGATGCACTGTTTCAAGAAGGAGTGGTCTCCAAAAGGGAACTCGAAGCGACTCACAGAGAAGCGGAGCGCCTCAAGCGGGATGTCGAAAGAGAAGAGCGCAAAGTAGAAGAAGCAAGAAGGGTTATAGGAAGGGTCGAATCTCGGATAAAGACTCTGGAAGCCAAAAAGAAGTCCAAACCGAGAAAGAGATAAAAGGCACTACCGACGATATCTAGGTGCCTAAGACCCGGCCGCCATACCAGAGCGCCGATAGCCATACATGAAGTAAACCAGAGTACCAAGACCCATCCAGACCAAAAATCGAATCCAGGTGACGAAGGGCAGGCTGATCATCAAGAAGAGACAGAAAAGAATGCCCAGTATCGGCACCACCGGTACAAAGGGACAGGAAAATGGTCTTTCTCTTGCCGCATCGGTCTTCCGCAAAAGAATCACCCCTCCGCAGACGATGATAAAGGCAGTGAGAGTACCGATGTTAGTAAGCTCCGCCGCCTGACTGATGTCGATGAACATGGAAGCCAGAGCGACCAGTATACCGGTGCCCAGGGTGGGCAGAAGAGGGGTTTTGTATTTAGGATGAAGCCGGGCGAAAATTCTCGGTAACAGCCCGTCCCTGGCCATGGCCATGAAGATCCGCGGCTGGCCCAGTTGAAAGACGAGCAACACCGAAGTCATCCCGGCAAGAGCGCCGGCGCTGACCAGAACATGGGCCCAGGGAGATCCGGCCACAGCCAGTGCGGTAGCCACCGGGGCCGCATCATCGGCCAGCCTCTGATAGGGGATTATACCGGTCAACACAAGAGAGACCCCGGTATAAAGAAGAGAGCAGATGATAAGCGAACCGATCATCCCGATAGGCATGTCGCGCTGGGGATTTTTTGTCTCTTCGGCGGTCGAGCTGACCGCGTCGAAGCCGATGAAACTGAAGAAAACGATGGCGGCTCCACCCATGATCCCGGCAAATCCACCCGGAGCAAAAGGCACCCAGTTCTCCGGTTTGACGAAACCGGCACCATAGACGATGAAGAAAATCACCACCAGAACTTTGATGATTACGGCGATGGAATTGACGATGGCTGATTCTTGAATACCTATAATCAGCACCCAGGTGATCAACATCACAATGACGAAAGCCGGCACGTTCATGGCGAACTGGTGACCGAAGAGGACCGGCAGTTCGGTACTCGAATAAAAGCCCCATTGTGGATGCTCGGCAGGCAGAGTAGCCAGACGAGTAAGGGCGGTACCCGTATCTGTGGAGAGCCACAACGGAATCTTCATATTGAAGGCACCATGAATGAAATGTAAGAAGTGATCAGACCAGCTCACCGCCACCGCCACATTTCCGATGGCATATTCCAACATGAGATCCCAGCCGATTATCCAGGCGATAAGCTCTCCCAGGGCGGCATAGGCAAAAGTATAGGCGGAGCCGGATACCGGTATCATCGCCGCCAGTTCGGCGTAGCACATGGCGGCGAAACCACAGGCGATGGCAGCGATCAAAAACGAGATCACCAGTGCCGGACCAGCCGCTTCCCTTCCCAGGGGCGAGCCGAGAATGAAGTTGATAACCGGCGTCGACAACCAGTCCCGATGTTCTACGGCGGCCTGGCCGGCAGCAGCAGTTCCGGTCAGCGCGAAGATACCGGAGCCGATGGTTGCACCCACTCCAAAAGCAATCAGATCTATCGCTCGCAAGCTTCGCTTCATCTTGCGATCGCCTTCATAGGCCTCATCCACGAGCTGCTGAGCCGGCTTGGTTCTGAACATACGGGACAAAGAGTTGTTCATCGGAATTTGATTCTCTTATCTCTCTATTTCGTGATCTTGATCTCTTTTTTGGCTTTGTTACCGGCTTTATCGGATACTTCCAATTTTATAGAGTGAGGCTTCTTCTTGAACTTCAAATCTCGGCCCAGGAAAACCACACTCTTGCTGTCTGCCAGCCCATCCACAGGAGCAAGGGCCCAGGACTCGCCATGATCGGACTCTATGACCGCATTGACTACCGGTGAGAGCTTGTCGGCGGTCTCCACCCGAAACTCTTTGAGCATCGAAGCGGAAGACCAATCAGCTCTGGTACCGGAAAGAGCCGGAGCGCTGTTATCGACTATCACCGTGCGATAGAAATTCTCCACCATGGTATCACCGGCGCTTCCACCATTGGACGGAGAATCGGATAGACGAAAGCGCAGCATATAGACCCCGTCCTTATGTTTCTTGGTATCCCATGTCCACTCTATACGTCCGTCTGAAGCAGTCTTGACCAAATCTGTCTTGCTCTTATCTTTCTTGGTCGAGCCTTTTTTCTCGGTCGACTTGGAAGACTTTGTTTTGCTCAAAACAGACCCCTTGACCTCCGATGAGGTGAAAGCCTCTCCGGCACTCTGCAACCTACGGAAGCGCAGACGGAAAGGAGTTCCGGTCTCTTTCTCCGGATCTTTTTCTGATTCTGTTTCAGGCTCGCTTTCTGACTCTACCTCGGGCTCGGATTCAGATTCGCCCGCCTCTTCTCCGGATTTGTCTTTATCCTTATCCTCGGTCGTTTCCTTGGTTTCCTTTATGTCTTTCTTTTCTTTCTTATCTGATTTTTTGCCTTTGTCTTTTTTCGCTTTCTTCTTATCCTTTTCAGAAGCCGGCTTCGCCTTTTTCTCCGACCCCCTCAAATCATCCTCTAGCTCTTTCCAGCTCTTGCCCTCATCACTCGAAATATCCACCGAAAGAGAGATATTGTCTCCGTCGGGATCCGATGCCACCAGCTTCAACTCCTTTTCTCCGGAGACATAAGAGCCCGATGCGAGATTGAAGCTGGTCACAGTAGGGCTTTCGTTGGCAGGAGAGAAAGTGGTCTCGACCATGCCGATAACGGTCTCGTGCCCGCAAGGAAAAACTCGGTCCTGACCGTCTGCGCCCCCCGCCTTCAACCCCGGCGTCCAGCTCAGACGATACTGAAAGAATCTACCCGGACGGGAGCCAAGCTTGAATCCGTCATCACCGGCCACGGCAGCTTGCCAGCCCTGCCATGAAGCATCCGGTCTGAGGGTGTCACCGGTACGGGTCTCTACAGAAATTGCCGAACGCACCGCCGGTTCGAACTGGTTATAAGCCCCGAAGACTCTCAAGCGAGACCAGCGAGAGGGTCTGCCGCCGTCGTTCACCTTACTCGTATAGACGGCTCCGGCAGAAGGGCGGAAAAGTATTCTCGAAACCGTGGGCAGATTGCTGGTCAATATGAATAGATTGGAATCGCTGTCTCCGGTAATCGATATGACCGCTTCTTGATTGGTGTGATGAACCGGCACGAAAAATGCTCTTTTCGGAAGCGGCTCTATCTGAATCTGGGTGACATCTCCTTCTGCATCCCCGGTGAAAATAGAGTCGGAGAACCTATCGTAATAGAGATGGTAAAAGGCTTCACTGGTGGCCAGGTTCTTGGACTTGCCGGACTTCTCTACCATAACCAGGCTACCGGGACCGGCTGTGGTAATAAATAAATTGCCTCGCTTATCCCAGGCGGCACCGGTTACGATGTGGGCGCCGGATTGATACTCGCCTCTCAGTCCATCACCAGCCACGGCAGGATCGAAAGAGTAGACATTGCCGCTCTCGCCAGTGCCTACCATTACCCTGCCTGTGTTGGGACAGTAGTTCAAGCTGGTGATATGCGCCTGACCGGAATCGATGGTCTGAAGAAGATTACCACCGGCGCCAACCTTATAGATTCGCCCGCTGCCGGCGGCGCCCACATAAAGATTGCCGGAAGCATCGGTGCAGAGAGAAGCGATAACGCTCTCCTTTGTCTTGAAGAAATCCTTGACACTGCCTTCGGTGCCGACCTTGACCACTTTCCCCTCCGGCACGCAAGCGGCATATAGCGCGGTTTCTCCAGCCGACGCCATCGCCGGTATCATAGTCGTTTTCATGCTTACCAGAGTAGAGGACTTAGATCCCTCATATACATAGATCTTGTTTCCGGCGGAAAAATAGAAATTGTTCCCGACCATGGCCGAAGCCCAGGCCCTGACCTCACCCCGAACTCGACCGCAGTCGCCGGATTCAAGAACTTCGAAGCCGGGAAACAGCCTTCCCCAGCTGTCGATGGTGCAGTTCTCTTTCTTACCTCCGGTGAAGCTGGAGTCTGTAGACTGGCTCCAGGCTTTTGCAAATCGGGTATGCAGTCCGGTCAGATCGCCGGCGAAATTGGCAGACTGGGCGCCCGAGGTCTTGCCAGCCTTCGAGTCGGTGGAGCCGCTTACCGGTACACCGCTACTTTCCGTAGTGGTACCGGTGGACTTGGCGACTTTGGTAAGAGAGCCAATCACTTTCCTTGCCTGCCCGGTGATATGCGAGCCGGAAGAACCCTTGCCGGAACCGGAGTCGGATTGATACCAGGAGTCCTCTTCTAGATAAGGCGCCTTGCGCTTTACTGTGAATCCGACTACGTGAGAGCCGGTAACGTAACTGTCCAGCCTTTTCTTGAAGAGCTTCTCACCGGGGACGATAGAGGGTCCATTGGTGTATCGGTCCGAGAAAAACAGCTTGGACCAGTGCCCTGGTGGATTCTGAATCACAGCGTTGTTGATGTGAACCGCCTGATCGGGCAGAGCAAGCAAGGCGATAAGTTCGTTAGCATGAGGATCATCCAGGATTCTATCCAGCTCTTGATCGAGGTTTTTGGTCGGTGGGTCGAAAAGTTTCATGGTCTTCCGCAAGCCGTCATAGGAAGAACCGCCTGTAACCCCGACCATATACTCGCCATCGGGGAGGTCCCTGGGAACCTCGAACTCGAAAGTCTCTGTGTAGCGCTTCTTGTTATAAGGTGAAAGCACACAGGTGAATCGCACCTTCTCTCCCGGCTCCACCACCGGGTCCTCGGCAATTACCCTTTTTAGCGCAGTGGTATTTTTGCCGACATTGAAAGTGACTGTCAGCTTGACCGATTCGACCTCTTCTTTTTTGTAGCGGTTGTTATAGATTCTGGAAACTATTGAGTCGACATAGTTCACCACCGGATCAGAAAAGAATTTGAGACCGAGAATAGACAGCCCGGATGAAGCCGAGGCAAAGCTTGCAAAACTATCCTCTCGCTCAAGTAAGCGACCGTCCTTGATTTTGATCCGACTCTTTAAATTGACGGTATAAGGATCGGTGGACTGAAAAGAAGCATCCATCGCCGACATTATAATTGCGGAAATCAAATCGGAGCTAAGATTGGGATGATTGATCACCTGAGAGCTGAAATCCTTGCGAAAGTGTCTCTGTCCATCGATAACGGTTATATCAACAGGGATCATCGAAGCGTTCTTGCCCAGTTCGCCGCCCACCGACCAGGGACGGTCGGCAAAGATACGTCCCAGAACTTTGAGCGGCGAGGAGAGCTTGAAACTTACCGAAAGACTGGGTAGGACTTCGTGGATATAGGCAGACGCCATAGGAACATCTATCGCGCCGGCTTCCATCAATGGATGTCCAAAGCCGAGCACGCGGTCGTGAAAGATACCGGTGACGGTACCAGTCGCAGCCGATGAAAAATCACCCGTAGACAACAACAGCCCCAGGGCAGACCCGGGAACAAGTCGATTGGCAGCCCCTCCTTCTAAACTCGAAAGCTCTTTGTTCAGACCACCGCTGGCGCCGCCGGAGACATCGAGACCAATCCCCTTGAAACGATCGGCAAGAAATGATCTGGCTCTGGAAGAGAATCCGGAGAGCGCCACCGGCGACATCAATGGCACCATTTTCGGTGCACCTGCCCCTAGACTGGTGGACATGATAGAACGTTTGAGTCGATCAAGCTCCTGTCCCGAGCCCTCTATAGAAGAGATAGAGAGCGGCATCGAAAGCGACTCCAGGCTATGCCCGGTCAGTCGTAAAGTCCTCTGGTCGGTGGGCTTGATTATCGCATCCAGCATATCGACGATGGGAGTGACACCGACAATAGGCTCCATCGAAAAATCGAATCCATAAGAAAGCGCTCCCACGAGCTTGTTTTTAATGTAGATGGGACTGCCCGACATGCCGCGAACCACATTATTCTTGCCCAGGACGTCGCCGGAAATTTTAATGAGAATGCTGTCGCGGCCGTTGAGGACCTGCTTCATGACGCCCAGCACTTTAACGTCGAACTTTTCGACCTTCATCCCGTGAAAGACGGAAAGACCATAGCCGGTATCACCTTCCTTGACATCAGAAACCGGAAGATACTCACCCGACTTCAAAAACCGGTCTATATAGGCACGCTCATACGGATCGAGATGCCCCCTCTCCACCCTGGCCTCCGACGCCACAGCCGGCAATACCAGCCAGACCAGACAGAGATTCATAGTCAAGAGAAGAAAGAGCCGGAAAAAAAGAAGAGGTGACACGTGATTCCTCATGAAAAAGCCGGTTAGTAAGGAAGGTCTTTCAAAGCTTCAGATCCTATCACAGGCTGGTAAAATCATTCAGATACTCAGAATAAGCAGGTTCTCCGATGCCAACCGAATTTAAATCCCCAAGAAAAGTTTTCGCCGCCGCCTATCTAATCGCCGCTCTCGCCTGCCCGGCGGCTGTACAGGCCCAGGCGCCCATCCCTGGTACAGCTTCCCTCTCCGGGCTAACTCCCCAGAACAGCACCGCCCCGGTACCCGGTCAAGAGGAGAGCCGACCATCCTCAGGGCGACTCAATATATCCGGATCCAATCAAGAAGAGAGCCCTGCCCAGATGCCCGCCCACAGCATCTATAAACAGCTCCCTTTCACGCTGGAAGACGCAAAAACCAAACTGCAAGAGCTCAACAACCTGCTCGAAGTTGCCAGCCCGACCCAGGTAGATCAGATCAAAAACAATGTCTATGCCGTATCCGAGTGGCTTCAGGACGTAGCCGACGCGCACTGGAAGCTCTACAAAGCCTTCGACAAGAGCCCTGCCACCAAGTTGAAAGCGAAAGCAGAAAAAGAAACCGCCCTTGCTTTCAGCCATCTCAAGAATAAAGCCAAGCTTCTAAAAGCGGACCTTTTCATCAAACAGAAGCGTTATCCAGAAGCGCTCCAACCCCTGGTCGAAATAGTGGTGGCGGAGCCCACCAGCGAAACCGGCACTGCCGCATACAAACGGCTGACCGACCTGGGCTTCTCTCCCAAACAAGACAATCTCGAAATAGCTGCAGGTGATTCCCCACCAGCATCCGGCAAATAGAGCCGCTTCTGGGTATATATTGAAACAGATTGGACATTATTGGTTAAAATTGGCTAATCCGGCTACAATATAGCTTGGACTGCGGACGAGGAGAGAGTCATGCCTGAATACCCAGCCAGAGTGGTTATCCTTATCCTTGTCCTTGGCCTGGCATTTCTCTATGCTTCGCCGGACGCTCTTGCAAAACCGTTCGAACTCGGCGTCGAGCAAAAAGAGGTCATGCCGGGCCAGAATCCCTATGAAGGCCAGGCGGAATATCCTGTCCCCCAAGCGATTCAGCCCTATCAAGGCGGCATCCGAGAACAGGCACCTATACAAGGCGGAACCGGGATGCAGGGCGGGCGCCCCCCGATGGAAGCAGGTATTCAAAGAAGCATCCCCCTGCCTCCGCAATTCCTCGGCACCTGGCTGGTGAAAGGTCAGCGCCAGGGCTTCGAAGCCCAGCCCCAGTTCCAGGCGGCCATTCCCCAGATCTTCGCCGGCAGTACCAAGAACGTCTGGACGATTTCTGGCAACCCCTCCCAGGGCTACGCCTTCTCCAACGAAGAAGGGGCACGCAGTCCGCTTTTCGTCAATAAAGTCCAGGGTAATACCGCCTTCATCCGCTACGGTCATCCGATAAAAAACACCATGGCCCAGGAAGCTATCGTCATGGAACTTTCGCCCGATGGTAAACGCTTCAAAGGTCTGGAGCGAATCACCATTGTTAAGCAGGGAGAGCCGCCCCGGGCCAAGGTAACCTATCAACTGGTCGGTCAAAGACGCCGCTAGCCGAACACGAAAGAAAGAATGAGTTCACGCTAGTGGAAGAAGCCCGCCAAGACCTGGTAGTTTATCTGCCATGCATAAACGGAATCCCATCACTATCCCCATCGCAATTGCCCTGGCATTTGTGGCCGCTCCTGCCTTCAGCCAGGCTCTGGAAGACGAAAGCGAAGCGATAATCGAGAACAAGCTCAAAGGACCGATTGCACCAGCCCTCGAAGAGAAGCTGCCGGTGCGTCCGGCAGATTTGAGAGACCGGAACAAGACCACCGACGAACAGGTGGAAGAGCTGTTCAAACAAACCAGGCCCAAAGACCTCAAGCTGAGCGGTGAACTGGAAAAAGGCGGCATCGTCTCCAGCGCCGAGTTGCTGAGCTATTCTCCCCTCTCCAGATACAAAGGGGACAACCTCAAGTTTTTCAAGATAACGGTATCTAACAACACCGAAAAACCGATGCTCATTCTGGGAGCCCAGTCTTCTTTCTCCAGAGAGGCCGCCGGCCAGGCCAGAGCACCGGACAAATCCATCGATGCCTCTACTCTGGAAGGGCATGACAACAATCTGCTCACCCCGGGCAAAAAAGCGATTATCGGTGCGGCTTCAGTGGCAAGTTTGGGCATGGCCACGCCTCTGACCATGGAGTATTTGACCCCGTCCGAAAATAGAAAACGCAATCTCGGCATAGCCCTCGGAAGAGATCGTGGTCGTCATGAGGTGGAAGGGGAGAGATTCGGCCTCAGGCTTTTGATGCCCGGCGACAACACCATAGGTTGGGCGGCCTTCAAGGAAGACTGCCTGAGACCGGGCAACGACCAGATCTTTGTACCGGTGATGTATCCACCCTATGCCAGGATATCCGAAGTTCTGGCGATTCCGGTAAGAAAGTAATCGGTACCTGGCTTTCCTGAGCGCTCCTTTCGGCGCAATTCAAAACTTGCTACAATCTGTATCGTTTACCCGATCTGGAGATAGGAGCTCGATGCAACTCTACTCTCGGCTGACAATATTTGCTGCGGTCTCGATATTTTTCTTGGCAGCGGCAATAACCCTAAATCCTGTATCCATGCAGGAAGCCTTTGCTAAAACACCGGCGCAGGCAAAAAAATTACTGATTGCCAAGAAAGCCAAAAAGACAAGGAAAAAAGGCGACGAAACAGTGGTGACTGTGGTCACAAACAAAGGCCAGTTTCAAATCCAGATATTCGAAGAGGAGGTTCCGGTCACTGCAGCCAACTTTCTCTCTCTGGTGAAAGATGGCTTCTATAACGGTCTTTCCTTCCATCGCTATGATCCGCAGTTCGTCATCCAGGGTGGTGACCCCACCGGCACCGGTACTGGTGGCTCGGGCAAGACCATCCCGCTGGAGGTCAGCGACAAACTGAAACACAGCGAAATGGGCATGGTTGGACTGGCAAGAAAGAGCGACCCCAATTCCGGTTCATCCCAGTTCTATATCATTCTGTCCCCTCGCTCCGAACTCGACAATGACTATGCCGTCTTCGGCAAAGTCATCGAAGGGCTCGACATCGTCTACCAGCTCAGGAAAGGCGATGAGATGCAGGAAGTCTATATCGAAGGAACCAAAAACGAAAAGTAAAAGGAGAGAGCATGTCCAATAACGATCCCCTGGTCTCGATGGAGACTACAAAAGGAACCATTAAAATTCGCATCTATAAAAATGACGCCCCGATAACGGCCGGCAATTTTCTCGAGCTGGTCGGCAATAAGTTCTACGACGGTCTCATTTTTCATCGTTACGAGCCGAACTTCTGTATTCAGGGAGGCGATCCTACTGGCACCGGTACTGGTGGCTCTGAGAAGAAAATCAAGCTTGAAACCAAACCGCACCTCAAGCATGACTGCGCCGGCGTAATCGCCATGGCGAGAACCAATGACCCCGATTCGGCCTCTTGCCAATTCTACTTCACCCTGGCACCTGCCTCTTTCCTTGACGGTCAGTATGCCGTCTTCGGCAAGGTGGAAGAGGGTCTTGATGTGGTCATGAACCTGAGAGCTCAGGACAAAATGACCAAGGTCGAAGTTGTCGCTTAGACCTAGACCAAAACCCAGAATAAATAAAGGACCTGCTTCGCAGGTCCTTTTTATTTGCTAGATCTTGAGATACTTGCCCGAGGTCCAGGCGCCGCCACCGGCACCGACAGCCACCCCTAAGATGACCATGACAAGAAAGGTCTCGACCAGACTGTAACCCACACCTTTGGGTAGAGCAGGCAGAATATTTGCCATATTCGTGGTCAGATAAGGCTGGATCGCATACATATGCACGCAGAAGAGAACCAGCATGGCGAGAACCGCCGAAAGCAGTCCATAGAGGGCACCTTGAAGCACGAAGGGACACTTTATATAAAAGTGACCTACTCCCATCAAAGAGAGAATCTGAATTTCGCGTTGTCTGGCTTGAATGACCAGATGAATGGTGTTACCAATAACCGTCAGAGTAGCGGTGGTCAGAGCGGCGGTCACGAAAACACCCGCGATTTCGAAGAAATGGCGCACTTCATTGATTCGCTTAGCCACCATCATCGGATATTTGACCGCTTCCACCGACGGCAGGAGTTCCAGCTTCTGTGCAAGTTCGGTGACCTGATCCGGCTCTTTGGCGGTGACATGTAGTGTATTGGGCAAAGGGTTCTTGATGGCGGCGACATTCAAGGACTTCTTCATCTCCTGCCAGGAGATATCCTTGGTTATCACCTCCACCATCTTCACTTCAGGATACTGACTGACGTCTTTCGCCACCACTTTAGGCTCGTAGCTATCGCTGAGATAAGCCGAGACGATCATCTGGGAACCGAAAGAGTTGACCACGTTCTTGAGGGTCATGGTCAACTGCAAAATACTGCCGAAGATGGTCAGAGAGATGGCGAGAATGCTTATCACAAGCCAGTTCGACCAGCCACTGTGTTTGAGACCGAGGATGGTCTCTATTACTACTCTGTAGAAAATCCTTAAAATACGCATCTGCTATTGGCTCTCGACACTCATCTCTACTTCATACATTCCGGAATCCACGTCGGTTATGACCTCGCCCTGTTTCAAGGAGATAACCCGCCTGCGCATCGTGTTGACGATGGTGTGGTCGTGGGTCGAGATCAATACCGTGGTGCCTCTCTCCGAGATCCGGGCCAGGAGCTGCACAATTTCGAGGGATGTGGCCGGATCCAGGTTTCCGGTAGGCTCATCAGCAAGGAGAACCGGAGGACCGTTGACTATGGCCCGGGCGATACCAACCCTTTGTTGCTCACCACCGGAGAGTTCATCGGGATAGGCAGACGCCTTATCTTCAAGATTCACCACATTCAGTGCGCTGGTTACACGCTTGCGGACATCCTTCTCATCGACACCAAGGGCCCTGAGAATGTAAGCGACGTTGTCATAAGCGGTCTGCCTGGGAAGCAATTTGTAATCCTGAAAGACGATTCCGAGCCTTCTTCTAAGAAGTGGAATCTGCCTGGAGCCCAGCTTGTTTAGATTGACGCCGCCGATGAAAACATTGCCGGCCGTGGGCATCTCCTCCCGATAAAGAAGCCGCATAAGAGTCGACTTACCGGCTCCGGAGGGTCCGACAAGGAACGCGAACTCGCCCAGAGCCACATGAAGGTTGATGTCCTTAAGGGCCGGACGACCGCCATAAGTCTTGGAGACGTTTTGTAATCGAATCATTTGACACCGATTGACCTGAAAGGGCGCTAATTCTTGACCACCCTTAAAACTATGGAACCATCAGGATAACAAGCAACTTACAACCGGGCAGAATCATAACATGTTCAGCTTCCGGCAGCCTTGAAAAATATCAACCTTGCATTATCTTTAAGCATTCTTGTCCTTTAGAAATGCGGCGGATACCACGAAGCATGGTCCACACAGACGATTTTCGCCATGTAAACGCAGCTCCGCATTGCCGCAACTTCCGCAGTTGCCCGATACTAAGGAGGCATTCCGCTGGAGCCATGCGCGTCTTCTTAAGTCTCGCTCATATATTTCGAAAAAGCGTGATGAGACCTCCGAGGGCGCGAGATTTTCTTTGAAATTTTCTAATTCGGCAAGCTCTTCCGGGTTCAGTTCCAGGGCGGCAAGCTCCTCTTTAGAGGGTTCCTGCGGTCCCTGGGTCCCTCCTGACTCCCTTAAGAGTGCTTCGGCAGCGATTTGCTCTTCTAGAATTTTGAGCCGTGAATAGCCTTTGATGTCGAAACGCAGACCCTTGAGATTGATTCCTACACTGCGGGCCATCTTATGCAAATTGGTGAGAATATCGTGTTTGCGAAGTGACAACTCCTGGGCCACAGCGCTGTCCTTGACCGCCACCACAAGATTACGCTCATAATCGAAGAAGACCGGTCTCGACAAACTGGCCCAGGGCTCTCCGACAACATGGGACCACATGGACATGAAAGTGTGCTCCCGGAGCCGCTTTTCAATGCCGTACTTATTTACGACCCTACTCAGCACCGTAGAAAGAGAGCTGAATTTCTTGTTTCTTCTGCCGCCTCTTCCGCTTCGGACCAAGACCGGTACCTCTGATATGGCTGTTATGGATGTTATGAAAGTTAGCAACCACTCTACAGTTTACTAGAAGCTAAGGGAATTTCCTCTAATTCAACAGAATCTCGGATTCACATAGAGAGCCTGTGCGTTATAATTCTGCAGATTCAGCCGATATTCTATGGCTTCCCGGAAACGTGGATGTTCATATTTTGGAGATAAAAACTTATGGAGAAAGCATCGGTGCTGGCAAACGAAAAAATTGAAGCATTACAAAAACGATTCAACGCGGACGCGGCTAAAAACCTGTCGGCCACCTATTTGATTACTATCAAAGGCGAAGGTGGCGGCTCCTGGCTCACAAAGATATCCAACGGAGCCTGTGAATTTACCGCTCAAGAGCCCGGCTCCGAAGAAGCCAAGTCGAAAGCGGATTGCTTTATATCCATCGACGCCGATGACCTCGAGATGATCCTCGCAGGAAGAATGACGGCGATGACCGCAGCCATGTCGGGCATCCTCTCCATCGAAGGAGAGCTTGGCCTCGCCATGCAACTGGTTCCTGTCTTCTTCGAAGGGCAAGCACCTTTTATTTAAAGACACTGTATACAGTGCCAAGCTTTAAAACCAGCCCTTCAACTTGCTAGCGGGCTGGTTTTATTTTTTGTCTAGAAAAGCTTCCAGGGCGGGTTTATCTATGCTGACTCCGGTCCAGATCCGAAAAGACTCGAGAGCCTGGTGCATGAGCATGCCCCAGCCGTCTATCGCTCTATATCCCTTACTACGTCCCGCTTCCACCACCAGGGTAGAAACGGACGATCCGGGTGGAGCATAGACCAGATCGAAAACCAGGGATCTTTTTTCAAGAAATGAGAATAAAGAAGAGAACTCCAAAGGCAGCCCGCGACCACCCTGACCAAAGGGGGCACAGTTGACCAGCAGATCTACTTGATTTTTCTGCCACGCCGGATCAAAGGCAGAAAATTCGCATCCTTGCAAAGTTCCACAGAACCCACTCAAAAAATCCTGCACCGAATCATTATTGCGGCCGGCAATGGCAATTCTGCGATAGCCTTGTTCTATAAGCGCTATCACCACCGCCCTGGCCGCTCCGCCATAGCCATAGACAATGGCGCTCTCTCCAGGATATCCATGCTCGGTCTCTTCCAGAGCCGCTCTGAAGCCATAGATATCAGTGTTATAGCCTTTCAATATACCGCTTGCATCTTCGTATACAACCGTGTTGAGGGCTCCCAGAATCTCGACTCTGGTATCGGCTTCGTCGATAAAATCTCGCACAGCGATTTTGTGTGGGATGGTGACATTGACCCCGAGCGGTCCCCGACCGTCTTTCATGGTCTGCATGAAAGACGAGAGCTCCTCTAGCGGCAGGTCGAAAAGCTCATAGCCACCGGAAAGACCGGCAAGTTCCAACAACGCGCCATGGATAGCCGGGCTTCTGGAATGGTCGATGCCCTTCCCGACAAGTCCCAGCACATAGTTTGTCCGAGTCAAATTTAGTAATTGGTCGTCTGGATGGTGGCGACTCGCATACGCTTGATACCAATCTGAGAACAGGCGTTCATGATGGCGATGATGTCTTTCTGCTTGCAGTTGCCATCGGCATTGACGGTAACCGGCATGTCTTCAACACCAAGGTTCTTGATGATACCACCAAGAGTGTTCTGAATCGTCGCTTCATCGTTGCTCTCGAGGGTTTTACCCTGGATAGCGACCCTGCCTTCCGCGTCCACATCGATCATGATGGTCTTGGTGCGAGAGTTCTCTTTTTTAGCGTTATAGGTCTCGGGCGGTTTGATCTTGAGCTCGGACTTATCGATAAGGGGAGCGATCAGAATCATGATCACCAGGAGAACCAGGAACACATCAGTTAAAGGAGTGATATTGATGTTCTCGAAAGACTCACCAGAAGCTCCCATGGACATGCTCGATCACCCCCTTTCTGCTTATCCTGATCCTACCTAGCTGTAGTTGGCTTCGCCGGCTTCGGCTTCGGCAACGAAACTGAGGAAGAGAAGTTTCAAGAGCTGGAAGTCATCGTTGAAGCGTTTAACGATATTGGTATACCAGTTGTTGAAGATAACCGCGATGATAGCGACCAGAAGACCATAACCTGTAGCGATCAGCGCTTTAGCAACACCGATTACAACGGTCTGGGTACCACCACCGGATGCACCGAGTTCATCCAGGGTGAATACGACCCCGACAACCGTTCCGAATAGTCCAAGGAAGGGACAGGTAGCACCAACGGTACCAAGAACTGCGATGTTCTTCTCTAACTTTCTGGAGACCAGACCGACAGTGATATCGAAAGCTTTAGAGAAGTCTTCTTTCTGCTCCGCCAGAAGTCGCACACCCTCTTCTGCAACCTCGCCGACAACTCCGCCGAGACGGCTGCAAGTAGCCTGGGCTTTCTGAAGATTGCTATTCTCCAACTCTCTTTGCAGTTGGTGAATGAAAGCGGTCACATCTCTGCGGTTCTGTTGATAATAGAGGTACCTCTCAACAATCACCGCTACGGTCCACACAGAACAGATAGTAATCGGAATCGACGCGAACCAATCTTTCAAAGCGAACTCGATGAAATAGGTAAGAATTTTGTTTTCCATGTGTGCTCCAATTCACTCCTAGCCAGAAAAGTCTATCAGAATCGACGAAATGTGCCAGCGTTTCCACCACTCTTGAAGACGTTGTAATCAAATGTGAATTGAATATCTACGTCCTCCGGAGCGCCTGCCGGTAATGGTCTGAATGGTGCGGCGTTAGTCACGGCCTTCAGTGCTGCCTGGTCGGCTATGGCAAGTCCCGAAGAACGAGCCAGTCTCAAATTGGACATGGTGCCGCTGCGATGGACCTTGAAAACGACCATGACCCGTTTACTTTCGTTACCTTTAGGAGGGAACCAGGCCCGTTTGATACGTCTTTGCAGGTCGGCCATATATGGTCCGAAATCGACATCTTTCTCCGCGGCAAGAGAGGGTCTACCCTCCCCGTCTTTCTCCGGGTTGCCCTGAACTCCCTGACCAGAACCGCCTCCACGAGGAGCAGGAACCGACGGTGCCACCGCCAGAGATGGTCCGGAACTGCCGCCACCAGATCCGCTGCCGGCTTTGGACGGCGCCGGTGCGGGACCGGGACTGCCGCCACCGTGCTTGGATCCGCTTGAGCCTCCGCCTGCCATTATAGGAACAGGAGAACGACTACCGCCACCACCGGAAGATCCGGTTTTGATAGAGGCGATAGGGGCCGGTGCAGGACCTCCCTGAGCAGCCCCTGAGGAAGAGGCGATGCGAGGAGCCGGAACCGATGGAGCTCCGACGTTACCTACGGAAACCGGGGCAGGAACCGGAGATGGTGCCGAACGCGGTGATGCCGGTGCTTTGGCAAATGGGTTAGGAATATTGAAAGGTGAGGGAGCCGCTTTGGGAGCCGGTGAGGGCGATGGTGCCCTTGTCGGACTGGGAGTCGGGGTAGGCCGCGGACTGGGGCTGGGCGAAGGCGAGGGCGCTCTGGTCGGGGTCGGTGTTGGCCGGGGAGTCGGTCTGGGACTGGGGCTCGCCTTCGGAGTAGGAGCAGGAGCCTTAGAAGGCTGCTGCGGTTTAGGCTGCGCTTTGGGCGCGGGCTTGCTGGCAGATTTAGGCGCCGGCGATGGTGGTGTGGGGCGCTTGTTAGGATCGCGCTTACCAGCGTCTTTCGAGTTGTGCTCGGCTTTACGCCTTGACTTGACCTTCTTCTTTACTTCCTCCTGGTTTTGAATGAATTCGATATCGGTAATTTGAACCCTGGGAGGAGGCGGGATGAGGAAAAAGAAAGCAAGAATAAGAAAAGCAATCATGCACGAAACATGCAGCAGATAAGAGCCGGAGGTAGCTTCGGGCATCTCAAGAATCACGTCGGCGTAGAGGGACTTTCTGCGCTTGTGGGCGGCGTGCTCAAAAGCATCCCGCATGGAGAATGCGATGAAGGAGATGAAAAGACCGAGCAAAACAAGAGAGGCCGGGCTGCCTATGCCCATTTCACCCATCGAATGAATGAGTTGCTGGTTGGGAGCTATGTTGAAATTGCGACCGAAACTATCCAGCGCACTGAGAATAGGACCGTTGAAGAGAATGCAGAGGAAGGTGATGAAGTTGATCACACCAGCTAAGAGGAACAACAAACCTTTCCGACTTTCGCCGTTGTAGAACTGGCCCAGTCCGGGAATGATCGACATCATTAGGGCCATATTAGGATCGCGTTGGGGCTGCTGCATGTTCGGATAGTTGGATGAGGTAGCCATAGTAAGAGGTCAGTCCTTGCAAATCGGTTATTTATCAGGTATCCGCCGATTGAGAATCCGATTCGATTGACTAAATTAAAAGAAACGCGAGCGCCTCTTGAAAATATTGTCAGACTTCCCCTTAAGAGTTTGTCCTATAGGACCGCCAGTACGCATTAACGTTTTGTAAGTATAACACCAAATCTCCAAAATAACCGTATAGGCAAATCATATGAATGCGGACGGCATCGGATATACGTGTGCGCTCTGGGTCTCCTCATACAGGGCGGATTGTCAACGCCAACTCAATCATAGGTCAACCGCAAGACCAGACGCATCGACGTTTAGATCAGTTTCCACCTGTGGATACACCCGAAAAAACTTCAGGGTTTTCCCTAGGAAGAGAAAACCCTGATAGAGATTTTTATAAAGAACAGTCCGTCACAAGACTACATCATCGGCATGCGAAGCTCTTCGGCAAGCTGAATCTTGAACTCGTCACCGGGTCGCAAATCGACCTTCTTGCCTTTCTTGGAAAGCAGAATAGCGATACCGACAGCAAGACCAACACCGGCACCGATCATCGCTCCACCGGCACGGCCCATGCCACTGCTGCTTCCGTCAGTGTTATTGGAGCCGCCCCCGGCAAGAGCACCGATGCCCAGACCAACGAGTGTAGGCAATGCCACCGCTCCGGTATCAATGGCGATATCTTTCATGCCACGTTTAGCGTGCACCACACCACCCCGTGCCACCAGATTAGCCACAATCGGGATCTGCCTGTTATCGGGAGTGGTTATGGTATCGAATTTCATAGCCACCGAGCCGGACCGGTTCATATGTCGGGGCGAGTTAAGCTGTGCTATACGACCCTTGATGATCGAACCTGCCGGAATCACCGTGGCACCATCAATGCTCAAATCTTCTGCGGTCCTAGCGGAGAACTCATCAGCTTCCTGGCTGGTATCACTATCGACTGCGGTGTCCATGATAATCGGAATTTTTGTTCCGGTCGGAACCACTCTTACATAGCCCTTAAGAAGCTTAGCGGATTGCTTTCCATCCGCACTATCCTTAGTATCATCAATACCGGCTGTCTCGTCGGTAGCTTCGGTCTCGGCCGGTTCGCTCTCGGCGGTCTCGGGGGTCTCTTCCTTTGCTTCGTCGAGGGTAGGCTCTTCTGCTTTCAAGCCTATATCCGACTCAGATTTAGATTCGGTCTCTGAATCGCTTTCATCTATAGGACCGAGCATAGAATTGTCAGGATTATAGATTTTGAAATTGAGCTGAGGCTCGGAATCCGCCAGTGCAGGCAGGACCGAAGCCGGCGACAGCAAAAGGACCGAAAGGGTCAGAGCAAGGATTGGCTTGGAGAATAAGCGCATGTTAAGAGGTCTCCAGAACTGATGACTCATCTTCTTCAGCCGATGAAGGTTATCAGAACCTTCCTTCTTTTAACTTTTTACCGTCCGCTTCCTCATGTTTGACAGGAGGGTAGCCAAAGCAGTCAAGTGGCCGAGGGTTGTCAGTCTAACACGGACTTCGAGCCTCTAAGATTAGCTTGTTCTAGGAAAAGTCCCCCTGCTCGGGAGGGCGCAGTCCAAACCGGCAGGATTATGTAACAGCGTCTTATCATCCACTATATCCACAAAACTATGAGTTTCTTGAGTTTTATAAAATTCCGCATATAAAATGATTGGGTATTAAATAGTAGAGACAGCATTCAATATAAAGAGGTAGCAAAAGTGAAACAGTGCCCGATTTGCCAGACATCCAACGATGCGCAAGCGCTGTTTTGTGCCGAATGCGGTCACCGCTTCCAGTCCCAGGGCGTGGCTCCTACCCAGGCCGGGCAGATGCAGGCACCCCCGCCGGCTCCGCCACAGCAGCACCCCCAGGCCAAGCCGAAGCCCAAGAAAGTCAAACTTCATTCGCCGATATTAGGAGACCAGGCAGACGACCTGGATGATGATTTCGATAGTCCCGCCAAGGCTCCTGGCAAGAGCAAAAAATCCCTGCGCTCCCCACTTCTGGGCGGCGAAGATGACGAACCGGCTTCGGACTTTCCCCGCAGGGGCCCCAGAGTTTCTACCGGTCTGGATACTACTGCCACGTCCGGCTCCACTGCCAAGAAAGCCAAGTCGAAACTACGTTCGCCCCTTCTAGGGGAAGATGATGAAGATTTTGATCAGGACTTCGAACCAGGACCGGGAACGGGAACTGGGCATGGAAAAGGATTACGCTCTCCTTTGTTGGGGAGCGAAGGCGGAGACAGCTTCGATAGCGCACCGGTATCAAGATCCGCTGCAGGCAAATCCGGTGGAAAACCTAGACTTCGTTCACCGGTGCTCGGCGGCGGAGATGACCTCTACGATCCATATGATGATGAATATGAAGAAACGGACGAGGAAGACCCAAATGTTCTTCGCTCTCCCCTTTTGATGGCGAGAACACCCAAGCACGAGCTGACTCGAATTCCCCAACCAGAAAATAGTCCAGCTCCCGGTCCTGGACCAGGTCCCGCGCCGTCTCCCATGCCTCCCCAGATACCACAGATGCCGCAGATGCCCCGTACCCCCCAGATGCCTCCTATGCCGGCCCTTGGAGAACTGCCCCAACAACAAATTCAACCGGTTCAAGCTCCGGCATCCAATATGCCGCCGCTGCCCATGCCGGTTCAGCCGGAAGCGCCTCCTGTTCCCGCCCCTGCTCCCGCCCCCGCTCCTGCGCCACGACCGGCTCCTCCACCGGCACCCGCCGCCGAAGAATCGGCGGATATCGGTCCCAAAGACAGACGCGCCAAAGACCGCAGAGCCGGAGGACGGGAGAGACGCTCTTTCTCCTCCCTCAGGGACGACGAGCAAAGACGCGATGACGACTTCGCCGCGCCTCAGGCGCCGCAGTCTGCCGGGCCATATATGGCGATAATCATTACAGCCAGCTTAGGTCTGATGTATAAGCTGTACTACCTGGTGACTATAGTCAGTACTTACGGAATTCCTAAAAACGAGCTGATGGTCTTCGATCAGCTCATTATGATGATGGTGTTCGGCGGTCTCATAATTTTCGCCATTGGTGCGAAGAAGAGTTAAGTAAGCCGAAATTAAGCATATGGACTGCAAAGCGGTTCAAGCCTCACACAGATTGAGAAAAGGTAACTTTCAAAGAGATTGCCTCATGGTATATTGAGCAGGTTTCGGTCTGAAACGACTCCAAGGAAATCCGAATGGCAAATCCTGGTAACACCGCCAAAAGCATAACCTTCCGGTCTTTAGAGCGAGTCTCCGACTCCGCCCCGCGCAGAGCAATGCTGACAGCAATGGCGCTGAGCCTGTTTCTCTCATGCTCCTGCCCGGTACCGGCGCTGGCGCTTTTCTCTTCGAAGAAAAGCTCGATGCAGCTGCCTGTAAACGACAAAATTGAGCTGGAGACTCTCGATCCGGAAGCCGAAGAAGAGAAGCCCGAAGAAAGCTCCTCTACCAGCAGTGATTCCGACATTCTCAAACCTATCGATTTGAGTCCGCTTTCTCTAGATAGCGACAAATCGAAAGAGAAGGAAATAGCAGAGTCGGAAGATAAAGATAGTGAAAAAACCGAAGGGGAAGGTGGTCTGATGAAAGCCACCATCAGAACCTCCCAGTTCGTTCCGAAAAGTCCCCTCGATGGAACAGAAAAAGCGGTGCTAGCACCGACCAGTGTCAAAGGCACCAAGTCCAAGAGTATCGAGACCCTGGGCGGCAACCTCGTAGACCAGGCCCAGTCTATTAATGCAGCGCCTCTTCCTCTTATAAGCAGCCAGGAAGAACAGGCGATGAAGGTCAGCAACCAGCGCGAGCTCGAAAGACAGCAGCTCACGGCGCTCTGGGAAGCAACCCTGACCCGATCGCCCGATATCAACTTCGTACTGCAAAAATTGATGCCGGCCACAGATTCTTCTAAAGTGACATCATTGATGATGCGCGCCCTGAGCACCGCCATGTATGGTGGACTCGGCGTGCTCGGTGCGGTCTCGCCCGGTCCTGGCTCTTATATGGCTCAGAACCTGGGTTATTCGACAATATCTTCGCTCCTTCAACTCCAGGACAGTAAAGCCCAGAAAAAAGCCCGGGTCACCCAGGTGGAGGCGATCATGCTCTACCAGATGGTGCGCAAAACCGCTGATCGCCTGGTAGAGAAATACCG
Organism: uncultured Candidatus Obscuribacterales bacterium; assembly: GCA_964496875.1. Taxonomy (GTDB): domain Bacteria; phylum Cyanobacteriota; class Vampirovibrionia; order Obscuribacterales; family Obscuribacteraceae; genus RI-106. Next base: position 3,729 of record CAZCBH010000023.1, on the reverse strand, counting down.
CGACTACAAAAAAGAACATCTCGCTCTCATGAGAGCCAACGACGATTTTCAAGATCTACAGAAAATGGCCCGGGATGCAAGAGAAGGTCAGGGTGCTCCTCAGCAACTCGAGATCGAATACACCCTGAGGAAACAGCAAAGAGACATTGAAGGTCTGGAGCAGAATCTGGGCAAAGTCAGACAGGGTCTCGTCGATCTGGCAGGACCACAGGCAGTGGCAAAGCTCGATAAAGAGATTGATGTGGAATTCCAGGAACTCCATCCCGAGCTGGTCGGCTCTGATGTGGATATGCTCGCAGGAGCGAAAACAGGAACAGAAACAGGATCAGGAGCAACCGGAGCCAAAGCCGAAGAAACGGACAAGTCCGCCCAGAAAGAGCCCGACAAACTTCTAGCCGGCAAGGGAAAAAAAATAAAAAAAGGTAAACAGCTCTAAATTTAGTCGTATGAGCGATAACACGAACGAGAAGAAGAGCAAGAGCTGGATAGTCTGGTTGATTCTGGCGCTCAGTCTGCTAGCCATTCCGGTGGGACTGTTCTCCCGCTCCGAGCATAAGAGCGGAGAGACTGAAGAGACCAGCGCCTGGTCAATGCTCAAAAAAGACAAGATCAAAGTAATCAGGCTCGACGGCATGATCATGGATCAAGGGAGAGAATCGATTCTCTCCTTGCCTCGTGGTGCTTCCGTTGCAATCAAAAATCTTCGCAAGGCCAGGGATGATAAACGTGTAAAAGGAGTCCTCATCCGCATCAATTCACCCGGTGGCACTGTCGGTGCCTCCCAGGAACTGAATCAAGCCGTGCTGGAATTGCGTAAAGAGAAACCGGTGTTCGCCACCATGGGTGATCTGGCTGCTTCCGGCGGCTACTATGTCGCCTGCGCTTGCGACAGAATCTACGCCAATCCCGGTACCCTCACAGGCTCTATCGGTGTGATCATGAGCGGCTTCAATCTAAAAGGACTGACCGAAAAACTGGGAGTCGAACCCAAGGTGGTAAAATCGGGTCCCTTCAAAGATCTGACTTCTATGTATAGGCCTATGTCAGAGCCGGAAAGAGAAATTTTGCAGGGACTGATAGACGATTCCTACGACCAGTTCGTAACCGCAGTTGCCCAGGGCCGAAAAATGGACAAAGAGGCGGTTAAAAAACTGGCGGACGGCCGAATTTATTCCGGCAGACAGGCTTTGAAAAACGGTCTGGTCGACAAGCTGGGCTCTTATGAAGATGCCCTCAACGACCTGCAGAGCACCTGCAAAAAGAAGTACGGTCTCAAGAAAGAATTGAAGGTGGACGATGACAATTCGGACAGCATTCTGGAAAGTCTGTTCGATACTTCCAGCAAAGTCACCGGTTTTTCTTCGGCTTCCTCAGCTTCTATGTTCGATGAAGTTCTTCCTATGACAATGAGAGCCCGCTTCTACAACCAGCCCCTCTGGATAATGCCCTGAGAAAGTGGATACGACCTTTTCTAATATTTTGGAAGGCACTCTGACGGCACCGCGATCGACTTTTCGGTCCCTCCTGCTGCAAGAAGAGGATCAAGCCGACCGCGTTGTGACAATCGTTTTTTTTCTGGTTCTCTTTACCGCAGCCGGATCAGGATTTGCCCAGGCTTCAGCAGATCTTATTTTTGTCGCATTCCTCCAGGTAATCTTTTCGATCTTCACGTCTTTGATCTTCTGGACCACGCTGGCTTGTATACTTTTTGCAGCCGCCAGGGGTCTCGGACACACGCAAGTGTCGTATCTCAAGTGCCTTTCGCTGACGGGTTGGTGCCATGCACCATTAATACTTTTCCCGACCATTTATTGCATGCAACCGGCTCTGGGCGGTTTCGTAGAAGTTTTGATAGCCCTTGTGCTGCTCTGGTTTTTCATTCTCAATCTGATAGCCTTCAAAATAGTTCTCGACAAAAGCTATACCGCTCTGCTATCGGTCTTTCTATTGACGCCACCGGTATTATTTATGGTACTAACCTTCTGGCTCTACATTCTGGTGTCATATACAACACTGAAACTACTCGCCCTATTGATCTAGAAATTGTTCCGATGAGCCTGGAGAAAGCAGAGAAAGCTTCGATAGAAAGACCCGAGAACACGGTGATTGCCGTTGTCGGTCCGACATGCTCCGGCAAGACATCCTTGAGCATTGAGCTCTCTTGCGTGCTCGATGGAGAAGTGATCGCCTGCGATTCTCGAAACATCTATCGCTACATGGACATCGGTACGGCAAAACCGACAGAAGCAGAGATGAAAGGCATTCCCCACCACCTTATCGATGTCGCAGAGCCGGATAGCATTTTCACTGTGGCTGAATACAAAAGACAGGGCAGAATCGCCATCGACGAGATTTTTGCTTCAGGAAAGATTCCGATAGTATGCGGCGGCACCGGCTTCTACGCAAGAGCATTGTTAGAGGGACTTTCCATTCCCGAAGTAGCACCCAATCAGGAACTTCGCCAGAGACTGCATTTTGAAGCGGAAGAGAAAGGTAACCGGTATCTTCATGATATTCTTGCTCAAAAGGATCCCGAAGCGGCGGCAAAAATAAAAGCCAATGATCGGTTCAGAATAATACGAGCCCTCGAAGTGATGGAGGCTTTATCCATACCCTTTTCCATGGCATCCAAAAAAGAGCCGGTCCCTTTTGCGGTTACATGGATCGGACTTACTTTTGAAGACCGTTCCAAATTGAAAGAGAAAATCATTGAGCGCTTGAAGATCCAGATAGAAGACGGACTGGAAGCGGAAGTGCGTTCGCTGTATGACCGGTACGGCAAAACTCGCAGCCTGCAGAATGCCGTTACTTACAAACAGTTCATCAGCTATTTCGAAAAAGAGATCTCTTATGAAGAGGCTTTTGAAGAGTGTGTCAAACATAACTATCAACTCGCCAGAAAACAGTTGATCTGGTTCAGATCCAACCCTGAAATGAACTGGCTGAAAGTGGATGAAACCCCGGATCTGCTCGAAGCCGCCCTTGAAATAATCAACGAATCAAAGGCACGAATGTAGTCCATCTAACTTAGATTGTAAAAAAGCACTGGACGGTAATCAAGAAAGAGCTATACTGGTAAAGGTTTTGGCTTTATTTGCCCTCCGGAAACAGCTGTGATGATGATACCGGGGATGACACGACAGAAACGGTCGAAATCGAAACCTACAGGCCCAGGCATAAACTATGACATCACCCAATGATGCGAACATTCGAGAAGTAGACCTGCCCTTCAGCAATGGCTTAATTGCCGCAAGAATGTGGAAAGCACACGACAGATTCGTGGTTGGAGTTCCCCAACTCGGTCTGCATTGTTATGGGCGCTCAGAGCAAGAAGCGGCATTCCGCCTGTTCACCACTCTTTTGAAATACTATCGTCAGCTCAAAAACAACCAGAAGAAAATCACCGAGAAAGGTACTCGCGATCTGGAAATTCTCCGGCGCTGGGTAGAAGAGATCGAGCGAAAAATGACAGCCCCCAGTGGTCCCACTGTTATCTCCCTGGCCGACCATCGCAGTCGCTAAGAATTCGGATCAGACTTTTCCGGGAGCCCCGTTTTCGAGCCCCCGTGCTTTTAGAATGAGTTCGGTCTTAAGGTCATACAAACCTATTTCAAGACCGACCGGATACTGGTGAGGATTGAGCAATCTTCTTATACCTTCGTGAAAACCTTTCATCTGCTCCAGAGCATAGGCCCTCGCCTGATGATGATCGGGCAGATCCTGAATCAA
>CAZCBH010000022.1:0-54868 GCA_964496875.1 uncultured Candidatus Obscuribacterales bacterium | reverse complement strand
AGAAAGCCAAAATCGAACTCTCTTCGGTAACTGAAACCAGCATCAACCTGCCTTTTATTACAGCCAACGAGAGTGGCCCCAAGCACCTTGACATGAAGCTCTCCCGGGCTAAATTCGATGATCTGACCTCGACTCTAGTGGAACGCTGCCGCACCCCGGTCAAGCAAGCCATGGAAGACGCCGGTCTCAAATACGAAGAGCTGGACGAGATTGTACTGGTGGGCGGCTCCACCAGAATCCCGGCTATTAAAAATCTGGTCAAAGAGCTGACCGGAGGCAAAGAGCCAAATCAAAGCGTCAACCCGGACGAAGTAGTGGCAGCCGGTGCCGCACTCCAGGCAGGGGTACTGGCAGGCGATGTCACCGACCTGGTGCTCCTGGATGTCACTCCCCTGTCCCTTGGCATCGAGACCATGGGAGGTGTATTCGCCAAACTAGTCGAGCGCAATACCACCATCCCCACCCACAAGACCCAGATGTGCTCCACCGCAGAAGACAGCCAGAACGCTGTCGATATCTATGTCTTCCAGGGCGAGCGCGCCATGGCCAAAGACAATAAGCTGCTGGCCAATTTCCGCCTGGACGGCATTGCTCCCGCCCCCCGGGGTGTGCCCCGTATCGAAGTCTCTTTCGATATCGACGCCAACGGTATTCTCAATGTATCGGCCAAAGACCTGAACAGCGGCAAAGAGCAGAAGATTACGATTACAGCCAGCACCAACCTGGAAAAAGACGACATAGATAGGATGGTGAAAGAGGCTGAGTCAAACGCCACCGAAGACAAAGAGAGAAAAGCCCAGGCTGAGCTCAAAAACGAGTCCGACAGCTTGATCTACGCCCTGGAGCGTAAACTGAAAGAGAACGACGAGCACATCAGCCAGGCTAACAAGGACAAAGCGCGGGATATCATCAACAAACTGCGCCAGCAGGTCTTAGATATGGCTTCGGAAGAGGAGCTGAAAGAGACCATGAACGACCTGCGTGGTCTAATTGTCTTGATAGATCAAGATGTTTCCCAGTCTAAAGAAGCCGCAGCACCGTCGGCAGATTCTTCTGATACCGATTCTGATTCAGCAGAAACGGGCAAGAGCGAAGAAAAAAGCGATAATGGCAAAGAAGAAGCTGCCGCAGAAGAGACAGAATCTGAAGATGGCGACGAATCCGAAGCAGAAGCCGAAGCAGAGCCTGAAAAGGCCGAAGCCAAGAAAGGCGGCAAAAAATCGAAGTCGGGCAAAGATGACGATGACAATGTCGAAGAGACCGAGATAGTCGACTGATTGCCTCCTAAATCAGAGGCATCGGCAAGTAGATAGACCGAAGCTATAATTCAGTGAGGATGTACCGAATGAGCATTGGCAAATTGGCAAGGAAGCAGGCGCTTATCGCACTTGCCCTGACTATCCTGGTCGGAGCCGTTCCACAAGGGAGTTTCGCCGCTAACGGTGGAGATCGTAACCAACCGGTACGCGCGTATCAAATAATGCTATCGGAGGACGAAGGCGAGGAAGGATCTAAAGCCCTCTCCGAACACCGTCCTTACAACCGCGGCAAAATCCCCTGCTTGATCTGGCAGGCTCGCAAGCCCAAAGCGGCAATGCTCGCCATCCACGGCTTCGGTCTTCACAAGGGCACCTACGAGCAGTTCGCCAGAGAGATGGCGAAAGTCGGTATCTCGGTCTATGCAATAGATGTCCGGGGCTTCGGTCACTGGGTGCAAAAGGGCGTGAACCGCATCGATTTCGACGGCACATTATATGATATCGGGCTCGCTCTCAACGAAATTCACAAGACCAATAAAGACATCCCGGTGGTCGTAATCGGAGAGTCTATGGGTGGCGGCATAGCCCTGGCCGCAGCGGCACAGTATCCGACCCTGGTAGATGGTCTTATCACCTCGGTTCCTGCAGGCGATCGTTTCGACAAAGCCGACAGCAGTATCGACGTGGTCAAACAATTTCTTTTCCGGGGCGCCAACACCCCAATGGATGTCGGAAACTCTGTGGTCAGTGCCGCCACCAAAGACGAGAAGCTACGCAAAGCCTGGCTCGGAGATCCTCTGTGCCGTACAGAAGTGACACCGAATGAGCTTATCGCCTTCAATAACTTCATGAACAAAACATTGAAAGTGGCAACCCATGTGGATAAAATGCCGGTTCTGTTTATTCAGGGAAGCAAAGACAAACTGGTCCGCCCAGCAGGCACCATGAAGCTCTTCAACCGCATCTCTTCCCCCCATAAACAATTCGTACTCAGCACCACCGCAGAACACCTCATCTTCGAAAAAGGGCAGTTCTCTACTCAAGATCTCTCCTTCATAGAAAGCTGGCTCGACGGTACTGTTGCCGATATCCTGCCCAATAAAATCGCCCAGCAAAAAACAGAACCGGCTAAAATCAAACCCAAAGACAAACCGACTCCGGTAGTCACTAAGAAAGCCAGCTTCGAAGATATCAAAGCCAAGAAGAGATCCTCTTTGAGCTATTGGATAGAGCTTAAAAGAGACGGCAAGGTCTTTCGTTGCAACAACAAAATGACCTTCAAATCGGGCGACGCGATAAGATTTCATCTGGTGCCGGACTCGGACGGTTATGCTTATATCGTATTGAAACAGGGCACCACCGGTAATTCTGCCGTACTCTTCCCCTCGGCTGCCACCGGCAACAACAACTATCTGCGCAAAGGTCAGGACTTCCCCCTGCCCTATCAAGACTGGCTGGCCTTCGACGACAACCCGGGTCTTGAGAAAGTGCGCATCATGTTCTCTCGCAACAAGGTCGACATAGCCAAGATGCAAGAGATGGAAAAACGCAAAGTCGCTTATATCTCTCCGGACACATCCGGCGCCAAAGACCTGGTCGGAACCGGTCTGCAACTGAGCTGGGATGATCCCAATCCGGTCATTATGCCCGACGAAATAGAAGAAGCGACCAAAGCTTCCTCCAGCGCCAGCCAGGTCAAACTGGTCTTCGACAACATCGATGGCACCCTCGCTGTAGACGTTGCCCTTCAACACAAGTAAAGCAGATAAAAGGATAAACCCATGAGAAAGTTCACCACTCAAATCCTGGTTTTGTCTCTCGCCCTTGTTCAATTCTCAGGCGCAGGCGCTGCCATGGCGGACACGCCGGAAATAAACAAAAGTCCTGTGCCCGGGGCGACCTTCACCAAAGTCGAGGATCTCGACCCCAATAAAACCGCCGCCGAAAGCCCGATCAAGCGCAAATGGGCAGTGGTGGTCGGCATGTCGAAATTCAAAGAAAGACGTCTTCAGAGCGACGACCTGAAAAACTCCCAGGCCGCAGAAGAGTTCTATCACTTTCTAACCAGCGAGCAGGGCGGTCGCTTCTCGCCGAAGCAGACTCGACTGATAACCAACCTGAAAGCCACCCGGGACAACGTCCTCAACACCCTGGGCAGCTCCTGGCTCGGCTCCCTTGCCGGTCCTGACGACCTGGTGGTGGTCTTCATATCCACCAGCTCTTTTCCTACCACCGATGGCGGTGCCTATCTCTGCGCCTATGACTGCGCCCTCGACAATGTCTACGGCACCTGTCTTTCGATGAAAGACCTGATGACCACTCTCAGAAAAAACGTCAAAGCCAAGCGTGTTGTTCTTATTATTCAAGCCGCATACAGTGGTGCCGCCAATCTCGACGAAGGCGCCAAAGCCCTGGATAAGAAGATGAACTTCGACCCTGATCAGATGGTGTCAGGTTCAGGCTGTATCCTCATCTCTTCTAGTAAGCCCAATCAAATGAGCTGGGGCAATATCTTTTCGAAAAATCTGATCGCCTCTCTCAAATTGAAAGACGGCATGATCTCTCTTGAAGAGGCTTTTGAAAAAGCCAAACAACAAACCGAAACTGATACCACAGCCTATGCCGGTCGCTATACGGCGAAGCAGACCCCGATGCTCAAATCGGACTGGAAAGGCAAAGACCTGTGTATCGGCGTCCCCGCTCTCGAACAAGTCGAAGAGCTGCCCGCCAACGTCTCAGAGTTTCTAGCGGCCGAATCTTATTTCTTCAAGGCCAACAGCCTGGTATCAGAAGGAAAGCTGGATGAAGCCCTGGTTCAATATAAGAAAGCGATAGATACCGATCCTAAATATTCCAAAGCCCTGAACGACTATGGTGCCATCCTCGCCCTCAAAGGCAACTTGCCCCAGGCGGCCGAGATGCTGCAACGGGCTATAAAAGAGAACCCCGGTGAAGCCCTCTTCCGGACTAATTACGCCCAGATTCTATCGCGCATGGGCAAACAAGAAGAGAGTATCAACCAGCTCAAAGAAGCCTACGAACTCAACCCTAAAGATCAAGTGGTGCTCACAGCGTTGGCACGACAGATGATCGGCAAAAACGATCCTGATACCGCTGTCAATCTATTGAATCAAGCGGTCAAGTTATATCCCAAATCCTCCGGACTGCATAATCAGCTGAGCTACGCCCTGGCGCGCTCAGGCGACGTGAGCAACGCTCTTGTTCATGCCAACAAAGCGGTAGAACTAGATCCTAAATCTGCCGCCGCTCATATAAATCTGGGCTCGACAATGATGATCGAAGGCAATCTCAAAGGTGCCCAGAGCGCCTATGAAAAGGCTGTCACCATCGAGCCGGATAACGCCAACGCTCATTATCTGCTGAGCAAAACCTACGGCAAAAATGGCGATAAGAGCATGGAGAGAACAGAGCTGCAAAAATTCATCGAGCTTCTGCCCGAGAAAGATCCTAGAAAAGCCAAAGCCCAGGAACAGCTGAACAGCCTCTAGGTTGCAGTTGTTCATAAGCTGACCGCATATTGAATAGTTGTATGATATCAATCAATCTTCTGATAGAATTGGGACAAAGTTTTCCTTCCTCTGAGCAGCAAACAGGATCTTTCTTTGAACCAGCTAACTAGTGAAAAGCAGTTAAAACGCCTCGTTCTTAGTGGGTTTAAATCAATAAAGCACTGCGAGATAGATTTTGGCGCATTGAATATCATGATCGGTTGCAACGGTGCAGGCAAATCAAACCTCATATCATTCTTCAAGTTCATCCAGCAACTTTTGGACAACAATCTACAGGTGTATGTAGGTCAGCAAGGCGGTCCAGATTCATTGCTGCACTATGGCAGAAAAACAACAGAGATCCTGAAGTGCGAGCTATATTTTGGAAACAATGGTTATTTGGTAAGTTTTCTACCTACTACGGACAACAAGTTAATAATCGAACAAGAGAGCTTCTGGTGGAATAAAATGTCCGGTCTAAAGACAGTCGCAAGAGGCAATTTCGAAAGCAAAATATCTAATGGCACTGGTACAAGACTTGATGAGTATGTTCTCCCTGCCATGAGAACTTGGCAAGTGTATCATTTTCATGACACTAGTGACAGTGCCTATGTAAAGCAACTCAATAGCATAGACGACAATAGATATCTGCGTCCAGATGCTAGGAACTTAGCGGCATTTCTATTCTTCCTTCAAGAGAAACACCAAGACAATTTCAATAACATCACCAAAGCTATTCAGCTAGTTGCACCGTTTTTTGAAAAATTCGTTTTGCGAAAACACTATACCAGCGAAAATCACATTGAATTAGAATGGAAAGAGCGCTATTCAGATGTACCGTTCAAGGCAATGCATCTATCAGATGGAACACTTCGGTTCATCTGCCTTGCTACGGTTTTACTCCAGCCAGGCAATCTTCAACCAGAGACTATTATTGTTGACGAGCCTGAATTAGGTTTACATCCATACGCTATTGCGACTTTAGCATCCTTAATTAAGTCTGTATCTCGGGAGAAGCAAGTTATTGTTTCAACCCAATCGGTAGAACTGCTAAATGAGTTTGAGCTCGATTCTGTGATTGTCGTTGATAGGGAAGATGGACAATCTCTTTTCAAAAAACTAGACTCACCTGAACTTACAGATTGGATGGAAGACTACAGCTTGGGAGAGATCTGGAAGAAGAATCTAATTGGAGGAAGACCTTCGAGATGACTCGTGTACATGTCCTGGTGGAAGGACAAACAGAAGAGACTTTTGTTTTACGCCTTCTTCTAGAACCTTTAGCTGAGTCAGATACTTTTATAAAACCAATTCTGGTTAGAACAAGCTCCTCGGGAAGAGGTGGCGTTACTAGTTACTCAAAAATAAAGCCTCAATTAACGAGGCTCTGCAAGCAGGATAAAACAGCTTATGTTAGTACTATGTTTGATCTATTTAGACTACCTAGTGACTTTCCAGGCATACCCGAATCACAAAGCATAAAAGATCCTCATGAAAGAGCTGTCTTTATCGAATCGGCTTTATCTAACAACATTAACGAAATCAACTTCATACCGTTCATTGTAGTTCATGAATTTGAAGGAATTCTATTTAGCGATCCATCCCAGTTCAAATCACATTTCGGAGAAGATGCAGTCCAAAAGTTATTGAAAATAAGAGAAGAATTTCCTTCTCCAGAACATATAAATTGTGGTCACGACTCTGCTCCCTCGATTCGAATAATGAGCATCTGCAAGAAGTACAACAAACCATTCCATGGAACTGCAATTGCTCTAGATATAGGATTAGCAAAGATCCTGGAAGAGTGCAAACATTTTTCTGAGTGGTTCAAAAAGTTGAAAGCACTTTAGATACAATGCGTTCCAGAATCCCTAAAATCACTCGATGATCACCATGTTGCCACCATCGGCGATGCACTCTTTTAGAATATTTATCGCGTCTGCCACCAGTTGATCGACTGGGCGATTCTTATCGGTGTGACCAATACCGGCCACACTGACAGTGAACGAGAACGACTTGCCATCTATGACAATCTCGCTGTCTTCCATTTTAGTCCGGATGCGCTCGGCGGCCACTTCTGCCCCGGTCTGTCCGGTCTCCGGCAGAATGACACCAAAGGTATCGTCTCGACAACGTCCGGCGATATCGACATCGCGCACACAGCCAAGCAACACCCGACCGGCGGCGAGCACCACAGCATTCTCGGCAGCCAGTCCATAACGCCCGGTCACCTGGCTGAGTCCATCGATACAGACAAGCAAAAGCGATAGATCCCTGCCATAACGGGAGGCACGACGACTTTCGTAGTTGAGTCGTTTATAGAAAGTCCAGAAATTGTAGGAGGTCAGATCTAATAATGCACGGCGCTCGATTTCGTCATCAGATAAATTCGGGTCTTCTATAGAGCGGTCGGCAAAGAGTTTGGATTGCTCTTTGGGAATTTCGAACTCGGGCGCTTCAGAGATGCTCCAGGGAAACTGCTCGTTTTCTGCCCTGAGATCAGCCAGGCGCTTATGAAAGAGCGCCTCTCTAGAGTATTTTTCGTCTCCGGGACCGGTCACTTATCTAAGAATCCTGCATCTTGAGATTTGTGGTAGCTCACCTTGTAAGATTTACCCAGATCGCCCAATGAGAATTCAAGTTTATTTATTGGCTCTTTTCAGACTTGTCTTTCTGGTTCGAGCCCTTACTATCGCCGACCGCCGCCAGGGTATCGGACCAGATTACCCATTGCTGGCTGAAAGAGCCTGGATGACCTTCTCTTTCGGTATAGTTGTAGACCATGTCTTGCTCCTGATCGTGAGCCATGACCGCCACCGAATTGACCTTACCCGGGTTCAATTTTTCGAATACTCGCCAGAATAGCTCGCTGCCATCAAGCATAGACTCTTGCAACCAGACCAGCTTTTTCTTGGTAGGCTCTTTTAAGAAAGCTTCTCGGGCGTCAGAATTTTTCCACCAATCCAGGGCGAATTCAAAACGTTTGCTGTAGGGGATATAAGAGCTTGCCTCCATGGCGAGATTCTGATCTGTTTTATTCAGCATCTCCTGATAGGCGACGGCAAACTGGGCTTTTACCTGGGGGCTTACGTCTCGATAGCCCGATTTATGCACCCTGGTGTTACGCCCGCAGATCCAGCCATCCTCATAAGTCCTGTCCAGTTGCTCTGCCATGGCCGCTATCTCTTTTGTGTAGAGAGCTCTTTCCTCAACAGTGGCACCGGATTTGCCGGTCGAGACCGCCTTACTCTCAATGCCCGAGCCGGAGCCGACGGCATCTTGTGACTTGCCGGTACAGGCACCAACTAAAAGCACCGCAGAAAGTATGACGAATATTTGAAAGTTCTTGAACCGGTCCAGCATGGAGGACATTTTACGTGGACAGGGTCGGTTATTCAAATAAATGGTTAAGTGCTAAAATCGACATCCTGCACCATTGGATGATGGAATGTCTGAAAGCAACCAAAACAAGTCCCTGCGCCCCGGCCAGGCCATAATGTGCAAACTGCTAGAGAAAGAGCCCGGTGGTTACCGGGGGGTGATTCTCTCCTACGATATCGATGCTTTCGTGCCCAGCCGAGACCAGCTTGCCCTCGGCTCTTCGGTGCCTACAACCTTTGTCTGCATGCACAACAATCGGGCCCTGGTTACTTTTGCCTATGTGGTCGGGACGACAGAAAGAGTGCAATTTGGGCTCAAGAACGAAGACGAGACCCCGTTTACTATATGGGCCGACTCATATCCAAGCAATGTCAAGCTAAGACGGGCGGTGGATCTGATCATGCCGAGCATAACCGGCACCCTCGCCTATTCTTTGAACGCAAAAGACTGCGATGTGCCCCAGCTTATCGCCGATATCGAAACCGCCGGTCTGACAGGCTGTATCAAAGCGACCTCGGAAGAAGCCCTTTCTCGCTCTGCCGTGTTGCTCTATAGAGGTCGAGCCGTGGGCTGTATCTACGGCAGCAAGAACCTTCCCGAGGCACATCTTTTTGACAAGGCGCTCAAGCGCATGTTCAACGATATCAAGAACGATGACGCTCAAATTCTGGTCTATGAGCTGCCCGAAGAGATTGTGCTTTCCATGGCTTCTCTTTTCATTGGCTGCCCGGTGCACGAAGAGGAATCGGCCGGAAAAGAGGCGATAGGATTCATAAACGAGACCCTCAACGAATTGGAAGAGGACGGCGAGACTGCCTGCTTCACCCTGACCTCCGACGAGAAGACCTCTCGCGGTCTGGGCTTTTTGTGCCGGGGCAAGCGCAGCGGCTCTTTCTCTATTCTGGAGCAGATCTTCGACACCAGCTTCGAACAGCTCTTTAAATTAGCCGAAAACGAAGAAGCGATACAGGGTAACGCCTATCTTCTGCCGCGGGAGATGATATCTGATTCGGTGTTATTAGGCTATTCGATGTCGAGCTATTGCATTCCCGGCGAGGCTGAGTGACTTTCTTTACAACCTTGCATCAATAAGATTAAGACTGACAGTTGCAAATATCTCTAAATCCGCAAGAGAAGTTAGAATCATGAACTGACGCTTCTATCTCGTATTCTGTATAAAAGCGCAAAGAAGGAGACATCTTGGCTTTGAATCCCGCTATCGCTTCTGAAGACAAAGTTCTAGGGACCTGGGGAGATGCAATCACCCTGACAAGAAAGCCTTCCGGGGTGGCTTATCTTGCCATCGACGTCAAAGGCTTGTCTAATACCCTGTCCTCGCATGTGCTCGACTGTTTCACCGCGTCATTCAAAAAAATCAACGAAGAGAAGGATCTCAAAGGCATTCTTCTGCACAGTCCAAAAGACGGCATTTTCATCACCGGCGCCGACATCAAAGAGATAGTCAAGTTTGAAGACCAGGCGGCAGCCCGGTCTCTATCCAGCCGTGGACACAAATTTTTGAACAGTGTAATCGACACTCCCTTGCCGGTGGTTGCTGCCGTGGACGGCGCCTGCCTGGGCGGAGGGCTGGAGCTGGTGCTCTGCCTGGACAAGATCCTGGCAGCAGACACTGCCTCGACCATATTCGGATTGCCCGAGGTGACCATCGGCTTAATCCCGGGTCTGGGCGGCACCCAGAGATTGCCCCGGCGAGTGGGCTATCGCAAAGCGGTGGATATGATCCTGTCAGGCTCGACTCTGAAGCCGGCAGAGGCATTAGAAGTCGGTCTGATTGACAGAGTGGTGCCCAAAGAAGATCTCTTAGCCGAAGCAGAGAAGACCGTGCTCGCTTTATATGAAAAGGACTTCGACAGCAAAAAATACCGGGTCATAGAAGAGGCTAAAGTAGAAGAAGCAGAGGGCGGCGCCAAGAAACGAGCCATGGTGCTCAAGTCTTCCAAGCGGGCGGTTAGAATGCGCGCCAGCGAAAATTACCCGGCGCCGGCACTTGCCATAGAAGTGATGGAAACAGGCTTCAATGAAGGTCTTGAAGCCGGACTGGCGGCAGAGATAGAAGCCTTCAGCAAAGTGGCGGTCTCAGACACAGCCCGCAATATGATCAACTTCTATTTCCACAAAGAGATGGCAAGCCAGATGGCTGTAAGAGCGGCATCGAAATTCGGCACCCCCGAAACTGTTGCCATTATAGGCAGTGGCTTCATGGGCCGCGGCATCGCCGAGCTCTGCCTGGAGAATGGCTTGAAGGTTCTTATCAGAGCCTCTTCTGACGAAAAGTCCGAGCAAGAGCTGGAGCGACTGAAAAAAAGATTTCCGGATCTGACAGAAGAAAAGCTTATTTCTGTCACGGATCTAAAACAGCTGGCAGAGGCTGACCTGGTCATAGAATCTATATACGAAAATCTGGAAGCAAAACAGAAATTGATAGAGGAGATCTGGCCTCATATAGGCGAAAAGACCATTTTCGCCAGCAATACCTCGTCTATCCCGGTGGAGAGGCTGGCTAATTTCGCCGGCGATCCCACACGCTTCATCGGTCTGCATTTTTTCAGTCCAATAAATCTAATGCCTCTAGTAGAGGCTATCGTTCCAGAGAAAGCCGATAAGACAGCCTTGAACCGCGGTCTCGCCTTTGTCAGCAAGCTGGGTAAAGTCCCGGTTTCTGTGGCGGACAGCCCCGGATTTATCGTTAACCGGCTGCTTACCTGTTATCTAACCGAAGCGCTTCATATCCTCGTTGCCGGAACACCTGTGCAGTGGATAGATACGGCGGCAAGACAGTATGGCATGCCTTTCGGACCGCTCGAACTGCTGGACGACCTGGGCTGGGGGCTCTCCCAGGCGGTGAGCGAATGCGTGTCTGATGCTTTCGGAGAACGCATCAAATTGCCCCCGGAGATCTACTTTCCTATCGATGCCGGCTTCGACGGCAAATCCAATAATAAAGGCATCTATGTCTGGGAGAGCAACGGCAAGAAAGCCGGGGTCAATCCCTATGTACAAGAGAGTATGGGCGCTGTCAGCTCTGACGAAGAGCCTTCGCCGGAAGAGATTACAAAGATTCAAGCGGCTCTCTTTTTGCCCATGATCGATGAAGCTTCTAGAATTCTGGAAGACAAAGTTGTGAAGAAGCCCAGAGAGATTGACCTGGCATTGATTATCGGAGCCGGTTATCCGCCTTTTCGCGGCGGATTGTTGCGATCAGCCGACAAAATGGGCATAGATCATGTCATAGAAGGACTGGAACGTATCTATTCGGATAAAAATCAGAGAAGAGAGATTAGCAATTTACTCCGTGAAATGCATAATATTGGCAGGAAATTCTACAGTCTGAGCTGAATACAAACAGAAACCCAGATCATGGCGATTGTTGACGAAAAACAGAGAAGCGCGCTCATTGAAAAGGCGCTCGAGGCGATAAAAGAGAGCGTGCCTGAAAACGGGCACAAGATTTGCCGCGAAATAGTAGAGACCATCTCGTCCCTCTGCAACCAGAATCAGAAAGAGATAGCCCAGGAGTTACAGACCCTGGCGAAATCCCTGGAAACAGCCAGTAGCGAGAACGAAGCCTTTGAGTTTAAACAGAAGACCTGCGCTATTATGCTCGAGATAAGCATGGAAGAGCGAAGGAGAGCCCGTTTGCATGGCCAGGCAGCCGCTCCCGCTCCCGTTCTCGCTCCTGCGTCCTCTCCAGATCCGACTCCTGTGCAGACTCCAGCTCCACCGCAAGAGACCCAGGCACAGCCTCCTCCGCCTTCGCCTGCGACGGACCCGCCCCGCAACAAAATAATCGGTCTGCCATCCCAGACTTCCGTGCCCCAGGCAGGCATTAGTTCGACTAATTCTTCTAGTTCTTCCAGTTTTTTCTCCTCTCCTTCTACCGGCAAGATTATCGGTGCATCAGCCCCAACGGTGATGGACCCGGCATCAGCCGATATTGCCTGTGGTGCGGTTCTTAACGAAACCGGCGAAGCGTCGCAAGAAATCGAAAGCGGCGCAGATCTCAAAAAGCCTCCCTTCAAAAATCTCTCCTATCTTTATCTGGGCACCGACGATTACGAAGCCACGGTCGAGTACTATCTGGACGTTTTACATGCGGAGAAAGTCTGGGATTTCGATAGATTCGGCGCCAGGGTGACTGCGTTCAAAGTAAGCTCCGGTCCGCTTTTGCTGGTATCTAATCACAGAAAAGCACCCAGTTGCCAGCCGGTTTTCGAAGTGGATGATCTGAGTCTGACAATTAGAGAGCTGAAAGAAAGAGGCTTTAAAGAACAGGCCGGTCCTTTCGGCACGCCCAATGGCGAAGCCTACAGCTTTCTAGATCCAGGCGGCAATTCCATCGCCATCTTTCAAGTCGATCCGGACAGCACGGACCGCAGCTATGTAGATCCGACAGAATACTAGGATTGAATCAGGCAAGCTCCGTCGTTACCACAATTTTGCCCAGTTGCTGATTCGTCTCCATGTAGTCATAGGCTGCCCCTAATTCAGCCAGGGGAAAGACCCTGTCTACAACAGGCAAGAATGCGCCCCTTTCAAGACCGGATAAGATGTGGGCTTTGCCCCATTCAAGACGGTCTTCGTCTTTGGCAATCTGCATCATCGTGTAGCCGACTATGGAAAGCCCCTTGGATAGGGCGGTTCTGAACGGGAACGGTGTTTTCTCCAGACTGAGCGCGCCATACAAAAAGATGGTGCCTTCATAGGCGGCCGCTTCCGCCAGTTCGTTCACTATCGATCCGGCGATGGCATCGAATATGATATCAGCGCCTTTACCCTCGGTATAGGCTCTGACCCTCTCCACCAGGTTCTCTTCGTCGGTGACTATCACATGGGCGGCTCCGGCTTCTAATAAGGCATCTCTTTTAGCCGCGGTTCTGGTGGTGACGATGGGCATGGCGCCCAGGTCTTTCACCATCTGAATGGCGGCGATACCGACACTGCTGCTCGCCGCCGTTATCAAAACAGCCTGAGAGGCAGTGAGCTGACCAATGTCTATGAGAGCGCCATAGGCTGTCAGATATTGCATCCAGACCGAAGCAGCCTCTTCGGGCTTTATAGACTCGGGCATTTTAGCAAGGGCTTTCGCCGGCACCAGGGCTTCTTCGCCACAGACACCGTACTGACGCATGGAGAAGGCCGGTATGGTGCTGACATAATCGCCTTCTTTAAAATCGGTGACTCCTTCACCGACTTCCTTCACCAGACCAGAGGCCTCATAACCGATTCTAGAAGGCAGCCGGGTTCTCTCTAAATAGAGCCCCTGACGATATAGAATCTCGGCTCGGTTCAAGCCCATGGCCAGTACATGGATAAGCACCTCGCCTTCCCCGGGGCTGGCCTCTGGCGCTTCTTCCAGCTTTAGAACATCGGAGGAGCCGGTCTCGTGAAATCTAACAACTCTTGCCATGCAAATAAATCTGTCTTCTCTAAACGAGAATATAAATACCACAAAAGCAATATAATCGTCTTTCGATATGATTGTGGCTGGAAGAGGAAAACGTCATGAGCGCAGGGGCAAAAGTGGTAGTGGTGGGCAGTCTCAGCCTCGACATGGTCTTTCAGATTCCGCGCAGGCCTTTGAAAGGTGAGACTGTCAAAGGCTTCTCTTTCGAGACTTTTGTCGGCGGCAAAGGCAACAATCAGGCTCTCGCTGCTGCCCGGGCCGGGGCCGCTACGGCCATGGTCGGCAAGGTCGGCAAAGACTCTTATGGCGAGCTGATTATTGAAACCCTCGAGAGAAACGGTGTCGATATCTCAGCCATGTCCAGCGACCCGGAATCAGGCTCCGGTCTCGCCAACATATATGTAGATCCTGATGGAGACAACAGCATCATCATCGTCCCGCGCGCCAATGACCGACTTGCTCCATCCGATATAGACCGGGCAAAACCCTTGCTGGAGAAAGCTAAGCTCCTGGTACTTCAGCTCGAAATACCGATGCAGACCGTTATTCATGCGGCTGAACTGGCTGCTGAATTAGATCTGAAAGTATTGCTCAATCCGGCTCCTGCTCCTGATGACGGCGAGCTTCCCGATGCGTTATATAAAAAGCTCGATTATCTGATACCCAACGAGAGCGAGGCTGGTCTTTTGCTTCGACGAGATATCAAAGGTGTGGACGCTGCCTTAGAAGCCGCCCGGGAGCTCAAAAGCCGAATGAAGCCAGGGGCAGCGGTGCTAATTACCCTCGGAGAAAAAGGCGTGGCAGGCATCGGTCCCGATGACGAGGAGATCAAAATTGCCGCCTATAAAGTCGATTCGGTGGATACCACCGCCGCCGGGGACGCCTTTGCCGGTTGTCTTGCCAGGGGGCTTACCGAAGGACTTTCATTAAAAGACGCCGTCCGCGAAGCCTGCGCCGCCGGAGCGCTGGCTACAACCAAGCCCGGTGCGGTGCCGTCTTTGCCCACAAGAGTAGAGATATTGAGCCTGGTGCAGGCTGGTAGTGGGAAAAACACGTAGGCTTGTATTGGAACAGGGTACCAAAGAGTCACATATGACCTCTAATATTGTCCCAGTAAGGCGTTGAGCCTTCTTACGAAGTAAGGCATTGAGCCTTCTTACGAAGTAAGGCGTTGAGCCTTCTCCCCCTTGTTCTCCGACGACACAACAGGTATTAGAGGTATGGGTTGACGTCCATTTCAGCCGTGTCCCACACCCAGGTACTATCCGGACAGGGTAGACCCGAGGACACCAATAGATTCACCGGTGGTGAATCCAAATCTATATAATCCTGACCCCAGGCAAGACATTCCTGCTGTTCGCCGGATCAATGATTCGACGCCACGGATATCCGACAATGTTCAGATAGTGGATCACGGCAAGGCTGCCAACGACTGGAAAGACTCGGGCGCCTATAAC
The DNA here is from genome assembly GCA_964496875.1 of uncultured Candidatus Obscuribacterales bacterium. Classification (GTDB taxonomy): domain Bacteria; phylum Cyanobacteriota; class Vampirovibrionia; order Obscuribacterales; family Obscuribacteraceae; genus RI-106. Next base: position 39,837 of record CAZCBH010000022.1, on the reverse strand, counting down.
AAGGACGTAGAGGGTCAATTCAAGTACACGGACAAAAACTGGCAAGAAGGATTCAACGAAGCAGCCCGTACCGGCAAACCGGTGGTGGTGGTCTTCGGCTCGGAAAAAACATCACATACCAAAAGTCTCATTGATGGGCCGACAAAAGGCTCACGCGATGGTGGCAACGACGCTGTCTACATTTTCGTGGACAAAAACAGAGTCGACAAGTCCACCGAACTCGGTCAGTATGCCGAGAAGAACGTGGGCAACGATCCCGATATGGCCTACACAGGCATATTCGCCCTGACGCCGGATCAGGACGGTCAGCCACACCTGGGCAAGCTGGTGGCAAACACCTGGGGTGCTAGAGGAGAGATCTCTTCGGTTATCAAAGACCAGCTTCAGTACGCCCAGCGCAGAATGGACCAGAACAAAGGCAAGTTCAAGGTGCCCGATGCCGTCGAGCCGGAGACGAAGAAAAACGAAGGCGACACCCCGCAAGAAAAACCCGAGGTCAAAGACAATCCGGAAGAAAAAGACAAGCCGGAAGAGAACGACAAGCCCAGGAGCCCGGAGCTGACCGCGCTCGAGCATATCAATCAACAGCGTGAAGACATCTTCGGCTCTATTGTAGCCGGACGAAACGAAAATGTCGGTGCCGACAGCGACTATCGCGAAGCGGTGGAGCGCATGCTGAAATTCAAGATAGGCGAAGGCGAGCATGTCGGTCTTACAAAAGATCAGCGCAAACAATTGTTTGATAAAGCGGTAGAAACATCTGATCAGGTCGACCCGAAAGAGACCGCCCTGGTCAAGCAGTTTCTCGATAGAGAGCTTGAAGAGGAGAAAAAGAAAGGCGAAGGAGCCGACAAGAGCAAAGTCGACAATCTGACAAACTACCGTGCCACCATCGATCACATTGACATCGCCGATGGTATCACCAGATTCGAAAGAGGTCTATTTCATCTAAACGAAGGTGACCTGGAAGATGGTGTCAAAGACATCAAAGACGCCTTCGAAAGACATCCGGAACTGGCTAAACAACCGACTTATGTCGACCGTATGGCAAAAACGATTTATGCCGGCGACGAACTGGACAAAGCCTTCCCGGATCTCAAATTGAAAGAAAGACAACAGGAGCTAGAGAAGGAGAAAGCCGAAACACCCGAGAAAACTCCTGAGAATACACCAGAAAAGGAACCGGAAAGAGAACCGGAAAGAGAACCGGAAAAAACTCCTGAGAAAGTAGAAGTAAAAGAGCCGGAAGTAAAGGATTCCGATGAGGACCTGGCCTCGATAGAGAGTTTGAAAGAGTCTCAGGGGCGTATAAAAGAAGCTCTAGCCAAAATCCAGGGAGCCAACACCTACGACGCCCGGCTGGCAGTCTACGATTCGGCTATTGCGGCGGCAGACGCTGTCGACCAGGGAGATCTCTCCAGGGTGACGGCACTGTTTCAAAAGAGCCTGGCCGAAGAACAAGCCAAACCCGATGCTGCGCCGGATACTCTAAACGGAATCAAAAACAATATCGAGGGTCTCGGGCGCCTCGGTGCCGCAGATGGCTATCTGCGCATAAACAAGGGGCTCTTTGAGATGAGCCAGGGTCCGGATGCGGCCTCGGTCGAAACGGGTATGCAAGCGATAGCCGAAGGTGCCCGCCGTCATCCCGAGTTGATGGAAACCGCAGAGATTGCCGGACCGGTGGTAGAAATGGCTAAAGCCAAAGGAGTTCCAGCCGATAAACTGAGAGAGTTGCTGCCCTATAAAGGCGTCTCTGAAATGATGGAAAAATCCGCCTACCCGGAAGTGCAAAAAGAGCCGGAAAGCCCATCGGATCATAAAGTCGAAAAAACTCCGGAAAAAACCAGATTCGAAAAGGTCGACAGCCTGGCTAAGTTGAACGAGGCGATAGAGGCAGCCCACGAATCCGGCCGTCCACTGATTATGGACTTCAGGGCAGACTGGTGCGGTCCTTGTAGAACGGCCGAGCATGCAGCCTGGTCTACAGAACCGGTTCAAAAAGCGATAGACAAAAACGCCATCTTCGCCCAGATAGACCTGACCAACAGCCCCAAAGAGCTGGAGCCCCTGGTCTCTGAGATGAAGGTAGAGGGACTACCGGCCAATGTCATGGTAAGAACCTACGAGAAACCGGATGGCAGCATCGGTCTCAAGGAAGTAGCCAGAACCGGTGAGGAATTCGGTCGAGGAATTGCGGTAATAGGAGACGCAAGAGCGCTTCTGGCCCAGGCTAAGACAAGCGGCAATCAAGCCCTGGTAGACAAAGCCGAGCAAGAACTGGCCGATCTGGTGATTCGCTTCATCGAGGGCGGTGCCCGCTAGGCGTCAGATAATAGAGCTTGTCATAGCGCATATGGGGAATCTTATTAAAGCACTCCTCTAGATCTATACGGTTTCCATGAAGCTCTCGATTCTCCATAAGGGCTTGATGATAGTCTCGGTACCGCTTCTTTTCGAAGCGTTATTCGTCGCCGTTCTGGTCAGCCAGATAGACCAGACCGCCATCCATATCAATCGCGAGATGCGCTCCCACGATATTATCATCGCCGTCGAGACCGTACTCAAAGAGATTGCCGCCTCGACCACCACCGCCATAATCTATAACGTCTCGAGAAGACCGGATCTTCTTGCGCGCTTAGAAGAATCCCACGAAGAGATTCGCTCGAGCAGTGCCAGGTTGATGAGGCTGACCAGGGATGACGATATGGAACGCTCTGAAGCAGCCCGGTTAAATGCTTCGGCCAGGGACTGGATCAAAAACCAGGAAAAGGTGGTGAACTCCGATCCTAAAAACCGCCTCGGGGCATTCTTCGCCACCAGCGGTAATGTCGGCAATCTTTTACTGGTCCATTCAGAGGGCTCGAGCAAAACCATTATCGAACGAGAAAGACAGATTCAGACTGTCGAACCCCAGCTCTTTCGAGACTCAATTTTTCGAATTCAGATTCTGCTTCTATTCGGAGCCGTGGTCAATATCACCATCACCTTTTTTCTTGCGCGCTACTTCGCCAGGTATATTTCGCAAAGACTGGACAACGTTCTGACCAATACCTTCAAACTAGGCGCCAGGATGGAGCTGAATCCGCCCATGCGAGGCGATGATGAAATCGCCGAACTAGATCAGGCCCTGCATCAAACAGCCAGTGAGATCATGGAGTTCGAGACATTCAAAGAACAGCTTATCGGCGTGGTCAGTCACGAGATGAGAACGCCGCTTACATCCATACAAGGTACCCTCACCCTGCTCCAGGCAGGTGCCATGGGCGACTATCCTCAGACCCTGCATCGCTCGGTCGACGAGACCCAGACCCAGCTCACCCGCCTGATTCATCTGGTCAATGATTTGCTCCTGGTGGAAAGGCTGGAGAGCGGTTCCCAGGTGATTAAACAAGAGAATATCAATCTGCCCGATTTAATTCGGCAAAGCTATGAAAGGGTGCTAAACGAATGGAGCCCGGCTTGTCCGGCTCTGAATATGGAAGCCAATACCGAAAAAAATTCTGTCGAACTCACCACTGTCGGTGACAGTATGCTGCTGGAGAAAGCCTTTACCATTTTGCTGCTCGCATCCCAGGCAAGAATGTCCGCTCAAAGAGAGAGCCTGGTGCTGGTGGAGCCTGGCAAAGACGGTATCAATATCATCATAGAAGATCAGGGTCCCCAAATAGACGAGCATGAGCGCCTGCAATACTTCAGCAAGACCTCTCAGCAAATGACCAGCTTAAATTGCCCGCATCTCGATGTATTGAGCGGCGCCCTGGCAAAAGCGATAATAACCGCCCATGGCGGCAAGCTAGATCTCTCCTCTGAGAGTACCAGCACCGCTTTTACCATCTGGCTTCCTTACCGGAGGAACGCCAATGATTAGTCCAAGATCTAAATTACTGCTCAAAGGTCTTGTGGTTATTTTTCTGCCCACGGTCTTCCAACTTGTCTTTCACATTATTCTTGCCGTCTCTCTCTATCAGTCCGAGCAAGAGGTTTACAAAGTAATCGAATCAAAAAAAGTGGTATCGGCAGCCACCTCGGTGGTGACGAAATTAATAGACTGTGAGCTCATTGCCGTCTTCTACAACTCCAACCGTTTGCCGTTCTTGCAGATGAAGTTCATGGACGAAAAACGCAAAGCGGAACTCGCCAGTAGAGAGCTGATAGAGTTGTGCAAAGGAGACTCTGAAAGAGCCAAAAATGCTGCTGTTATAAAAGAGAGCTGTTCGAAGACTCTCAACAGGCTCTCTGATATGTTTACAGAAGAGTTCGAACAGGAGATAGACGTAAAAAACTACGTCGACTCGGATGTACGGATAGACAAGGTCTATGACTTCTTCACCCTTGCCTTGAGAAACGTAGACGACTTGCTGGATGTAGAGAAGGAGAGACAGGCCAGTGTCGGCAAACGTCAACGCTATTTCGATTCTAAAATCAAACGAATCATCATATATGGTGTCATCCTCAACATAGTACTTACGGTGGGTCTGGCGGTCTATCTCACCGCCAGTACCACCATGCGTTTGAAGGTCGTTTTGGACAACACAAGAAGATTGCTAAGAAGAGAGGCACTGGCGGAACCGGTGGGCGGCGACGACGAAATCAGCCAGCTCGACCGCGTCTTCCATGCCACCGCCAGTGATCTGGCCAGAGTGGACCGTCAGCGCAAGCATCTGGTCGAGCTGGTTCGCAACGAGCTCTCCCTCCCGCTCTCCAAGGTACAGTACTCGCTTCACAATCTCTCCCACGGCATAATCGCGGAGTTGACAGATAAAGCCCAATCCAGGCTCACAATGGCCGCCCATGACACCGACCGGGTGATAAGGCTTATCGACGATTTACTGAGCATCGAAAACATGCAGGGTGCCGCCTTTGATCTGGACATAAAAGAGACCAGCACCCAGGAGATAATCTACGCATCGATTGCCTCGGTCAAGCAACTTGCCGAAAGGAATGAGATCAAACTAGAGATGATCGACTCCAATTTAAAAATGGTGGCAGATAAAGACAGACTGGTTCAGGTCCTAATTAACTTTCTCTCCAACGCCATCAAGTTTTCTCCGCCCCAGTCATCGATAGTGATCAGGACCGAAGCCTTAGACGAAGACAGGATAAGGATCTCGGTCACAGACAAAGGACGCGGTATTCCCGAAGAGAAACTGGGCGATGTCTTTGAACGATTCAAACAGGTAGACAAATCAGACCAGGTCGAAAAAGGCGGTACCGGACTGGGTTTGCCCATATCCAAAACAATCGTGGAGCAGCACGGCGGAGAAATCGGCGTCAACTCGAAAGAAGGCGAGGGCAGCACGTTCTGGTTTATTATCTAGTCTTATACGTATTATTTTAGGCTATACTGTAGCGGTGAAAATCGCTTACAAAATCTACCTTACTATCGTCCTCACCGGTGTCTTCTTTTTCTTGAAAGCGCCGTTCGCCCTGGCCCAGGGATGAGCGGCCGCTAGAGGAATCGTGCCCGGGTTAGGCTCGACTGGAGGAAAATTTCAACTCTCTGCCGGCTGGCGCTACGCTTCTGCGGATCGCTCCTATTTCAATTCGCGCTATAACCGGAGCTTCACCGAGCTCTGGGGCCCCAAAATCCGGCTCAGCACCCTGGATGTCACCGCGCTCTATAAAGTCAACAGCCGGGTGAGACTGACCGGCACGCTGCCGATTGTTTTCAACAATTTTTCGACCATACTGCCGCCTCTAGGCATAGACCAGGGCACCCGTCGGGGCTTTGGAATAAACGGAGTCGGAGACCTCAGTCTCTACGGTCAGTCTTTTGTACTCGATCCCTCCGAACATCCTTTCGAGAACGTCTCCCTGGGTATGGGTATCAAACTGCCCACCGGCAGCTGGGAAGCTCGACGGGTCATCCCCAATGAACAGGGTCTCGACCCCCGTAGAAGATCCGCCTATCCACCGGCGGCATTGCCCGGCGACGGCGGTGTCGGCATTCTATTCGGCTACGACGCCTATAAAGTCTTGCGCAGTCCGACCTTGCTTAGAGGCACCACTCTTTTTTCTTCGGCGATTTATCTGGCCAACCCCAGAGTAACAAACGGCACCCCTTCGATTATTGAGAGCTTAGGCGTACCGCTCAATCCAATTTTTCTCTCTCGCTTGCAAAACTCCGTTGCCGATACCTGGACCCTGAGAGCGGGCTTCTCATCGCGCATTCCCAAGACCTGGGACAAGCCCATGCTTCGTGGCTTGCGCCTTAGAGGCACCCTGCACTGGGACGGGCTGAGAAGCAGAGATCTAATCGGATCTAATCGCGGCTTCAGACAACCGGGATGGGCACTGGCGGTGGCACCGGGCTTCTCTTATCAATATAAACGTCATATGCTTATTCTAGAAGTGCCGATTACTATCGGTCAGCATATCAACCCGGGAGCCACCGCCCTACCGGGACCACCCCAGCGACTGCCCGATGGCAGTATCGTCCCCGGTGCTTTCAATCCGCGCCGACAGCTTGGTCTGGTGGCACCGGCCAGTATCTCTTTGCGTTACGTGCGGACTATGTAGTCGACCTCTGGGTCAAGGGCTTCTTAAAAGCCTCTTTGAACTCTCTGACACTGGCTGGACGATGCTCCGCCTTCTTGGCCAGAGCTGTAAAAATAATCGCCGCCCATTCCCTGGGAACATTCAACTCCGGAGGGAAAGGCGGGGGAGGGTCGTTGAGATGGCGGTTGAAAGTGTCCAGGATATTGCGTCCTACAATCGGCGGTGCGCCGGTCAGGCATTCGTAGGCGATACAACCAAGAGCGTAGATATCGGCTCTATGATCTACCTTGGTACCAAGACACTGTTCGGGGCTCATATAAAGTGGGCTGCCGAAACATTCCCCGGTCTGGGTCAGTTGCTGCGATTTGTCCATGCCGTCATCCAGGATTTTGGCAAGTCCGAAGTCGACTATCTTGGCTGTGATACCATCTTGCTTGTTCTTGACCAGCATAATATTGGCTGGCTTCAGATCCCTGTGCACGATGCCTGCTTCGTGGGCATGAATCAATCCGTCACAAATCTGGGTGATAAGATAACTGGAGACTTTGGGAGTGAGCGCTCCCATTCGGTGAATGAGCTCCGAGAGACTTTCGCCCTCTACATACTCCATCACAATATAAGACCGTCCATCCGGAGCGATACCAAAATCGGAGACACCGACAATATTCTTGTGATCTAGACTGCTGGTAGCCTGGGCTTCCCGCTTGAATCGCTTCAAAGACTCCGTACTAGAGGCGTTTTTCAGAACTTTGATGGCGAAGTCCTTCTTCAGATCCGCATGATGTGCTTTATAGACACTGCTCATACCGCCTGTGCCGAGCAGAGAGTCGATCTGGTACTTCTCGGCAAACAAGAGACCTTCGAGCGATTCGTCCAGAACTCTCTCCAGATCGCCTCCATCCAGAGGACATACCGTAAGGCTTTCGTCGAAGTCCTGGCTGCAAATCAAACAGATACGCTTGTATCTTATTCCGGTAATCGCCTGAGAGTTCTCTACGCTTACTTTATAGCTGTTCGAAAGGGCTTGCTCGGTCTCTAGCAACTTATCGACAATCTCCTCTTTCTGCGTCTCGAGCACATCCAGGCTACGCGCCCCCGAGACGATCATATAAGCGACAATTGCCACTAATATCAATCCGAAAAGTGCCCAACTGAGAGGCTCCTCAACCAGGACTTCCTCACCGACTTTGTAATTGACCGCCATGGTCCTCAAAATAAGCAAACCCGGCAGAAATGCCAGCACCGCCAGAGCCCGCCGACAGAGCCTGCCACCACCGGAGGTGCTGGAGAGAAGCCGCGCCATGCCCTGATCCGGTCGAGAGAAGAGTATTCCCACCGCAAGCACTAGAGTGAGCAGAGCAAAAGCAAGAGACATCTCAAAACAGCCGCCCAGGGCGCAGAGCTTGGGAGATCTGGTGGCGGCCCCGAATAGAATGAGAATCGGCACAGGGATAGATAGAAGCGCTGCTATCTGGCAGGGACTGACAGCCTTTTCAGAATCTCTTCCGATAAGAACAAGGGCGACCGCCAGACAGAGCAGGGTAAACGCCGCCTCCGGTATCATCGGAGTGGGATAGGTCACCCCGGGCGCTGCGGGCGTCGGCGCCCAGAGACGCAGGCTGTCCAATACAGTCCCGGAAAAAGCTTCGTACAAAGCAAGCAGACTAGATAGAATCACCGGACAGGCAAGAATAATTGCAGCCTTTTTATTGATTTTGCCCTCGAAGAAGCCGAAAGAGAGCAGTCCTGTCCCTAGAAAGAATAAATTGAGCGCGGCAGCCGAGTGCAGTTGCCCGGCAAAAGGAAGACTGCCGCCGAAATCAGGGATAAGTCTGGTCAGAGAATAATTGCCTGTTGCCCAGCCGATTACGACAAGCAGAGCCAAAACTGCCACGCAAGCCCCGGCGAACCGGCTGATTAAAATAAGCCGACGCATCAGAACCGTGCTCAGATTCATGGATGTGGTCATTTAGCCTTCAGGGCAACGTCAATATACTTCGTGTACTGGTCGAACTTCTTGGAGCTGATTAACTCCTTCACCAGCTTCCGCTTAGGCGAAAAGATTCCCACCGCAGGAACGAGATCGAGCATCGCCGGTAAAAATCCGGAGATGCCCAGCTTCTTTTCCATCTCTTTAGACCTGGCGAGGTCGTCTCCGCTGATGCCGAGCATATGAACAGCGACTTTATCGCCATATTTCTCTTCAATTTTGGCCAGCATCGGTCTTACTTCGTTGCAGAATTTCTTGCAACTACTCGAATAAACCATTACCACCAGGACCTTATCGGGATCGACCTCGGCGGATTTGGCAAAAGCCGGCGCCACAAAGGTCAATGCAAGAAGAAGGCTTATCAATACTCTCATAATCAATTTCACTAATTAGCCAAGGTACTCTCTATATCTACCCGACTAAATGCAGAGAAAGCCGCCTTGCCATCTTGAAATTAATGTCATCTTCCATCGCAAGATTAACTTCATACATGAACAGTTAGCTAGTTCTCTCTGGCCTCTCATATCTTCTTCTAGTCCCCAACCTGTTTTCAAAATCGCTCAGCTTTCATTCGTTCAAGAACAAGTCTTTGACTGCGTTTCACGAAGTGGTCGAAGAACAGAAGACAATATCGCTCGAAACGCTCATCGGTCAGTGGCTTGCCTTCGACCCACCAGAGTGCCTTTCCGCAATCGCCGAAACGGGAGTATCCAGAATCTCCATAACTGGAGAAGATCATCAAGGGACCAAACTCTTCCTCTGCCTCGCTCTGACGAATGGCATGCTCGGCGGGAAGAAGATAAAAGCCGATGGTATCGTCTTTGACTCGAATGCTGGCGCTGAGCACCATAGAGGCAAATCGACAGCGATAGACTTGCACCATTTTCGAGGCGTTGTAAGGCCATTGTCCCTCGAAACGCTCATGGCTGAATGCGGGCGGGGACGCCGTTATAACAAAACCGCTTCCGGCTGTGACACGATTGAGTTCGATGGCGTAAGGCTCGAGCATGCGGAATATGCGATTGAGCACCTGAACCGGTGTGCTCTCGTAAGCCTGGTCGGCGGTCAGTGAAGCAGCCAGCTCACCGGACTCGATTCCGTCGACGAACTCCCGGGTGCAACTCTTCAAATGATCGAAATAGTCCCGGCGAAAACCTTTCGCTCCGGTGGTGTGATTCCTCAATATAAGACGTGAAAGACTGGCGGTGGTCACGGTCGGATTATCAGTTGCCGAAGAAGTGAAAACGAAACTCTCTAAAGGATAAGGCCAGGTTCTCAACAGGTGTACTTAATTTTTCTGAATAGATTAACTAGATATCCAGCTTATATAAACGACACAATGCGCCCGTGACACCATATATGATTTGAACTATAATTACGGTTTCGCAGCCCCGAAACCTTGAAGATCGAGAATGGACCTAGATCAAGCCAGCATACTGGCCAGAGACTTGATGAACCTCTACGGTCTGAGTGACTGGTCATTTTCTTTCAATAACAGCAAAAGACAGCTCGGGGTCTGCAAAGGCACGAAGAAATCTATAGAGCTCTCTTCTTACTACGTCTTTCGCAATGCCGAAGCCCATGTCAAAGACACGATTCTGCATGAGATTGCCCATGCCCTAGTCGGGGTCGAACATGGCCACAATGACGTATGGAAAAAGATGTGCCTGAGAGTCGGCTGCTTGCCGAAAGCCTGTGACGAGACCGCCATTCTTCCCCAGGGCGCATGGCAGGCTCGCTGTCCCGGCTGTATGACCCTGTTCAGCCGCCATCGCAAACCGGTCCGACTGACCGGTCTATACTGCAAAAAGTGCGGTCCGCATAAAGGACGCCTGCTTTTTCAGAACGTGAAAAAGGCGTCTTTCAAGCCTATCGCACCATCTCAAAATGCGGTCAAAGCACCGAAACAACTCACCCTTCCTCTGCCTGATGTTTTCTGAGATATTTTTAGCAATGAATATCCTGATAGAATCACTTCGTGCAAAGCGAGAAAAAGTCGATATCTGCTTATAAATGGATCTGGATCTGTCTTTCGGCGACAGCAGCGACCCTACTTGTAGCTTTGCTTGTGCTGCGTCCCATGCTCAAAGAGAACGACAGCTCGAAAGAGCAAGAGCAGAAGAAAGCCATCTATAGGGTGCTGCACAAGGGCAAGAAAGATTACCATAGCCCCTTTCCCCAGAAGCTACAGATCGGCTTCAATCTTGTGAACGGCATCTATGAATCCCAGCACGGCTCCAATGACGAAGACGTTGCCAGGCTGGTCAATAACAACTCGGTCCATGCCGTATCTATGAATATGGCGGAGCTGACGCCAAAAGCGATTGAGTATCTAGAAGGCGAACCGCTGGAAGAGCTTTATCTAATAAATTCAGCCCTTGCTCCCGGGGTGCTCAAGCGTATCTCAAATCTGAGAAATCTGAAAAAGCTCACCCTGGACAAGGACAGCTGTAGTCGAGAGAGAATGTTTTTCGAACTGAACGGTCCGCCACTTTTATGCGATCTAGATCTCTCAGGCACCAATGTGACCGATGAAGAGATAAAGCATCTCGTTTCGGTGTATCCACACTTGACCAGATTGAGACTGGCTCGCTGCAGGAATCTCAGCGAAGCTATAGTGACAAGTTCGCCAGGATTGAAAGATCTGAAAGAGCTGCAAGAGCTCGATATCACATATTTGCATTGCTCGGAATCTTCTCTAAACTCACTTCTAGCAGGCAGCCCCTCCTTGCGAAACCTTCGCCTGGGAGGACGCGGTATCACCGACGATATCATCGCAAAAATCAGGTTCTCCGGTATCGAATCTATACATATTTCGAAATCGCCTCTCACCGATGCCGGAATACGTAGGTTCAAACCGGCGGCATCTTTGAAGAAACTGGTTTTCGATGAATGTCCTTCCCTGACGGAAGTGTCGATCAGACGCCTCAAAAAAAACAGTCCGGATCTGGCACTTACCCTGGTGCCGCCGAAGAACAAGTCTAAAACAAATCCTCCTCGAAGCGATCTGGCTCAGTTTCTGTTTGAAGATCAAATCGAAAGGGATAGGAGAGAGAAAAAACTGGATTTACAGAAGTAAGTCCAATTTATAAATGCTGGTTGTAATTACTGTAGAATCTGAAGTTACTTATGGTCAAAGGCGCTAAGAAAGATTCTCAACATCACCACCAGCCAGTCAATATCGGCATTCTCGAAGCATGTCTGATCGGTCTGGTGGCGGCATTCGGCGCTGTCATTCTCAAACACGGTGTCGGTCTGGTGGGCTCGATTAGAGTATCGCTCTCCCACGATCACACCTGGCTCCTGCCGGTCATCGGTCTGACCGGCGGCGTGGTCGCAGGCCTGCTTCTTCAGTTTGTCGTCCCCGAGGCGAGCGGCAGCGGCATTCCCCAGACCAAAGCTACTCTCTACGGCATCCAGATGCCTCTTGGAATCAGACTGGCCCTGGTCAAACTGGTGGGATGTATCGCCTCCCTGGGCTCCGGTATGGCTCTGGGCAGGGAAGGACCGACGGTGCATGTGGCCGCCGCCCTCTCTTCCAAGGTGAGCCTCTGGATTAGAACCTCACCCACCCACCGCATCCAGCTCATCGCAGCCGGGGCAGGAGCCGGCCTGGCTGCTGCTTTCAACGCCCCCCTCGCCGGAGTGCTTTTTGTCCTCGAAGAGCTTCTCCAGAAGATGTCAGGACTGGCAGTGGGAACCACCGTGGTGGCTTGCTTCGTCGCGTCGGTCACATCAAGACTGGTCGGTGTGCACAGTCTTGATGTCAACTTTTCCGAGCTTGCGCCCAAAGCCACCTTCACTGCCTATGACATCCCATTCGTTATTCTCCTTGGCATCGCTGCCGGTATCATCGGCTCTCTATTTAACAAAAGCATTATTCAATCTCTGACTTTTACCAGGGATGTAGTGAAGAAGCCCTTTTACGTAACTTGTGGTTTTGCCGGTCTTATCACCGGACTGATTCTCATGGTCTGTCCATTTATGCAGAACTATGCCCTTCTTCGACAGACGCTGGTGGAAGGAGAACTCAGCGTAGGCGTAGTCAGCCAGGCCCTGCTCGCCCAGTTCGTACTCACCGTTATTAGCTATGGCTCCGGTGCCCCCGGAGGGCTCTTCGCCCCCAGCCTGACCATGGGTGCCTGTCTCGGTCATTTCCTCGCCATCACTCAGAATTATTTCTTCCAGTCAGGCGGAGACTGCGGCACCTTCGCCGTAGTTGGCATGGGTGCGGTCTTCTGTGCTGTTGCCAGGGTGCCTATCACCGCAGTGGTGATCATTTTCGAAATGACCCAGGACTTCAATGTGGTCCTGCCTCTTATGATCAGCTGCATCATCGCTTATCTAGTGGCAGAAAGACTTGACCCGGGCTCTTTATACGACCAGCTCCTGCACTGGAGCGGTATCGACCTCAAAGAGAGCGAAGGGGAAGACAGCCTGATCACCAGGCTGCCGGCCCGCAAATTCATGCAGAAAAATATCGAGTCCATAAAACAGACCGCCACCCTCAAAGAGGTCAGAGAACTGTTCGAGAATTCCAGACACCAGGGCTTTCCGGTGGTAGATGAAGAGATGCGACCGGTGGGCATCATTACCAAGCCGGATATCATCGAATCGAATAGAAAAAAACTGCCTGACGATACCTCCGTAGAGAAGGTGATGACACCAAAGCCTATTACCGTGCGACCGGACGAATATCTGTCAGGAGTGCTTCATCTAATAGAGAAATTCGGGGTAAGCCGCATACCTGTGGTGGAAAGGGGCAAACTGGTGGGCATCATCACCCGCTCCGACATCGTCAGTGCCGAATCGAAGCTTATTGGACTGAGAACAACAGCCTCCAGCTCCTCTTATGTGGTCTATCAGACCAGATCGGCCGAAGCCGGTCAGGGCAGAATGGTGGTGGCGGTGGGCGACCCCGAGACCGCGGAGAACCTGCTTGGTATCGCCGCCGATATTGCTAAAACCAAGAAATTCGAACTCGAATGTGTGCATATCATAACGGTCCCCAGAGACAGAGATCCTGCCGAATCAAAGGTGTCGGACAGTATCGGCAGAAAAATAGCGGCCAAAGCCGAAGCCCTGGGCGCAAAACATGAAATTCCGGTGCATACCAGTATTCGAGTCGCTCATGATGTGGGCGCGGCCATGGCCGAGTCGATAACCGAACGCGACGCAGACCTGTTTCTGATGCGCTATTCTGCTAAAGGTGGTTCAAAGAGGTCCCAGAATGCAGACTCTATAGTCCAGACTATTCTCAAGAACACTAACTGTCCGGTAATTCTAGTTAATCAAGCCGCCAGTCAGGCCATAACCGGGGTGCAAGATGTGGTGGTTCCGGTGGGCAGCTATCTGGAACACGAGTTGCCGCTCAAACTGGCCAGGGTATTTGTTGCCGGCTCGGGCAGCGAGGGAGTCAGCGTACATTTGCTCGATGTGCACGAAAAGGTTCGCGCTAAAGACGAAAGCACCGCATTCGACACTACCTATACCAAGCTCAAACAGAAGTTGGATTTCGATATACACAGGATGGCTGTCGACGCCAACTCACCGACCAAGCTTCTGAGCGCAATGAAAGAGAGCGAACACTGCGACCTTATGATCATGGGAATGCCTCGCAAGTCTCTTTTAAAATCCATGTACAAAGGATCCTTCAAGCGCTCTCTCGAAAAGATAGAGGGCTACACGCTCATCATCACAGCAGCGAGATACGAGCAGGTTTACAAGAGAAATACGAATGCTTGAAACCGAGGAATCCGGAAGTAAGAAACCCAGTCTTGCCCCGGTGAACATCGGTGTCTTCGAAGCTTGCATTATTGGCCTGGTGGCGGCTACCGGCGCTGTCCTCCTTAAAGAAGGGGTCGGTCTGGTCGGTACCTGGCGTGTGCAGAAAGTGGCGGAATTCGGACCGTTTGTTCTACCGCTAATAGGCATGGCAGGTGGATTAGTCGCCGGTCTGATGGTTCGCTATCTTGCTCCGGAGATAAGAGGATCCGGTATCGCCCAGACCAAAGCCAATCTTGCCGGAGCCGATATTCCCCTGGGAATGCGCACTGCCATATACAAGTTAATCGCCTGCATCATCTCCCTGGGCTCCGGTCTTGCCCTCGGTCGCGAGGGACCTACCGTTCAAGTTGCAGCAGGTATCTCTTCTCGATTCAGCACCTGGATTAGAACGACTCCGGCCAATCGAACCCAGCTTATCGCCGCCGGAGCAGGAGCGGGACTGGCGGCGGCGTTCAACGCTCCGCTTGCCGGAGCCCTGTTTGTTCTGGAAGTGCTTCTCAACCGGATGTCCGGGCTGGCCGTGGGCACGACGGTGGTCGCCTGCTTCGTCGCCGCCGTCGTTTCAAGACTGGTCGGCGTACAGAGTCTTGACATTGATTTCAATGATCTTGCTCCACGGGCCACTTTCGCCTATTACGACATTCCATTCTATGTCCTGCTTGGCATCATGGCCGGTGCCTTCGGCGCGCTCTTCAATAAAGTGCAAGTTCTGGCGCTCAAATTCCGCGGGGATATCGCCCGTATTCCCATTCCCATATCATCGGCCGCGGCCGGACTGCTTACCGGGCTTGTGATGATGCAACTTCCTCCTTTCTTCGCCAATTCCGCCGGTTTGAGAGAACTTCTAGTCAGAGGTTCTGCCGACCTGCACATAACAATCATCTCTTTTCTTGCCCAGTTCGGACTCACCACACTGGCCGTCGGAGCGGGCACTCCCGGTGGTATCTTCGCACCCAGCCTCACCATGGGGGCCTGTCTCGGTCACCTGGTGGCAGCGGCTCAGCATTATCTATCCGGTCACGCCAATATAGCCTCCTTCTCTATTGTCGGAATGGGAGCGGTTTTTTGTGCCATCGCCAGAAGCCCCATGACTGCGGTGGTGATCATCTTCGAGATGACCACCGATTTCAACGTGGTCTTGCCTCTAATGATCAGCTGCGTGCTCGCCTATCTTGTTGCCGAGCAACTCGATCCAGGCTCCATGTACGACCATATCCTTAGGCTCCAGGGCATTATCCTAAAAGAGGACGAACCTTCCCATGGCATGCTCTATCGCCTCAAAGCGGAGGATGTTATGACTAAAGCGGTGCGCACATTTCCTTCTACCACCAGACTCAAAGAACTCTCAGAAAAGCTTGCAGAGCTTCCCAACTGGAGCTTCCCGGTATTAGACAACGAAGAGAAGATCATCGGCATCGTCTCAAGAACAGATCTGGAAAACGCCAGAAGAAAAAAACTGAGCCAGGACGTTTCAATAAAAAGAATTATGACCCCCAAGCCGGTGACGGTAAGACCAGACCACACTCTTGCCCATGTCTTGATGATTCTCGAAGGAAACAAGATAAGAGTACTGCCTGTGGTGGAACGTTCGAAAGTGGTGGGCGTGATCACGGAAAAAGACATTGTCCAAGCCGAATCCAAGGCGATGAGTATGAAACGCCAGTCAGATTCGAGCAGCTATACGGTCTATCAAACCAGATCTCCGGAAGCCGGCGTCGGCAGACTTCTGGTGGCTGTGGCAGATCCCACCCAGGCGGATAGCTTGCTCCAGCTCGCCGCCAGGCTGGCAAAACACAAGCAATATGAGCTGGAGTGCCTCAATGTGATACTGATACCAAAAGAGACGGACCCGGCCGAAGCGACCTTCTCGGACGAGAACGGACGGTTAATCTCTGCTCTGGCTGAAGCTATCGGTCATCAGTACAAGATTCCGGTGCACACCAATATCAGAGTGGCGCATGACATAGGTGATGCCATATCCGACACCATTAGAGAAAGAAAGATCAACCTGTTTCTAATGCGTTGGACCGGAAGCAAACGAGAACAAAAAGGAGATGATCTTCTCCATTCTGTCTTGCAGAACACGCGCTGCGGGGTCGTTCTGGCCAGCCGACTGACCACACCGGAACGCAAAGAGAACTATCTTATCCCGGCGGCAAGATTTCTGGATGCAGGGTTGGCAGTGGACCTCTTGCCGGTCGTCACAAAAGACGATGTCCGAGAGACGATCAATCTGTGCAACGTATCGAAAGACGGCATCTGTGAAGACATCGACAACGAAATAGAATTGCTCGCCCAGAAAGTTCGAGTGGAATATGACCTCGATGTGGAGAGATCCAAGATCATCGCCAATTCAAACACCAAGCTCTTGAACGAGATAAGCGTGTCTCAAGATTGCGACGTGGTCGTAATCGGCATGTCCCGGAAGAGCCTGGTCAAGTCTATGCACCATCGCTCTTTCAAGAAAATGATCTCTAAAGGCAAGGCCGCTGTCGTTCTTGTATGCAAAGAATCGAAAGAGCCCTGAAACAGGGCTCTTTGATTAGTGCTCTTTCTCGTTCAAAGATACTAGTTCGTACCTTTGGTGGTAGCCTCCAGACCGATGGTCAAACGGGGCAGATCTTTGCCCAGATTAGACATGGTCTGGTAGGTGAGGGCAGCCACTTCCGCTCTCGTTGCTTCATCTCCCGGACGGATCTGATACGCGTCGGGATAGTTGACCAGGATGCCGGCGTTGGCCGCTTTGGCCACACTGGGTATGGCCCAGGCGGCAACTTTATTGCCGTCTTTATAACGATCCAAAACTTTAACGTCATCATTGGTTTTGTTCAGCGCTTTCGAGAGGATGACGAAAGCCTGGGCGCGGGTGATCTTGTCTTCCGGTCTGAAGCTGCCATCGGGATAACCGCCGACCAGACCGGCTTCGCTGACGGCGCTCACCGCTTTGTAGGCCCAGTGCTTGCTGGAGAGGTCCCCGAACTTGGCGGGACGTCCGGCTTCAGGCAGTCCGAGCGCTTTCATGGCGATGGCCGCGAACTGAGCTCTGGTGATACCATTGTTCGGCTTGAAAGAACCGTCAGGGAAACCACCAATGGTGCCTCTTTGCTGAAGAATGGCGATATACTTCTCTGCCCAGTGGCCTCTGGTATCAGGAGCGACCTGGGAGGTATCGATGGCCACTTCCGAAGCATGGCCGGCGCTCGGGCTCTTTTCTGAATCGACAAGACTATCAACCTGCCCGCCCAGCTTCTCCAGGTCTTTATTGAGGGCGAGAACTTCCCATTCGACTAAAGCGCTGTCCGTCTTGCGGAAAGCATCTTCGATACGAGCAATGCGCTCATACTCGCCTTTCAGCTCCATCGCTTTAGCGGAGCTGATCTTGCCTTTTGCAGCACCCTCTTCTATCTTTTTGTTGATATCTTGCTGAATTTTATCGATATCAGGAAGAGCCGGCAATAAAGCGGTCAGTTTACTCTCCACACCGTCGTATTCTCTATTCAGAGCAACGGTCTCGTTTTGATCGATGTTTCCGTCATTACCTTTGAAAGTAGATTCAAGAAAACCGATGCGAGCTATTTCGTTGCGAATATCATCGGCGGCTTTGCTTTCGAGACGGCCCGATGCCAGCGCTCCATTCAGCTTGGCTTCCAGAGCCGTTTTTCGATCGCTGACAGAAGGCAGCTTCTGCTTTGTGGCTTCGAACTTGTCGTTGAGCTTGTCGATATCACCGGCGATGATCAGGGTCTCGGTGTCGTTGAGGCTCCCGTCGAGCTTGTAGAAGGTCTCTTTCGATTCGATCCTGGCCAGTTCGGCGAGCAGTTCATCGCCCACGGTGTCGGGCTTGAGCAAACCGGTAGCCTTGGCATCGGTGATTTTCTTACGCAACAGCTCTCTTCTATCTTGGAGACTGAGAGCGGTGGCGCTCGCCTTCGAAATAGAATCTTCGACATTTTTTTGCAGATTATCGAGATCTCTTACCAGAGTGAGGATCTCGCTGTCCGAAAGCCCGCCATCCACTCGATACATAGCTTCCAGGGCTTCGATTCGATCGTATTCGTGGGCGAACTCACCGGCTTGAGCCACCGAAAGCTTTCCGGTTCTCTGGCCTTCGGCGATTATGTTCTTTACTTCTAGCTGTCTTGTGTCGATTCCTTTGACCTCGGTCGAGACTTGCACGGGGTCATAGCGTTCGACCTGGGCATTGAGACGCTCCAGCTCAAGGGCCAGAGTCAGGGTCTCTTCGGCGGTGAGCTCACCACCGGAAGTCTTGAAAGCCTGTTCTCTGGTGGCGATTCTAGAAAGCTCTTGTTTCAGAGTGGCAGCCTGGGTAGAGGTGATTTTGCCCGAAGACAGTAGACTATCGATTCTCTTACCGATCTCGTCTTGCTTGGTGTCCACGCCAGGGTCAGCTATTACCCGGGTGCGCAAGCTGGATTCGATGGCGGAGTCCAGCTGGTCCAGAGCCAGAGAGAGCTGGAGGGTTTCTGTGGAGGAAAGCGAGCCGTCAGCCCTGAAAGAGTTCTCCTGGCTTTTTACAGCGGCGAGCTTGGTGTTGAAATCGGCTGCTTCCTGACTGGTCAAACGACCGGAAACAAGGGCATCCGAAATCTTCTTAGCTACTTCTGTCTGCCTGCCGGTAACATCGGTAATTGCCGCTTTGCGCTCGGTGAGACTTACTTGAATCGTTTTGCCGAGGTTGTCGAGTTCGAGCATCAGCTTCATTCTCTCGACGATGGAGAGCTTACCGTCGGCACGATACTGGATATCCAGAGCCTTGATATCATCCAGGGTCTTTTTCAGCTCGGCTGCTTTCTCCGCACTCAGACGACCGGCGGCTTGCTCCTCCAGAATCTGAGCTTCGGTGGAGCTGATTCTGCCGGGCACGTCGATCATGGCAGGAACCTGAGCCCAGTTGAATTGCGCCGATACCGGTGCAACCTGAAGACTGAACGCCAGGGATGCTGCCGCCAGGGAAGCAACTAGTTTTGCTGAAGCTTTCATAGATATCCTCCGATCTAAATTAATCTTGGCATCGAGAGCCGATGCTCCTGCCATTTTAGCCAGCCAAAATCATATTTAGAGTAAACTCTATGGTTCCTTTAGATTCAAAAAGTCCCACAGATGACCTTTTCAGCCAGGCGGTCACCGAACAGAGGCTCTAAAACCTTGATATGACGGAGAATTGACGGAGTATTGACAACCAGGGCGATTACCGCGATGCCTTCAGCTGGAAAACGCAAACAAACTCAATCTTTAGACTCCTTACAACGAGTAAAGATTGCAAAAATGCGATATTCTTTTCGACTCGCTTTAGCAACAAGCCTTTTCCACAATCAGGGGACCGAACATGGCAGGAAGCCTTAAAGAAAACACGGATACGCAGATAGACGATTTGAGAACCGGCGTCACCGTCAGTGCACTGAGACGCGCGCTGGCTGACAACCTTTATTATGCCATCGGCAAGTATCCCGAAATTGCCACCAAAAACGACTTCTATCTGGCTGTGGCCCACACTGTCAGAGACCGCCTCCTGAATAAATGGATAAACACCATCCACAACTATTTCTCCGGCGATCACAGAGTGGTCTGTTATCTCTCTGCCGAGTTTCTGCTCGGTCCGCATCTGGAAAACAACCTCATCAATCTGGGCTTTCATCAGGAGATGGAAGAAGCCTTGAAAGAGGCAGGTCTGAAGCTCGAAGATATCGTCGAACTGGAAGAAGAACCCGGTCTTGGCAACGGCGGTCTGGGACGGCTGGCAGCCTGCTATCTGGACTCGATGGCATCCTTAAATATCCCCAGTATCGGATTCGGTATCAGATACGAATTCGGTATTTTCGACCAGGAGATAAAAGACGGCTGGCAAGTCGAAATAGCCGACCGCTGGCTGAGATACGGAAACCCCTGGGAACTGGCCAGGCCGGAAGCCGCCTTCAGCGTCAAATTCGGCGGTTCCACCGAGTCTTACAAAGATGAAAACGGCAACTACAGAGTACGCTGGAAAGCGGATAGAGAGGTGCGTGGCATCCCCTACGACACTCCCATAGCCGGATTCAAAAACAACACGGCAAACACACTGAGGCTCTGGAGAGCGGAAGCGCCCGACACCTTCGATTTCCAGGTCTTCAACATGGGCGACTATTTAGGAGCGGTCACCGACAAGATGATGTCGGAGAATATCTCCAAGGTGCTCTACCCCAACGATAACGTCTCCCAGGGCAGGCAATTGAGGCTGGAGCAGCAGTATTTCTTCGTCTCCTGCTCTTTGCAGAATATCATCCAGTTCCAGCATCTGGTCAACGACCGGGTCGAGAACCTGCACAAACGCTTCGTCATCCAGTTGAATGACACCCATCCATCCATCGCAATTCCTGAGCTGATGCGGCTTCTGATAGACGAGCACGGACTCGACTGGAACACGGCCTGGCATGTAACCTCTAACTGTTTCGCTTACACCAACCATACTCTCTTGCCCGAGGCGCTGGAAAAATGGCCGGTCAGCCTCATGGAGAGCCTGCTTCCAAGGCATATGCAGATTATCTACGAGATCAATCAGCGTTTCTTAGATAAGATCAAGAATCGTCCCCAGATGACCGAAGAGGTTATCTCACGCCTCTCTCTAATTGATGAAAGCGGCGGCAAATTCGTGCGCATGGCCAACCTGGCTTGTGTGGGAAGCTCCAGAATCAATGGAGTAGCGGAGCTGCATACCGAGCTTCTTAAGAGCAACGTCCTCAACGATTTCTACAAGCTCAATCCGGAGAAGTTTGTCAACGTAACCAATGGTGTCACCCCCAGACGCTGGATTGCCCAGAGTAACCCGGAATTGACCGAGCTTATCTCTTCGGTCATAGGAGATAGCTGGATCAATGATTTGAAACAGCTCAAGAAGCTCGAACCATTGGCTCGCGACAAAGATTTCCAGAAGAAATGGCAAGCGGTCAAACTGAAGAAGAAAACCCAGTTCGCCGAAATAGTCAAGAAAAAAACCGGAGTCGAGATAGATCCGGAAAGCATCTATGACATCCAGGTAAAAAGGATGCATGAATATAAACGGCAGCATCTGAATGTACTTCATATAATAACGCTCTACAATCACCTCAAAGAGAATAAACCCAAGGATTTCCAGCCCAGGACCTTTATGTTCGGCGGCAAGGCCGCTCCCGGCTACTTCATGGCCAAACTGATGATCAAACTAATCACCTCGGTGGCCGATGTGGTCAATAACGATCCGGAAGTGAATCATCTGATGAAAATCGTCTTCCTTCCCGATTTCAATGTCTCACTGGCGCAGAAAGTGTATCCGGCAGCCGATTTATCCGAGCAGATCTCTACAGCCGGCAAAGAAGCTTCCGGTACGGGCAACATGAAATTCGCGCTCAACGGCGCCCTCACCATAGGCACCATGGACGGCGCCAATATCGAAATTCGAGAAGAGGTAGGAGAGGATAACTTTTTCCTCTTCGGTCTGAGAGCCGACGAGGTGCAAGAGCTCAAAGACGCAGGTTATACACCACGCAAATATTACGATGAGAATCCCAAACTCAAACAAGTGCTCGACCAGATCAGAGATGGAGTCTTTTCTAATGGAGACCGCCAACTCTTCGAACCCCTGGTTCACTCTCTGCTCGAGTATGATCCGTTCTTGCTTCTAGCCGATTATCAGTCTTACATAGATTGTCAGATGGAAGTAGGTCGGGCTTATATGAACCGCGAACACTGGACCGAGATGTCTATTCTGAACGTGGCTAGAATGGGTAAATTCTCGTCGGATCGTTCTATCGAAGAATACTGTGCCAAAATCTGGCATGTGGAGCCGGTGGCGGCAGCCAGCTCTGCTAAATGCAAGCTCCAGAAAGAGCTTAAGGTCAGATAAGATCCTGAGCGGAAATCAATCAACCGGGTACACTACTGAAGTGCCGAAAAATCCACCAAGAGGAGATTCTATAGATGAGTAATAGAAAGAGACGTTCCGGTAAGTGGTTGAAGTGGTCCAGCAGCCTGGCGATGGCTTTTGTGATTGCCTCCATACCCTTCACTGCCGGACTGGCGGATGACACCGCCGGCTCGTTCTATGACCAGGGCGTGCGCTTGATGAAGGACAAGAAGTTCAAAGACGCGATTCAGTCTTTCGATATGTCCATCGGCATGGCAGCGACGGATGCGCGGGCTTTCATGCGTCGTGCACAGTGCTTCTTTGAACTCGGTCACTATAATCTCGCTATTAAGGACTTCACCGAAGCGATTCAATATGCGCCGGATAACGCCGCCGGCTACCTCTCGCGCGGCATAGCCTATTCGAAGATTCAAAAACATCCTGAAGCGATAAGAGATTTCGAGAAAGCGATTCATCTCGATCCCAAGCTCTCGGAAGCCTATTCCGGTCTCGGAGACTCTTACAAGAAATCAGGCAAAAACCAGGAAGCGCTGGGAGCTTATAACAAAGCGCTGGCGCAGGATCCCAAAAATCTCAGCGCGCTGGTTGGTCGTGGTGATATCTTACATGTTCTGGGCAAGAATCTGGATGCGCTCAAAGACTACAGTTATGCCATAGAATTGAATCCTCAATACGATGTCGCCTATATTCATCGCGGCACCGCTTATAGTGGCATGAGCAGACCGGAAGATGCTCTCAAAGATTATGACAAAGCCCTCGAGCTCGATCCGGCTGACGGCGATCTGCTCAAACAGAGGGGTCACGAATTCTATAAATTGAAAAACGCAAAAGAAGCTCTGGCCGACTTCAGCGATGCCATAAAACAGGACAACACCAACGCAGACCTCTACTACCACAGAGCCAAAGCCAACATGCAGCTCGGTCATGACGGTGCGGCCATGGAGGATCTCGAGGACGCCATTCGACTGGATCCGAACCAGGCTAATTTCTACCTGGCGCGAGCCTTTCTCTGGCACAAGGAGGGCAAGTCGATTCTAGCGAGAGAAGACATAAAACGTGCCCAGTTCTTCAATCCCAAGCTCCCCGATAAGATCAAATTCGCAGACGATCCCAAGAACCCGGACCGCTGGTATGACGAGACCTTCCTCACCGACGTCAACGCCAAAGACGGTGGTCAGGACACCTCGGAGAAGCTCCAGAACACAACCTCCCTCGGAGACGACTGAGTCCCCGGAGTAAAAGGCACTGCTATCTAGAGATGAGACCTGCCAGCGGTGGGTCTCTTTTATTGGCAGTTGATTCACAAATATCAAAACCACTTAATCATTGACAACCTTTAATAATCCCCCCGATTCGGTAGTACAAGCAGGTTGATAGCAAATTCCACTACGTAAAGACAACTGAAAGGAAAACGAAAGAATTGACTCCCCAACCGGAATCCAGGTTAATATTGACAAGTCGTTTTTCAAGGATTTCGAAAAGCTAGAAGGCAAATGCAATGCGCATTCTCATACCCTACGACGGATCAAGAAATTCTCTGAGCGCCTTAAGACTGCTCGCCACCATGGCTCTCAATCCGAATTCGGATATATTGATACTGAAAGTAGTATCGAAGAAGGGAAATTTCTTACATATACCGGGCTTCGATGACGACCCGGCAAGAAACCAGGACGAGATCAACAATCAGTCCATGGTGTTGCGTGAACTGGCCAGCGAACTCTCTCTCTGGCAGAAAGATTGCAACATCAACTATCGGATACATTTCGGCAAACCCGTAGAAAGCATTCTCGAAGTCTCGCAAGAGTGGAAAGCCGACCTGATCATTCTCGGTCCCAAAAGAACCCAGTCTTCAACCCATCACTTCTATATGGGCAGTGTCTCCAAAGAGGTGACTGACAAAGCCAACGCCCCTGTTCTAATCGTCAAACCCACCGAAGACGTTCTCGAAGGGGAGATGGGCAGGTTGGGCTACCGTGTACTGGTGCCTATCGACGGTTCACTCTACTCTTATTACACAATCAGCTGGCTGGCTACTCAAGTATGGAAACAAGGTACGGAGTTCAAAATTCTTACCGCCATTCCCGAGTTCAAAGAGATGACCGAAAACCCCATTGGTCAGTACGATCCTGCCTTGATCTCCCAGTGGGCTATCATGAAAGAGAAAGCTTTCGAGAGCCTGGAAGAGCATGCCTTCAAGCTTGCCGAGCAGGTCGGACTGGAGAATGTGAGTATCGACGTTGAGCCTGGTGAGCCCAAAAAGATGATCGAACGTGTCGCTGCCGAATGGCAGCCGGATATCATCGCCATGGGCTCACCAAGAGCCTCCGGTATCAATCAGATTCTCCACAGCGATGTTCCGACCCATATCGCCGGTCGGGCCAATTGCTCTATTTTGATCGTGAAAAGACCCGGTCAGGGCAAGGTCAAGAAAGACGAATCCGGCATAAAACAGGCTCTGGCTTCGGTTATGGACCCTCCGCCGGAAAACACCAATGCCGAACCACCGCATGCGGTGATGTATTAAGGTCTGTTCTAGTCGGCTCCGGAGCCAAGGCTGAAGCTCTCAGGTCCGAATGGGTCCTGACCACTGCCCTTCCAACTGTTTACCGCGGCAGAACCGACCCCTTCGAAAGGACCGCCCATGATACCGAAGGGTATGGAGATGATGGTGGCAGGTACCACCAGAAGCGGATTGGTAGAATCTCCTACCAGATCCTTTGTGCCGGCGCGGGTCTGTTTGTAGGCACAACGGCCGATGGCAATAGGTGTGCCCACAACGAATCCGGTGGTAAAAGACAGCAATCGAATAGGCAAATGAGAAGCCGAACTTTTGTCGACTCCGGCGCTGGATTTGGAGTCTGAGTCGACCTTCTTATCAGTTTCAGATTCCCTTTTCTCGCCCAGATCCACAGGCTTGATCTCCTGACGAAGGGCAGGCGGCGGCGGAGTCGAGTCGGTGGGCACCGACTGGCCGAATGCTGCCCTTGAAGACGAGATTAGACAAGCGCTGACAAGAAAGAGGCTTAGAAAGCAGGATGAAATCAGTTTCATTTCTGGAAGACTTCTAGTGATAAGGGGGACATGGACACTGCTCATTATGTCACCCTGACATCCTTCAAGCCAGCAAATTCTCTTCACAATGGGAAGCCCCGGCATGATAACGTAGAATACTGGAAGACACAGCCGTGAGGAGTCGGTCATGGACGATAACAAACTACCCGCCAAATCTTCTTCAAATGCTTTCACCGGCGGGACCGAGGTTAGCGGCAAAACAGCCTCTCTCAATCTAGATCATTCCACCGCTGCTTTATTCAGCTATTGTCCACTTTTTGCCCTCAATATCTTCTTTTGTCTGCTTTTTCTCGCTACCGAACCGAAAGAGAGCAGGTTCGTCCGCTTCCATGCCCTGCAATCACTGATGATTTTCGGCTCTGCCGTGGCGCTCTGTTTCATCATCGTCTTTCTTTCAATCCCTCTGCATTTCATCCCTTTGATAGGCGGTTTCATGATCGCCGGACTCTACTTTTTTCTTTCTATCTATCTAACGATTACAGTGGCAGTGAGCCTTTTTATGATGTACAAAGCCCATCAAGGAAAGCTCTATCATTTGCCTATCATCGGTCATTACGCCGATTTATATAGTTCCGGTTCGGGTTCCGGTTCTGACTCTGAAATACCTGGCTGATGAACCCGGACAGAAACGAAAGTGACCTGGAGAAACTGAAAGAGAAGGTCAGTCATCAAAAAGGTGCAAGGGCGCTTGCTTCTCCGCTTTATTTCATCATCCAGCAAATAGCGCTGGTTCTCTGCCTGGATTTGATCTTTCCTAGATGCATCGCCCTTACCTGGAACGGCGGCTATCCGGAACAAGCCTTATTCGTATTTCTCTACGCTATTTTATATTCGCTTGTTTGCATGCTTTTTCTCGCCATCTCCGCTTTCTTAGCGATTCTTTTCGAGGGGCTGAAGATAGTCAAAGAGATCAAGTCCGGCAAATTAGGTCTGCAGACAGCAGCCCAGCAGATTCCCTACAAAGTGATGACCGGCTCCCATCCACGCTGGTTGATTGCTCTGGCACCACCATTGGTGCCAATGCTGAGCTTCTCTTTTCTCGGTCTCTTCTTTTCCGCCAATCTCAATATGGGCGACACCAGCATATTGTTAAAAGCCTGCGTGCTGCTAGGTCTGACATCCTACCTGCTCTCGCTGCCCTTTATTCTAAAGGCCCAACGCGCTCTCCACGAAGTGGTGAGTTCAGAGTCGGAGAGAAATTAAAAGATCAATCGTAGATACTGCTATAAGGCAGATTCTCGTCCTTATCACTGAGTTCGAAGAGGACCAGGCTCCTGTCGTTGAGATAGAAGCGTGAATTGAGCTCCCAGCAGCTACTGTCATAGACGCCGGAGGTATCGAGAAGCAATTTCCAGGCTTTCTCCGGTTGACTCATGCCGGTATTGCCGGCATATTCCTCGCCGCTCTTAGGCGGCAGAACGAAATCCATTCCTTCCCAGTGAGCGTTGCAGAGAATAAGCAGGGTGCTGCTCGTTACTATATTGCCTTCGCTGTCTACTTCATCGATATGCTCACCGTTCAAGAGCACACCAAAGTGGTGCCGCGCCGGCTTCTGCCAGTCCTCATCTATCATCTCGGTGGCATCTGAATTCAGCCAGATCACATCCTCGCTTATCTTATCGGCGCTGCTGACACGGCCGCGCAAGAACTTTCGTCTCTGCAAAACTGGAAACTGTTTACGCACCCTGGTCAATCGTTTTACGAACTCGAGAAATTCTTTCTCGCTTTCATTGAGAT
This sequence comes from uncultured Candidatus Obscuribacterales bacterium, assembly GCA_964496875.1. Taxonomy (GTDB): domain Bacteria; phylum Cyanobacteriota; class Vampirovibrionia; order Obscuribacterales; family Obscuribacteraceae; genus RI-106. The sequence continues at coordinate 12,853 of CAZCBH010000022.1, read as the reverse complement.
GCCAGTTGGTCCAACTGACTTCGTTGTCCTGGCAGTAAGCGTTGTTATTGCCTTTCTGCGTTCGACCGACTTCGTCTCCACCGCTTATCATCGGCACACCCAGAGAAAGCAACAGTGTGGCCATGAGATTGCGGCGCTGCTTCATCCGCAACTTGAGAATTTCCGGATCGGTGGTATCACCCTCAACACCACAGTTCCAGCTGTTGTTATGAGATTCGCCGTCGCGATTATCCTCTTTATTGGCTAAATTATGTTTCTGGTTGTAAGCGACAAGGTCGGCCATGGTGAATCCGTCATGACAGGTGACAAAGTTGATACTGGCGTGGGGACTGCGTCCGGAATGCTCGTACAGATCACTGGAGCCGGTCAATCTGGTGGCGGTTTCTCCAACCAGCCCCTCATCCCCTTTCCAGAAGCTTCTGATAGTATCTCGATACTTGCCGTTCCACTCGGTCCAGAGCACCGGGAAGTTGCCGACCTGATAGCCTCCTTTACCGAGGTCCCAGGGCTCGGCTATGAGCTTGACCCGAGAGATGACCGGGTCCTGCTGAATAACATCGAAGAAAGCCGAGAGTTTATCGACATCATAGAGTTCTCGGGCTAACGCGCTGGCAAGGTCGAAGCGGAATCCATCGACATGCATCTCCTCGACCCAATACCGCAAGCTGTCCATAATCAGCTGCAAAACATTGGGATGCAGCATGTTGAGCGTATTGCCACAGCCGGTATAGTCGACATAATATCTTCTCTGGGCAGGATCTGTCCGGTAATAGCAGAGGTTGTCTATGCCTCTGAAAGAGAGGGTCGGTCCCAGATGATTGCCTTCTGCCGTGTGGTTGTAGACAACATCGAGGATCACTTCGATACCGGCGGCGTGCATGGCCCGCACCATCATCTTGAACTCTTGCACCGCGTTAAGGTGATTGTCCTGCCTGGCAAAACGCGTATCGGGGGCGAAGAAAGATAGAGTGTTGTAGCCCCAGTAGTTGGTCAGTCCGCCCTGGGCGAGATAATTGTCGGCGACACTCTGGTGAATGGGCATCAACTCTATGGCGGTGACCCCTATCGATTTCAGATGCCGAATCACCGGCTCGGACCCGAGCGCCAGATATGTGCCCCTGATGTCTTCGGGAATACCCGGAAATTTCCGGGTAAAGCCTTTGACATGGGCTTCGTAGATAATGGTCTCGTGCCAGGGCGTATTAGGTCGGGTATCATCACCCCAGGTAAAAGAATCATCCACCACCACGCATAGTGGCGCATAAGCGGCATTGTCTCTCTTGTCGAAACTGAGGTCCTGGCGCTTGTTCCCTATCTGATAGCCATAGAGACTATCGTGCCAGCGCAGTCTTCTGGTGACCAGCTTCGAATAAGGGTCGACCAGAATCTTATTGGGATTGAAACGATGCCCTTCCTCAGGATTATAAGGTCCGTAGACCCTGTAGCCATAAGCCTGACCCGGATGGACATCCTTGAGATAGACATGCCAGACATTATTGTTAAAGCCCGGCATGGTAATACGGGAAGACTCCCTGCGCCTGGCAGGGGAATCGAAAAAACAGAGTTCGACCTTGGTGGCATTTTCGGAAAACAGGGCGAAGTTAACGCCCATGCCATCCCAGGTGGCACCGAGCGGATAAGGTTTACCAGGGAGAATTCGCATCTGTGTTACAGCATACTGACTTAGTAAGGGATTCCTAAAAACGAGAAGTTACTAGTATACCTAAAAAGACTACACAAATTAAGGAGGGCTAAGACAGTGAGATTCCCCGACCCGAGTCCACTTTGCAATGTCGACCGCCCATTGCCAAGGGGGAGATATTTAAAAAGCATATATAGAAACACCCTTTTAGAGATTACAATGGTAGTTGTCGGATGAATAAATACAGCGCAGAGCCGGGAGAGAGAATGGTCAGTCACGACGCCAAAACAAAGCTCAATCTAGAAGCCGAAAATAACGAGCAATCTCGGGACGGCAATCGAGACGGCAATCGGGACAACAAAGAAATCAGTGAACGCGTCGATATGTCTCCTGGTCATGGTGTCGAGATTGCCAATCTCGAATCGCTGGAAGACCCGCGCCTTTACATCAACCGTGAGATGAGCCTGCTTGCCTTCCAGTGGAGAGTTCTGGAAGAAGCCCAGGATGCAAGAAATCCCCTTCTAGAACGCTATCGCTTCCTCTCCATCGTCGGCTCTAATATGGACGAGTTTTTCATGGTCAGGGTCGCCGGTCTCAAACGACAACTCGAATCAGGCACCCAAAAAGCCGGTGCCGACGGGCTGAAACCCAAAGAACAACTGGAAGCTATCGGTCAGGAAGTGAACCGTCTGCTCGTACATGCCCAACAGTGCCTGACGGACGATCTAACCCCTGCTCTTCGAAAAGCCGGTATCAAAATCCTTCAGCACGAAGATCTGACCGAAGAACAGAAAGCCGACGTGGAACAGATCTTTCTTCACAAGATCCATCCGGTTCTCACGCCCATGGCATTCGACCCCGGCCATCCCTTTCCACATATCTCGAACCTCAGCCTCAATCTGGCTGTTCTAATCAGAAAAACCAGTGGCGAAGCCAGATTTGCCCGGGTAAAAATCCCCGACACCCTTCCACAGCTAATTCCAATCACCAGGCCGGCAGGAAAGTCTATCGGCAGCGGACACAGTGAAGACAATACTTTCATCTGGCTCGATGACCTGGTCACAGCCCATTTGGATACGCTCTTTCCCGGCATGACTATTCTGGAAGCACATCCGTTTCATGTTACAAGAGACGCCGAGGTCGAGATTCAGGAATGGGAAGCCGGAGACCTGCTCGAGACCACCGAAGAGGGTATTCGTCAAAGGCGATTCGGCGACGTGGTCAGACTCCAGGTGGACAGGGCCATGCCCGCCCATGTCCTCGACATTCTCATGACCAACCTTCAAATTCAGTCCCACGACGTCTATCTGGTCGAGGGACATATCCCGCTCACCAGCCTCAAGCATATTGCCAGCCTGGACATGCCCGAGCTGAAATTTCCCCATCTCTTTCCGGTGGTGCCGAACATACTCAACCCGGACGCCCAGGATGACGATGAATTCACCGCCATCAGCCGACGCGATATCCTCCTGCATCATCCCTATGATTCTTTCCAGCCCGTCGTCAATCTGCTGAACAAAGCGGCCACCGACCCTTCGGTCCTGGCGATTAAAATGACCCTCTATAGAGTCGGCAAAAATTCGCCGGTGGTGGAAGCACTCTTGCGCGCCATGGAAAATGGCAAACAGGTGGCGGTAGTGGTGGAGCTGAAAGCGCGCTTCGATGAGGAGAGCAACATCGAATGGGCAAGAGCCCTGGAAAATGAAGGAGTGCATGTTGTCTACGGCTTAATAGGCTTGAAAATTCACTCTAAGGTTCTCATGATCGTCAGACGGGTGGGAGATTCTATAAAACGTTTTGTCCATCTAGGCACCGGCAACTACAACCCGGTCACCGCGCATCTTTACACCGACCTCGGTCTTTTCACCTGCGATGACTCCATCGGTGCCGATACCACCGATCTGTTCAACTACCTGACCGGCTATTCGGCCAAGACCGACTATGCCAAGCTCATGGTGGCACCGATTAACCTCAGACGAAAAATGGAAGGGCTTATTGAAAGAGAGATAGCCCATTGCAAAGACGGCAAGTCGAGCCATATCATTTTCAAAATGAACTCCCTGGTCGATGACAAGATTATTCGACTGCTCTATCAAGCCTCGAAAGCCGGAGTAAAAATCGATTTAATAGTTCGCGGCATCTGCTGCCTTAGACCGGGCATCAAAGATGTCAGCGAAAACATCAGGGTGGTAAGCATTCTGGGCCGTTTTCTAGAACACAGCCGAGTCTATTATTTCAGTAATGGCGGCAACGAAGAGATCTATGTGGGTAGTGCCGACCTCATGCCCCGCAATCTCGACCGGAGAGTAGAGGTGGTTTTCCCCGTGGAAGATCCAGGTCTGTCGAACTACATCAAAGACCACCTGCTCGAAATTTATCTAAACGATAATGTTAGAGCCAGGATAATGGACGCCGACGGACACTTCACTCGCCTGCCTGTGCCCGAAGGACAGGAGCCCCTCGATTGTCAGAGACATTTCCTGGAGACCGACGCCGCCAGCTGGGCGGATAGATGACATCATGAATAAGAGCTGTCAATCTCTTCTCCTGACCGCTCTATGCCTGGTGGTCCTTTCATCTTGCTCAATTCTCGACCTGAACCAGCAAAGAAACAGGATCTTCAAATACACAGCCCCCAGAGACGCGCAGTGGTCAGGCTACGGAATCGGTTCCTCGCCGGTGGTGGCAGGCAACAAGGTACTGTATATCGCGGGCTACCACTGGCAGAACCGAGTCTATCTTTTTGTCATCGACCAGAATACCGGAAAAGAGATCTGGCACAGCAAAGAGCCGGTGAAGAACTTCGAGGTCTCAGGAGATCTGGTGATCGCCACCACCCGAACACCGATTCAGAATCTTAATCCGGGTAAAGAGAGAACCATAGAGCTCATCTGTTATGACATCAAAAATGGCGATGTACTATGGAGAAAACCTTCATCCGTCCAGCAATTCGAACCACGCATCATAGGCGCCGGTGCCAATTTTTATTTCTGGATGCCCGGCTTCGAGGTCTATGCTCTCGATAAGCAGACAGGAGAGTTGCGGTGGCGAATTCAAAAAGACAGCCCTGACTCCCCCATGGGTATAAGCACGATTATCGCCGATGGCGACACTATATACAGTGCAACACCAGGAGACAGCCTGCTTGTCTTCGATGGAACGGAGAGAAAGACAAAAAATGTCTTCTCAATGGAGAAGGTGAAAGCCAATCTGGTCACTGGCATGATCTTGCTCGAAGGCAAAATCGCCGCTATAGACGAGAGAAACGGCTTCTGGCTCCTGGATCCTCAAACCGGCTCCATCCTCTTCCATGAAAGTTCAGGGGTAACCGGCAGAAGTCTCTACCTAAAAGGAGAGCGCCTCTGCTACGCCCTTGGCAAGACTCTACACTGCATCAATCTGGAAAACGGCACCGAACTGTGGCAGAAGAGTTTCCCGAGCAATTTATCGAATCCGGCTCTGATATCAGGCAATCATCTTTACCAGGGCACTACCGGTAGTGACCCACATTTCTATTGCCTGGATCTCACCGACGGGCATATCGTCTGGAAGACCGAAACCGGTTCTATAAGAGGAAGCGCGGTAGAGAAGAACGGGGTGGTCTATCTTTCGAGCCAGAAGGAGTTCCTGGCCCTATCAGGCGACACAGGAGAGATCCTGTGGCGGTCGGCACCGGATCAATATGAACCGGCCGCCGGACCGGTGCTGGGTGACGACAAGATTCTATATGTTGGCCAGGATTCGAACTTATATGGCTATAAGCTCCTTGAAAAACCGGGTACAAAATCATCATCCGCCACGGGCTCGAGAGGGGAGAACTGAAATTGCGAATTCTTGTAGCGGTTGACGGAAGCGTGGAAAGCGAAGCGGCACTAGCGGCCATGAGCCAGCATCGATGGCCGGAAGAGAGTTCTATCAAGCTCCTCTATGTTCTTCAGCGTTCAAAAAACGTCCTGTCCAGGAGAAATCGAACTATCCTGCCGCCGGATCCCCAGGCCACCGCTTCGGCATTGAATGAAATCACCGAGAGACTGGCGGAAAAAATGGGAGAGACATTGAGCCCGACCGGCATCTCCTATGAGATTGTCGAGGGCGATCCGAAAAGTGCCATCATAAAATTCGCCGGTCAATGGAAAGCGGACTTGATAGTGATGGGTACCAAAAAGAAGAAAGGCATAGATGCGCTTATTCTCGGCAGCGTCTCAGCCCGGGTTCTTCAAAAAGCCGACTGCCCGGTATTGATCGTCAAAGACGGCACCATGGCCAAGCATATCAGGCACGGAGACGACTTCAACCGAATTCTAATAGCCAGCGACGGTCGAGAAACATCTAAAGCAGCCTTCGCCTGGTTGGCCAGACAGAGCTGGTCTCCGGAACTTGTCTACAAAGTGATGTCGGTCATTCCCCAGGACACCACCGAAGTAGCCGCAGCCGGCGACGCCCAGCAAGCAGCCTGGCTTCTAAGCCAGTGGAGCGCGGTCAAAGACAAAGTCATGCAGGGACTCAGGGAAGATGCCCGAAAACTGCGCAAAGGGCTCGACAATGAAGCGATCAGTGTCGATGTGATACCGGGAAATCCAAAAGAAAAAATTGTCGAGATTGCCCGGGGTTGGCGGGCCGAGCTTATTGTCACCGGTGCCGAGAAAAAATCCCATCTAGACAAGATTTTCCAGGGAAGCGTCTCCCAGGCTATAGCGTCTAAGTCTCCCTGCTCGGTTCTGGTAATCAAAGGTATCGATAAAAACGGCGAAAGAATGACCGATAAGGCAAGACTCAGAGCCAAAGACAGTAAAGCCTATGCCGGCAGACCGGAAAAGCGCAAGCCCGATAGACAGCCGGATTACGAAGAGAACCAGAAATTCACCATATAAGTTCAAGAGCCTGAAGCGCTTCTTCAAATCGACCGCTAGCTCAGACTCAAAGTATAATTACTGGATATACGAATAGACCAATCCAAGCCCAGCAACAGATATCCAGATGTCCAGCATTTATATCAAGTCCGATCCCTGTCTAAAGCTCCGGGAAGCGATAGAGCTTCCCGGTGGCGCAGGCATAAGACCACCACTGAAGTGGGCTGGTGGCAAGCGCTGGCTTACCTCTCGTTTGAAAGAGATCTATCTGGGCGCGGGACAGAAGTCCGGTGCCGACAGAAGACTGGTAGAGCCTTTCTGCGGCGGACTTTCGGTGAGCCTGGCGATTCAACCGGAAGAGGCTCTCTTGAACGATATCAACGATCACTCGATTAATTTCTATCGTCAACTCAAAAAAGGGTTGAGGATGCGACGCGCCATGAAAAATGATCAGGACTTCTACTATGAAGCCAGAGCCCTGTTCAATGAATTGCTCGAGAAGAAGTCGGACAACAAGAGACTGCAAGCCGAACTCTTCTACTATCTCAATCGAACCGGATACAACGGTCTATGCCGATTCAATAAAAAGGGACTTTTCAATGTGCCTTTCGGTAGCTACAAAAACATCAACTACACCGAAGACTTTAGTGCCTACAAAGAAGTCTTGAAAGACTGGCACTTTCTGTCGGGCGACTTCGAGTTGCTTGATCTAAGAAGAGAAGATTTTGTCTATGCCGACCCGCCCTACGACGTAGAGTTCAGGCAATACGCCAAAGAAGGATTCAGTTACGAAGACCAGATCCGTTTAGCCGAATGGCTCGCCAGGCATAGAGGGCCCGTGGTGGCATCCAATCAAGCAACCGAAAGAATAATGAAACTCTATGAGAGCCTGGGCTTCAAGGTAAGAGTCCTCTCCGCCCCCCGCATGATCAACTGCACCGGTGACCGCACCAGAGCCAACGAGATGCTGGCTGTTAAGAATCTAGATTGAAAAGTCCGTTCAGAACACTTTTAAATGCACAGGCTGACAGAAAGGCAATATAGCCGACTACGATCATGACCAGTGAATCCATGGGAAACCCGCTTTCTAATTCAATTCGAACACTATTGGCATCTTTCGTCAGTTCAGAATGCCACTGCTGGTGATGATAGTCAAGAGAGTTTCAATTTCTAAGACGTTGCGCCGGGAACTTTGCCGGAAAGCGGGTCATAGATATTGACCGGTAGAGCCGCATGAGACCGGTTTGGAGAAACATTATCCTGCCTACCGAGTTCTTTCAACTCTCGGTATCCGTTCTGATCACCGATCAAAAACAATCTCTGAGAGGCCCTGGATGCAGCCTGGTAGATAAGCACACGCTTGTCCTCCTCCTTCATGGAAGCGAAGTCTCTATCTAAATCAGCCAGAATAATCGCCTTTTTCTCGAGCCCTTTGAAAGTGGCGACGCGGCTTAAAAGAGCATGGGCGGATCGGTATGAATAACGCAAGACCAGGCGTCCCCAGTTTCTGGTCGTTGTGCCGTAGGCACGGGAGTATTTTGCCAATCGAGGAGTGAGCACGGCGATATCCGAGGCGGCCAGACCGCACTCCGAAGAGAGCCGCTCTATCAAATGAACTATCGTTCTTTTAACATCATCACCCGTGTCGCACAAATAATACTCCGGCACCTCACCACCGGCAGTGACTACCGAAAGAGGCTTCTTCCCTTCGTATCCGGCAGCCAGTAGAGAACTCAGACTGTAGGGACTGCGAAGATTCTGATTCAATTTGAGCGCATGTTCGACATCAGGGTCCTCGAATCTGATATCGCGAACCAGGGGATTATCATCGATTAAGTAAACTACTTTACTCCCCCTTCCCGGCTCCACGATGCGAACGAGAGCCTGACGCCATCTCTCTTTTATATCCTGGGCATCATCGACGATCAGGACATCATAGCGCAGATTCGGGGCGGCATCGAGGGCTTCTTCAAGAACTTCGGGAAAGCGGTGTTCCCAGACGGTATTGTTCCAGCCGCCCGGGATACTGATACCTGCACTGGTGCCTATTCTCAAACAGAGGGCATGAAAGGAAGCCACAGTAACGCCAGGCTGATGCAAGAGGACAGATTCCAGATAGTTTGCCAGGGCCCGGTTATAGCAGGTAAGCAACACCCGTTTGCCCTGCTCCGCCAGTTTGCGGGCCAGTAAAAGAGCAAGAAGGGTCTTTCCGGAACCGCAGACACCACTGACAGAAGCTGTTGTCGCCCCGTCAAGAACTCGCATGGTCTCCTTTTGAGCTGCGGTCAAATGAGATTCGGCGTCCGCGAGCATAAACATCTCCGGGTGGGAAGAATAGCGGAAATCACGCCTCAGTGCTTCGACTCCGCCAACCTGCCCTCTGCCTGAAGCATACCTATGGATCTGTATACAACCTTTGATATGCTCCTCGAGAGAATCAAGAAACACCGGCAGACGCAGGGTAGCCAGGGCACGCTCTTTGATTTGACGCACTCTCTCCCTCGAGATTGCGTATCTGGCAGCCATGGCCGAAAGCCGTGCCGGAAGATTGCCGTCGAGGCCATAGTAACGCTCGATTATGGCGTAGCGCCTGCCGCTCTCATCGGCTCGACTGAGGCGCTCTTTGATAAACGAAGAGCAGCTATCGGTAAGCCCGGAAAGGCCATGCAGCTTGAGGGTCTCGACCCTTTCTTGTGCCGCTCCCATTTCCAGAAGCAGTTGAATCAAGGTCAGCTCCCGTCCGTGCACGGCGGACAACAGGCGCTCCAGCCCCATCCTCCTAAGCTCACTCTGACGGTCTCGCAGGGCGATCTCGACATCGCGATGATCGCGATGATCGCCACCATATCCGGTACTGTTCATCGATACTCTCCATTGGGGACACGCCTTCCAGTTTAGGCAAGGCAGCCGTCCCTGTAACTGTGCAAATGCACAGTCCGGCAGAGTAAATTTAGTTAGCCCCGTTTATGGCAGATTCCAGTTTATCCGCTTCGGCGTCCCGCTTGAGCTTCCGTAAGACCGCCACATACTCGGTCAGTACCTTTACCTGCTCTTCGGCGGTAAGAATATCGTTCTCTTGATCGAGTTCGACGGCTTTTTTATAAAAGTCGGCAGCCTTGGCGTACTTTTCGAGATCCACCGCTTTCCTGGCCATTTTCAAACGCAATTCCATAGCGGGCTTGGAGATTTCCCCTTCGTATCGCTCAGTGAGCATAAAAGACTGCAGGTAAGAATCATGGCTTTTCCAGTGCTCGCCACGTTTATCATAGATATCGCCCAGCATCTTCAAGGGAAGCGACGTGTGTTTGCTACCCGGACCGTGCAACTTGGCATAGGCGGCGATACTGTTCTTCAATGACTCTTCGGCGTTATCATGCTTGGATTGACCGGCGTAGATTTCGGCCATCTCTTTGTAGATCTCGGGAGTGAGCGGATCCCGACCGGACCAGTACTTCTCTCGGACAGTCAGGCTTTTATTATAAAGGGCGATAGCCTGGTCGAACTTCTTCTCCGAGGCAAGTTTACGTGCCTGGGTCAGATCGATCTGGGCTTGCTGTCCCAGCTTCATTACTTGACCGAGGTTTTCGCCGGTGCCACCACCGGCACCACCACCTCCAGAGCCTGCGGACCCGGCAGCGGGGGCCGATTTGGATAGATTTCTGGCGGCTCCACCATACAGATTGTTTAGAGTCTTCTGGGAATGCGAGGTCGGAATATTGCGAGGCATTCCCATCAAACCGCCATATTCGGCGATTCCCTGGGCGCTTGCCGGTGCCGAATTCAGCGCCAATAGAGCGGTTAAAACCAGCAACTTTCCAGGGATTCCGAGCAATTTGAAATTCATAGAAAAAAATCCTGCATTCGAGGCGCACAGTCTATATACCCTTAATACCCTCAATGCTGGTGATTTGCTTAATATTAAATACTTGATTTCTAGTCTCTCTCTAAGGAAGGTCGCAATCGGCAAAAGCTATAATCTCCAGCCTCAGGAGGATGCAATCTTGATCGATAGTGAAAAAAGAGTACGACTGGGTGAACTATTAGTAGATTCCGGGGTGGTCTCCTCAGCAGACCTGACCGAAGCGATTCAGGTCTCCACCAGACTCAACATACCGATTGGCAGGGTTCTATTACTGAGTGGTCTAGTTTCGCCGGTAACCCTGGAGGCGGCACTGGAAGCTCAGCCTCTGCTTAATCAGAACAAGGAGAGCCGCCAGAATGTCATTCAGGCTCTCAAAGAGGTTGATCTCACCGGCCGCTCCCTGGACAAGACCCTAACCGGCCCGCATTCGGAATACGCTAGAAGAGATGGGATCGGCCTGGGCAAAGACAAACTGGCCGAACTGCTTTTGGATTCGGAAATAGTCAGCCAGGATCAACTCGATCAAGCTCTCTCCACCAGCTTCGAAGCCGGCGTACCTCTCGGCAGCGCCCTGGTGCTGGAAGGCATCCTCTCCCCTTCCCTCTTTCCCAGTATCTTGCAGATTCAACAGAAGGTAAGAACCGGAGCTGTCTCTAAGGATGAAGCGATAGAAGAAGTAAAATCGACCTTTATGCACTGGCTTAAAGCCGAAGAATCCCTCTCGGGCAGGTCTTTCGGCGCGACAGAACAAGAAGAAGAAGAAGAAGAAACGGAAATCGAGCCTTCGGTTCAGTGTAAAGAAGAGACGGCTGCGGAGACTTCCATTTCAATTACTTTCGAGCCCGAGTCCGAGCCCCAGCCAGGCAATCCAAGATTGGTCGACCTTCTGATTGAGTCGGGTCGTTTTAAAAGAACCGATGTGAATAAAGCTTTCAATCGGGTTCTCGCCAATCCGCAAAAATCGGCAGAACTATTCGAATTGCTCGGTCTAATCAATCATGAGACCATGAAAGACGCGATCAAATGCCAGTCCCTGATCAAGCGCGGTCACCTCTCCCGCAAAGAAGCACGCTATGTCCTCGACACCAGCCTGAGCGAACCGCTCGAAGTCGAAGAGAAAAAACTGAAGCCCTATTTCGACAGGGATTACCGAAAGTCGCTGTTCTCGAAAGTGATGGGCGGCATGGTGGTCGGTGCCGCCGTAGCCGGTCTTTCCCTATTAAAGAGCCGGGGCAAGTGACCTTCCGCCCGAGATAACCGAGTTCACTTTCAGCTCCTGCTCCTGCCAGAGAATCATATCGGCAAGCTTCCCGGCGTCGAGACTTCCCAGCCTGTCGCTAAGACCGACAGCGCCGGCAGGATTGATAGTGGCCATTTGGATAGCTTCGTCGAAGGAGCATATCCCCCAGCGCACAAGATTTCGTACCGCCTCGTCCAGGGTGATGGAAGATCCCACCAGACCACCATCGGCAGTGCCGACATAGGCGATATCGGTCACTAGAATAACTTTCTCCACCGACTTCATGCGAAAGACGAGATCCACCATAGCAGGCGCCAGATGCAGTCCGTCGGCGATAAGACAGCAAGAGACTCGACGATCTAACAAAGCGGCCGTGACTATGCCGGGATCACGGTGATGAATGGCCGGCATGGCGTTGAACAGGTGAGTGGTCAGCCTTACACCAGCATCGAAAGCCTGCTTCGCCTCTGCATAGTCGGCGTTGGTATGTCCGGCGGAGACCTGTACTCCTCTATTGAGGAGCCACTCTATAGAAGCTCCGTCTTTATCCTCTTCAGGCGCCAGGGTAACGAGCAACACGGTTTCATCGACCAGGCGAGAAAGCTTCTCTTGATCGGGCGCTACGATGTGCTCCACTGGATGAACTCCGGGTCTTTGCGGTGATAGAAAAGGCCCCTCGAGATGAAATCCTGGCATTCTTGCCATGATCTCAGAATTCACCGGGCTCATCTGCTCTTTCGAAGCGACGCCTGATTCCACTAAGCCCGACTTCAGCTCACAAAGCCTTTCGACCGAATCGGTTATAAGAGTTGGCAGGAAAGTGGTCACTCCATGCTCCGCCATCAACCGGCAAAGACCTTTCAGCTCAGCTTTGCCGGTCACTTCCCAGAGATTGCACCGGGCACCGCCATTGACCTGAATATCTACAAGACCGGCTGTCAAGGTCAGTCCGGAGGCGTCCACCACTTCATAATCCGAGGCCGCGGACGAAAGAGGAGACTCGCCAAGGGCCTCTATGCGCCCATTATTTATCCAGACACTGGTTCTCGACCTGCCCGAGGCAACAAGCACTTCCGCACCGGTAATCACCCGTTTCGCTCCGCTCAATACCACCCCTGAAATTCCCTCTCTATGGATGTAACGTCCGTTTTCTGGCCAATATATCCTATGGATTGACTAATTAAATGATGTGGCATATATCTATGACGCCAGTTATAGCAGAGAGCCGGTAACACGCCGAATCATGACTGATCAAAGCC
>CAZCBH010000021.1:0-59690 GCA_964496875.1 uncultured Candidatus Obscuribacterales bacterium | reverse complement strand
TCCACCGGTCAGCAGACTACCGGCACCACTTCTTCCACTACATCCACCGGTCAGCAGACTACCGGCACCACTTCTTCCACTACATCCACCGGTCAGCAGACCACCGGCACCACCCCTGCCACCGCATCCACCGGTCAACAGACCATCGGCACCACCCCTGCCACCGCATCCACCGGTCAACAGACCATCGGCACCACCTCCAACCCGACCCTCCCGGCCAACTCCAGCAGCACAACCGCTGCACCCGCACAACCTATAAATGCGAATGGATCTGGCATTCAAGTATCAACAACGAGCAACTCTGGTGGTACCCAGGTTACCGGAACCCTCTCCCTTGGCTCGGCATCCAACAACACAGGTGTCTCCCTGAGCGTGAATCCGACTACAACAGGAATCGCAGTAACAGCTACCGCCACTATCGCTCCTGGAGTATCGATTGGAGTAACCATCGGAAATACCGGCGCAACCGGTGGAAATAGCTCGACCAACGTCCTGCCGAGCACTTCTAACAATACCGGTGCAACCGTAACTCCGACTGCTGGCACAGCCACTCCGACCACTGGCACAGCCACTCCGACTACTGCCACAGCCACTCCGACTACTGCCACAGCCACTCCGACCACCGCAACACCTGCCACCACGGCTACCACCGGCAATAACAACACATCCACTACAACCAGTGCAACCGGCACCAACGGAACTACTACCACCACTGTTACTCTCGGAACACCTGTCACTACAACCAGTACTCCTGTATCTGTCAGCACCACCGGTACAGCAATTCCGATTGCGCAATCCAGCAGCACAACAACAACCAGCACTCCGACATCCACAACCACCAGTCAAACTGTCACAACACAAAGCTCGCCCACTAGCAGCTCGACTTCAAGTTCTGGTCAGACAACATCGTCCACCACCACACCTACATCTACCGCCGCCACCTCTTCCAACAACTCCGGAAGCAGCTCCGGCAGCGCCACTGGTGCTGGAACAACTGCTGGTCAAACCGCAACTACTGCAACAGGCTCCACAAACCTCTCAAGTACAAGCGCCCCCGGAACTGCGAATCAAACCGGACAGACTGGAGCAAATCAGAACGGAACAAATCAGACTGCGACAACTCAAACAACCACGACACAAGCAGCAACCTCCCAGGATCCTACCGCCGCTCAGACGACAACGGCACAAGATCCCACAACGGCACAAAACCAGAACGGTCAAACTGCCAATACTCCGGCTCAAACTGGAACCGTCGTTACATTACCAAACGGCGTTGTCGTTCCGGTACAACCCGGTGCCACCACAACCACCGGCACAGCGGTCAACATCGATCCAAGTACCACCGCTACGAACAACGGAACAGGTTCTGCAGGAACCGGCGCTGTCACAGTCACCCCTGCACAGAACGGTGCCACTGACGCGACTGCGGCTGGAACAGGACTGACAATAGGAATCACCACCGGCGCCAATGGTGGCAGCATCGCCGATGGAGCAATCAGTGGAGCTCTTGCAGGAGCCCAGACGAATGGCGCCGAAGGTGCAATCGTGGGCGCCATCTCCGGAGCGATTGGCGCAGCAATAGGTAGCGGTCTCAACGATGCCTTCAACACTACCCAAGACCAATCCGGCAGCATTGTAGGCAGCAGCGGCTCCGGCGTGACCATAACCGTAAATGGCGGTACCGCAAACACAAATCCCGATGTGGTAACAGTTTCCGGCTCCAATACAACTCAGACTCCGGCTTCGACTGGCAGCGATTCCACCGTAGTCGACGCTACTCAAACGCCCGTAGACTCTACCAGCACTTCAACCACGCCTGCGGACACGACAGTAGACAGCGACCAGAGTACAGCCGTTGACCAGCCATCATCCATTGATACCGGCGACTCCGGTGAAGCTCAGGTTCCTGCGGAACCGGCCGTACCTACTACCCTCACACTGACCGATGGAAGCAGTTTCGTTATTCCAGAGGACTGGACCACCCTTACGGTCGGAGATAACAACACTCTTGTCATGGACAACGACGGTACTGTCAGATTTGTCGTAGATTCTCAGGGCAATGTCGTCGGCAGCGCTGTCACCGACACCGACGTTATCGATTTCACCCCGGATCAAAGCACAACTGCTACGGATTCGACAGAAACCACCACCACAACTACAACAACCACGCCTACCACCAACACAGGATCCGGCTCCAGTAGCAATAGCAATCCTATCGCTGATGGTCTCAACGCCGGAGCCACTGCCGACAATGCCGGTGAAGGAGCCGTTGCCGGCGCCATTAACGGTGCAATCAACGGCGGCAGCGTCGAAGATGTAATTGCTGGAGCCATCGGCGGCGCCATAGCCGGTGCTATCAATGACGCCACCAATGACAATGGCAGCGGTGACACCTCTTCGACATCCACCACCACAGCAACCGAGAACGGCTCTGCCACAAGCACTCCCAGCACAAGCGGAGCTGACACCGTGACACCCGCCACCAGTGGCACTGCACCCACCACCGACACGACGACTGCTAATGAAACTGCTCCGACTACTGGAACTCAGAGCGATAACACAGACACCACAGCACCGGTTGAAACCAGTGGAAACACGACCAGCACCGGTAATTCCAGCAATAGCGGCAACACCGGCTCCGTCGTCAATAATGCAGACAATCCTCTTTCCGGTGGTCTCAACGCCGGAGCCACTGCCGACAATGCCGGTGAAGGCGCCGTTGCCGGCGCCATTAACGGTGCAATCAACGGCGGCAGCGTCGAAGATGTAATTGCTGGAGCCATCGGTGGCGCCATAGCCGGTGCCATCAATGACTCCAACAATGAAAATAGCAATCCGACTACAGGCTCGACTACTTCGACTGCGGACACCACCTCTTCGACCACACCTACGAGCACTCCCGTCAGCACCACTGGTTCCAGCTCGACTCCGATCAATACAGGCGGCAGCAATCCAGTGTTCAGCGGACTGCAAGCTGGAAGTGGCGCTGACTCTGCCGGTGAAGGCGCAGTCAACGGCGCAATCACCAACCTGGCCAATGGAGGCAGCATCGAAGACGCCTTGATCGGTGCAGCAGCCGGAGCTATTGGAAGCGCGCTCTCTGGTGGCAACTCGAGTTCCGACTATACTCCGACCACTTATGATCCTCAGCCTGTCAACGACAACTCCTCGTTCGCGCCGACGACTCCTTCTGATTCTTATACTGCTCCTTACACAGATCCTTACTCTGCACCAATTCCTGCGCCGGTCAGCCCAGGTGCTTTTGAGCCTGTTCCTTCGATACCCACCAATGATGGCGGTGTGTTCGACAGCGGCACGATCTCTCCTGTCACGCCTGCGCCATCGGGAACATCGACAATAAATCATGGAAACGTTCCAGCAGATCCGGGTAGCCCCTATGTCAATGTGGACCCCGGTGCCGGCGCAACTCCTGTAGGTTCCGGCTCGTCCAATCCTTATGTAAATCCTGTCGCCGGCAAACCAATAGATCCGGTCAGCGGCATGCCCTACGATCCTTCCAGCGGTCAGCTTCTAGATCCGACCTCTGGCAAGCCTATAGGTTATATCAATAATGATCCCGGCGCTCCCAGCGGTTCTGGTTCCGGATCTGGCTCCGGCTCAGGTTCGCATATAGACCCGGTCGCCGGCAAGCCGATAGATCCCACCACCGGAATGCCTTACGATCCTTCGAGCGGTCAACTTCTAGATCCGAATTCTGGCAAACCGATTGGTCCTGTGCCATCTAAGCAAAACGCAGGCGCTGCAAACAATGTCGACCCCGGCACTCCTGCCGGAAGCAGCGCCGACAGCGCCGTCGATCCGGTCGCCGGCAAACCGATAGATCCCACCACCGGCCTTCCTTACGATCCAGACAGTGGCAAGCTTCTCGATCCTAACACCGGCAAACCCGTGGGCAATGTACCGAACAACGGCAACACCCAGCCGGACGGCACCACGGTCAGTGAGAGCGATAGAAACGGTGAGCGAAATACCGATATCGACAACACCCAGCGCATCCGCGGAGAGAAGCTCGACTCGATCTTTGCAGAGACCCAGAAACAAAGAGAAGAGCATATCCGCGCCGAGCAGGATCAGGGTGTCGATGGGCACGCCGGTAAACACGCCAATCTAGCCGATGTGGTTGCCGATGAACTGGCTAAAATCCATCAGGCCATCGAGTCTAGATTGCAGGACCTGCATCACGGAGACTCCGATTATAATCCTGCCGATGACTGGTCCGGCGCCGCCCATGGTGACATTGCCTCCAGGCAAGAGATCATGGACATGGAATCGAGAGAGCAGGATCGCATTGACAGAGAACTCGAGCAAGATCTCATCAATGACAAACGCGAAGAGGAAGAGAAGCGTCGCGAAGACGAAGAAGAGCGCCTGAAGAAACGCAAAGAAGAGATCAAGAAACTCACCGACACGATGATGACCGTGCTGGCTACTCGACGTCGCGCTGAGCTGGAGAGAATTCGCAAACTTCTCGAACAACAAAGAAAAGTCGAAGAATTCATCGCCAAGGATACCCGCCGCAGCAAGCACACGGTGAAAGAGGGCGAATCTCTGGAATCAATTGCCAGAAGATTCTACAAAGATCATCGTATCGCCAAACTAATTGCCGATCTCAACAAAGGCAAAGTAACGGCGATAACCACAGACAACCAGACTACCTTCGAAGTCAAAGCCGGGGTAGTACTTACCATGCCCAGTCCGCGCGAAGCTCGGGAATGGATCATGCGTCGCAAGCATCTATCGGTCGTCGACGCCGGCTTCATTCCTCAAGGCAAGCCGATGAGCGCAGAAGAGCGTCAACAACTGGACAACAAGAAAGCCAATGTAGAGAGCCTGCTCGGCAGCCTGGGACTGGCTCTGGATCCAAACCATGAGATCAAATACATCGTCAGATTGGGAGATTCTCTGCGCTCCATAGCGATGAAGCATCCTCATTTGAACGATATCACCCTCTGGAGACTGCTCGCCGAGAAGAACCAGATCCCCGTAGACACCGATGTACGTGGAGTGCCGGTGGCGGCAGTAACCCGTGGCACCACGCTTGTACTTCCCACCAGAGATGAGATCAACGAATTCAAACGAGCTAATGGTGCGCTGGTGCATCCTTCCAGCTCCAAATTCACCAGCCGCGACGTGGCCACCTCGGTAAGATTCGCCAAAGACTGCGGCTCCTGCAACAACACGGTTCCTGCTGGTGTCGCCATGTGCCCCAGTTGCGGTCATGTTTTCGACTCCAAGACCAGCATCACCGGTCTCAAGACTATCTTCTCTGCGGTCTCCAAAGAGAGAAAAGGAGTCAAGACAAAAGAGTACAAAGAGCTTCCCAGCCTCGAAGAGACTCTGGGTGTGAAGACCGTCGTAGATCCGCTGGCTCCTGCAGGCAGAGAGAACGGTGTTGCAACCACTCCGGATCCGGAAGCTCCAGTCTCGCCGGCAGCCTTGCCGGACGAAAACGGAGTCAAGACAGATCCCGATATGATGGCACCTCAAAGAGTCTCGAAATCCGGCGTCGAGACCGTCAACCTCGATGCGGATAACGCAGATATTTCTGTCGCGAAGAAGCGTTCTAGCGGTAAGACAGAGAACCTCGACGTCCAGGAAGAGACCAGCCTCTCGGCCAGCCTGATCCAATCGATCACCACGCTTCATGACCGCGACAGAGAAGCCCGGGCGACCGAAAACGAAACTACGGCAAAACCGGTACTTAAGAAAGTCGAGAACGAAGAAGCCGAAGTCAAAGACTTCATCAAGAAGCTCGGCGATAGTGCTCGTGTCGTCAACAAAGACACAGGCATTAATAAAAACCGCATGCAACTCGAAGTCAACAAAGACGGCGAATGGATTCAGGTTATGGCTTACGAACTCTCCGAAAGCAAGTCGGTTAGATTCGAATACAGCCTGAAAGGTAAGAAGCCGAAGCTGATCAAGATGGATCTGCCGGCTGCCGCCATGAAAGAAATGGCACAGAATGACATTTCCAATAACTGGGAAGAATATTGCAAGAAGTTTCTAGCAGGCAAGAAAATCACAGCCTGAGTATGTTTCTATAAGCGACAACGCATAGACTTGAAAAGCTCGATAGCAAGTACTAGACGAAACAAATTCACCCTGACCGGTAAGAAACGGAGATAATGACAGACAAGAATAGAGAGAGCCTGAGAGACAGGCTCAAACGATCAGGTGTCAACACAACAGATGGCTTCAAACGCACCGGCGACGGCAACGAACTGGTCGCCTACCCTCTTGTTCAGGGAGATTTGAAAGACAAGCCGATCTCCTGGATCCTAGAAGTAGCAAATGACTATGAAGTGACAGGTCATCTTGTCGTCGGCAGTTCCGCCTGCAGTGTCAATATTCAATTCGGTCTGGGAAAGCCGCTTCACAGCTTCTCTCCCGTTGCAGCAGGGCTGAATACTATCATCGATCTGTTTACCTGGGAAGAAGGCAAATTCTACTTCGAGAACGGCAAACAGCCGGAAGCGGTCACAATCAGTTTGAGTCCTGAGGAGATCGTTCATAAGGGCGAAGCCTATGTTCAAGATCTCGCTTTCCTGGAAAGAAACGCCATTACCGATATGTCATTTCTATTGAGACCGGCTGACAAATTGTCCGAGAGCGATATAGAAAATCGTCTGCGCTGCATTGCAAATATAGATACTCGTCAGCACATCGAATTTTTCAACAGCGTCTATGGCAGTCTGAATATAAAAGACATTGCCGAAAAACTCGAACTAAAAAAATACGAGTGGGTAAGCACGGCTGCTAACCTGCTTCGTGTAGGACTGATTCTTGCTCCCAATGGCAAGAGCCTCAAATCAGAAGATCTGGAGCTTATCAGTACCGCCACCAACATTCCAGTGACCGCGCTATCCGGCGGAACCCTCTATCAATCGGCACCGGTCGCAGAGAGTCAACAAGATGAGCTTGTCCAGGTCGAGCGCGTTCTGCTCGAGGAAGCTAGACGCAGCCTCAATGAACCAGGAACAGAGACCATGTCATCAAACGTTTTTCTGTATATGCTCGATAGAGAATTCGCCCGAGCGAGCAGATTCGGCACCGCTCTGGCACTTATCGTATTCTCGATCGATACAACCGTTGCCGGAGGCTTCGCCCCCAACGACCTTGCAAGAATCACCGCTGCAATCTCACGAATAAAACGGGATGTTGATATGTTCGGTCGCTTCGGCGACAGACTTTTCGGATTGATTTTGCCAGGCGTCGAAAGCAACCAGGCAAGAGTACTGGTAGAGCGCATAATGACAGATCTGCCTCCTTCCCTTCCGGATCTAGGACGATATAACCCGACCCTGCGATTCGGCATCGCCTCGGCACCGACGGATGTGAAAGACATCGACACACTCATGAAAAAGTCTCAACTCGCCAGACTGAAAGCCAACGAAACTGGTCAATCTTGCCTTCTTGCAGCCGATATTGTCTAAATTTTACTCCACGGAGATCTCGGTAAACTTTGCCAACTCTCCGTCGTGGGTCATATTGCGAAGCTGGAATATAACGTCTACGGTCAGCCGATTGTCTTCTAAAATCAGAAAGTGATGCGCATGGTCTTCATCGAAGAAGACGCCATAGTGCTTCATGGTGCCGGGTCTCTGCTCCCAGTAATAAAAAATCTCTTTACCCTGAAATTTTGCGCCGGGTACTTTTTTGCGTTGTCCGAGCTCGTTGATGAGGATACCATCATCGTCCATGCGAATGACAATGACCTCGGACTCGGCTTTTTCATCCTCGAAGGGGCGCTGGGGAGGATGCAAGACCAGGAAGTCTTCGGTAAATTCCGCCACCGGCGCGTTTCGACCGGCAGCAGAAAAGACTCTGCCTCTGCCGCCATAGACCGGTATATCTAAATCGACAATACCAAGTTCATCAACCAGACTGATATCTTCGCCAGAGTCTCTTGTATCAGGTGCATCGGGCTCATTCTGAGAGCCTTGAGAACTCTGCCCCTGCTGTCCCTGGTTACTCTCGTTAACCGTCGGATTGTTGTCCGCCTTCTCCGTCACCTTCCTCACCCTCTTTCTGGAAGTTCTCCAGAGCGGTCCTCACTTTATGAAGTAGAACCAGCTGTGCATCGGTAGACAACTGTTGATCTTTGATCAGATGCGCAGCCAGACAATAAGCCAGGTCTACCTCGCCCTGACCGACCAGTCGCTCGGTGAGCAGGCGGCAAAACCAGGCGGCCGAATCGGATGCCGGAGTATCCTTTCGGTTGATTGATGAATTGAAGTCGAACTTGATCTTAGGATCGCGCACCACCTCTGATACTTCGAATCTATACAGACACTTGGATGTGCATGGACCACAAGTGGGTAGCGGTCCTTGATCGCGCTTGTGCAGCTCGATAAAGTCATCTCTCCACTGACGCAGAACGTTGATGTCCAACTTTCTGTTTACTTCGGTAGGCTGGAATGCGGGTCTCAGTAGATTAAGCCAGCGCAGATGCTGCTCCCTCACCTGATCATAAAACCAGTAGTTCTCTTCGCCCTTTCGTTCGAAATAGCGCTCGGTAGCCTGGGTTAGAACACACCAGGTGATGCCGGTAATATTTCCGGAACGCGCGCGTCCACCGATTACCCTCTGGATCTCGTGGATGATCTGAGCGCGAAAATGAACCAGCTGGGTCAGATCTTTCAAAGTCGAGAGAACATACCGGTTGTAGACCTGCCGGAAAAGCGGATCGTCTGCTACAGGAATGGAGGTATCGAGAATAGCCGAATCGCACCGGTGCAGACAGAAATTGCAGCCGAGATGGCGATCGAATTTGCTGACGATATCGAGACCCTTCATGGCGTCTCGCACCACCTGATCCGACTCTTCCGGAGTCTCCGGAGGCGGCACCTCTTTGGTCTTATCGAATACGATCTGAAGGTGAAACGGCTGCTCCATTTTCTCGGCATAAACCAGGGCGCGCCCCTGACCAAGAGCAGTGGCATGACGCTTCTGAATATCGTCCAGGTTCATTGCACCACCCATAGAGTCACGGTCATCCACCGCGACTATCCGGTGCATAACCTTCAAGTTTGTGTTTTTAAGCGCTTCCGGAGCAAGCTTGTTAGGAATCTGGTCAGCGATGATAAAGCCCTGACCATAAGATCGAATCTCGGCAAGCATGTTGGTGAAGAATTCAACAGCCTTACCCGCCGGGTTGGCAGAGTCCCCGGACTGCGCCGTGGGAACGTTTTTGAGCAGGCGGTGCGCCTCTTCCACCAGCATGATGTGCTGAAGGTTGTCGTGCGGTCCCTTCGCTTCTCTGTACTCATAGAGAAATACCAGGAGCATACCCATCAAGAAAGACTTTTCGCTGTCTTCCGAAACCATCTTCAATTCAATCACGGTCGGGCGCTGGAAAAGAGACTCCGGCGGGATGGAACGCCTGGTATTGAGCATGGTTCCCTTACCACCAATAAGCAGAGAGCCGATCCTGGCTTTTAGAGCCGCCTGTACGTCAGGCCCGATTCGCTCGGAGTATCCGAAACTTTCAACCACCGGATCGATAATCTCGTAGAGGTCCTTCATGGTCGGGTAGATTTCGGGTGGACAATCCGGGTCCCCCGGGCTCATTCCGGGAGGCAGACGACGGTTGGTGTTATTGACCAGGTCCCAGCCGCGCACATTGTAGATTTCGTTGAGGGCTTTTTCCAGAACCTGGGGCATCGGAGAATACATCTCGAAGCTGGCGTTAAATACCGATTTGAGCGCATCAAGGTGAGTCTGTACTTTTACGCCCCTCATAATCTCGAAGGGATTCAAGCGAAATGGCGATACGGTCTCATCCCCCAGGGAGAACGCCTGTCCAACCCCCTTGAATTGCTCCGACATAAGCATCATATGTCGATATTCCGACTTAGCCGGCTCGATCACCATGAATGGTATCTTGTAGCGCCAGAGCTGACCGAGCAGATAGAAACAGGTGTTGGTTTTACCACCACCGGTAACGCCACAGACAATGGTGTGTTTCTGCAGGGCGTCTACGTCAATCTCGTAAAGGTTGCCTGTGTCCATACCGCGGTCGATGATATTACCCACGGCAATGGTACGGGTGGGGTCCTTTGGAGCAATCGGAGCCAAACTGAAGTCGGCGGACCTTTTTATCCTGAAACCAGGCATCTCCCGCTTGGGCAGATGGATGAAAGCGGATAAGACCCTGGAGCTCAACGGGGTCAGGAATTTGTATTCTAAGAGTTCATGAAAAACTTCGTCCTCTCTTTTGTTTTTTAGAAGACCGAACTGTTTGACATGGGGACTGAGACCGACCACTTCATGGGTTCTAAATGGAGTGGGTCGGCTGGTCTCATCGGTATAAGTTGCTCTGAGAAGAGACTGCAAACGCACGAACACAGAGCGATCCGAAGCGAAATAGAATGCTCCGGTAAGCCATTGCCCCACAGCAGTGCCGAGCTGAATATGTTTGAGATAGGAGTCTTGCAATTCCAGATAATATTTGATTCTTCGCTTCTTCTCCGGGTCTTCGTTCTCCTGAGCCCTCTGAATCTGATCGACAATCAAGAACTCTTCTTTGCTTACTTTGGTATTAGGTATTGGGATAGCAAGGACCATAAAGCCAAATTCATGCCCCTGAAGCCCCTGAGCCAGTCTTTCGATTTGCTCGGATTCCATGGTATCACCGGCGGTAGACTTGAGCGCCGGTATGCCGGTTACCAGGCC
Organism: uncultured Candidatus Obscuribacterales bacterium; assembly: GCA_964496875.1. Taxonomy (GTDB): domain Bacteria; phylum Cyanobacteriota; class Vampirovibrionia; order Obscuribacterales; family Obscuribacteraceae; genus RI-106. The sequence continues at coordinate 48,992 of CAZCBH010000021.1, read as the reverse complement.
TGTGTATTTTGCCTGGGGAGCGATCATCGATTTGATCTCTTCGCTATCGAAGGGATGATCGCAGATATCGACACCGTTATAGACGCTGTGGAGGATGGAGCGAAGGCTGGTAAAAGAGACCATGTTCACGTTCTCTTCTTCGCTTGTGTCCAGATCTCGATCTCCGGGGACAGAAACCCCCATGTAGTATTTAACGCCCTCTTTGTTTCCGATTACGGCGAAGGCGAGATTGGCTTTCTGGCTGTGCAAGCCTGTAAGAGCATCTTCCATCAAATACATTCGCTTGGGCGGCTTACTGGGGTCCTGTTCGCTCTGGTTCTGAGGATTTTGAGAAGCCTGATTCTTTTCCCTCTCGATATCCCAGGAACGAAGCACACCGTCTATGCGGACAAAAGTAAGATCCGGGAGCGGCCAGCTCTCCAGGGCAGTAGGATCGAAAGAGCGCGGATCCAACTCGTCGAGATCGTAGCGCCGCAAGTCGGCTATCTTCTCTTCCCAGATGTTTCGATTATGTGGTGTCATTACCATTGTTGATGGATCCCGAAATGTCGGACGAACTGCCCGTTTCTAAATATACTAAAAATGTGCCTCAGAGCCTCAATATTTTCTATTATTCCCATAGCCTGCGCTTTTCGAAGCTTTCTTATCGGTCGACCTCCTATATGCCGAGCATTTTCTTGACCTTGTCCAGAGGAGATTCCTCGGCGATGGACAAAGACCAGTAACCGGTGATGTTCTCAAACTTGTGCTTGCCCAGTTGCGGCATATCCTGCATAAGCCGATTGACGAAACTGCCCTGGGCGATTATCTCAGATCCCCGGGAAGCTCCCACAACACCCCGGAATCGTATCGGAAGCGGGTGCTGGCGAGAATCGCTCACATCATAGCTTCGCACGAAAACGATGGTCACTTGTTCGTCTTGACCGAGGTCGCCGCTAATATCAAAATTGCCGTTGCCATCTTTGCCCCGAGCACTGAAACTCTTTCCACTCTGCTTCACTTTAGCCTCTATCTCTCCGAATCCTACATTACCCGACTCGGTCTCGACCCAGAGCTTGATCTGCCAGTTTCCGCTTAAATCCGGTAATCCAAGCTCGTTTTGCTTAATAGCGCCGCCATCCGCCACTGAATTGGACGACCCACCTCCCAAAACGGCCAGGCCCACGAATCCGATCACAACGAAGACCAGAACTGCTGCGCAAAGCTTAATCAGGGTTCCCACAATAGAGCCCTGCTTCTGGAACATTGCCCCACGCTGAAATCCGCCCCGGCTCTCATCATTCTCCTCTCCAGGGCGCTTTATGGCAGAGAGATCGAATTGGGATTTATAAGGACTCTGAGAAGAGGAGCGATCGGAGGTGGCGTTAGCTGAGCTTCTTCCTTCTCCCCGGCGGTGAATATCATCAGGCCAGTCGTCTCCTCTAGGGGAGCCACCGACATTGCCATGACCGTCAGTGGTATCATCACCGGATTTGATGGCTGACTGCAATGCCTCGCTTATGCCCCTGGCATCCTCCGAATCCGTCTCTCCAAAAATTGCAGAAGCGGTCTTTTCAACCTCCTCGAAGGTCCCCATGAAAACCTGCGGCTCGGGATATGCCGAAATGCTCTCATTCTCTTTCTCTTTTCCGGGACCTTTTTGAGCCCTCTCCTCCAGGGACTTCTTGTATAGGGGAGCCAGATCTTCCAGCTCCGCAGTCACCACTCTTTCGTCGAGGGCCGGTCCGAACACAAGTGTGGTCGCAGAAAATGACTGGGCCGAAGGCAGAGGATCGGCATCGATATCCTCGGTGGCGATGACAATCCCTTTCGGCATGCCGTCGGCTTCGGCATCGACTCCGCATATAGTCAAGACCCAACTGGAGACATCGCCGTCGGCGCCACCGCGAAGAATACGATCTACCTGCACATTCTCTTTGTCCGGCTTTACATCCGCAACTACACCCGCCTCACCGGCGGTATCATCTCCAGAATTTGCGGGTGCGACATCGGACTTAGGCTCTTCTTTCGATTTGCCGTTTTCATGGATTTTCTCGGCGTGGACACAGTCGCCCTGCTTGCACGGCGACTGCCAGATCAAACGGTCGGTCAGAGAGCGGGTCAATACCCTTTCGAGCAGTAGATGATCCGTTCTGAACGTGACGAATCCAACCGGAGCAGACTCTTTGAGAGTAAAGGTAGAAAGCGATGTCGGCGAATATCTGGAGATAAAGCAATTACAGGCGTAACAGCGCAGAGATTTGCCTCTCAAAACAATCCCGCAAGATTGACAAATAGCTGGACCTGTCATTGTTGTCTGCGAATTGGCCAATGTTCGCACCATTCTAGTTCTTGGAAGAGCTGAAGTTATCCGTTATCGCGTGCATCTTCTCGATCAACTTCCTATCTAGTTTATCCTTGGAAATATCCTTGAAATCATGCGCTTTCAAATTGAACACACCGGCTACGGTGCCGACCTGATAACAGAAATATGTCTGCTCTTCCTGACCGACAATTCTGTCGATGTTCAACTTCTCTTCATCCATAATCAGCTCGAACTGAGGCGAGGTATTCACTTTGTTGAAGAAGTTGGTGATCGTCTGGTGCTTGATTTTTCTTCCGTCCACCCTGAACATCTGAGGACCAAGCAGGTCTCCGTCTTTCTTAGCCAGAGCGAACACACAGATTGTGCCTACGTTGATGATCAACTGACTCTTGAAGTCTTCCTGAAGATGCTGGAGCGTTTTGATCGATCCTACGAAGCCTATTTGATACCGCTTGGTCTCAGCCGTGAGCTGCTCCACAGTCTCTTTCTCGATGAAGCTGTCCATGTCATCCAGATAAAGGGCGCAGGGTCGAACGTCCTCGTTTTTTTCCCGACCAAGAGACATTGCCGCCTGCTGCACCCCGGTCACCATCAAACTTCCAAGAAGATTGGCGTTCTGATCCAATTCGCCCTGGGGTACTTTGACTATCAAAATTTTCTTGTCGAGGATAATCTCTCTAAGTTTCAAGTCGCTGACCGGTTTAGTCAGAATCGGTCGGATTCTGCCATCGCCGAGCATAGGGCCGACCCGGTTGAGAATCGGCTCCACCCAGTTGATCCATTGATCTGTTCTGGCCAGTTTCTTGTACTGATTCCAGGTATCTATGATGTTGATGTATTCGGTTTTCTCGTCTTTCTTCCGCTCCACGGTCTCCAGCATGATGTCTCGGAAATCGTTGTCTTGCAAAAGGTTAGGGAGATCCGTGAGAGTCCTGCCGTTGGCCATGAGAAGCAAGGTAGCGTTTCTCAAGATGTTGGCGGTCTGTTGATTCCACTGATTCTGACCGCCTCCCTGCTGGCCGGGTGGCTCCATGTATATAGCTTTGAAACCATGGACGATGGCTGACGCTGCCGCTTGCAGATCGCCGTCCTCCGGCATTTCCAGCGGATTATAGGCAAGGGAGCCGGCAGAATAGGTCGGGTCGACCAGCACCACTCGCTTGGCATATTTCTTACCATCCGGCTGCGATGCAATCCAGTTGATGACCAGCTCCGAAAGACAACCATCAGAGTCGATTAAGACTATAGCCCGGTCTTCGGACTTGATGTCGTGGGTAATCATCTTGGCCATCAAGCGGGTCTTGCCCTTGTCGCTTCCACCAAGCAGAAGCATATGAGGATTTCTCTCCCGCATATCAGGCGGCATCGACAGATTTCTAGGTGTCCAGAAGCACCACCAGCCCCATTCTATGCGCCTGCCCAGAGGAACACCACCGGGCTTGAGACCTTTGCCAAGCTCCCGCACCATCTTCATATGCTGCCCACTGAACTGGGAAGGAATGTATTTCTTCTTCTCCCAGATGTTCATCCATCCGGAAGGTCCGAATATCATGAGGAAGAAGAGGAAGATGAGCACACCGGCGCTAATCAAACCAATGGCGATTTGCAAGAAGAACTCCTGCACTTTGCGCGGATCTTTATGACCGATTTGAGGTCCCATCGACTTGGCGGGAGGACCATGATTCGCAAAGGGATTCTTGATCTGAAAACCGCTAGCCTGCTGGGGTTGACCTGCCGGCTGGGCCGCTACTTGTACCGCGGTCCATTTATCGCCGATGGCAACCATGCGGGCAGGATTATTGATGCTCTGCTCATAACCGACTTTCTTGGTAGAGCGATAGGCACCCTGGGCGATGACATGACCTTCTTGCTGCCCGAGCTGGCCGGTGAATGTAATCACACTAGCGAGAGCCCCCCTGCGCTTCGCTTCGGTATCATAACTCTTGTTGAATTCGATACGATTGGGCGGAAAGACCGCGCCGACAATCTCGAAATTGCCGAAGCCGTCCTGACCCTGACCACGCAGGTCGGAGCCGTTCTGCTGAAGAATGACATTAGAAGGATACTGTTTTTGACCGGCAAAGACATTGACACGCCACTGGCCACCGGCCATCTGAAGCAGAGGAGAAGGCTGACCAGATTGAGAGGGATCTCCTCCCTGCTGAGGCGCCTCCGCACCAGGCTGGGGCATGCCACCACCGGGAGTGGGGAAGCTTCTGGCTCGCGCCAGAGCTGATTGGGGAGGCTGTTGCTGCTGTTGCTGTTGCTGAGGCTGTCCTCCACCCAATCCAAATCCAGGGCGACCGGCGACCTGTTGCTGGCCACCGCCGCCGGTGAGGGCGCCGGCGAAAGCCATCACCCAGCCGGGAATCTGAATGAGCACAAAGGCACCGACCGAAACCAGAACTATCGCGGTCTGGCGAGATACATGTAGGCCTCCAAGATTGACTTCCTGTTCGAGCCAGCTCAATTTGGCATCGCCGTCGTCTTCATCATCCTCATCAGCTTCGTCTTCGTCGAAGTCCTCCGGCTCTTCTTTTTTCCTGGAACGCTTCGACTCTTGAGGGGCGATAGAACCGCCAGAGAAGCTGCGGCGCTTGGGAGACCGACCGGTGGCAGAATCTTTATCGTCGTCGTCCTCCTCTTCTTGCCGACTCTCTTGCCTCTCCTCCTTAGCAGCCAGAGCAGGAGGCGGCTCCACCGGCTTCTCTTCATCGACAGTTCTAGTCTTGACACTCCGGGGCATTGCCACCATCGGCCGCGCACCGGAATCCAGATCTGCCGACGTATCCTCAAAAGGCAATACCGTAGTGCGACTGTCATCCTCTTCGCCTTCGCCATCGAATTCCTGCACGTAAGGTCGTTTAGACATCACACTCGAAGACTCGTCGAAAAAGTCGAAGCCTCCTCCCGGTCCGGGCGCATCGGCACCGGGTGTGCCACCAGAACGGGCTGCCGAGACAGCGGCACCGGCTGCGGCTCCTGCTATGGCACCGGTTATGGCAGCCGAACCCTGCTCACCGAAGAAATCGATGACATCCTTTCTGGAATCGTTGGCCATCGATACAGACTGAGATTGTGTTTCAACTTCTACTTCAGAACCAGAATCAGGACCAGGCTCGGACTGCACTATAGGCAGGTTCTCGAACTCGGCACCGACCTTTGGCTCCTCTTCCTGGACGCCGCTGAAGAAAGCTTCCGGATTGAAGTCGGTTCCGAACTGCTCAGCGAAATCGAACTCGGGTGTGTTGAGTTTGTCATTCGGAACGCTTCCTCCAATTATCACGGAGGTTGCACTAACGGGATCTGCCATAGTTTCAGGTTCGGGGTCCGAAGCGACGGTATCCTCTTCGGAAACCGGTGAAGGTAGAGAAGATAGAGAAGGTACAGAAGGGGCCATGGAGACATTCTCGGTAATCACCACATTGTCGGAGCGAACCACCTGGGTAGGAAAGGATTTAGGTGCTTCAGAGGAAGCCGAGACCGACTCGGAGGCCTCTTCTAAGCTATGAACCTTCATTGAACCGACTGCATCGAGTGCCTCGGCAGTCTCGATGGCAGATTGAGAAAGGGGAGCTTCCTCACCGGGCGAATCAGGTGCCGGTACGGAAGGGATATGGTCAGCGGTGGTTCTTTGAGGAACCGGTGCAGCTGATGAGAATGAGCTGTTCACAGTCGAGCCGATGGCGATGGAGACCGCTGAGCCGCCTATGCCTCTAGCCAGATATTGAGAACGGGTATTGATCGAAGCAGGCGCTTCTGGCTCTGCAGGCGGATTCTGTCCAGCCTCTCTAGATTGATGGGCTTTCGCCTGCGGGGGAATACCACCCCAATCCTCGCTTCTAATCGCCTCTTTCTCGGGCTCAACGACTTTATTCTGACCGATGAGACCTTTCTGAGAGAGAGAGTCCATCAACGAAGAAGGTGTCGAAGCCTCGATCTCGGTGCTCGGTTTATCCTCGATGGAGACCATTCCGAAGGCATTTAGCGAGGGACTGGGCGGCTCCTCTACTTTCTCCGGAGGAGCCGGCGTTGGTTCCGGAGCGGCTTGCGGGGCGGGACCTGTGCCAGTGGCGACAGAGACGCCAAAATCATGACCGCTTCCGCCTCCGTAGCCGTTTCCATGCCCGTTTCCGTTTCCGTTGCCATTGCCATTTCCGTTACCTGCCGGTCTGGCCTCAGAAGAGACTGTGCCGGACGAATAGCTGCTGTAACCACCGGAGACAGGAGCCACATAAGAGCCGGAGCTGGTGGAATATGCCGTTCTCGACCTTCGCCCTGAGCCGAGCATGGTCAGTTGTCTCTGGTTGACGACCCTCTCAACCAGAAGGTGGTCTTCCTTGACCGAAACTTCCAGAGGTGGTCTGGTCTGAGTAAAAGCAGGCATCTGGGTAGGACTGGCCATGGCCAGAGGCACCCCGCAAGCGATACAGTGCTTGCCCTTGCTTCTCAAAACAATCCCGCAGCTCTGACAGATTAGAAGTTGCACTTTCTTGTACCAGTTCTCGAAAATAGCTCTGTAGTAACAATGTACCCAGTTTCCGGTGTTTAAGCTTATGACAACCGGCGGGTCCGAAGCGGCCAGACTCTCTTAATCAGCTGAATTTCGATTTGTTCTCTAATGAACCGTTAGTAAATGGACCGCACTTCTGCTTACTGATGCTTTTTCGACCGCTCGAAAGACTGAATATAGCCTCCATGTAATAGTATATATAGAAACAACACTTGTCAAGAACCGGCTGCCAACAGCGTTTATTCGAACTGTTTCAAAGTTTTCCCGACAGCGATAGAAGAGTTGTCAATCCATCTAAAATGAATCTCGTTGTCGAAGGAAGCAGCTTATTTATCGGAAATTGAAGCCCTATAAAAGCAGTTAGTGGTCTGAATGAAGGTATTTGAGCGATTGCGGGTACATTTAACATATGGCATCCAGGGCTGGATAGAATCGAGCGCAAGGCGAATGGCCGGGTATTTTACCCTGGAGACGGCGTTAGGAAAGTGATGACAAAGGATTATCTTGATGGCTGGTAACCAACAGGATGAGGGAACCTCAAAGAAGTCCGAAAGGACCGATTCCAGTCTCTCCCGGAGATTAAGATCTCTGGCTAAGCAGGCTTTGCCTCCGGACCCGTACTCTCACGAGGGCGCGGATAGTGCTGTTCCATCCTCAAAAGCCGCCTTCGAACTTGACTCCGTCGAAACAACAGAAGAGCAGCCGCCCGAGCCGACACAGCCCGAGCCTTTTGTGCCATCTGCGCCTCCGGCTCCGCCTTTGCCGGACCCCGAACCGCCGCCGGGTCTGTCCATGTTCAACTCACTTCCAGAGCCCTGGACCAGTCAACCGCCCTCCGACCCTGTCAACACCCCCGGTAATTCCATCCCGGATCCACCGGCGCCGCCATTCCCGACTCCGTCGGTCGAACCACCTCAGCCGCCACTGCCTTTGCCGGACAGTCCATTCGCCCCCACCCTCGACACAGATGCAGCAGAAATCGCAGCCCATTCGGTAGCTCAAGCCCTGGAGACCGACGAGGCTCCGGTGGATGTGTCGATTAAGGTCGAAGAACCTCCTGAAGAACCTCCTATTGAACAAGAAATAGAGGAAGAGGTAAAACCAAGAAGGAAACGCCGAAGACCGGCAAGACAATACACCAACATGGAGGAGGAGCAAGATCCGGAAGACAAGCTGGAAAGCGCCGAGGTCAAGCCTCCGGAACCGGATAACGCCCCCGAAGAGAAAGAAGCCGAAACCATAGAGCCTGCTGAGATTGTAGAATCGGTCGAAGAAGAGCCTCCTGCCGAGGAAGAGCCCAGTCCCAGCTCGATGGAACCGGTCGATGAATTCGAGCTGCCCGAGCCAGTCACGCCCCCCGCGCCGACCCGGGGAGCAGAGCCAAGCCTTGCAAGCACGACCGCATCAGTACCGGAGAGATACTGGACAGAAACGGAAAAACGCCAGAAAGAAGCCGTGGACTTGCTCAAGAGCATAGACGAAGCCCTGGGTGTCTGTGCAATGAACATGTCTTCTCTGCAACAAGCCAGTCATCAGCAATCGGAAAGCTTCAGTCAATTTAAGGACACCCTGCAAAACCAGACATTCTTCGAGCTCGGACTCAACCTCAATACGCTTATGGAGTCGCTCTCGGCAGCCCTGGAGCCGATGAAGGCAGTGGGAGAGCTGGTGCCGTCTATAGATCAGCTCGTGCAGGTCCTGGAAGAGAAAGCGGAGATTGAGCAAGAGAAACGATTGACACCGGATGAACTGGTTACAGCCCTTGCCGATCAGCTGGCCAACGGACAGATTGACCCCTGGACCTTCAAATGTGCTTATATGGCGGTTTATCCGGATGAGCATCCCGCAGATTTATTACGCCGCCTTGTAGATAGCCTGGGCACCCAGCGCCTGCCCGGAGATCTGTTCAGAGCAGCCTACGAAGCGATTCAGGCTGCAGAAGCGCCCCCCAGTGTCATTCGCGGAGTTTCTCTTAGAGATTCGATTGGAGCAGGCGGCGAAACGCTGGCTTTGAGCGAAGAGCTTGCCAACCAGCTAGATGAGCTGAAACGCTCCAACGAAGAGCTACGACAAAAGGTCGATGCCCGGGAAGAAGAACTCAGTAAACGCCTCGAAGAACGTGAATCGGAATACACGAAACTGCTCGACTCGAAAGAGCAAGAGCTGGAAGAGATCCACAACACCATGAAGAGCCGACTGGATGAATTCAACACCCAGTACGATGAAATGGTCGAAGCGATTAAATTGAGAGAAGAAGAGCTCCACAACAAAGATTCGGAGCTCAATCAAAAACAATCGGAAATCACCATGCTCAAAGCGCAGCTAGACGAATTGCAAGAACAATTCACCGATACTGTGGGAGACCTGCAGAAACAGCTGACCTCCACCATGCAGGCCGCCGAGGAATCGGCCCGGGAAGCGGCACAGAAAGCGGTACAGAAGCCGGAAGAGCCAAAGCCGAAAACGGCAAGCAGCTTCTTCGACACTTCAGAGCCGAAAACACCGCTCCTGGACAATTCCCCAAGCCGAAGCCCTCTGCAACAGCAGATGGAGACCTTCAAAAACATGTCGAAGCCGGTGGCACCAGCACCACCAGCGACACCAACGCAGCCGATCAACCAGATACCGGCACCATCCTCTCCGCCCACCACGCCTCTACCGGAACCGTCCAAACAAGCGGTTCCCAGTTCAACACCTACCACACCATCCCTACCGGGCAGCCAGGGTATTTATAGCAACGGGGTTCGCACCCAGGTATTCGAGGTTATAGTCCGCCAGGCCCTGGCCGGTGCTCCCTGGCGCGAAATCTGCGCAGGTCCCATGCAAGTCAATAACATCTCGCCCGACGAAGTTGAAGCCGAAGTCAAACGCCGTCAGGCTCTATTGAACAAATAAAAACAGCTTACTCGCTGACCCCGGTAACGCTCTCACGGCGATGCTGCTGGACATTCTCGCAAGCTTTCCATTCTGCCACGATCTTATCCAGGTTGGACATATAGTGCAAAACCATGCGATCAGGCAGGCTATCCATCGTTGTGGTGAAAGCAAATATCAAGACACCGATAATGGTTAGGGTGCAGAGCACAATCACATTTCTGGTGAACCGAAACTGATCTTCGATTTTTTGACTGATTTCGTTGAACTTTTCTTCCAATTCTCGGTCCATATTTGAGATCCCCAACAGGAACTGGTACTCAAGACGTTCGATTATATCCTCTTGGATAGTCGTGCCGGCCTGATGATGTCAAATCTTTCCAATCAGTTGAGATATCGCCCCGGCTAGCGGTTCGAGGTCGCGCTCTAAGATTGTTCTGAAATCGATGATCACCGTATCATTCTGCACCACCGGCACCACTGGAGGATTGTGGGCCCGCAAAAGAGATGCCAATTTGCCGGCTGAAACAGAAGAATCTCTCAAAGCAAGCCCGAAACTCTCCTGGGTCTCGCCCGGCAGACTGCCACCGCCAAGAGTAGATCGAGTCTCGACGACCGCCAGAGAATATGCGGCTTTGACCTGGTCATCGATTCCCTCGAGAAACTCCTCTACCTTTCGTCTGATTTCAACAGCCGGCACCGCAGACAGTGCCAGAACCGGCAGACTGGAAACCATTACCTGAGCAGGAGCCAGGTATAAAGAGAGAGTATTCTCTATCAGGCTCAAGATCAGTTTATCGGCTCGCAAAGCTCTATACATAGGATTTTTTCTGATTCTACCGACAAGCTCGGCATCACCGGCGATGATTCCGGCCTGGGGACCGCCCAGAAGCTTATCTCCTGAGAAGGTGACGACATTCACACCAGATTCGATCACCTCTTTCACAGTTTGCTCTTTTTTCAAGCCGAAAGCGGATATGTCGAAAAATGCTCCGGAGCCCAGGTCCTCCACCAGGGGGATCTTTTTGCTGGCAGCAATTTTTACCAGCTCTTCCATGGAAGCGTCTTCGGTGAAGCCCCGGATCTCGAAATTGGAGCGATGACAGCGAAGATAAAAGCCGGTGTTATCTCCTGTGGCGCGCTCGAAATCGGCGGCCCTTGTCTTATTGGTGGTACCCACCTCTTTGAGGATACCGCCGGCAGAGAGAATTACATCAGGTAGGCGGAAGCTACCGCCAATCTCGACCAATTCTGACCGAGATACCACCACCTCTTTGCCCGGCGCCAGCGCCGCCACCGTCAGCATCACCGCAGAAGCATTGTTATTGACTACTATGGCCGCTTCACAGCCGGTGAGCAAGCGCAGCAATCTACTTATCTTTTTCGTTCTCTCACCGCGCCTGCCGGACTCCACGTCGATTTCGAGACTGGAATACCCCTGACCCACATCGAGCATATCGGTGAGAACAGATAAGGGAAGAGGGGCTCGACCCAGGTTGGTGTTGAGAATAACCCCGGTTCCGTTTATCACTCTCCTCAATCCGGAAGCAAGAAAGTCCCGGGCGCGGCTCACGACCCGCTCGGCAATGGAAGCTTCATCGAAGTCCTCTGAACCGGCCGAATCGCCGGACCGCCTGAAATCAAGACGTAGCAGATCCAGCTCATCTCGAACCATCTGGGCAAGATAACGCCGGTCTACGGTCTCGCTCAAGAGTTCTAAAGAAGGCTCACGCAGGATCTTATCTACTTGTGGGAGTCGAGGCATCTTGGTAGACGCCCCTTTCGCATTCGACTTATCGGACATTTTTCAAATTTATCCCCAGTATCTTCAGTCTTGTTCGATATGACCCGGCACGCTCAAGGCTATCTAATCGTTAGATTCCCAATTCGGATCTTAAATTTACCCGTCCGGGGGTTGTCACGATAGGGCTCAACAATAACAATTAGAATATGTAGTATAAGAGCAAGTCGAAAATCAATTAGCTGATTAATCGAGGGAAATAAAGACTGTGGGAAAAAGCTTGAGAAAGAAAACACTCTACCAGGACAAAGAATGGCTCACAGATAAATATGTGAAGCAGAAGCTGAGCACAGTAGAGATTGCCCGGATTTACCGAGAAGAAGAAGGGCAGTGGTGCGATCCCAATACCATTTCGAGATGGCTGAAGAAGCACGGCATAAACATGCGTTCCCTGGCGGAAGCTCAGCAGAACAGGCATTCTACCGATACAACCGGAAAGAAGGGCAAAAGAGCTAGAACTCAATAGGCTTGCCTCAGCCGGCCAGACCGCCAGAATTAAGCAGACCGCCGCCCATCAAAAGTCCCATACACAGATATAGTAAAACTTCTCGTCCACCGACCAGGTAGAAGAGGCAGTAGGCTCCTGTAGATACCGTCGGCAGCCAGAAGCGTGGGTCGGATTCCCTGACCGCATGAGCAGCCAGACAAAACGCTATCACTAGAGGGAAGCCGAAAAATAGAACGTCAAAGAGCATAAATCTGACCTGACCGCCTGTGGAATTACCCGGGGACTTTCTTCAGATCCATTAATAACGTCCTTTTCCGTCGAAGTCCATGGTATTTTGCCCATTCAGATAGAGCAGAATAAATTGGGACAGGTCAGGGTATGAGAGACCAGAAGCACGGCCGCAAGCCATACTACAAAAAGAACCAGAATCGAACTCAGAACGATCAAGTCAAAGAGGCTCCGGGCAATCAGGACAATCAGGACAGCCCGGAGAAAGAAGACGATGGCTTGATATACGGTCGCAATACCGTATTGAGCTATTTGGAGAATGAACAGAAAGCGGACAAGAGCTCAATAAACAAACTCTTTCTGTTGAGCTCGGCCGGTCAGGACCCGCGCCTGAAAGAGATCCAGCAAATAGCCAACAAATTGAAAGTCCAGGTGCATCCGGTAAATAGAGAAAAACTGGACAGTCTCACTGCCGGCAATCACCAGGGAGTAATAGCCAGCCTCAGCCCGGTGGAGATGCTTAGTCTCGAAGACCTCGAAGAGATAATCGAGACTGCTAAATCAGAAGCGGCAGCCCGGGGAGCCGATTTGAGCGGCTACACGATAGTAGCTGTGGACGGAGTCGAAGACCCACGCAACCTCGGCGCCATTATCAGAACCGCCGAAGCAGAAGGGGCAAAAGCGGTGGTCATTCCCGAAAGAAGAGCCGCTTCGGTTACGGGATCGGTTGCCAAAACCAGCGCCGGCGCCATTGCCCACATTCCGATTGTGCGGGTCACTAATATGGTCCGCTCTCTCAACCGACTCAAAGAGCTCGGTTTCTGGGTCCTGGGTATGAGCCCTGCCGCAAGAGATCATATATATAGGATGGATCTGAAGTGTCCGGTGGTTCTGGTGGTGGGCAGCGAGGGAAAAGGCATGAGCAGACTGGTTTCGGAGAATTGCGACCTCTTGGGCTCCATACCTTCCCTTGGCAAGACCGAGTCCCTGAATGTGTCAGTGGCCCTTGGCATTGGTCTATATGAAATCGTCCGCCAGAATCACCAGTAAGACAGTTTTTTTGACCTAATTATGTACGAACGTGAACAGGCGGCGAAATAAGCCTGTCTGGTATTTGACACTCTTCCAGTAAGACAGGTAGAATCACCGGTTACGGCTTATGATCACACAAAGATCAGCCGGTGTAGCTCAACGGTAGAGCAACGGTTTTGTAAACCGTAGGTTGCGGGTTCGAATCCCATCACCGGCTTTTTAGGGGCGGATGTCCGAGTGGTTAAAGGAGACGGGCTGTAAACTCGTTAGCGTAAGCTTACGCTGGTTCGAATCCAGCTCCGCCCAATCTTCTTTCTATGTAGAAAGAAGGCCCCGAGAACCCCATGGAAACCTTATGGGAGGATCGTTCAAAAGGTTAATAAAACTTGTCCTGTGAAGGGGGTTTTGGCAAAGTCCAACAATAATAGAAAGCCAGGCCCATGTAGCACAGGGGTAGTGCACCCCCTTGGTAAGGGGGAGGTCACGAGTTCGAATCTCGTCATGGGCTCCATTTACCTGTTTGGACGTGAATTAAGTAAGGCAACCATGAAAAGATTCAAGGGGTTGTAGGCAGGAGTTACAGGAAAAACATAGTAGTTGGCTAAGTGAAGGAGATAGGAAAGGATGGCCCGCGAGAAGTACGAACGTAATAAACCGAACGTTAACGTCGGCACCATTGGCCACGTTGACCACGGTAAAACCACCCTGACAGCAGCAATCACCAAGATTCTTTCTGAACAGGGCAAAGCCAAGTTCAAGGCTTATGACGAAATCGATGCCGCACCGGAAGAGAAAGCACGTGGTATCACAATCAATACCGCTCACGTTGAATACGAAACCGATGAGCGTCACTACAGTCACGTAGACTGCCCGGGTCACGCTGACTACATCAAAAACATGATCACCGGAGCCGCTCAGATGGATGGTGCTATCCTTGTAGTATCCGCCTCCGACGGTCCCATGCCCCAGACCCGTGAGCACATCCTGCTCGCTCGTCAGGTAGGCGTACCTCACATCGTAGTCTTCTTGAACAAATCCGATCAGGTCGACGACGAAGAACTGCTCGATCTCGTCGAGATCGAGACTAGAGAACTGCTCGCCAAGTACGAGTTCCCGGCTGACGACATTCCTGTTATCCGTGGAAGCGCCCTCAAGGCCCTCGAAGGCGATGCCGGCATGGTTGAAAAGATCAACGAACTGATGAAGGCCGTTGACGCTTACATTCCGACTCCTACCCGGGAGACCGATAAGCCCTTCCTCCTCGCGGTAGAAGATGTCTTCTCGATCACCGGTCGTGGTACCGTCGCCACCGGTCGTATCGAACGTGGTCAGATCAAAGTCGGTGATGAAGTCGAGATCGTCGGTCTGGCTGAAACCCGCAAGACCGTTGTCACTGGTGTAGAGATGTACCAGAAGACCATGGACGAAGGAATCGCCGGAGACAACGTCGGTGTTCTCTTGAGAGGTATCGACAAAACCGCCATCGAACGTGGTCAGGTTATCGCCAAGCCCGGTTCGATCAAACCGCATACCAAATTCAATGCTGAGGTTTATGTCCTCAGTAAAGAAGAAGGTGGTCGTCACACCCCGTTCTTCCCCGGTTACAGACCGCAGTTCTACATCAGAACCACCGACGTTACCGGTTCCATCGAGTTGCCTGAAGGCGTCGAGATGGTAATGCCCGGCGACAACGTTCAGATGAAAGTCGAACTGATTCAGCCGGTAGCTGTTGAAGAAGGTATGCGTTTCGCCATCCGCGAAGGCGGTAGAACCGTCGGCGCCGGTGTCGTCGCTAAAATCCTCGAGTAATTACAAACCCTTAAAAGGGTAAGACTCGAAAAGCTTGGACAGCCATCCTTTTAGAAGGATGGCTGTTTGCTATCTCGAAGGAGATCCTGTGGTTGTCAGTTGTTGCGCGTTTTGTTAACAGTCGCCACTTTATTTACTATTCGATTATATTCCCGAAACGCAGGAGCTGCAGAGGCTTTCGAGCCTCAAATCGATCAAGAATCGAGCTCTCTTCGAAAATAGTTGTTGATTGTGAAATAAATTTTTAGAGAACGGCTATGGATTATAGGTAGAATATGTGGTTCGTTCGCCGTAACGGTCAACCTGTGGCGGCTTCGTTAATAAGAGCGGCTTAATGCAACTCTTCCCTAACGAACCCGATTTTAGATTGCGGGTAGCTACAACCCCCATTCTGGATATACCAGGGCTATCCACCAGTATCCCGGTCGAACAATTTAATCTTCTGTAGAGATACAGGGTTTTTCAACAAACAGGAGTAAGTGCTCAATGGCTCGCGCAAAAGCACAAAAAAACGAATCACCAAATGCCGCCAACGCGAAAGTACAACGCATTCGCATCCGGCTGAAGTCTTATGATCACAGACTGCTAGATAAGTCTGCCGATCAAATTGTCGACACGGCGAGAAGAACCGGTGCCTCCATCTGTGGTCCCGTACCGCTGCCTACCAAGAAGCGGATCTATTGCGTTCTGCGCTCTCCCCACGTCGACAAGAAATCCAGAGAGCACTTCGAAATCAGAGTGCACAAAAGATTGATCGATATAAATGACCCTACTCCCACCACCGCGGATGCTCTGATGAGACTCGATCTGCCTGCCGGAGTAGACATCGAAGTCAAGCTATAAGGGCTATTTTTAGAGGATATCCAATCATGACAGTAGGATTGATGGGCAAGAAAGTAGGAATGACTCAGATCTTCGATGAAGAAGGTCTGGTGGTTCCCGTCACGATAGTGAAGATGGGCGAAAATATCGTCACCCGCAAACTATCGAAAGAAAAGAACGGCTATGAAGCCGTTCAAATCGGCGGCTTCAAAGTCAAAGAGAGCAAGCTCAACAAACCCGAACAGGGTCAACTGACCAAGAGCGAGCTTCCCCTGGTCAAGCCCCTGAAAGAATTCCGGGTGGATGACACCAGCCCATACAACTTAGGTGATGCAGTAGCACTGGATTCCTTATATAAAGAAGGCATGCTCGTCGACGTACGCGGACGTTCTATCGGTAAAGGTTTTCAGGGCACCATCAAAAGATATGGCGCCGGACGTGGTCCGATGAGCCACGGTTCTAAATTTCATCGCTCCATGGGTTCAATAGGCGCCGGTACCACCCCCGGTCGTGTCTACCGCGGAGCTCCCATGCCGGGTCAGATGGGCAACAAGAATGTCTGCTCCAGAAAGCTCACGGTAGTCAAAGTGGATACGGAGAATGGACTCCTTTTGGTAAAAGGCGCAGTGCCTGGAGCTAAAGGGGGTCTTGTCGTAGTAACCCCTTCGAGAACCAAGTGGAACTAACTGAATAACAAAAGGTAGAGAAGAAAATGAGTTCTACAGAAGTATTAGATTTGAAAGGCAAAAAGGTCGGCGAAGTCGAGCTCGAAGAAACCGTATTCGGTATCGAGCCTTCCAAAGGTGCTCTTCACACCGCCCTGGTCCGACAGCTGGCCAACGCCCGCAGTGGCAGCGCCTGCACCCTCACCCGCTCTGAAGTGCGTGGCGGCGGCAGAAAGCCCAGGCGTCAAAAAGGCACCGGTCGCGCCCGAGTAGGTTCGATCAGATCGCCTCTCTGGAACGGCGGCGGCGTCATCTTCGGTCCCAAACCGAGAAACTTCAGCCAGTCCATGCCCAAGAAAATGAGAAGGGTGGCGATGCGCTCCGCGCTCACCGTTCGCAAGGACGACATCATCGTCGTAAAAGATTTCGATTCGGTCAAAGAAGCTAAAACCAAAGCTTTCAACCAGATCCTCAAAGACCTCAACCTGGTCGATCAGAAAGTCCTGGTCGTGCTCGACTTCGAATGCGAGTCCTGCAAATATGTCCAGCTCTCTGCTCGCAACATCGCCGGGGTCAAGGTAATTCATGCAACCAACATCAATGTCAAAGACATGCTGGAAGCAGACAAGATTCTTACCTCCGAGAGAACTCTGGGTGCTATCAACAGCTTCCTGAAAACCGAACCGAAAGAGAAGAAGGCGAAAGAGCCGGCTAAGAAAGCCAAAGCTCCCGCCAAGAAAAAAGCCGAAGCTCCTAAAAAAGCTAAAGCTGAAGCTCCCAAGAAAGAAGCGAAGCCCAAAGAGAAGAAGACTTCCACTAAGGCCAAGCAAGATAAGAAAGAAAGCTAATTCAATCTCAATCAAGCGTAAGCCACGGGTCAATTCACCAGGTCGAAAAAATGAACAAGCGATATTCTGAAATCATTCACAAACCCATCGTCACTGAGAAGTCGGCGCAAATGACCATGAACGGTCAGTACACTTTCGAGGTCTCCAAGGATGCCAACAAAGTGGAGATCAAAGCAGCCGTCGAGCAGCTTATCAAAGAGCTCTATCCCAATAACAAGAGTGAAGTGATAAGCGTCAACACCAGTGCCACCCGCGGAAGATTTTCACGCCGCAAGCGTCACGGACGGATGCCGAAAGACGGCAAGAAAGCCATCGTCACCATCGGTGGTGATCCGCTCGAATTGTTTGAAGCGTAAGAAGGAACTCAAAGGTTAAATACATAGGACAAGATCATGCCTACCCGTAAAGTCAATCCAACCTCCGCCGGACGTCGAAATATGTCCCTCTTCGATTTCTCGGATATAACCACAAGTACTCCCGAGAAGTCCCTGTTGAGAGCCAAGAAGCGCCACGCCGGTCGTAATAACCAGGGCAGAGTCACCGTGCGTCATCGCGGTGGTGGTCACAAGCAGAAATACAGAGTGGTCGATTTCAAACGCAACAAGTTTGATATCCCTGGTGTGGTCAAAACCATCGAGTACGATCCCAACCGCAACTGCCGTATCTGCTTGATCCAATATAAAGATGGTGAAAAGCGTTACATCCTCGCCCCGGCAGGTATCAAAGTCGGCGACCAGATCATGAACGGTCCCAATGCCGAGATTCAAGTCGGCAATGCCCTTCCTCTGAAGAGCATCCCCCTGGGTACCATGATTCACAACGTCGAGCTCACCGCCGGCAAAGGCGGACAACTTGGTCGTTCCGCCGGTATTCAAATTCAGCTTCTCGCTAAAGAAGGCAATATGGCTACGCTCAGACTGCCTTCCGGAGAGATGAGAATGGTTCACCTGGAGTGTATGGCCACTATCGGTCAGCTCGGAAACCAGGATGCCAAAAACATCACCCTGGGTAAAGCCGGCAGAAAACGCTGGATGGGTATCAAACCGACAGTGCGTGGTGTTGTTATGAACCCCGTCGATCACCCTCACGGTGGTGGCGAAGGTAGAGCACCAATCGGCGGTAAGCCTCAGACACCCTGGGGCGCACCGGCAATGGGCTATAAGACCCGTCGTGGTCGCAAGCCCTCCGACAAGTTTATCGTTAAGAAGCGGACTAAATAGGGGAGGTCATCGTGTCTCGATCGCTTAAAAAGGGTCCATTCGTTCACCCGTCGCTCACCAAGAAGATTGACGAAATGAACAAAAAAGGTGAAAAGCGTGTGATCAAATCCTGGTCCCGGGCTTCAATGATTGTGCCTGAGATGATTGGTCATACCATCGCTATCTACAACGGCCGTAAACATGTTCCTATCTACGTTACCGAACAGATGATCGGACACAGATTAGGTGAGTTTGCTCCCACCAGACTCTTCAAGGGTCACGCTGGAAGCGACAAAACTGCAAAGAGGTCATAGGGAACAATGCAGAGTAAAGCACAGGCAAAATGGATAAGGATGTCACCAAGGAAGGTGCGCCGAGTAGTCAACGAGATTCGCGGCAAGAAATGCGGCGAAGCCATGGAGAAGCTCGAGTTCATGCCTTTCGCGGCTGCTCGTGAAGTAAGGAAAGTAGTCAACGCGGCTATGTACAACCTGATTCACAACGAGAAGGCGCCGGTATCCAAGAATGTCGTAGAACAAATGAAAATCGTCGAAGCGTTCGCGGACCAGGGTCCCACCCTTCCCCCGCGCTTCCGCGCCAGAGCTCGTGGCAGAGCGGCCCCGATTCTGAAGCGCACAAGCCATATCACTGTAGTTCTGTCTGACGTTTAAGCAGACGTTCAAATAGCAACCAAGGAAAGAGGAGCAAGAATCTTGGGTCAGAAAGTACATCCTACGGGTTTCAGAGTCGGCATTCACAAAGGCTGGATGTCCAACTGGTTTGTCAATAAAAAAGACGTTGCTCCTCTCATCGAGGAGGACCACCGTCTCCGCAAGTTTCTCACCAAAGAGCTCCAGGGTGCTGGTGTATCTAAAGTAGAGATTTCGAGAAAGGCAGATCAGATTCATATCGAGATCTACACGGCTCGTCCTGGTGTGGTCGTCGGTAAAGGCGGTCAGGGCATCGAGAACCTGTCCACCAAAATCAGAGCTATGCTGAGTCGCAGTGGTCGCGAGGGAATGGATGTACGCATCAATATCCTCGAGATCAACCGGGTCGACCTCGAGTCCAAGCTGGTGGCAGAATCCATCGCTCAACAGCTCGAGAAGCGTGTAGCCTTCAGAAGAGCCATGAAGCAAGCGATTCAACGCTGCATGAGAGCCGGCGCCGTCGGTGTCAAAATCATGGTTTCGGGCCGTCTGGGTGGAGCTGAAATCGCTCGTACCGAGTGGGCTAAAGAGGGACGTATTCCCCTCCAGACTCTCAGAGCCGATATCGATTACGGATTTACTGAAGCCAGCACCGTAATGGGTATCATCGGAATCAAAGTATGGATCTTCAGAGGCGAACTGGAATCCGGTCAATGGTCGCCTCCTAACATCAAAGCGCAAACCGACCGTGGTGGTCAGGAACGCGGCGAGAGAGGTCCTCTTAAATCTGGTCGCCGGTCCAGGAAGGCAGGGTAAAGAAAAATGTTGATGCCAAAAAGAACCAAGTTCAGAAAGCACCATCGTGGTCGCATGTGCGGCACCGAAACCCGGGGGGTTGAAGTCCACTTCGGTGAATACGGACTGCAGATTCTCGAGCCTTGCTGGATCACATCCCGGCAGATAGAAGCGGCTCGTAAAGCGATGACCAGATCGGTCCGCCGGGGCGGTCAGCTCTGGATCAGAGTTTTTCCGGATAAAGCCGTTTCTAAAAAACCCGCTGAAGTCCGGATGGGTTCCGGTAAAGGTAACCCCGAGTTCTGGGTAGCCGTTTGCAAAACCGGCCGCGTTCTTTTCGAGATGTCCGGCGTCAAAAAAGAAGACGCTTATCATGCGCTCAAGCTGGCTGCTCAAAAACTGCCTGTTAAGTGCCGCATAGTCGAAAGACAACTAGGAGGCTAGTGATCAATGAAAGTTAAAGAGCTGAGAGAGCTGACTCTTGAAGATCTTAAGTCCCGCATCAGCGAGACCAGAAAAGAGCTCGTCGACTTGCGCTTCCAGCACGCCATGAGAAAGCTGGAGAATACAGCCAAGCTCAAGAGCACAAGAAGAAGTCTCTCCAGAATGCTGACGGTGGAAGCTGAAATGCTCGACCAGGCTAAAGAAGAATCCAGCAAGTAAGAGGATAGAGGTCGCAAGAGATGTCCAGAAAGGAAATATTCGGAACAGTCGTCTCCAATAAAATGGATAAGACCTGTGTGGTTGCCGTAGCTAACTACAGCCCTCACCCGAAGTATGAAAAGCAGATCGTGAAGACCAAGAAGTTCAAAGCTCACGATCCCGAAAACAAGTGTCAGATTGGTGACAGCGTCATCATTCAGGAATGTCGTCCTCTTTCGAAAGACAAGTACTTCACCGTGCTTGAAATCACTCAGAGTGCCGACGCCACCAGCAGTAAGGAGTCTAAGTGATGATTCAGCAAGAAAGTAGACTGACCGTCGCTGACAACACAGGAGCCAAAGAGCTTCTCTGCATCCGAGTCCTCGGCGGCAACAGAAGATACGCTTCGGTTGGTGATGTCATCACCGGTGTCGTCAAAGAAGCTCTGCCGAACATGCCGGTCAAAAAATCTGATGTCGTCAAAGCCGTGGTGGTGAGAACCAAGCACAGCCTTAGAAGACCGGACGGCACCACAATTCGTTTCGACGACAACGCCGCCGTCATCATTCAAGCCGACGGCAACCCCAAGGGTACTCGCGTTTTCGGTCCTATCGCCCGGGAACTCAGAGACAAGAACTTCACCAAGATTATCTCGCTAGCTCCGGAGGTGCTATAGAAATGCAAAGCGCCAACAAGAAGAAAGCCGTAAGATACTGCAAAGCACCTCTCTCCAAGAAAGTTAGAGAAGGCGGCTTCACCGTGGTGTCCGAAGCCCTGGTCAAGAAATCCGTTTCCAACTTGATTCCCAAGATCCACGTCAAACGCGGCGATCTGGTCAAAGTGATAAGCGGCTCCAAAGAGATGGGCAAAGGCAAAACCGGCAAAGTCCTGCAGGTACTGCCGAAAAAAGGAATGGTTATCGTCGAGGGAGTCAACATCAAGACCCACCATGTCAAACAAAGACAGGGTCTCGGTGGCGACGGACTCGTCAAGAAAGAATCCCCTATCTTCGCTTCCAAGGTCATGCTTTTCGACCCCCAGAGCAAGAAAGCGGTACGCAAAGAGTTTCGCAAGAAACTCAGCCTATAAGCCCAAGGAAGGACGACAAAGACCGTTCTAACAAGGTGAGAATCAAATGATTAAAGTAAAAGAGCACTACGAAACCAAAGTCAAAGAGGAACTGAAAAAACAGTTCGGCTATGAAAATGACCTTCAGATCCCCCGGGTCGAGAAAGTCGTGATCAACATGGGCCTTGGCGAAGCAACCGCCAACTCCAAACTTATCGAGAACGGCATCAAGGATCTGACCATCATCGCCGGTCAGAAGCCGATCGTTAACCGGGCTCGCAAGTCTATCGCCACCTTCAAAGTAAGAAAAGGAATGCCTGTCGGCGTTTCGGTTACTCTGAGAGGCAAACGTATGTGGGACTTCCTGGCCAAGCTGCTTCATATAGCGCTTCCCCGGATCAAAGACTTTCGCGGTCTTTCGCCCAAAGCTTTCGACGGTAGAGGCAACTACTCTCTTGGTATCAAAGAGCAGTTGATCTTCCCCGAAATCAGTTACGACAAAATAGATACGACCCGCGGCATGGACATCGCCATTGTCACCACAGCAAGAACGGACCAGGAAGGTCTTGCTCTGCTGAAGACAATGGGAATGCCTTTCCGCAAATAAATCAGGTAAGAAGAAGAGAGGACACCAATAGTGGCCAAAACATCGATGATCGACAAGGAGCATAAGAGACGTGTTCTCAGTGCTCGAGGCAAATATCCAAAGGTTCGCTTGCGGAATCGCTGCAGAATCTGCGGACGCCCCAGGGCTGTCTATAGAGATTTCGGGTTGTGCAGACTTTGCCTCAGAAAGATGGCACATGAAGGTTTGCTGCCGGGCGTAACCAAGTCGAGTTGGTAGGAGAGAAGAGTAAATGCCAGTTACAGATCCCATCGCCGATATGTTCACCAGAATCAGGAATGCCACCAGAGTGCATGCTCCTGCTGTAGAAATGCCCGCTTCTAAACAGAAAGTGGCCATAGCAGAGCTCCTGCGGAACGAAGGATTCATCACATCCTTCGAAACCAAAGACCTGGGCACCCCCGATCAGAAGATGCGCATAGTTTTACGGTACGGTTCCAAGGGTGAGCAAGTCATCCAGGGAATCAAAAGAGCCAGCAGACCTGGCTTGAGAGTCTATCGGTCAGCCAAGAAAGTGCCGCGGATATACGGCGGTCTAGGAATAGCTATCGTCAGCACCAGCCGCGGTCTCATGACCGACCGTCAAGCACGGACAAGCCAGACCGGTGGCGAAGTTATGGGTTACGTCTGGTAACCCAATCCAAGGAAATCGAGGAAAAGAAAATGTCCCGTATAGGCAAAGCACCAATCAAAGTTCCTTCCGGAGTCACTGTCACCATTAGTGGTAGCGACGTCACGGTCAAAGGTCCGAAAGGAGAACTCAAGCGCACTTTCAGACCCGAGGTCACCGTCTCTCAAGAGAGCGACGTCGTCCTGGTCAAGAGAGTGGCGGATGATCGCAACACCCGCAGCCTGCACGGTCTCTCCAGAACCCTGCTCAACAACATGGTTGTCGGTGTGTCGGAAGGATTCGAGCGCAAGCTTCAAATCGTCGGAGTAGGTTACAGAGCCTCCGTCGAAGGTAGAAAGTTGATCATGGCTCTCGGTTATTCCCATCCGGTCGAAATTGAGCTGCCCGAGGGCATCGATGTTGAAGTCGGCAAAGGTAACATAATCACGATCAGATCCCACGACAAGCAGCTGCTCGGTGATTTCAGTTCCTATGTCCGGGGCAAGCGACCGCCTGAAGTCTATAAAGGCAAAGGTGTCAAATACGAAAATGAAGTCATCAGGAAGAAAGCTGGTAAAGCTTCTGCCAAGAAGTAAGGAATTAACGAGGGTATCGTCATGATTACGAAGCCAAATAGAAAAATCACGAGATTGAAGCGACACCGTCGTATTAGACGCCGCATCTGGGGTTCTACCGAAAGACCTCGTCTGTGCGTATTCCGCTCCAATCGCCACATCTACGCCCAGGTGGTGGATGATTCTCAATCCAAAACCATCGCCAGCGCCAGCACTCTTGACCCTGAGCTCAAGGATGCCTGCAAAAAGCCGTGGAATAAAGAATCGGCAAAATCAGTCGGAGAGCTGGTCGCCAAACGAGCCATGGACAGCGGCGTCAAACTGGTCGTCTTTGATCGCGGCGGCTATATCTATCACGGCAGAATCGCCGCGGTAGCAGAAGGCGCTCGCGAAGCGGGTCTCGATGTATAACCAAGTTTTAAACTCTCTTTTGAATGAACGAATGAAGGACACGAATAAAGATGGATAAAGAGCAGATGCCGAACGCTGGAACCCCAGACGAAGCGCAGAACAAAGAACCCGAGATTCGAAATCAAGTCGGAAATGATAACGACAACGATAGCGATATCGCTTCCGCTCATAGCGAAGAGCCCAGCCACGGTTCCGACCGTCCCGAAGGCGGTCGCGGTGGTCGCGGCAGAGGCAAGCGCGGACCGGGCGGCGGCGGCGGCAGAGAAGGCGGCGGCAGAGGCGGTCGCGGCGGTGATGACCGTCGTGGTGAACGTCAGGATTCCGAATGGGAAGAAAAAATCATTCAGGTTCGCCGTGTCACCAAAGTCGTCAAAGGTGGTAAGAAACTAAGCTTCCGCGCCGTGGTTGCAGTCGGCAACGGCAAAGGTCAGGTCGGTGTCGGTATCGGCAAAGCTTCCGAAGTAATCATGGCCATTCAAAAAGGTATCGCCGACGCCAGAAAATCTCTGGTGAGCGTTCCTCTGATCAAGACAACTATCCCCCATGAAATCGTTGGCAGACAGGGATCCAGCAGAGTGTTGCTGAAACCCGCCGCCAAAGGTACCGGTGTCATCGCCGGTGGCGCCACCCGCGCAGTCCTGGAACTGGCTGGTATCGGCGACGTTATGTGCAAATCGCTGGGCTCGCGTTCTCCGTTGAACGTAGCCAGAGCCACCGTCAACGGTTTGAGTGAATTGCGCACCTTCGAGCAGGCCGCTCGCCTAAGAGGAATTACTGTCAAGCAGATGCTTTCATAAGCAGACGCCTGAATATGCAGTGAGCAGGAGCGTAAAGGAAAGATGCTGAAAATCACACTGAACAAAGGCCTTATCGGCAAGAAAGAGACCCAGAAGAAAGTGATCAGATCACTCGGTCTCGGCAAATACGGAAGCTCCGTGGTGCATGCCGACAGCCCGACAATTAGAGGAATGATCAACAAAGTTGCTCATCTGGTTTCGGTGACCGAAGTCGCCGACAGCACCCCCACCGGGAAAATCACCAGAAAAAACAACAAGTAATTCAACATAAGCCGAGTCGCCGATTTCAACAGAGAAAATTGGCGGCGCAAGGCAAAGGAGCAAATCATGAGACTCAAGGAACTGCAACCTGTAGAAGGTTCGAGAAGACAAGCCAAGCGTGTCGGTCGTGGTATCGCCAGCGGCTCCGGTAAGACCTGCGATAGAGGTCACCGCGGGCAGGGTCAGAGATCCGGCGAAGGCAAGCGTTTCGGCTTCGAAGGCGGTCAAACCCCGCTCTTCAGAAGACTTCCCAAAATTCACAACTTCGACTCCGTCAAACGCAGAGACTGGGTTGTCCTCAACGTAGGTTGCCTAAACAAGCTCCCGGCCGGAACCGAAGTCACACCGGAATCCCTTGTGGAGCACAAAGTTCTCGACAAAGTGAGCGAGTCTCTCAGAATCCTGGGCAACGGAGAGCTTTCGGTCAAACTGACCATCAAAGCTCACCACTTCTCCCAGGGCGCCATCGACAAGATTCAACAAGCCGGCGGCACCTACGAAGTTATTCAACCTGAAAGACAAATTCGTGGCCGTATCCCGGTTGGCAAATAGTCATATATACATCCAGTCTGCCAGTCTGAAATTTTATGCATGTCTTCTCCTTCTTAACGTGGGAGTACCCTGTTCTTATCAGATAGGGATATAATCTGTTGCAAAAGAGGAGGATGATCGATAAGTGAATAATCCAGGCCGGAAGGGCGGCCGCATCGGCGGTCCGGAAAATCTAGGCAAGTTGCTCTCCGCAGCAGGTCTCAAAGAGAAGATATTCTTTACCCTTGGAATGATTCTGCTCTATCGCGTAGGAGTACACATTCCTCTGCCAGGAGTCGATTCGAGCGCCTTTCTAAAGCACCCCGAATATGCCCAGAGCCTTCTTGGCATGGTCGACCTCTTCACCGGTGGTGCCTTAAACAAGCTCTCAATATTCTCCCTCGGTATCGGTCCGTATATTACCGCTTCGATCATCATGCAGCTCATGCAAGCGGTTATTCCGCAACTCGAAGATCTGCACAAGAATCAGGGCGAGCAAGGCCGTAAAAAGCTCCAACAAATTACCAGGGTAGCGACGGTTGCGATCTCCATTCTGCAATCGATAATGCTCTCCAACCTTCTTATGAAGATCCAGAACCCGCCGGTGGTGCTCACCCCGGGAATCTGGTTCGTGGTCACTTCTGCCATCATTCTCACAGGCTCCGCCATGTTCATTATGTGGATGGGTGAGCTTATCACCGAACGTGGTGTTGGCAATGGTGCATCGCTCCTGATCTTCCTGGGTATCGTGGCCCGACTGCCGGTTATGGTTCACAACACCTACGACGCGGTCCAGACTGGACAATCGCCGGTCTGGGGCGTAGCCGTGCTCGGCGCACTCTTCCTGCTATTGGCGGCTTTAATTGTATGTCTGCAGCAGGGCGTGCGCAAAATCATGGTTCTGGGCGCCAGGCGTAATGTAGGTCGTCAAGTTTTCGTCGCCGCTCCGGACGAACATATATATCTTCCGATCAACCCCTCCGGCGTCATGGCGATCATCTTCGCGTCATCATTGATGATGTTTCCGACCACGGTCATGCAGTTCGTCGCCCAGGGCAAAAGCAAAGATCCCGGCACTGCAGTCTATGAACTATTGATCAGCATTCCCGGGCTGGGCAAGGGCATCGAAACCCTGGCCCAACAGAACTGGGCCCAGGAGAGCTGGACATTTATCTCTACCGAAATAGGCAACTGCTTCCAGTATTACAAATGGGAGCATTCTCTGGTCTATTTTGTCCTCATTCTCTTTTTCGCCTATTTCTACGCCTCGATAATTCTTCAACCGCGAGATATGGCCGAGAACTTGAGAAGACAGGGCAGAGCCGTTCAGGGAGTCAGACCGGGCAGACCGACAGCAGAGTTCCTGGAAGATACTCTTACTCGCTTGATCTTCATCGGCTCTTGCGCCATCGGTCTGGTGGCGATTCTGCCGATTCACTGCGAGCAATGGACCCAGGTAACCACTTTGCAGGGTCTGGGTTCGACCTCGTTGATCATTCTTGTCGGTGTGGCCATCGACACTCAAAAGCAGATTGTCACCCATGCCATATCCGCTCGCTATCAAGCTCGAGGCATATTTAAAAAAGCCGGTGAAGGCAACGATTTTTAAATGGAAAGTAGAAATTACTGAGAGGCTAGAACCATGCAATTGTTATTTCTCGGAGCGCCCGGCGCAGGAAAAGGTACCCAGTGCAAAATGCTGGCAAAGGAGAAAGGTCTCTGCCACCTCTCTTCCGGCGACCTGCTCAGAGAAGCGGTCAAGCAAGGCACCGAAGCCGGCGTCAAAGCCAAAAGCTATATGGACCAGGGCAATCTGGTGCCGGATGAAGTATTGATAGACATGTTCGAGGAGAAGCTCTCTAAGCCTGAACTAAAAAAAGGCTTTATTCTAGACGGCTTCCCCCGCAACCTCGATCAAGCCGCAAGTCTTGACGAGCTTCTCGATAAACTCGACAGCGGCCTCACCTCGGTTATCAATTTAGAAACCAGCAATGAAATTCTGGAAGAGCGCATCACCGGACGCCGGGTCTGTCCTAACAAAGAATGCAACGCTGTCTTCCATACCAAATTTGCCCCGCCTCAAAAAGAAGGGGTTTGCGATAGTTGCCAGACAGAGCTGGTGCACCGCTCCGACGACAAACCGGAAGTCGTCAAGAAAAGACTGAGCGTGTACGCTGAGCAAACCGAACCCCTGATCAAGTATTACAAGGACAAAGGTCTTGTGGTCACTTTAGACGGTGAAGCCGAACCCAAAGAAGTCTTCCAGTCTCTTTTGAACACCCTCAATTCGACCTGCGTCAAATAAGCAAAGGCAAAATCAAATAGATGATTTTCGAAAACGAAGAAGACCTCAAGCTCATCAGAAAGTCAGGCAAACTGGCAGGTGAAGTGCTGGAGATGCTGACCAAATCCGTCGCTCCCGGCATCTCTACCCTGGAGCTCGACCAGATGGCCGAGAAAAAGATTCGCGAAAACGGAGCAATCCCGACTTTCAAAGGCTATCGAGACTTTCCAGGCACCATCTGTGCTTCGGTGAACGAAGAGGTAGTACACGGTATTCCGAGTAAACATCGGGTTCTGAAAGATGGTGATGTATTGAGCATGGACCTGGGTGTCACCTACCAGCGCAATACCGAAGACGGAAAAGTCCTCGATCTTATCGCCGACACCGCCGTCACCATCGCCGTGGGCGATGTGCCGGAGCGCTTGCAGCAGCTCCTGGACGACACTCAAAAAGCGCTTTATGAAGGAATAAAACAGAGCTGCCCCGGCAACAATCTCGATCAGGTCGGCGGCGCCATCGAAGATGTGGGCAACCTCGGCTCTTACGGCATAGTCCGCGAATATGGCGGCCATGGTATCAGCTACAAGCTGCATGACGAACCCTTTATATTCAACTACCGTACAGGTAGCAAGATAACCTTGAAACCTGGTATGGTTATAGCGATTGAACCCATGTTCAATCTGGGCGGTGACGGGGTTCGAACCAAGCGGGACGGCTGGACTGTAGTCACATCGGATTACAAAGCCTCCGCTCACTTCGAGCACTCCATCATGATCACCGACGGCAAACCGGAGATTCTCACCAGAAGACCTACAGAGGTTGTAGCGTAATGGCCAAGCAAGGCGTAATCGAATTTGAAGGGACAATACGGGAATCCTTGCCCAACGCCATGTTTCGGGTAGAACTCGACAACGGACACAAGGTCCTCGCCCATATCTCCGGCAAGATTCGCAAGAACTTCATCAAAATCCTGCCGGGAGATAGAGTACGTGTCGAGTTGACACCGTACGATCTGACCCGTGGCCGGATTACCTATCGAATTCGCGAATAGTCTCCGAATCCGGACTGTCTCAAAGAGAAATATTCTTAATAAACAGATTGATCGAAGCAAGAGACAAAGACTGCCTCAAGCCTGAAAAAACTTTTGCGCCCCGACGGTTTTCAAGACGCTTTCTGCCTCAGTCGCCGAAATAGTACCAGAGTGAGGAATACAGCCTCCACTCCATGATTATCAAGAGGAGGTCTAGCTGTAATTTACCCTTCTTGCAAACTCGATATCGCTCCGATTTGGCTCCGGCTAACAAGTTAACTTAGATTGCGAATCGAATCGTGATAAGAGGATGAGTATATACATTGTGCTGTAAAATGAGTTGTTTGTCTCAGGCTGTAGCTTTTGCATCCCAACGGACGCGAACACTGCTGTCTTTGCGACAAGAAGAAGAAGAAGAAGAAGAAAGAAGAAAAACCGTCGTTAATTCGACAGATAGTAGTTTTCTAAAACTCTAAAAGCAGGAACCTACCATGAAAGTTAGAGCATCAGTAAAAAAACTGTGCGACAAATGCAAAATAATCCGCCGCAAAGGTCGTGTGGCTGTCATTTGCGAGAACCCCAAGCACAAACAGCGCCAGGGCTAATCGCGCAGAGCAAAAAATAAGTAATTAGGAACAGACGACCACAATCTATAAGGACTGAGAACTCATGGCTCGAATAGCCGGTGTAGATCTACCGAAAAACAAGAGAACCCATATCGCTCTCACATATATCCACGGCATCGGCATGACAACCGGTCGTAAAATCTGTGAGAAGCTCAACATTCCGGAAACCATGCGCGTGCATGAACTCACCGAGGATGATGTCGCTCGAATCAGAGAAGAGATCGAGAAAAGCGGCGAGTACCAGGTCGAAGGTGATCTGAGACGAGTCGAAGGTCTCAACATCAAGCGATTGATCGAGATCAACTGCTACCGCGGTCAGCGTCATAGAAAGGGTCTGCCCACCAGAGGTCAGAGAACCAAGACAAATGCACGCACCAGACGCGGACGCAAAAGATTGGCAGTGGCCGGTAAGAAGACCACTTCTAAGTAACAACCTTTATTAATATTGAAGTGACATTTCAAGAAAAACCCTGGAATTCCAATTAGAATCCGGTATTCCAAAAATAAAAAGGAAAGAAATAGGTAAATGGCTAAGTCGGCAAAAGCTCGAACCAAGAAAAAAGAGAAGCGCTACGTCCTTCAGGGAATGGTGCATATCAAGAGCACTTTCAACAACACCATTATTTGTTCAACGGATCCTCAAGGTCAGGTTGTAGCCTGGGCCTCGGCAGGTACGGTTGGCTTCAAGGGTGCCAAGAAAGGTACTCCGTTTGCGGCCCAACAAGCTGCCGATTCCGTAGCCAGAAGATCGATGGACCAGGGCATGCGCCAGGTCGAAGTACTGGTCAAGGGACCGGGAGCCGGCAGAGAAACCGCTATCCGTGCTCTGCAGGCTGCGGGTCTCGAAATTACTCTTATTAAGGATGTGACGCCCATTCCTCATAATGGCTGCCGTCCGCCTAAACGTCGTCGAGTCTAAGGGATGACTCCCGAAGCGAAAAGGAGATTGGAAGTTGGCTAGATATACAGATGCTGTATGCAAGCTTTGCAGAAACGAAGGAGTCAAGCTCTTTTTGAAAGGCTCGCGCTGCTTTACCACCAAATGCGCCATCGAAAGACGTCGCTATGGTCCGGGTCAGCACGGTCAAGCGCGCAAAAAGCATTCAGAATACGCTACTCAGTTAAGAGAGAAGCAAAAGGTGCGCCGCATGTACGGCTTGCTGGAGGCTCAATTCTCGGCATTCTATAAAGTAGCCAGTGCCCAGAAGAAAGTACCTACCGGTTTGAAGATTCTTCAACTCTGCGAAACCAGACTGGACAACATCGTCTACCGCTCCGGTCTCGTTCCTTCAAGAGCCCTGGCACGCCAGCTCATCAGTCACGGACATTTCACCGTGGACGGCACGAAAGTCTACACTCCCTCCATCCAGCTCAAACCCGGTCAGATAGTCGGTGTGATGGAAAGAAGCAAGAAGACAATCAAATCCATCATCGAAGAGAATCCCGGCAGCCCGCCTCCGGCGTGGATGACCGCAGATGCCGAAAAACTTACTGCGTCTTTAGTCAATCCTCCTTCTCGCGAAGAGCTTGACCAGACCATCAAAGAAGCCCTGATCGTTGAATACTACTCCAGAAGGTAATATTCTCCATCAACTTCATCAGGTACCCATCTAATTACCCAGACTACACAGAGAGTTGAGCGAATAAAACGTGAATAACGATTTCAGTCGCCCTTACGGCATCAATATGAATAACACCGGCATTCCCGGTGGCAACGACTACATCACCGGCACCGGTATCGGTGCCCCAGGAGCAGGCACCGGCGCGACCGGATCATCCATGGATTACGGCATGGTTCCAGAGACCAGCCCCCGTGAGCCCATCAAGATCAAGTGTCTCGAAAATAAAACCCATGCCGACGGCTCGATTTACGGCAAATTCCAGATCGAACCGCTAGAGCGCGGCTACGGAACCACTCTCGGCAACTCTTTGCGCAGAGTTCTGCTTTCTCATATCGAAGGCTCCGCCGTCACCGCAGTCAGAATCGATGGTATCACCCACGAATTCACCACCGTACCCGGTGTCGTAGAAGATGTCATCGATATCATGCTCAATCTAAAGGGCCTGGTGGTCAAAACCTTTTCACCCGATCCCCAGTACCTCCACCTCGACGTGGAGCGTCCCGGTCCGGTAACCGGAAGAGACATCTTCTGCCCGGCTGATGCCACCATCATCAACCCTGACTGGCAACTCTGCACCCTGGCCGAAGGCGGCCGCATCCGGGCAGAGATAACCGCAGAGCGCGGTCGCGGCTATGTCCCCGCCGACGCTCACAGCCAGTACAAACAAGCTATAGACGTGTTGCCCATCGACGCTGTCTACATGCCCATCCGTAAGGTCAGCTATATGGTTGAACCTACCCGGGTAGGCGAATCGACAGATTTCGACAAGTTGACCCTGGAGCTCTGGTCCAATGGCGCCATCGACGCCACCGAAGCAGTCTCTCAGGCAGCTCGCCAGCTCATCGAGCACCTGGTGCCAATAGCTGAGCTCTCCGGTAAACCGATGGTTCCGACCACGACTCAACCGCAACAACAAGAAGGCAAACACAGCTCTATTTCGATCGAAGAGCTCGAGCTCTCGGTCAGAGCATACAACTGCTTGAAGCGCGCCAATATCAACTCTTTAGGAGAGCTTCTCAAGCTGACCTACGATGACTTGATGAATATCAAGAACTTCGGTAAAAAGTCCGCTGACGAAGTAATCGAAAGATTGAGACAATTTGGTCTGGGCCTGGCAGACTCACCCAAAGAAAAGTAGAGATTCGATAAAAGAGGATTCACGTCATGCGTCACCGCAAGACCCGCCACAAACTAGGAAGACCGTCCGACCAGCGTAAAGCTGTTCTACGCAGCCTCTCGACCGAGCTGCTCCGGCACGAGGAGATCATCACCACTCTCGCCAAAGCCAAGGCTTTGAGACCGGAAGTGGAGAAGCTGATCACCAAAGGCAAAAAGGGTCAGATCGAAAATTATGAAGCCCTTAAAGAGAAGGCCAAAGGTGGTGACGAAGCGGCTGCCAAAGAGGTAGCACGCGCGGTGCATTTGAGACGTCAGGTTCGCGCCAAGCTTTACGACAGAGAAGTCGTAACCCGCGTCTTCAATGAAATCGCCCCCCGTTACAAAGACCGGGAAGGCGGCTACACAAGAATCATCAAGTATCGCAATCGCCGTGGTGACAATGCGCCCCTGGCAGTTATCCAGCTGGTCTAGGCCGGCCGATCCAGTCCGGGATACAGCCTTTCGAAGCGATGCCTAAACTGGCTCTAGCAGTCGAGTACGTAGGAACAAAATTTCACGGCTCGCAATATCAGTCTGGCCACAGAACGGTGCAGTCTGAACTCGAGCACGCCCTCAAGATCCTCACCAAGAAAGATATCCGGGTCACCTTCAGCGGAAGAACCGATTCCGGCGTCCACGCGCGCCGCCAGGTGGCTCATCTCAATCTGCCTGCCGATATTCTGGAAGACGCAGAAGGCAGGCAAAAAATCGACCTGCGCCGACTGACCTGGAGCATCAACGGAATCATCGGCAAGGACGTCGCCGTATCGGCGATTCAGATAGTCGATTCAGAATTTCACGCCCGTTTCAGCGCCATCAAGCGCGAATACGTGTATCGGATCTTTAACGGTCGTCAGCGCTCCGCTCTTTTAAAGGATTCTCATTACTTCATCAAAGAGCCTCTCGACTTGAAAGCCATGAATGACGGCGCATCGCGACTGTTGGGCAGTCATGATTTTCGAGCCTTCCGCTCTAGCAATGCCAGCTCATCCACCACCGTTTGCTTCGTGGAACGTTGCGAAATATTGAATTTAGGTGAAGGTCAGCTTGAATTCTGGATTGTCGCCGATCACTTCGTGTACAATATGGTCCGCATAATAGTCGGGACTCTCATTGAGATCGGACTCGGAAAACGAGTTCCTGAGAGTATCAGCGAGGCTCTAGATAAAGGAGAGCGTGAGCTGAACGGTCCCACGGCACCCCCCCGGGGGTTGACCTTGAACTCGGTGCAGTATCCCGCGAAGTACTGTTTATTCGAACAGAACTCGTAATCAAATTAAACGGCAGGAGCAATTCCGTGAAAACCTACAGCGCCAAACCAAACGAAGTAACCAGAGAATGGCTCGAAGTAGATGCCGAGGGCAAAACCCTTGGGCGCCTGGCAGTAGAAGTCACCAACCTTCTGCGTGGCAAACACAAACCCGAATTCACCCCCCATGTCGACTGCGGTGATTTCGTCGTGATTATCAACGCAGAGAAGATAAAGGTCAGTGGCTCCAAAGAGTCGGACAAGGTCTACTATCGTCACTCCGGTCATCCCGGTGGTTTCAAATCAGAAAAATTGTCGGCTCTCAGAGAGCGTAAGCCCGAGGCGATCATCGAGAAAGCCATCAAGGGTATGCTTCCCCACACCTCATTGGGTCGCAAGCAGTTCACCAAGCTGAAAGTCTACTCTGGCAGCGAGCATCCTCATAAGGCTCAAAACCCGAAACAGTTCCAGCTAGCCCACTAATCGAGCGATAAAGGAATTTCGATAAATGACAAGTGTAATTCAATATTACGGAACCGGTCGAAGAAAGACCTCCACAGCCAGAGTCAGGCTCGTACCCGGTACCGGCAATGTCACCATCAACGGTCGTACCGTTGAAGATTATTGCGGCGGCAGATTCGGTCTCGACAAAATGATCATGCAACCTTTCCACGCTGCCGAAGCGCTGGGCAGATTCGATGTGCATATCATCGTCAATGGCGGCGGCATAGTCGGTCAGATGGGTGCAGTCCGGCACGGTATCGCTCGCGCCCTGGCTGAAGCCGCTCCTCAAAACAGACCGCTTCTGAGAGTGGACGGTCTTCTGACCAGAGACTCCAGAGTCAAAGAGCGTAAGAAATACGGCCGCAAGAAAGCCAGAAAACGCTTCCAGTTCTCCAAGCGCTAATCGCCGCGAACTGCCTACTAGCATTGCAAAAACAGCGTTCCATATTTCTGGAACGCTGTTTTCATTTGTAGTGAACAAAATTATGGTCTACAGAACGGTCTGCTCGCTGGGCTCCGGCTCCGGCTTCGGCTCCGCCGAAACAACCTCCTCTTCTATCTTTTCTATATTTCTGGCTGAGGCAAGGGGCAGTTCATCGGTGAACTCGACCATGATGTCCTCCCGATCCGGCATAATGCCCCGGGCACGATAAGAATTCTGGTACTGCAATAGAGCTATGAAGCCCCAGACAGCCAATATAGCGGTCGTGGCAAGGAACCCCCAGCCGGCGACCTCTTCGTTATAGATCAGAAAGATTCCGGCCGCAAAGGTGACCGTGGCGATAAACAGAGCCACCGGTATAAAAAGCGCTTTGAGGGCCTGGTTCAACTCAGCCTTCTCCGCCAACTTGTTCTCATCTTTCATGATGCTAGAGACTCATAATAAGCAGTATACGAGAGCAAATTTTATCACTATGGAGAACCTCGAAACACGCATCCTGAGAGCGTTACTGAATTATTATGTCGAAATCAACAGAGCCGGATTGCATTCGTGGAATGATATCTAAGCCGGATCAGATCATGTAAAGCATGCCAGAGAAGAAGATTAGGACCTCGAAACGCTCTTCTAAAAAACGCTCAAAAAAAAATGAGCGTTCTTTTGCCGACCGCTTATTAGATTCCGACTCTTCAATAGAGAACGCCGGCTTTTTCAATGTCGACCGAGCCGACCGCAAGCTGCTACTGACCACGGTGGGGATAGTCATCCTGCTTGTCTTCGCCGCCCATGCCATTACAATCTGGGGCGAATTCGTCTATCTCGATCTATACAACCTGACCGAATTGCGCAACACAAGAGACTGGAATCTTTTCTGGTCGGACCTGATGCTCAACTCCCTGGTCAGCCCCTTGAACGAGCCCCTGGTAAAGGTATCTCTCGCCATCGATGTGCTCTCCATGGGCATCAGAAGTCCCGGCGTCTTCCATGCCATCAACATGCTCATTCATCTGGCCAATGCGCTTCTGCTCTACTTCCTGGTCAGAAGACTGGGCAAACACGCCGATTTGAAATCCAGACTTTCCCTAGAGCCGGATCTGGTTGCTTTTGCGTCCGCCGCCATCTTCGCCTGCCATCCCCTGGCCTGTGGCGCAATCAGCTATATATCCGCCCGCTCGGCCCTCCTTGTAGTCTTCAACTATTTCTTGAGTTTGCATCTCTTCATCTCCGGCTTTCTTGCCCGGGACATAAAAAACGCGCTATTTCTCTATCTCTTCAGCTATCTCTTCGTGCTCTTCGGAATCTGGTCCGGCACCCAGGCTGTCACTATCCCCGGTGCTTTCATCGCCCTCGCCCTGCTTCTCAAGCCCCGCAAAACATCCTTCAAAAGCTGGGTAATGGACAGGCCCTTCGAGTTCTTCGCCCAGTTATTGGTTGCCCTGGCAGTGCCCCTGGTTCTCTTGCTCAACTTCACCCCCCTTGTCGGCACCGGATTCGGTCTGACCACCCTTCCCCTGGCGCAATACGTAGCTACTCAGTTCAAGGTGCTCTTCACCTACACCCTCAGGTGCTTTCTCGTTCCTTATGGTCTCTCCCTTGATCCACCCTTCGCCCTGGCCTCATCCATGGCCGACCCACTGTCTCTGGCAGGGCTGGCTGTGGTGCTCACGGCAGCATTCTTCGCTTATCGGCTCCGCGACTCGATTATTCCATGCTTCGCCCTGATCCTTTTCGTACTTTCGCTCATTCCAAGCTGCTTCCTGCCCCATCCTGAATATGTCTCGATAACGCGTATCTATTTCACCATGGGGACCCTGGCAATTCTTTCAGGCTATTATCTGGCTCGCTTTTCGGTCATGAAACCGACATCGGCGCTTGCCGCCTGTGTGGTGATTCTTCTTGCCCTGACCGGTCTGTCTAACTACCGCAACTGGCAGTGGCACAAGGATATCCGGCTATGGCAGTCAGCCCTTTCTATGAATCCGGAGAGCAAACGCAGTCTTTCTATGTACGCCTGGGCTCTTGAATTCAGCGGCTCTATGGAAGAGGGCTTCAAGATAGCCAGCGAAGCGTATAAAAAAGACAAGGACAATGTCATTCTTGATCTGATTCTCGGTACCTATCTTGTCACCGACAAACAATATGAAAAGTCTTACAAATATTTCGACGAGGGCGTGAAGCTGGCGGAGAAGAAAAATCTCTCCCAGGAGATTCTCTTTAAACTCTATTCGGGTTACGCCGAAGCCGCCATGAAAACCGGTCGGTTCGATACCGCTTTCAAATACGCGGAAAAGGCGCTGCGCATTCAGAAAACAGCAAAACTGCTTCATATCGAGGGGGTGTGTTATCTCTCCAAAGACAATCCACATGGGGCTTTCATGAAGCTTCAGGAAAGTTATCTGCTCGATAAGTTCAACCCGGACCTGACCGAGCCCCTGACCCGGGCGGCGCTTGGTTGCGGCACGAAGCAGCTTCAGGATCTGGCATACAATATGTCGAAACAGGCTTACAAAGTACACGGCTCCGAGCCGAGAATGGCTCTGTTAAGGTCCTATGCTGCACTCGAAACAGGACGCCTGGGCGAAGCCCTTAAGTATGTCAAACTCTATCTGAGCAGCCAGAAACCGGACGCTGAATCCCACTATCTTCTATACGGGATAAACAAGAAAGCAGGAAAAGAGAAAGAGGCGGAACTATTTTTAAAAATGGCTCTGGCTGCCAATCCAAATATTAGAAAAGAGATGCGACTCTATCTCAATCGGGCCCCCTTTGATCCGAAAGCTCCCAAGGCTACCAGAGCAGCCGGAGAGCCGGCAAATCAAGAGAAGAATCAGGTCAAGAACTCCCCCGGACAGAACTAAACCCAGGGGATGACAAGACAGCTACCGCAGACAGGCCTTGTGCGACTCGACCGGGCCACTGTGCTATCGTAGCTACATCTAAAACCAGACAGACCCGGTTGAAAGAGGTCAAAACTATGCGCAGATTCAACAACCTTATTATCTTCTCTTTATTGATAGTATCGACAATCACCATTGGCGGTGCCCCGACCGCCCGGTGTAAAGAGACCAATCTAAAAAATCTGCCCAAATACTTGCAAGATGAAGCCGGTTCGAAAGTGGATGACCTGGTCGAAACCGACATAGTCTCTCCCGGTCCGGGAATAGCGCGATATAAATTTGTAGTATTTGTCAGAAAAGACGGAAGCAAAATAGAATCACGTCTCGTTGCCTTCGAGATTCTCAAAGACAAGGACGCCCTTCCCAATCTGGTCTGGAGCGGCAAATGGCGCCTTCTGAAAGATCCCCGCATCGGCGAGATCAAACAATGGAGCTACCGCAACAAACCGGTGGTGATGGTGACCAGAAGCACCATGAAAGATACCATCGAAGTAGAATTATTCGGCTTCGCCGGTCCTGAGATGAAGAGGCTCAACAGCCTCCAGGGCACAAAAGTCTTGCTCGAAGATGGCGGGGCGGAAAATCCTAAGCTGACCATAGTATCTGAAAAATCAGGACCAAAAACCTATCTCTGGAAAGATGAGGCTCTAGTTCAAAACTGATTATCGACCTAGTCGCAATCTTCTTATTGACATAAGCCGGGCGAACCGTTGTAGAATGCTCGAAACAGATCCCTTTAATTTTGAAAGGTCTGGATAGTTCAGGCTAGTTATTGCAAGCGTGAATCGCAACGGAATCCATTATTTTCAGCATCAGGTCGAGTTGAATCAGCCAACCAACCCAATAAGATTTTCAGTTCTTGTCTTGAAGGATCCAAGGTTACCAGTCCTTGTCAAGCGACTCTTCTGGCTCGCCTTCGTATACCTTATTTGTCCATTCGATCTGCAATCCGACTTCCTCCCCGGTGGATTGACGGACGATAGCCTTATAGTTCCCATTTTGGTAATCACCGCCGTATTATTTATTCCCAAAACACTTTTTGAAGATGCCAAACTGGGCGCAACCAGGATCAGGCTGGGGTTGATCTGTATATCAATATCGAGCTTATCCCTTGCAGATCCTGCCGGAGCTGATCAATACATCCGTATCCGACCAGACACAACAGCCGCATGGAATAATGCTCACAGATACCGATCATCCATCCACGGCAATAGGAGCACCAGGCAGCAGCCTATCTGCAAGCACGAAAACACTCCTTTGCCTTCCATCATAAGTCTTTCACCGGCCGAAGGTCTAGAGCGCGTCGAAAATTTAGAACGAAGAACCGGATTTGGTGGCACTCAAATTCGACGCCGGAAGCTCTGCGCTTCCGGAGATGATAGTGAAGCTGCCAACGCCCACCCTTTTGATTCAAGAATATCTGAGCTCCCACAGAGGTCGACTGGCGCACTGCGCAGTCGACCTTCTTTTATATGTAGTTTTCTGGAGAATGGAATCACGCCATGTTAAAAGTATTGACAACAGTTCCGCTAAACAGGCAGGAAATAGCCGTTTTATTGATCGTCATGCTTATCGGCATGGGCATTTTCAGTGTCTCGACCATACCCACCGATTCATTTCCTGATGTCAGCAATACCCAGGTGCAGATTATCGTCGAACCGGAGAATATGGCCACCGAAGAGATAGAATCACTGGTCACCGTGCCGATTGAATATGCACTGAATGGCTTGCCTTTCATAGAGCAGATCAGATCCTCCTCAGAAGATAGCCTGGCGGTAATCACCGCCATATTCGAAGACCAGTGCGATGTTTATCTGGCCAGACAACTAGTCCAGCAAAGACTAAACACTTTGAGCTTTCCACCCGAAGTCCCCCCTCCGCAACTGGGTCCTGTGATATCGAGCTTCAGCCAGGTCTTCATGTATCAAGTGGAGGGAGAAGGCTACAACATGACCGAATTGCGAACCCTGCAAGATTGGACGATAGCCAAGCTGCTCCTCTCAACACCAGGCGTGGGTAATGTGGTGACCTATGGCGGTTTCGTCAAGCAGTATCAGATCCACCTCAATCAATTCGCCCTGAGAAGCTACGGTCTTTCGGTAACCGATGTAATCAAAGCGGCAGGCAATAGCAATATCAATAGCGGTGGCAGCTTCATCGAAGCCGGCGACGAAGAGATTGTCATTCGCAGCCTCGGTCGAGTATCAAGTCTCGCTGACATAGAGAACATAGTGCTCAAAGAGATACACGGAACACCGGTGATGATCAAGAACATCGGCAAAGTCACCACCGGTAGAGCCTTCCGCCGGGGATCAGCCTCTAAAGACGGAAAGGGAGAGGCGGTTGTCGGCATCGTCATGACCCGAAAAGGTGCCAATACCAAAGAAGTGGTCAAAAAGCTGGAAGCGAAACTGGAGTCGATTCGGAAAGTGCTGCCCAGGGGAGTCAAGATAAAACCCTTTTATAATCAAAAAGAACTG
Source organism: uncultured Candidatus Obscuribacterales bacterium (assembly GCA_964496875.1). Taxonomy (GTDB): domain Bacteria; phylum Cyanobacteriota; class Vampirovibrionia; order Obscuribacterales; family Obscuribacteraceae; genus RI-106. The sequence continues at coordinate 9,194 of CAZCBH010000021.1, read as the reverse complement.
GTGGATAAAACCACAGATACGGTCAAGGAAATACTTATCTTCAGCGGCGGACTGGTAATAATCATTCTTGCCGCAGTTCTCATGAATATCCCTGTTGCCCTGATAGTTTGCACGATCATACCTCTATCTCTTCTATTCAGCTTTATTTTGATGAAGCTCACCGGGCTCTCTGCCAATCTCATGACCCTGGGCGCGGTGGAATTCGGTGTGGTGGTAGACGCCGGCGTCGTCATGGCCGAGAACATCTTTCGAAAACTGAATCTGGCGAAGGCAATAGCTAAGAACGGGGAAATCACCAATGCCGAGCGCCTGACAATTATTGAGTACGCAGCGCTGGAAGTAGGAAGACCAATTACTTTTGCCATTTTGATAATAATGTCTGTCTATGTGCCTCTATTCGCCCTAGAAAGCGTGGAGGGAAAAATGTTTCAACCTCTGGCTCTGACCTTTATCTATGCGTTGCTGGGGGCGCTTCTTGTATCGTTGACGATTATTCCGGTGCTCTGCTACTGGTTTTTGAAAGGCAACACCCGAGAGAAGAAAAATCCCGCCCTGGATTTTATCCGGCTTCACTACTTGAAACTGCTGAAGCGGATTCTCGAGGCACCGAAAAAGGCCACAGTAACAACAGTAATTCTTGTGACCAGCACCATGTTCGTTGTCCCTTTCATCGGCTCCGAGTTTATCCCCAGCCTCGATGAAGGCTCGATCTGGTTGAGGCTGCGCATGCCTCCGAGTATCTCCCATACGAGAACCAGCGAGATTGCAGGGAAGGTCGAGAACATGCTCCGCGAATTTCCGGAGACATCTATCGCTGTAACAAGAGTAGGCCGCTCCGGAATGGGATCGGACAACGAAGGCGTGGATGCTGCCGATATGTTCATCGGCTTGAAGCCGAAATCCAAATGGCAGATCAAAAACAAAGAGGAGCTGGTAGCGCGAATGGCCGAGAAAGTAGGCTCGGTGCCGGGCTTGATGTACGGTTTTTCTCAACCGATAGCAGATATGATCGATGACCTCATAACCGGAGTAAAGGCAGATGTGGGCATCAAAATCTTTGGCGAGAACCTCGAAATTCTGGACGGGCTGGCCAACAGCGTGAGCGCTTCGGTAAAGCAAGTTAAAGGCACCGCCGATGTCAGCCGAGAACCTATACTAGGATCTCCCCAGCTCAGGATCCATCTCAATCGCAAGGAGCTGGCACGACATGGTCTTGTGATAGGCGATGTGCAAGATATAATCCAGGCGGCTCTCGCGGGTAAAGTCGTATCAGAGGTATTCGAAGGAAACAGGAGATTCGGCATTCTTGTCAGACTGGACCCGAAACACCGAAAGACCGTAGAGAACATAGGCAGTCTGGTGCTGGACGCCCCCGACGGCGTGAGTTTGAAATTGAAGAGCGTCGCGCGAATCGAGCTTGCCCGAGGCGCCCTAGAGATCAACAGAGATAACGGTGTTCGACGTGCCGCCGTCATGGTCAATATTCGCGGCAGAGATCTGGGAAGCTGGGTAGCGGCAGCAAAAGAACAAGTCAATAAAGACGTACGTCTTCCCGGCGGGTACGAGATCGTCTGGGGAGGTCAGTTCGAGAACCAGCAAAGAGCGATGAAGAGATTGTCGATAGTTGTGCCAATCATTCTTTTCATCATCTTCCTGCTTCTCTACTTCACCACAAATTCACTCAAAAACGCCACGGTTGTCATGCTCACTGTGCCGATGGCAATCAGCGGAGGGCTGATTGCGCTATTTATCACCGGACAGCCCATGAGCGTTCCTGCCATCATAGGATTCATAGCGCTTTTCGGAGTCGTAGTTCAGAACGGAGTAATTCTAGTCACATATATTCTGCAACTGGAAAGAGAAGGATTCAGCCCGGCTTACGCCGTAAAGAAGGGAGCTATGGTGCGGTTTCGACCGGTTCTTATGACAGCCCTGACGGCATTGATGGGGCTACTTCCCAAGCTGTTCTCGGATGGAACCGGAGCCGAAATTCAAAGACCGCTTGCCACCGTCGTCTTCGGCGGTCTACTGACGGCAACGATCATGTCTTTGATTATCTTGCCTGCAATATACCTTATGGCAAACAGGAACAAAGCTACCTATCGCGAATACATTGATTGACCCATGGATAGGATACATTAATCGAGATTCAATCACTTCACCACTTCCACCGAGCAGGAAGAATGAAGCGAAACCGCATGGGAGACACTGCCCAGAAAGAAGCGCTTGAGAGCATTTTTCCCTCCGGAGCCCAGTATAACGAAATCAGCCGGCCAGTCTTCTATTGCCTTCAAAATGACATCCCGGGGATGCCCGGCTAAAATCTCGAAAGAGACCTCGGATAAACAAGAACGAGATCGAAGCGACGCCGCCATTTCAGCCAGGTCGACTCTCAATCGCTCGACTCGAATTTCCTGCTCACGCATTGCATTCATCGCATTCAAGGGACTCTCGTCGCCGATACAGATCTCCGATAACGAGTCTAAAACCATCAGAATCCGAAAAGCTGCATTCTCCGGCCAGGGTCGTTCCGCCACCGAAGTCAATACTTTCTCGGCTTGCGGCGAGCTATCCAAGGCAAGAATTACATTGAAGCGCTCAGGACTGACATTGGAAACAGGCTTGATTATCTCAACACAACAGGAAGCCAGTTGCAGAACGGAATGAGCGATACTACCAAGCAAAACGCGCTCAAGTCCTCGGCGGCTGTGAGAGCCGAGCACAATCAAATCTGCCGACCAGGCTTCGGCTGCTTCGACTATGGTTCTATCCGGCAGCAGATCCACTCTAATCTCACCATCCGACTCACAATCCGAATGGCTGGACCTGAGTGAATCTACCGCCTTCTCAACCAACGAATTTGCTTCGAACCTTCGCTGGGCGTTGACCGAAGCCACCCAGTCATGCCAGTGAGCAGCGCCGGCAGCGCTATTGATAGGGTCGAAGGGTTCGACGATGTTCAAGACCTTGAAAATCGACTGTCCAGGCCAGGGTCTATTTAGAACAGATTCGAGAGCCAGCCGTGAGCACTCGCTATCATCCAATGCGATTAAGACTTTCATGAAAACTCCATCCGAACGGTCGATAATACTCTTCTTACTTCTCTTCTTGACCAGATTGGTCCTTGCCACCGGATTCGGTTTCAGACAGTACCCTGGCGACGGCATCGAGTCGCTTCTCCACCTGACGCACTTGATACCACACGGTTACCACTCCGGCAGAAATGAATAAGAGCGCGAAGATCAAATTGGCGACCATGTCCTCGGTGCGATTGTTCAGGGCCGCTTCTTTGGCTATCAAAGAACTCGCCAGCACTCCCAGAACGAAAGACCAGATTAGCGTGGTGGCAAGAGGCGTATTCGGTCTCTTTTCGATGATAGAAAGCAATGACTTGCTTGGGTCGCTGGACATAAAAGCGGATAACCTCGAACTCTCACTCTGCTTCAGATTCTAATTTATAGAACCTGCCGTACTTTCTCAATACTGCTAATCGGCTCTTGACAGGCATGGTTCTCGCAGATGTAGACGGTGGAACGATTAGCCTGGGCAGATTTACCCTCGATAATCCTCAGATCATACTGCGCACTCGAATCTGTTATCAGAAATACATCGCGGGGTCTGAAGTTCTCATGGACGGCAAAGATCATCTCCTGCCTGTCAGGAACTTCTTCCTCAGAAGCGAGTACGACCACAACCTCGCGGCCCGGTTCGATATAAGTATCCAGAGCGCAAAGGAGATTACCGAACTGCTCCGGTCGTTTCTCCATGATCTGTCCGTAGATACCGAAAACCACCCGCGCCTTATCTAGATAGCGTTTGTCCGCGGTCAGTTTATAGAGCCTTACCAGATTGGTGACCGCCACCGAAGAGCCCGAGGGCACAGAACCATCAAAGTGGGAACGCGGTCTCATTATAAGGTCTTCTTGATTCTTTTCACCGGTGTAATAGAATCCGCCTTTATCACCTTCGTCATCATAGAAGAGTTCGATCATGGTCTCGGTCAAAGAAAGAACCAGCTCCATATAACGGGATGAAGGCATAACCTCCAGGATATCTAATAGAGCCTGGATGAAATAAGCATAGTCGTCCAGGTAGCCATTCAATTTAGCAACCCCTTTACCCCAGGTACGAAGCAACCGGCCATCCTTCAAGAGATTGTCGATTATAAAATCGGCGGCATCCGTAGCGGTTTTCAGATAGTCTTGATTGCGCTCCACTTTATAACCGGCGATAAATCCTGAAATCATCAAGCTGTTCCAGGAGGTCAGGACCTTTTCATCGAGACCAGGCCGCACGCGCTGGGCTCTTTTAGCAAGTAGCTTAGACTTCATCGGCTCGATTCGCTCTTTGAATTGCTCTAAGGTCATATCGAGATCCCGGGCAAGCTCATGGGGAGCCATAAGAATATGAAGAGCGCTTTTTCCTTCTTCGAAATTGCCTCTTTCAGTTACACCGTAAACCCGCATGAATAGACGCGCATCCTCTTCCGGAAGCAGGGACTCTATCTCTTCAGGAGTCCAGACATAGAATTCCCCTTCCTTGCCTTCGCTATCGGCGTCCAGGCTGGAATAGAAAGCTCCTTCCTCTGTTCCCAATTCGGCTTTGACAAAAGAGAGTATGCCCCGTCCTACTTCACGCCAGTAGTCACTCTTGATTTTATTCTCGGCTTCATCCTCGAAGATTCTGATTCTCGACGCATCGAAATAAATAGAGGCGAGCAGGGCATTATCGTATAGCATCTTCTCGAAATGAGGTATCAGCCATTTGCGATCCACAGAATAACGGGCGAAGCCACCGCCAAGGTGATCGTGCATACCGCCATAGGCCATCTTATCGAGAGTGAGGGTGAGAAAATGATGAGCTTTGTCTTTCTGCTCTTCTGTGCTCTTTTCCGATACCAGAATACGCATGGCAAGCGCCAGACAGAAAGGTTGAGGAAATTTAGGAGCAGAGCCGATACCGCCCCAGGCATCATCCAGATATTTATAAACCAGAGAGAAAGCCCGACTTAATAAACCAAAATCAAAATCCGGCGCATCGCTCTTTAGATCAAGAACGCTTTTGAGATCTCCCATCGATTCGAATTTGATAAGGTGCTCGGTAACCTCATCGGCAGACTTCAAAACATCGATTCGCTTCTCTTTCCAGGCGCGGCTCACCCCTGAAAGAATCTTTCTAAAGGATGGCATACCATGGCGATCGTCCGGTGGAAAGTAAGTACCCGCAAAAATAGGTTTCAGTTGCGGAGTCAGGAATACGGTCATGGGCCAACCGCCATGACCGGTCATCAACTGCACCGCTTTCATATATATCTCGTCTAGATCAGTCCTCTCCTCGCGATCGACTTTTATGTTTATGAACTCCGCGTTCATTAATGCAGCTGTCTCTTCATCTTCGAAGGACTCGTGCTCCATGACATGACACCAGTGACAGGCGGCATAACCTATTGAAAGCAATATAGGTCTCTCTTCTTCTTTCGCCCGCCCGAGCGCTTCTTCCCCCCAGGGATACCAGTCCACCGGGTTATAAGCATGTTGCTGCAAGTAAGTACTGGTCTCATTGACCAGACGGTTGGCGGTCTTACTCTTCTTTCTAGTCTCAGTCATAGCTGCCTGCAGTCCTCTCTTAAACATTCAATTTTGAATGAATCACGTGTTGATAAGCAAATATGGTGGCATCAGCTGTCTTCTCCCAGGTAAAATCGCAAGCCCGCTCTCTTGCTCTGGATGACATGGCGCTGAGCAAATCCGGCTCGTCTATTAGGCGCTTCATCTGAAATGCCAGCTCTCCTTCATCGAGATGATTCTCTAGAATCAAGCCGTTCACGCCGGATTCCAGGATCTCGGCGATGCCGCTCACTCTACTGACTATGGGCACCAGACCGTGACGCATCGCCTGTAGTGGCGCCATACCGAACGACTCCAACCGAGAAGGCGTGACAATGGCATAGCAACGATCGAAAACTCTGGAGGCATCAGAGACGTAACCCAGAAAGTTTACCCTGTCTTCTATTTTGTATCGCATCAGGGCAGCAGCCAGAATAGGCTTTTTCTCCAGTCCGACCACATTCAGTTCGAATTCGGCTCCATAGGACTTCAGCAATCGACAGGCTTTGAAAAGAACATCGAGACCCTTCATACGATAGCCTTTTCCAACAAAAAGAAAGGGAAATCGAGAAACTCGTTCATACTCATCAAAGTCGCGGGGTTCCCCGTCGGTAGTCTCCACCTCCCTGCCGGTGGTGGCACCCGGATAAGCGATGACATAGGGGCTACTTTGATCGAGATTGAACTCGCGATAGTACTCCTCTTGCTCAGTAGAAGAGACGAAGATTCGACAGTTCGCTTCAGAAGCCAGACGCCTATCAAATAGCATCTTGGTCTGGTAGCGATCGGTAAAGCTTGATTTGGCCCTGTTCACGACCCGCTCTAGACTGCGTCCGGTATTGGAGAGTCTGTTTACCGTATGATTATGAAAAGTGACCACTTCATGCCGGGGAGAGGGCAACTGTTGGGAGTGGACCAGATCGACGTTTTCGAGGCGTTCCAGAGTCTCCCGGGTCTTGCGAAATGCATAGCGATAGGCATCGCCTTTCGAGAGCTTTTTGAATGGAGGACCATAGTCTATAACCGCCAGATTCTCATGGGAAAAATCAGACTTGTTCTCTTCGCAGACAACGCTGACCCGGACGCCTCTATCAAGAAGTTCTTCCACCAGCTTGTGGCAATAGAGCTCGAGTCCCCCTTCGCAAGAGAACCAGCGCGTGAGCATGGCAACATGCTTGCCCTCGACCGATATCAGGGAGAGTGTCTCGTCGAGATTGCTCTTGAACTGGGCCATGACAGACTCAGCTCTCGCCTTTGAGACAGAGAGGCTTTACGCTGACCGCTTCGAGAAAGCCCTCGTAAAGACTGGTATTTGAAAGCAAGACACCACCGACACCAAGTTCAATTAAATTGAAAGTGCTGCCATCCGGATCCACAGCCAGGAAATATCTGATCAGATCCAGAGACTCCTCGGCATGCTCCGATTCAATTTTAACGTGGTCGAACCAGATATGCTCCGCCAAATCAAATGGTCGAAAAGCCTGCTGCAAAACTTTGAACTCTTCAAGAGCTAGAACCTCGGTGGCGGTGACAGCGCCGGCGGAGATACAGGCAATAGCAGCAAAATCCCCGTGCAGCGCAGGATCTGGTTTATAAAACCCGGGTACTTCTTCCATATAGGCTCTCACTCCATCGGTCAGCTTGAACTCCTGATCACGGCTCAAACCGAACTCTCGCTCTAAAATCGAGACAATATCGAGCAACTGCCCCTGGTGCGCCCTGGCATAATCACCGTTGCCGTATTCATTGCGAACATTCTCGAGAATAAAGCCCACCGCAGGCTCCGGCATCAAGGTAGCCGCTTCCAGAAGAAGGCGCCGCAAAAGCGTGGCATGGGCATCGTAATTGAGTAAAAGATTCAGCAATTGCTGTGGCGTATGCTCGACCCTCCCGGTTCGCATGTGCTCGAACCAGGGATGAGATGCGACAGGATGGTCAAGTATGAGACGCTTAATGCGTCCTGCCCTGGTTTCGGTTTCGGTATCGATTCTGCTCAGCGCATCCATTGCCAATATGCCGGATATTACTTTCTTACGGCTTCAGCCGTTTTTTTTTCACCGGACAACTCTGCTTCGGCTTCTTCATTCTCTAGAAGCCACTGGGCTTCAAGAGCGGCTCGGCATCCGGTTCCGGCAGCGGTTACAGCCTGACGGTAGACACTGTCCATCACGTCTCCTGCGGCGAAGACCCCTTTTACCTTGGTCTTGACGCTCTCACCCTGGGTGACGATATAGCCGCTCTCATCCAGTTCTAGTTGTCCTTTGAACAGGTCGGTGTTGGGTTGGTGCCCGATGGCGATGAAGACCCCATCGGCATCATGTTTGGTGACTTCGCCTGTTTTTATATTCTTCAGTTTGATCCACTTCACTTCGTTGGCGTCCACATCACCGATCTCTTCCACCACCGAATCGAGAATGAAGTCGATTTTCTCGTTGCGTTTGGCCCTTTCGGTCATGATTGCCGAAGCTCTGAATCCCTCCCGACGATGCACCAGGGTGACGGAAGATGCAAAACGAGTAAGGAACATCGCCTCTTCCATGGCGGTATCACCGCCTCCCACTACAAATACTTTTTTATCTCGGAAAAAGAACCCGTCACAGGTAGCACAAGCCGAGACGCCGTGACCCATCAGCTCGCTCTCCGATTCGAGCCCGAGTAGCTTAGCCGAAGCACCGGTACAGATTATGAGCACATCGGTGTGAATCTCTTGCTCACCGGTCTTGACCACAAAAGGCCGTTTGGACAGATCGACCGACTCGGCGTTGTCGTAGATGAAATCGGTACCAAAACGCTCAGCCTGCTTGTGTATGGCTGTCATCAGTTCAGGACCCATGATGCCTTCGGGAAATCCGGGATAGTTCTCCACATCCGTAGTGATAGTGAGCTGCCCCCCGGTCTGAAGACCTTCAATCACCAGCGGCTCTAAATTAGCCCTGGCGGCATAGATGGCAGCGGTCAAACCTGCTGCTCCGGATCCTAAAATGGTAACTTTCTTCTTTTTGGGCATGGGCGGGTCATTCCAATTGAAATCTGGGCACTGCAATTATCACTATCAGATCTATCTATTGTAGGCGGCCGTCTCCCCGGGGCCACAGAGATTCAAGATAACTTATTAATTTGCTAACTCTTGACTATCCGAGACTCATTCGAAGGTTGCAGAAAGCGGGCGAAATCCGTAGGGAAGATTCTGTTTCGATTGATCGAGCTCTCGGATAAGGATGTTCCTTTTGGCGACCACAAAGGCGATAGCCTCCTTCAGGATGGAGACTTCCTCCGGTTGAGGCGGATTCTTGGCTTCAGCGGCAATCAGAGACTCTTCGAGAATGACTCTCATACGGTCGTAGTCGACGATATAGCCCATCTGTTTCTGGGCTTCCACCAGAAGAACGTTGCTGACCCCATAGAACTCGACCAGCAAATATCTCCAGGACTTGATCTTGAGTCGAAAGTTGTGGATATCCTCCATTAGCTTGAGTTCTTTAGAGATCTCTCTTGTCCGGGATTCATTCTGGCAGAGAAACTTTTCGAGATGAGAAAAGACAGTCTCCTCCCGGGCGCCTTGATAACGGATGTACTCCAGGCGCAGCC
>CAZCBH010000020.1:0-61388 GCA_964496875.1 uncultured Candidatus Obscuribacterales bacterium | reverse complement strand
ATCGCCAAGTTGCGACCGGAAACGCCTGCGGTACACATTCTACAGAGCATCATCAATACCACTCTGCATTACGAACCGGAAATGCGTTACAAGAACATCAACGAGTTGAAGGTCGATTTAGATGCCTGGTGGAGAGAAGCTAAACTGGGAGCGCCTGGAGAAAAGTCCCCCTTTACTTTTATAGATCCGGAACTCTACGAAGAACAATATGGAGAGAAAAAGCCGACACCCCAGGCTGATGACCTGAGCCAGCTGTCCAACCTGATAGACAATCAAAGAAAAGCCCAGGTCGATTCTATTAGAGCCAACTTCAAAGAGGATAAACTGCCAAAGCCGGCTTTCGACAAGAAGAAATTGCTTCCAATGGCTATCGGTGCGGGCGCCTTGATCATAGTCTCGGGCATTCTCTATGGGCTCAGCCTGGTCGATTTCGACAAGTTGAGAGAGTCTATGAACAAACCGGCAACACCGGTTGCCGCCGAAGTCGAACAGCCCGCTGAAACTCAAGCAAAAGAAGAGACTGCGGCCGAGCAAGAAGCTGCTAAAGCGGTTCACAGAACGAAAAAACGAAAAATTCTCGGTCCCGGTCAAACCGCAAGATAATCATCCTTTCGGGACCTGATATATCCCGCTTGCGAGGGACAGAATTCTCCCACCTGGTTGGTAGGATGAAAGTACCCCGGTCGAAAGACCCCTTGCAGTCAGCGTTGTGCAGAGCCTACGGAATCAGAGAAATGAAAAACTCATCGAGCCATCCGAACTCGAGCGAAGATCCACATGGCAGGGGTCGAGACTCTGAGGTCAAATCTTCCACCGCACTGGCTCCACTACTTGAGGAGCAGAATTCCGTCAGATGGTCTACGCCAGACCTAACTACCAGCCTGGGTTCTCAAAGTGCCCAGTCGGACCCATCAAACACTCTTTCTGAAATCGAACAATCACTTGTTCTGACCGGCGCTGTGCTCGCCAACAAGTACAAAGTGCTCGGACTGCTCGGTGAAGGAGCGATGGCAGTCGTCTACTATGTTCGGGACCTGAATTCAGGCAAGCTATATGCCGCCAAGACTCTGAAATTTGTAGAAGAAGAGTTGGTGGCAAGATTCGCTCGAGAAGTAAAAATCTACGAACAACTAAAGCATCCCAATATAGTCGATGCACTGGAATGCGTACCCGGACCGGGCAAAACCTGGATATCCATTATGGAACTGATAGAAGGCGACAGTCTCGAACATCTACTCGAAGAAAGAGGGCCGATTCAAGATCCTGAAGTTTTCTCTTCTATCTTAAGCCAGCTCTGTGACGGCCTTGAATATGCCCACGAACGAGGCGTAATTCATCGTGATCTAAAACCGGATAACATAATCATCCGCTCAGATGTGGAAGGAACCAGCATCAAAATACTCGACTTCGGTCTGGCTAAACTACAACAGGATCTACAACGCCTCACCAAAAGTGGTGTCGTTCTCGGCTCACCAGCTTATATGAGCCCGGAACAGTGTATGGGTGACCCGCTGGATATTCGCTCGGATATTTATTCTATTGGTGTGCTCGCTTTCGAAATGTTGACGGGCAAGCTACCTTACGATGAAAAAACACCGGTTTCGATGATGCGGGCGCACTGCGACCCGGATCGACTACCTCTTACTTTGAGCAGCGCAAACATCACCTCGTTGAGTATGGCTCCACTTCAAAAAATACTTTCGAAAATGCTGGAGTTCGAGCCGGCGGATCGCTATGAAGACCTGAACGAGTTAAAACGGGATCTCTACCAGTGGTGGCAACAATATATCAATCGACCAAAAGGGAACCAGCCATATTTCACCCATGTTAATCTACCCAAACTGAAAACACCGGTGCCCGATCTTGATCAGGAGATCAACCTCCAGAAAAAAATCGAACTGGAGAGCCTGGTCAACAAACAGATAAACACTCGGCTCCAGTCCGCCAAGGAGAAATTTCAACCGAGAAGTCTTCCCAGGCGTAGCTTCAATCCCCGTACTTTCATGCCGCTGGCTGTTGGATTTGCGGCACTGCTTATAGTATCGGCAGTACTTCTGGTGGCAAACGCCATCAATTCTTCAAGCTATAACAGCAGAAACGAACCTTTTATTGAACAACCCAAACATGCAAAAAAACAGATCACGAAAGAACCCCGAAAACCCACTAAGTGGCACGGCAACCGGCGAAAAATCCTGGGTAATGGTCATAGATGATTCGCCGGTCCGGTTTTCAGGTATAACTAAAGGTGTGTACCTTTAGAATACTACCGCAGGCCCGCTCGCAAATCATGTACCGACTTCTACATAGACCCTCTATTAAACAGATCACCCTGATCCTCATAGCCCTGGGAAGCACGCCATTTTTCGTAACCCAATCAGCCTTCGCCGCCCCGGAGAATTCGCCGGCTGCGGCGGAGAGCAAACAGCAACTACCCCAGGCATTTACCACAGCCAGAAAAGGCCGGGTGGAGGAAGTGGCGGAAGGGCCTTATCGTGCCGAAAGAGAGTCGATTCGAAACTGGCTTCTGGCGGCTAAAAAGCGAGGTGTCGGCATCGATGGCTATTTGAACGTCTACAACGACATGGAGAATTCGGTCAGATCAGCCAAAGGAGACGCCGAGATCAAAGGCAAGCTCGAGAGAATTCAGAGAAGTATCGGAGATCAATATAATCAGAGCAGAAAGCTGCAGTCGCCATCGAGAAAGGTCCCTAAACGAGGCTCTCTCAGCCAGAAAAGTGGCAAAGTAGATATCAACTACGGTCGCGACCGCTACTGGACTCCTCACGAAATCAAAAGATCCTGCGAAATAGCCGAACGAAACGCCATTCAGAAGATTCCGGACTATCTCAAAAATGACGAAGAGATACGCCAGGACCTTCGAAGACAGAGAGACGAACGCGAAAAAGCGATTATGAACAGGCACGGATTCCGTGATCGAGACTTCACTCGTAATCCCCATCGATATAAAGACACCGGCAGAGTGGGCTCGGGTAACTGGGGCGCTAACCGCTACGGCAATTAGCCGGGAAGCTTTATTTCCTGAGAATCTTTGTTGTCGCTGCTTTTCAGCGCCACGGTAAAAGCCGAGAGAACCAGAGCTAATAGACCACAAACAGCCATGGCAGCAGGTGCTCCATAGTAGGTTGCGGCAAGACCTACGACAACGCCTCCTACAGGTCCGATGCCTACCACGAAAGTCATCCACAGGCTCAGCACCCTACCTCGTAGCGAATCATCAACCTCCAGTTGCACCAGAGAATTGCTGGCGCTCATCTGGGTGGTACTGAAAAGACCGATTACAAAAGCAAAAACAGTCGAGAGCGCAAAACTGGTCGAAAGCGAGAAGCAGATAAGAGCAGTCGCAAAGCCGATGGACGCTATGTAGATAACCCGTTTCAGGCTCTCACCCGTTCGAGCTTTGTTAGCCAGGAGCATCGCCCCCAGAAATGAACCCAGAGCAGCTCCGGACATGAGTATGCCGAATCCGTCTATCTCTCTATCGAGAACCTGCTTGGCAAAAACAGGCATCATCACGATGTACTGCATGCACAACAGGCTCGATATGATGCCGAGGCTGAAGACTGTTCTGACATTAGGATTTGTCTTGATAAAATCCATGCACTTTAGAAAGCCCTCTTTCATTCCGGCATCCGGGGCCTTTTTTCGAACCGGTGACTTAATTCGAATTTTGAGCAGCGCCCAGATGACGAAGAGGAAGCTCAGTCCATTGAGGATAAAACAGATGCCTTCCCCCAGTCTGGCACCCAGTGAAAAGACGATAGCGATGGCTATAACCGGACCAACTGCCCTTGAAGCGTGAAAGCTGGAAGTATTCAGGCTGACCGCATTGATGAGATCTTTGCGCGGCACCAGATTGAAAGTAATCGACTGTTTGGCAGGCAAATCTATTGCATTGGAAATACCCAGCAAAAATGCCAGAAGCAGAACATGCCAGGTTTCCAGATAACCGGAAATGGTAAGGACTCCAAGTGAGGTCGCCTGCAGGAACATGAGGATCTTTGTACAGATAAGAATGCGTTTGCGATCGAATCGGTCGGCGAGAATACCGCCGAGAAAACCCAGAAAGGCTACCGGAGCCAGGCGAAGAAAGTTGACCAGACCCAGCATGAATGGAGAACCGGTCAGATCGAGAACCAGCCAGCTGATTACCGTAAGCTGGATCCAGGTGCCGCAGTTGGAGATAAGCTGCGAAAGGGCATAAGTGCGATAGTCTTCGCTCCGCAGAGAGCGGAAGGTTTGCAATATCCAGAGAGGAAGATCAGTACGGGATGCGAGCATAGACACCATCGGGATTTCTACTGGTTCAACTTAATTCAAATAAGGAACCAATGCGTGAACCGAGACTTTGAAGTCTAGCAAAAGGTTCCTCCTCTTCTCTTTACTTCCTGTAAGTTTCACGAAAGAATTGCTCGAAACGAGCTAACGAAAGCAGGCAAGAAGCTCCCTATAGCTGCACCGGTGGGAGCCGATGCCGATTAATCAGCATTAACGCCCCATCTTTAAGAGTTATGTTGCGCTTAAAGAAGATTCAAATTTCTAAGAGCTAGAATTAACCCTGAAATTCTGCCACTTCAGAAGCACTTCCATAGATGAAAGTCTCCAAAACCTCTGTTCTATTTATATCTCTCTTCTCCTTCTTCTTCTTCCTCGGCTTACTCCAGGCGAATACTGAAATTCTGGCAGCCACCCCGGAAGACTCTGCAACCAGAGAAAAAGTCGAGCAGCTGTCGGACAGAGGTCAGGATGCTGCCCCGCAGACAGCTGGTCAAAATGAGGAAACTTCCCCCACTTCCAAAGACAAAGAGAAGACCCAGGAATCGCCGCCGGAAAACGACAATGTAGAAGAACCTGAAGCGGGCAATTCGACTCTGTCCCTGCCTCTGGATAAAAGCGAGCTGGAGAACTGGGATCCTGAAAAGGAGCCGGCTGAGTCAGGCAAAGGCACAAGTGAAACCAGCGCTGATGAGACCCCAAAAGAGACCAGGCATGAAAGCCCGGTGATGCGCATTATAGAAAAATCTACCCGCTCTCTCATAGAGAAAAGAGGCGGCAGCACGCCGCCCAGACCGATGACGAAAGAAGAGATCGAAACGGATCTGATTGAAATCTTCATCGAAGAAGGCCTAAAGATAGGTTTGATCCTGATACTGATGGTAGTGGCAATAACCACCGCCAACGTGATCGCCAAGAACACTATCAAGCTCATCTCCAAAGACCGCCAGGGCTCGGAGTTGAAGAAGCGTGCCACCACCGTGAGCTCCGTAATTCGCTATCTGCTCATCGGGGGCATAGTAGCCACCGCCGGCATGATGATTCTGAAGGAGCTCAAAATCGACATCGCGCCAATTCTTGCCGGAGCCGGTGTATTGACCCTGGCAGCCGGGATCGGCGCCCAGAGCCTGGTGAAAGATATGATTTCCGGTTTTTTTATTCTTCTTGAAGACCAGATTCGGGTTGGAGACGTGGTCGCCATCGCCGACAAAAAAGGCACAGTCGAAAAAGTGACCCTGAGAATGGTCGCGCTCCGTGATGTCCGGGGCAGTGTTCATTACATCCCCAGCGGAGAGATAACCGTGGTCACGAATATGACCAAGGACTTCTCTAGATATCTATTCGATATCGGTGTCGCATACAAAGAGAATACCGATCAAGTGATAGAGATTTTGAAAGAGATCGACAAAGAGATGCACGAAGAGGAGAAATATTCGCCCCATTTGCTGGGCGAACTCGAAGTCATGGGCGTGCAGCGCTTCGAAGCTTCCGCGGTGATAATCAGAGCCCGGATCAAGACCAGCCCGGGTCGCCAGTGGATGGTAGGTAGAGAATATAATCGTCGGATTAAAATGCGCTTCGATAAAGAGGGAATAGAGATTCCCTTCCCACATATGACCGTCTATCAAGGCAAGAACAAAGCCGGCGGTCCCGAAGCTGAGCCCTTGCCATTTCCGGGCGAAACGCCGAAGATGTAGATCGAAGAACTTAGACGGAGGCTGCTGATAAAGGACATGTCAGAGAAGTCAACCTTGCCAAAATCCGGTCATAAGGTCGTAAACATCCTGATTTATCTTTTGCTGGCAGTAATCGCGGCCGAAGGGCTGTTTTTTGCCCGGGCACTGTTTCACAATCAGGAAGACAGCTACGACCAGGCCTGCCGAAGCATAAAAGGCAAAGACTTCAAAAGAGCGCACCGCCGCTTGAAAGAGGCGGCTGATAAAGGGCATGCCAAAGCCCAGACCCTTCTGGGCATGCTTTATGAAAATGGAGTCGGCGTGGAAAAGGATACGGAGAAGGCGATCAGTTATTACAGAAAAGCGGCAGATTCAGGTCTGCCTGAAGCCGAGTCGAGATTGGGCCATCTTCTATTGAATACCGAAAAAGAGAGCAAAGTGGTCAGCCTCGAAACTGCAGGCTGGTTGAAGAAAGCGGCCAGGGACGGTCAGATAGAAGCCCAGATAACTCTTGGCAAACTGGCTCTTGACGTGAAGAATTCACCAATCACCCAGAATGAAGCGGTCTGGTACCTGAAGGACGCAGCCAAGAAGGGCAATGATCAAGCCAAGAGCATGTTGGGTAAGCTGCCCAAGCCTGCCTCGTCTTCTCTGGGTAATCCGGCCCAGCAAGTGAGCGCCGGAGTACAGGGTCTACAGAGATCTTGGAAAGGCTATTCGGATCTGGCCAACTCTATAAATCAAGCTGCCGACTACCAAAGATGATTAGAGATGAGTCGAAAACCTAAAGGCAATTAGTAAAACCTGCCCCCAGATCTTGCACAAGTGTTAGAATAGTGCCTGAATTCACTAACTAATCATCAGTTTGTAGTTGCCCACTTTTATCAGGTTTCCAATTAACTAGCATTATGTTCGAACGATTTACCGAGAAAGCCATTAAAGTGATCATGCTTTCTCAAGAAGAAGCGCGAAGACTTGGTCACAATTTTGTCAGTACAGAACTCATCCTTCTGGGTCTGATCGGAGAGGGCACCGGTATTGGTGCCAAGGTCCTCAAGTCGATGGGTGTCAACTTGAAAGAGGCTCGGGTCGAGATAGAAAAGATTATCGGCAGAGGCTCCGGCCATGTCGCCATCGAAATCCCCTTCACTCCTCGAGCCAAGCGTGTACTGGAGCTGTCCTGGGATGAAGCGCGTCAACTCGGTCATAATTATATAGGGACCGAGCACCTCTTGCTTGGTATCATCCGTGAAGGCGACGGCATAGCCTCCAGAGTGCTCGAAAAAATCGGAGTGGACATCGAGAAACTGCGCCAGAGCACCCTGGAGCTGATTGAATCAAAAGGCGGATCGACCGCTTCGACATCCTCCGGCAGCCGCCAGAAAGGTCGGACAAAATCTCCCACTCTTGACGAATATTGCCGTGATCTTACCGCCGAAGCCAAGCAAAGAAAGCTCGATCCGGTGGTCGGAAGATTGAAAGAGATTGAGAGGGTTATTCAGATCCTCGGTAGAAGAACCAAGAACAACCCGGTTCTGCTTGGCGAACCCGGCGTCGGTAAAACAGCCATCGCCGAAGCTCTGGCGATAAGAGTCGCCAACAATGACATACCGGATATTCTGGCAGACAAAAGACTCTGTCAGCTCGATATCGGTCTTCTTCTTGCCGGTACCAAGTTTCGCGGTGAGTTCGAAGAGCGGGTCAAGAAGATAATAGAAGAGATAAGAGACGCGAAAGACGTTATCCTCGTGATAGACGAACTGCATAACATTGTCGGAGCAGGCGCCGCCGAGGGCTCAATAGACGCGGCCAATATACTGAAACCGTCCCTATCCCGGGGCGAGTTACAGTGTATCGGTGCCACCACCATAGATGAGTATCGCAAACAGATAGAAAAAGACGCCGCTTTAGAACGTCGTTTCCAGCCTATAATGGTCGATCCGCCCTCAGCTGAAGAGAGCATCGAGATACTTGAAGGTATCCGCCACAAGTATGAAGAGCACCACCGGCTGATCATCGACGACGACGCCCTGGAGCAAGCGGTGATTCTCTCCCAGAGATACATCACCGACAGATTCCTACCCGATAAAGCTATCGACGTTATCGACGAAGCCGCCTCTCGGGTTCGTCTGCGCGCCAGCTCTCTACCGCCCGAAGGAAAAGAGATCAAGAAAAAGCTCAAAGACATCAAGGTAGAAAAAGAGCAGGCGATTCGCAACCAGGAGTTCGAAGCGGCTGCCGACCTGCGCGAAAAAGAGAACAAGCTCAACGAAGAGCTGGCCGAAGTCCAGAAAAACAGACAGTCCAAATTAGAGACAGAGAAACCGGTGGTCACCGCCGAAGAGGTCACCCATGTAATCAGTAACTGGACCGGTGTTCCCCTACTCAAGCTCTCCGAGACCGAATCCGAGCGCCTTCTGCACATGTCGGACGAATTGCATGAACGGGTCATAGGACAAGACGAAGCGGTGGATGCAGTTTGCAAAGCTATTCGTCGAGCCCGGGTCGGTCTCAAGAATCCGAAGCGGCCTATCGGAAGCTTTATCTTCTCCGGACCAACCGGTGTCGGTAAGACAGAGCTAGCCAAAGCCCTTGCCGACTACTTCTTCGGCTCGGAAGACTCACTGCTCCGGGTGGACATGTCCGAGTTCATGGAGCAACACACAACATCTAAGTTAATTGGCTCTCCGCCTGGCTACGTCGGATTCGAAGAAGGCGGTCAACTGACCGAGTCGGTACGACGCAAGCCTTATTCTGTAGTGCTTTTCGACGAGATAGAAAAAGCCCACCCCGATGTTTTCAACGCCCTGCTCCAGATTCTGGATGACGGGCAGCTCACCGACAGCAAAGGCCGCAAGGTCGATTTTAAAAACACCATCATCATCATGACCAGCAACACCGGCGCTGAGTTTATAACAAGAACCAGGCTGGATCTAGGTTTTCAGGTAGCTGTCGACAAAGAGAAAGCCCATTCCGAACAACACAAGAAGATCAAGAGCCATGTGATGGACTCGATGAAGAAAACTTTCAGACCGGAGTTCTTGAACAGGGTCGACGAAATAATCATCTTCCAACAGCTTACCGATTCGGAAATCCGCGAAATCGTCGACATCATGTCGAGCGAGTTGCAAAAACGGGTCGAAGTTCAGGAGATGAACCTGGTGGTCGAAGACAGCGCCAAGGATGTTATCGCCAAAGAAGGATATCAACCGGAATACGGCGCCAGACCTCTACGCCGCGCAATCCAGACCCTACTGGAAGACAGCCTGGCCGAAGAGATGCTACGTGGTGAGTATATTGCCGGCGATGTGATCTCGGCATACGCGGAAGAGGGCAAGATCAAATTCCGCAAATCGGGCAAAGTCGAGAGCAAAGATGGTGACAATGGTTCTAAGTCAGAATCTTCCAAAAGCGCTTCAGCCAAGGCAGAAGAATCGAAGCAGAAGAGCTGAATCAAAATAGGGAGGTAGAAGCTTGCAACTATTCCTGGCATTTCTGCTATTTGCCGCAGCATTCTTTGCCGAACCCATATTCGAGCATTTCCCCGCAATCTCCACCGACGTAAGGAGTGTGATGGACGATTTCGGAGCAGGGGACCCAAAAAAGATAATTCATTACCGTCAGGCCACCGCCACGATCATGGAACACGGCTATGACTCCGCCAAAGTCAAATACCCCATGGACGGCTATATTATGGCGACCGGTATCACCGCCCGCAATGCCGAGGAGCGTAGCCTGCTCAAACGACTGCCTAACGGCTCGAGCCTGGTTGTCTTCTATGATCCGGTCAATCCGACCATTGTGGTGATGCAGCCCACCTATAATCTTGCCCAGAACAAGATGAGGCACGTGAATATACCCAAGGGCGGATACGGCGAGCGCAAAGGGAAAAAGCACTTTATAGCCGGATATGGTGTCACCGAAAGAATCAACTATTTCAGAATCGGATGTATCGTAGTAGGCTTCGCCCTGCTCTTCTCGGGCGCCCAGGCGCTTAAATCGGATCACCAAATATAGTACTACTACCGACCTCTTAAAAGCTTTGTCAATTCACGATCAAGGGCGTCGGCGAAAAGCCGCTTGTCCCGGGGACCAAAAGGTCTTGTCCCGGTGGTGACTTCGCCCAGATCGCGCAACTCTTGCATGAGATCTCTGGATGCGAGAATCTCGTTGATATTGTCTGCATTGAAACTCTTGCCCCTGTGATCTATAACCACCACATCCTTGTCGACCAGGGCTTTGGCAAGGGGAATATCGGCGGTAACAGCAAGATCTCCCCGGACGGCATGGGAAGCAATATAATGATCGGCACTATCAGGATCTGGAGCGACTCGCTCTTGTTTCAGAAAAGGCGAGGAGAAGATCGAAAGGGATTTGTTTGCAACAAAAATGGTCTCCACTTTTCTCCTGACAGCGTTCTGACAGAGCAACTCTTTCAAAGCGCCCGGCAGGGCATCGGCGTCTATATAGATTAACAATTGCCTTCCTCGAAGATTGAGCTAAATCGTTGCTTAACAAGAGTACTTATTGATGCCGAACAGATCAACAAAGTCGAAGTCTA
This sequence comes from uncultured Candidatus Obscuribacterales bacterium, assembly GCA_964496875.1. GTDB lineage: Bacteria > Cyanobacteriota > Vampirovibrionia > Obscuribacterales > Obscuribacteraceae > RI-106. The sequence continues at coordinate 50,858 of CAZCBH010000020.1, read as the reverse complement.
TTTACCGAGCAGATCTTTCATATACTTTGTAGTGGTAGGGAAGAACAAAGGCATCTTCTCCTGATCCTCACTCTCGGCGGCTCCATGAACGACTGCGAAAAGCTCCGCGAACAGCTCCGACTCGCCGGCACCGGGCTGGGTGTAATACCAGTAGGTACGTCTTAGTGTATTGGTCAATTTCTGGTGATCCTGATTGACCGCTTTGCGATAGTCCGCTCTCTCCGAAGCCTCTTTCAGGCAGTGATCATAGGCATGGCCCAGTTCGTGCAAAGCCACTTCCTTGACCCAGCGATTCAGTTGGGGTGGGCTGTTTCGCCAGGATGCCTTCTCTGGAACATAAAGGGTCTTGGTGGATGGGTCGAACATTCCAGGACAGTTGTCATAGCCGCCACCATGGAGATAGCCCCGGGGCTTCACACCGCGCATATCCGGTCGTGCCGTGAGAATGGTGTGTGAGATGAGAATCTTGCAGCCCCCCTCTCTGAGGGTTCTTTTTGTCGACTCTTCCAGGGCGCTAAGAGCGGAAGCGACCTGGTCCAAAACAAAATCCGTATCTTTGGTTTTGCGATTTTGATAAACCTCGACCATGGTGCGATCGGCGAGGGGCAGATCTTTCAGCCCTTTGCCTTTGCTCATTTTTTTGACATCGGCATCGGCGTTGGCACCAGTTGACGCTGCCGCATTTGCAGCGGAGCCGGCGGCAAGACTCTTGTCTAGAGCCAGCTTCAAGTAGGTGGTCATCTGCTCTGTCGGCTTGAGAGAGAGCGCTCTAGTGTAGTAGTACCTGGCGTAATCGGGCTTGCCGAGCTTCATCCAGGCATTTCCCAGATAGAGATGAGCTCGGGCGTCACCGGCCGAAGCACCTTTGACCGCGCCCGATAGGACCTTTACAGCCCCACGATAGTCCTGGCTGTCATAGAGCCTATACCCGGCACTGGCATCGTCCCCGGGCGTATTGGCAAACACGTTCGCACCCGAACAAAGAATAGATACCGTCAGAGCCAGATATAAACGCAAGAATTTCATGGTCGATAGCTTTAGATCGAGATACCGGGTATGGTATTAATCACTTTCTTTATGTTTGAGACCTGCTGATTCAAAGTATTGATCTGATTGGTGATCTGACCATTGGGAGAATGATTTTCGAGCAGGGTGACTCTGCCTTTGAGATCGTTAACGTCACCGGTCATGGGGCTGACAGCCTGGGCAACAGCGTTTATCTTGGCACGCTCCTGTAGAAGCTTGTTAGAGACATCGTCCAGTTTGCGCTCTAACCTTTCCAGTTTGTCTTCCAGGATGCGAAACTGGGCTTCTGAAATAGAAGCTGAGCCTGTTGTAGACCCCGAAGACCCGGTTGTCGAGCGAGAACCAGAATACCTGTCCTCGGCGCTTTGATACTGGCTGCGCGATGCTCTATCTGTATAGCGGCTGCTGCTGCCTTTAGAAACAGAATCAGTACTGGAGCGGGAATCCGTGGTGCCGCGGCTGCTTCGATCGTAATATCTGCTCGAAGACGGAGTTCTCTCTCTATCGCTGCGTGTCCCGGAACTGGACCTGCTGGTGCTGCGGTAATTAGTTCTGGCACTATTTCTCGACCGAACCGAATCATCATCATCATCGGCAAAGGCTGAAGGAGCCAGACCGAATTGGGTTGCCAAAAGCAATGCAGCTAGTAATGTCGCCGGTGTCGCCAACTTTCGACTGAATCCATTTGACATGGTCACATCTCCTACTTCACTTGGTAGCCTGTGATTGTATCATCACAGATAACTACCTTCGAATTGGCTTTCTTAGGAAGGAGTTTAGACTTAAAGCTATTCCGATTCGATCTTTACTTCAATCTTGCCTGATTTATATGCCTCGACCAGCTCTGCATGATCTTTCTCGACTTGATCGGCATAGAGCACCGCGAAATCAGTCATGGCCTCGTCAAAGATAGGCTCCGAGCCAAGATAACCCGAGATCACCGCCGAGTCTCCCGAACGAGCATGGGCTCTAGCCAGAACCGACCCCATGATCTGGGCCATTTCAAGCATGATCTTGGCGTCCCAGAATTCCGGCTCCAGCTTGATTTTTGTGTCCCGAAGTTGCCTTACATAAAAATGCTTGCCTTCATCGAACTTGGTCCAGCCAAGGAAAATATCGCTGGCTGACTGCATGATGCGCTGGCCTTCCACGACACGCTGACCGCGATTCTCAAAGGAGCTCTCGCCGACGAACTCTTCGAAGACCGAAGGCCGTGCTTCTTTGATCTGAAGAAAAAGAGGCTCGTCATCCGGAGCAAGCAAAAGTGCTATCGCGCACATGGTTCCGACACTGCCGATACCCACCACTTTCAAAGCCGAATCGACATAGCGATAGCGGCTGAAAAGCCTTCTTTTGTCCTCTTGCAGGGACTCTTTGTACTCTTCCAGAGCCTCTGAGATCTTTTCGCGAAAAGGCTTACCTTTGCCATTTTCAGGATGATAAATGCGAGGAGGCTGATCTTTTATAAGGAAACCATCCGCCTTCGATTCGACCAGTTTAGGGAAATAGAATTCACTATTCCTGCGCATGGCTTTATTAAGCGCCTTTTCACGCCGTTTTTTGACCTCGGGACTTGAAGTACTGTCTATTACATGGCGCCAGTCGATGCGGTCATACCAGATGTCGAGTATGCTCATCTTCGAGTACTCGGCCATTTTTTCTCTATAGCTCGAAAGAACAGCATTACTGGCACTAACAGCATGTTTAGGCTTCAGTCCGTTCTCCCGGCAAGCGAGGATGAAACTGACCGTCAGACGCTGCAGGTCGTACTCCCAGGGGGCAGGCAGAGTCTCGTCAAAGTCGTTGATATCAAAAGCGACATTACGCTCCGGGGTGGCGAAGGCGCCAAAGTTAAGAAGATGCATGTCACCGCAAACCTGGACCTGAACGCCGGTGGTGGTGATGCGAGCCAGGTCTTGAGCCATGACCGCAGCAGCTCCGCGAAAGAAGGTAAAAGGAGTCGGGAGCATCCGCCCATAGCGCAAAGGCACAAGCTCTTCGATGCGTCCCTCGCTATTTTTTGCCAGAACATCCATTGGTGAGGGTCTGTCTGCGGCAGGTTTCCAGCCGGCATGGTCCTCCCTGGGGGCGATGCCCCGGAGAGCCTGGCCCCGACCTCTGCGATTGTCTCTAGGTGTGATCGTGGCGTCATGAAGCACCGCCGCCGCCTTTTTGTCGGACTTATCACCATCTGAACTGCTAGCCAATACTCTACTATCGCTCCTGATACAGGTCTCTCTAGAGATTTGTACCCAATAAAGAGGAATCCGCGCTTTGCCGTAAACTAGTTTTTTGAATATCTAATATAATGGAGGCTTGCTTATCGCCAGGGAGTAGAAGCCTCATGCATATTGTCGTGTTCGGTGGAGGAATGCAAGGTTGCGTAATCGCACGCAATCTCAAAAGTCGAGAAGAGAAGCCCCGGATTACTGTCGCCGATATCCGTCGTCCGACCCATTTACCCCAGGGGGTCGATTTCATCGAGACCGATGTTCTCGACGAAAAACAAGTGGAGAAAGTTCTGGAGAATGTCGACACTGCCGTTCTTGCTGTGCCCAGTCAAATTGCCAGAGCCGCTCTCCAGAATATTCTGAAGACAGGAGTGGCGGTTGTCGATGTCTGCTTCACTCCGGAACCTCCGCTGGATCTCGATGCCCTGGCCAGGGAAAATGGTGCTTGTTGCGTTATCGACTGCGGTATCGCACCCGGTGTCAGCCACATCTTGGCAGGGAGCGCCTTCAGTGAATTCGGCAATCTCGATGATATCAAGATCTACGTGGGCGGAATACCACAGTCACCACCGGCGGTATTTCATCATGCCGTTTATTTCAATCCTTCCGATCTGGTTTCAGAGTACATCAGACCGGCAAGAGCCAGAGAGGCCGGAGTCGACATTGCGCCTGATCCGTTGAAAGCGGAAGTTCATTCTTTTAGAGATGAAGAACTCGGCGATCTAGAAGCCTTTTTGAGCGATGGACTGAGAACTCTTCTGACCAGCTTTCCCCAGGTTCCCAATATGAGCGAACGCACTCTTCGCCATGCCGGTCATCTCAAAACCATGGCCGACCTCGAAGCCCTCGGTCTATTTGAAGAAGACACCGTCGACAATACGGCGAAGGCTCTGGGAAATCGCTATCCCGCCGAGTCCTACCCGGACTATCTGCTCATGCAGGTAGAGGCTTATTCAGGATCCAGAAGAAAGTCCTGGCGCTTATTAGATCGGGCCAGGGATGGGGAGTCTGCAATGAGCAGAACAACCGGATACACCACTGCGGCTGTCGCTATGGTCCTGGCACGGAAACAGTTCACCGAACCTGGTGTTCACGCCCCGGAAAGACTGGGCGCAGAAAGCGAGATAACAGAGACGGTTCTTCAGGATCTGGCCAGGCGAAACATCGAAGTGAAAGAGATTATGTACAAGTGCTGAATCAGTACTGATGGGCGTGGGCTTTACCGGCACGGAAATAATCGAAGGTCTTGTCTGTCTCTTGCTCCTCGTAGGACTCGAGAGCCGAGCGCGGTTTTCCGAAACGGTGCGTTGCGTAGGGAGATAGACGACTTGAATGCACTCCATCGAGGGCAGGAGATCCCTCGTCAGTGTTGGTGTCAGCCTCCGCACCACCGTGCTCCTGATAGGAGAGATGGTGGTTGTAATGATGGAAATGACCACCCTGGGAATGATGATAAAAAGACTGGGGATAGCTGAAGTGTTCGCTATGAACCGGCTGAATCGGAGGAGCAGAATCGACATGGGGCTGATGAATGACCCGGGGAAAATCCTGCTTGTAGGCTTCGTGATAAACGTAGTCTATGTTGACAGCAGGTTGTTTGGGGGTGATATGCCCGATTAGATAGAGGGAGCCTATCACCATCAGACCCAGGGCGAGGACCGACATCGCAATCAGAACCGTATCCGGAAACTGATTGAAAAACCAGGTAACAAACCTGATGACCAGGCGAAACGGGTTTGGAAAGGACTTGTCAGAATCTGGCATTGGACCCACTAATAACCCTGTGATGATGGCGATAAATCAGCGATGCAAATTTTATCCTAAACAAACCATTAATTCACACAGATCTCTTCCTTAAATATATTCACCCGAAGTAAAGATCGGAAAAATCGGCAAATTCGGAATTGTCAGTAGATTAAACTTCAAGTAGCGGCCAGCGAGATCATGAGCTGAAACAGTTTTGGCTTTCACTTGCATGGATGTCAAGCCGCCCAAAAGAGTCGGAAGATAACCACCCATGTCAACATCCTCCAAAAAAAGAGAGAAGGAAAAAGAAGCCCTCCTGGCATTCTCTCCCAGACCGGAAGACACCCGAGCATCGCTCTGTATATATAAAGATGACCTGAACCCGGAGAGAATAACCGCCCTACTGGACCTCAAACCGACTGCCTGGCAGAGAAAAGGCGGCAACAGACCTGGCACGACAGAGGCCGGTTCAAAGAGCCCGGCTGCTACCGGAGGCTGGTTTCTCAGCACCAATGCGAAAGTGAAGAGCCTCAATCCCCAGAACCACATCGAGTGGTTGGTGGAAGCAATCGAGAACAGACACAGCGTCATTCATTCTCTGCAAAAGGATGGTCACAAGATAGAGCTCTGGGTCTACTGGCTGGCATCCAATTCCAATGCCTCGCCCTGCCTCAGTCCGGAAACCATGCGAAAACTCGCCAATCTTCGAATTCCTATCGTATTCGACGTCTATTTCTAACTCTGTAATCAGTCTTCCGAAAAACTCGACCTGAACATCGATATCGCCACCGGCAGTGTGCAAATTTCACTAGATTCCGCCAATTCCTTGAGTGACTATCAGGGTTCTCCCCGGAGTCAGCGCGCGCTGAAACCTCTATTGTCATGAGTAACCCGACCCAACCAGAAATTTTTCTATCGACTTACTATGACCAAAAACATCAACGAAGCAGTACTTGTAAAAGGGCTGAAGAAGTCCTACAGATCAGGCAAAGCGAAGGAGTCAGTGATAGCCCTTGATGGCATTTCTTTGACGATTCCCAGAGGAGAGATCTTCGGTCTGATCGGACCCAACGGTGCAGGCAAGACCACACTGCTTGGCTGTATGCTCTCCTTAATCAGACCTGACGAAGGAGAGATAAAGATTTTCGGAAAACAGTCCGACTTTTTGAGCGTGCTAGCCAAGATCGGCTACATGCCCGAACGGGTCATGTTCGAGCACTGGATGACCGCAAGGCAGTTTCTCGAATTTCACCACGGTCTATCCGGGCGCTCGCCGCATTCGGCCAGGGTAGAAATAGAACAGATTCTAGACCGGGTGGAGCTTGCCGATAGTGCCCGGGGAAGAAAGCTGAAGACTTTCTCGCGAGGCATGCTGCAAAGACTCAATCTGGCTCAGGCTCTAATAGGCAAACCCAGATTGATACTCTTAGATGAACCGACCCTGGGGCTCGATCCAAACGGTGTCACAGTAGTACGCCAGGTGGTGCAGGAACTGGAAAAAGACGGTGTGACCGCGGTTATAAACTCTCATCATCTCGATGAAATCGAAAAGATGTGCTCGAGAGTCGCGATGATCAAAGATGGCTGTCTCAAATCGATAGAGGACTTGAAAGGCGAATCCACCACTAAGGAGTATCTGATCAAAGCCTCCTGGTCCACTTCGAATCTGAACGGGTCTCTTCTTCCCAGCGTTGAAAGAGCCTGTGGTGAGGCGGGAGCGAAGCTGATTAACTTAGAAAAACTGGAAGGCTGTTTTCTTGTACCTGATAAAAAAGGAGCCGCCGAGCTTCTCAAGGCGCTGATTATAAACGGCGTTCCGGTGGACGAAGCGAATCCTACAAAACGAGATCTTGCCAGTCTCTTCTCTGAACAATCCAGAGAAGGAGAGGAGGTCGGAAAATGAACATGACGATAATGAGGTTCACCTTTCTTTCGGCTTTCTTAGATCCGATGAAATTGATCTATGTGGCGATGCTCGGCTTCGTGATGCCGATCGGCATGAAAACCGCATCTTTAATACATGGTGTATCCGATTCCCAATCCTTCGAGATGCTCACCGGCAAAGTCGGGGTGGCATTCGTACTGATGGTGCTCTGCCTTGGACTGGCCGGCAACAGCACCACCCAGAGCGGTCGGGGCGGAGAATATCTACCACTGATTTTCAGCAGGCCCATTAGCAAGGCCCAGTATGTAATCAGTAAATGGCTGGTGATTACCTTAATAGGAGGCTCGATAGGCGCGCTTCAGAACCTGATTCTCTCTGCCATCGGACTGCATTTCGGAGAGCTTTTAACAATGAACGCTGTCGCCTGTATGGTACTGGAGCGCTTTCTAGACGCCGCTCTCATATCAGCAGCGATGATATTGACTATGCTCTACAAAGAGCCGCTCTTTCAAATTATTGCCATACTGGCGTTCTATATCTGGCTGTCAGGTCAGACGATTCCGCCGGTTTCCATAGCTGATGCCGGCGGTGGTGGCGCTGTCGCTTTATCCATCGCCTCTACTAAGTTTTTGATCTCGATGGCCCAGATGGTGAGCGGTCTGATCTTACCAACCCTGAACGTCTATGATCTTGTCAATGCAAGGCAATTTGCCGTGGTGCCGTTCCTTTCCTATGGTACCGCCCTGAGTGCCTATCTATTTCTGGCTGTTGCCGCTGTAAGCAGGAGGGAGTTTTTCTATGGCACGAAATGAAGAGGTCTCGGCATCGGTCGTGCCGCAATATCTGGTTTACTTGACCATGGCATTCGTACTGATGCGATTCTCGGCTTTTGCCTGGCAGATTCATAGCGATCAGGTCAGTGACAATCGATCATCAATCTCCTGGATGGACTTCAACCGTTCTCTTCATTTAGACAGCGAGAAGACCGAAAAAACACCGACAAAGCAAAGGAGATTCGGCAATGTGCAAGAAGAGTTGCTCTCCATGGCCACGGGTATCATCGAGAAACAAAGAGAAAAAGAAAGGAAAGTAAGATCTCTGACTCTTCTGCAGTTCTATTCACCGGATTCTGATCCCTGCCTGGTAATGGAGAGAGAGACCATGACTAATTCCCAGGTGGCAGACTACCTGCAAAAGAACTACTTCCCTGTGCGGGTGACCTATTCTAGAAAGCAGGTAAGTGGCGCACACAACTCGCTTCTGACCGAATTTCGCAGACACTATCGGGTCTGTGCCTTCCCCACCCTGGTAGTGGTCGACGAAAAAGGAGAGATGGTCGCTAATCTGGTCGGCAACTGTTCATCCTTAACCACGTATAGATTTCTGACAAGAACCGTAGGCCGGGCGGAAGCCCGCAACAGCAACAATATTCGGAAAGTTGCCTTGAACTGATAAACGCCTGCTCATCTAAGGTTGCCGTCCGAAAGTATAAAATAGCGTCATGGCTATCACCGACGAATCCAAAGAGAAACTCAAAGCCCGGCTCGCTAAGGCGATCGGTCATCTCAACGCTGTCCACAGGATGGTCGACGAGAAGAAATACTGCATCGACATCCTCCATCAACTGAAAGCGGTTCAGTCCGCTCTCGACAAGACTTCGGAAAGCATTCTGAAACAGCACCTCGATACCTGCGTGGTCGAAGCGATGAAAAACAACGACAGCGAACGGGTGATAGAAGAGCTCATGCAGGTTTTTAGAAAGTCGCCGAATCTCCTTTTCGAAGAAGAGATCACTCTGCCCGAGAGTACGGGCGGCGGCTGTTGCGGCAGCAAGAACTGAATCGGTATTTAAGACTAGAACGTCTGTGGAGTTTTGGCCAGCAGCTTGCCGGCAGAATCATATAGACTGACATTGCCCTGTTCATAGACTCCGTCATGGGAGTCTATAGAAGCTTTCACCAGAGGCTTCTTATTCTTGCCCCCGATGATCAAAGTGGTGATATCGGCGGAGCCGGTTTCGACCTGGACCCTTGTCACACCCTGTTTATCGTACATGAAGATGAAGCTGGAGCCGTTCTCGGCCACCATGGAAACCACCCTCGCTTCTCCATCGGAATCATGGAGGGTAATGCTCGACTGACCGTTCTTCTCGGAGCCGACCCGCACCCTGACCTTTTCGTTCTGATCTAGAAACTGCATAGTTGCGTTGCCGTTCTCATCAAGTCCGATAGAAACCCGAACTTTCTCGTCGGCATCCACAAGTTCGAATCTTTTTGCCTGCACGACATCCTTGACTTCTATCATGATGCTCTCCATTTAACTCTTTAATAAACAATAGATCCTTGCCGCTGCATATACTAGCAGGCAGCGAGATTTTTTCTACTCTTTCCCGGGCACTGGTTCATTATATACAGAGGCTCTAATTATAAGAAGCCCGATCGGACAAATTGCTTCCTCGTACCGTATTTGATACCATTGCGAAGTAGTTGTCGGTGAGAGATAAATGCGAAACTCGAAGAAAAGCAAGCTTGATGAACTGCTGGCATTCGATCAGCAGGTTCTGGCAAATGGTAGCGCCCCTGGTGGCTCCGACATCAACATGATTCAGCTTCGCCTCTTCGAGGAAAATAGTCGCTTCCAATATCTAATCGGAGTAGACGAGGTCGGTCGCGGATGCCTGGCCGGTCCTGTGATGGCGGCAGCCGTCTGCTATGACCTCGAGAACTTAACCTCCTTTCAGCGAGATGCCCTCGCAACTTTGGATGACTCGAAGAAGCTATCCGAGAAAAGACGTCAGAGCCTTTCTACCATAATCAGATCCAGTTCCGAGTTTGCCATCGGTCATGTCTCCAACCTCGATATAGACCGATACAACATACTAAACGCCAGCATGATGGCCATGGAAAGAGCGGTTATAAAGTTGGTCTTAAAGCTGGAGAGACGCGGAATTGAAAGAAGCAGAATCATCGTTCTGGTAGATGGGAAAAATCCACTGCCGGAACTGGATAAAAATCCAAAACTGAAACAGCTCCCGATCACCCGGGGCGACGGTGTTTCTGCCACGATAGCCTCGGCATCCATAGTAGCAAAAGTCTCCCGCGATCGTTTGATGGCCAGATACAACCGCGATTTTCCCGCCTATTTATGGACCAGGAACAAAGGCTATCCTTCGAAAAGCCATGTCGAGGCGCTCCTTGCCGTCGGTCCTTCTCCATTGCACAGATCGACATTCAACTGGCAACGAGCATGAGCAGTTCATAGCGCTATAATTACGGACTCTTACTCACAGGTCATTTCGAATATCGAGGGAGTCTTCAATGTCTAAGGTTACCGTCATAGCAAAATTGAAAGCGAAACCCGGTCTCGAGGAGAAAGTCCGTCAGGAACTCGAGGTCATGGTAAAAGAGACGGAAAAGGAGCCGGGCTGTATCAACTATGACCTGCATCGCCATATGGAAGAGCCGGGGACATTTCTATTCCATGAGAACTGGGAATCGAAAGAAGCCCTCGACCGCCATATGAAAACCGAGCACTTTCTTCGATTGTCAGGGATCGCAGCTGATATTCTTGCCGAAGAGCCGGAAATATCCTTATTCGAGCAAATTCGTCAATCCAAATGTCAGCCGGTGCATTGAACAAGTTAAGATGATTTCATCCAATTCGTAAACCGCACCCCCTCGGGCCGGTATATCCGGTCCGATAACGGTTACGATCGAAAGAAATCTCTCGATGAGAATCGGCTTGTCATGCCGTTTTGAAAGAAAGAAAAATTCCGAAAATCAGACTGTTTTTGTCCAATTCAGCCCGGCAGAATCGTCTTATGCGCATTTGTCTTGTTTTTGTATTATCTCTGTCTCAGGGAAACGGCAGACTGCCTGGCTTAGCTCCGCTGACAAGGAAAATGGCAATCTGCCTGATCGAGGTTAGAGCCTGCAAATAAAATCACTTGACATTTTAAAAACCGGAGATTATTTTTGCCGAATTCAATTATTAAGATGCTTGTCAAATTTACACGATAGCGTTAGGATATCGCTGTTTAAATTTTTGGAGATTGCATCATGCAAGCGGTAGACAACTCTCATCTCATTGGTAAGCGCGGTCAGGGATATGTCGAGGAGGAGAGTTACAGTCCGGACACCACTGTCTGGCACACCGCCAGTGATGTTATTCAATCGGCTTCGGGAGCTCCCATTTGGAAGTTCATCGAGCTATATCACAATGACAAACAGTCATTGTCCAAGCATGAGCTCGTAGACATTCTCAACAGAATCAAAATCGCAGGTTCCACAGTCAGCTACAGTGATACCGTTGCTAATATTCACGAAGAAAGACGCTTCAAAGAGAACAGCACCACCATTATCAACCTGGACTACGTACCGAATTTCGGCGTCGAAAGCAAAACCCTCTTCACCGCTGAAATCAAGTCGGATCTGAACACGAAGATCACATTTCAGAACGAAAGAGGTCAGATTTTCGTCCACCACATGAAACTCACCGACTAATATAAGTTTCACATCGTCGAACAATGGTCTAAAATGGCCGCCTTTCCTGTCTTGATCTTTGAATTGAGAAGAGAAAGGTACTCGCCATGAAAAAATCCGGTCCCATACAATCGGCGCTATCACTGCTACTGACTATGACCGTCGCCAGTGCCGATGCCGCGCAGAAAAATGACAGCGACCTGAACAGCTACTTCGGAGAATTCCGGGGCACCTTTATAATGGAGAGTCTTAAGGAAGGCACCGTTGTCACCAATAATAGTGCCGAATCCGATAGACGATCTGCCCCATGTTCCACCTTCAAGATCTTCAACTCTTTAAGTGCCCTCGATTGCGGAGTGGTGAAAGACGAAAACGAAGGCAAGCGCTGGAACGGAAGTAACTATGCCCTCAAGAGCTGGAACCGGGACCATACCCTGTCGACAGCGGTGAGCAATTCCGTCGTCTGGTACTTTCAGGACCTGGCCGGTCGCATCGGTCCGGAGCGAATGCAGAAATATCTAAACAGTTGCCGGTACGGCAACGCGGACATCTCGAGCGGTATCACCCGGTTCTGGCTCGGAGCAAGCCTGGAGATCTCTCCGAAAGAACAGGTAGATTTCTTGAAGCGTCTGGTCAAAGATGAACTTCCATTCTCCAAGAGATCCATGGCCATAGTCAGGGGCATGATCAAAATCAAGGAGACCGACAGAGGGACCCTCTATGGCAAAACCGGTACGGACATGAAAAACGGCAAGCTGACACTGGGTTGGTTCGTCGGCTATCTTGCCACTCCATCGGATATTCATGTTTTCGCCACCAGAATCGAGGCTGATGACAACTGCCGGGGAGCCTACGCCCGGGCCATAACCGAAAAGATACTGGAAACTTATTAACTGGAATTGGAAGCCGATGCCGTGGCAGAAATAAAAAAAGTGGATGACGCCGCCCTCTCCTGGCTGGATAATCTTGCCTTTCAGTATCCGCTGCGCAAGTACCAGAAACAGATTATCGAGCTCTGCAAGAAAAAGTTGGAAGCAGGCGAGAAAGAGCTGCACATAGTCGCCCCACCGGGATCAGGAAAAACCATTCTCGGCTATGAGATCATCTCTCAGTTCAAGTGCCCCAGCCTGGTGCTCTGCCCCAACAACACCATCGCCACTCAGTGGAACGCCAAGCTCGAAGATTTTTTCCCGGAAGGAGACATAGAATTCGCCAGACCGGAGGTCCTGGGCAGTTATCTGGACCGGCCTCTGAAGCCTATAACAATAATGACCTACCAGGCCCTTTCCCTTCCCGGTAGAGAGAAAGAGTATCTGACCGGGCTGGCTAAAAATGAATGGATCTCTGAACTCACCGGCGGTATCACCCCGAAGCGGGCCGAAGCAGAGATACGACTTCTCGATCTGGAGAAGAACAATCCGAAAGAGTTCAATAAAGAGCTACGGCGGCATGTATCGAGACTGAGGCGTCGATTGGTGGATGTGCTCGATTTAAACGAAGTCCTGCATGAAAACGCTCTTGATCTGATGCAAGCCCTCAAAAGACGTGGAGTCGGTCTTGTGGTCTTCGATGAATGCCACCACCTCACCGACTACTGGGCGGCGGTGATGATTCATCTAATCAAACGGCTGGAGCCCGTCACCGTGGTAGGGCTGACCGGCACACCCCCGGATTCTGCTTCAGGCAAACAAAAAAATCGTTATCTCAATCTGGTGGGCGAGATAGATTATCAGGTACCGACTCCGGCCCTGGTTAAAGAAGGAGGATTGGCTCCTTATCAGGACCTGGCTTATTTCACCGAACCCACTGCAGAGGAGCTTGAGTTTCTGAAAGAGAGCCACAAAGAGATTCATCAACTATTAGTGGAACTAAAGCCGGATGCAGGTGAAAGGGGCTCCGATTTCTCATCATATATATGTAGCCGCATAGAAGAGCGTAAAGAGAATCCGGAATATTACCTCGCCGGCAGTCGATATCTCTGGATGACAGGGGTTAGATTGCCGGGCACGATGACCCTATCCAATGCAGACGCGGTGCGACAGTCACCGCTTCTGGACGACTGGATAGAACTGATAGAAGACTATGCTCTCAATCATCTCAAAGTGAGCGCCAGAGATGAAGATCTGGATTTCTACGCCAGAATAAAGGACGCAATTAAAAAAATCGGCTATAGCCTGACAGAAAAAGGAATTAGAAAAATAGCTTCATCCGTGGATCGAATTCTAGCCTATAGCAAGAGCAAAGCGCTCGCTGTGCAAGCCATCCTTGATACCGAATACGGTTATCTGGACGACCGTCTCAGAGCCCTTGTCATTACGGACTTCGAGAAGATGTCAGCCACAGGATCAAAGCAGCTTGCCGGACTGAAAGAGATTATGAATGCCGAATCAGGCGGTGCCGCCGGTGTATTCAAAGAACTTCTCGCCGGAGCGGATTCATGTATAAACTACCCTCCCTGCCTTGTCACCGGCTCGGTTTTTATGGTGGATAGCAGAATAAAAATTCAGTATCTGCAAGCCGCCCGGGCTTATCTAAGCGAACGCGACCTCGAAATCACTCTGGAGACCGAGTCGGACGATAACTATGGATTCACACGAATATTTTCGACCTCCGGACAGTGGACGGCAAAACTCTATGTAGCTCTAGCCACAGAACTCTTCGCCCGGGGCATAAGCAAGTGCATGATCGGTACCCGGGGTATCTTCGGAGAAGGCTGGGACTGCCAGGAACTCAACACCATAATCGACCTTACCACCAGCACCTCTTCGGTGGCAGTCAATCAATTGCGCGGCAGAGGCATAAGACTGAACATCGTCGACACCCTAGCAGAGCGCAAAGTGGCCAACAACTGGGATGTTGTCTGCATCGCTCCGGCTCTGGAAAAAGGGCTGAACGACTACTTCCGTTTTGTGAGAAAACATCGCGGCTATTTCGGTATCGCCGATGATGGTCAAATAGAATGTGGTGTCGGTCATGTTCACCCTCAGTTTTCAGAACTGACTCCCCAGGAAGTTTTCGCCAGCTTCAAAGACTTCAACTTCGACATGCTGAATCGGGCTACCCGAAGAGAAGAAGTCTATTCTCTCTGGAGAGTGGGCGAGCCCTATCGCAATCAAGAAATTGCCTGTGTTGAGATAGCCCGAGTAGAGGAGCGTCAGTTCCGCCCGCTCAAAATCGCAAAAGCTTCCAGCTATTCGGATCACGCCGCTAAAACCAGAAAAGATCTGATCAAAGGCGATTGTTATACGTATGCGGCTTATTTCGGAATGGGAGCGCCGATATCTATTTTTCTTGCGGCGATCATACACTTGCCTCTAGTAATTGCCATAGCTCCGGTTATGCTTACTCTCTATTTTGCTACAGACTTTTTGAGAAAGCAGAGGATAAAAATGGGTCATGATCTCAAGCGCTCCATCACTCAAGAAGAGAGCTTCAAGATAATGGCGACGGCACTGCTTGATGCCCTGATAGAACGGCGATTTCTCCCTGGGACGATAGAAAGATCCTACATTAAAGTAAGCCGCAGAAAAGACGGTTTCTATCGTATTTTTCTGGATGGTGATGACTGCGCCCTGGAACATTCCGACCTTTTTATGGAATGCTACGAAGAGATGCTCGCTCCCCTCAGTGATCAAAAATGGTTGATGCCGCGTTATGAACTGACCTTGCCGGATGATCTACCCCCGCAGAAATTTCTCGATCTCTATATCTCGGGCAAAGCCGATCCGAGAATCGTGGCTTATCATGCCGTCCCCCGCATTCTAGCCAGATCCGAAGCCGGCAGGGACGCCTTTGAGTACGCCTGGAATCAACATGTCAGCCCCGGTTTCCTGGTAGACACAGAGAAGCAACCAGAAATTCTCACTCAATATTTCGGCTCGAATTCTTATGCCAGCTTGAACATCGCCGAAAGATTGCTCTGGGGTTGAAATCATCATGAAAAGATCGACTGCGCCCGAATCCCAGTCTTCTATGGAGCGCTTGATCCAGCATTTTGCCGGCTGGGTACTCTATCCTCTGGGCGATTTAGTTGGTCAGATCATAATGGATGACGTGAACCCTGTCAGATACATTGCGGTCATGATCGCAGGCGGAATCATCTATCGCTTCGAAATTCCCCGCTGGTTCCACTTTCTTGATTCCTTCAGGCTCTCTATCGATGCCGAGCATCGCTTTCCTCCCTTAAGAAGACTGGTTCACGAAGACGATACCGGTCTGAGACTCAACTGGCTAGGCAAAACTCTGGGGGCGGCCCTCTATTTCAATCCGCTCTGGATAGCGAGACATCTATTCTTCATAAAGGTGGCCACTTTAGTGGGACCGGATATGAACTGGTACACCGATGTGGACTATATCGCGATTATTATCGCCTCGCTGAAATCAGGCACGATCTCCTTTCTCACCAATCTTCCAATCGCCCTTATCGGAAACTATCTGATTCAGGAGCATATGAACCTGCGCTATCGCTTTGTCGGCAGCGCCGCCTTGACTACGGTATTGAACGCCAAGTACGCCATAGAATTCGTACTCTTCTCTAAAATGTAAAAATCGGTCTGTCGGCGAGCCTGGAGAATTCATTCAGCGAGAACTTATAGAGCTTCGCCGGTCGATGCGGTCCGCCCCTTGTCAGTTCCTCTTGATCGATCAAGATCCCGCTACCAAGAAATTTTTTGCGAAAGTTGCGATTGTCTATCTGCTTGCCAAGAATTATCTCGTAGGCATTTTGCAAAGACCTGAGAGTGAAACTCTCGGGAAGAAGGCTGAAGACACAGGGTGAATACTCTATCTTGTAACGCAGCCGCGAGATAGCATAATCGAGAATACGACCGTGGTCGAAAGCCAGATCCGGAAGAGAATGAATCGGAAACCAGGCCACTCCGCTGGCATCGGTGGCGGCCTGCAACTCCACTTCCTCGGCCCTCAGTAAAGCAAGATAAGCGATGGTCACCGTTCGACCACGCGGGTCCCTGTCCCGGTCACCGAAACTGTAGAGCTGTTCTAAATAAATGTCGGAAACATTGGTCTCTTCCGACAGCTCCCGGGCGGCGGCTTCTTCTAAAGACCCATCCCCGGGCTGAAGAAACCCTCCGGGTAGAGCCCACTGATTCCGAAACGGCTCATACTTTCGCTTGATCAAGAGCACCTCCAGGCAGTCTTGCTCTATGGCGAAAGCCACCACGTCCACAGTTACTCTTACATCGTTCACAATCGATGACCCAAATACCGTATATTCTATATTAGGCATCGCAATTGATCGAATTAGAGCAAGTTCCAGAACCAATCAGGACGCCAAGAGATGAAATCTGCCGGCAAAGATCTTGTCTACCAAATCTATGAAGAGTTAGAGCCTCCCTTCTATGACGGTCTCGATTATCGGCTGGTCAATGCCGAAAGACTGTCGGACGGTAAGACCGTCATATTGAAAACTCTGCTCCTGGATAAACCGGAATCGGGAAGCTCCATCAGCCTTGAAGACGAATTTCAACTCCTATCCGGAAACAAGAGAAAGGGCCTGCCGGAGGTTCACGAATTGATTCAATCGGAGAACCGAGCAGGAGCCTGTCTGGTTCTTGCCCACAGAGAAGGAAGTGTAAAACTTCAAGACTATTTGAAGGGCTCCATCTCTGTGGTTCAAAAAGTCGAGATCATGCGCAAGCTTGCCCGCACCCTCGATCATATTCATCAAATGGGCGTTCTCCATCTCGACATCGGTAGCGAAAATATCCTCGTAGACGAGGAAGGTTCTCCCTATTTCGCCAGCCTCGGAATGGTGAGCCCGGTAGCCGACAATCGACAGAGCTATGTCGGGCTACCGAACCTCAATCAGGCCATGATCTGTCGCTCTCCCGAGCAGAGCGGACGTATGAGTCAGCCGGTGGATATGAGAAGCGACCTCTATGCTCTCGGTCTTGTACTCTACGAAGTTTTGACGGGCAAGCAAGCATTTTATTGTTCTGATCCCCTAGAGTTGCTCCACGCCCATCTATCGCTCACTCCTGACTGGCCGGATCAATCGCAGCCGGATCTCTCAGCGATAGTGCAGAAATCACTGGCTAAGTCTCCGGAGGACAGATATCAGAGCGCCTATGGTCTTGCCTGTGACTTGATCTTAGCAGAAAAGCAAATTAAACGAACCGGACATATTGCCCTTCCTGTGATCGGCTCCCGGGATATTCCCCAGGAGTTGCAGATTCCGGTAAGGCTCTATGGCAGAGAAAAAGAGATAGAGCTTCTCTCGGGCGCCTTCCAGGCGGTGGCAACCGGTCAAAACGCCAGATTGGTATTGATCTCGGGATATTCAGGCATAGGAAAAACAGCGCTGGTTCGAGAGCTGTATCAACCGCTCATTCAAGAGCGCGGTTTTTTTCTATCGGGCAAATTCGATCAGTACCAGCAGGCAATTCCTTTTGCCACTATCTGCGAAGCTTTCAGAGAGTTGGTCCATCACCTTCTCACCTATTCGGAGGCAGAAATTGATTTCTGGAAGCGCGAAATCATCGAAAGAATCGGCAATGGTGCGGCAATAGTAGCCGGAGTAATTCCGGAACTGGAGCTTTTGATTGGCAAGCAGCCGGCACCGCCACCGTTACCGGTGGGCGAGGAACAGACCCGCTTCGACATGGTGCTGCAGCAATTTTTTCGGGTGTTCGCAACCAGCGACCATCCTCTCATCCTTTTTCTTGATGATCTTCAATGGGCGGACGAAGCCAGTCTTCGACTGATGAACAGATTGATCTCGGACGGCTCTTCTATGGATTATCTGCTTTTGATCGGAGCCTATCGAGACAATGAAGTCGACAAAGACCATATTCTCTCCGGGACCATCAAACAGATGAAAGAGGTCGATGCTCCATTGATGGAGATAGAACTGCCCCCGCTTTCTGAAAAAGATATGCTGGACCTTATTAGAGATGCGATGCGGCTCGAAGAGAAACGGGCGATTCCACTGGGCAATCTGGTCTTCAATAAAACCGGCGGCAATCCGTTTTTTGCGATCCAGCTCCTCCGCACCCTTCGCCAGGAAGGGCTTCTGGAGCTGGACAGAAAGCGGCACCGCTGGTGGTGGAATCTGGACAGGCTCGAAGAGCAAAAAGACTCCGATAACATTGTCGAACTGCTCCTATCACGGCTCGGTCGCCTTTCCTCCTCCACCCGGGATGTACTCAAGCTTGCCTCCTGCCTGGGAAACACCTTTGATCTCCCGACCCTTTCCCTGGTCTGTCAGCGTTCTGAAAGCGAATTGGAGAGTGATCTAAGAGAAGCATGTAATCAGGGTCTGGTTCTCAGTCAGTCAGGCAGTTTCAAGTTTCTCCACGACCGAGTCCAGGAAGCGTCTTATAGACTGATTCCAGAAGAAAAACGAGCCGAGGAGCACCTGCGCATCGGCCTCATTCTTCTGCGTTCGGCAAAAGATGAAGTGCTGGAAGAGAAAATATTCGACATAATTACGCACCTCGACCAGGCCAGGGACCTGGTGGCAAAAGAAGAGAAGATAGCCGAACTGGCCGGGGTTTATCTGGTGGCCGGCAGAAAAGCTCGTACCAACACAGCCTATCACTCGGCGATTCAATTTCTTTCCTATGGACTGGAGCTTCTTTGTGATACCGGATGGCAAAAGACTCCGGAACTGGCTTACGAATTGAACTATGAACAAGCTTTATGCGAATGGATGTGCGGCAATTTCGACCGGTCCATGAATTTGTTCGATCAACTTCTAAATCATTGCAATGATGTCCTTCAAAAAACCTCTATCTATCAGATGATGGTCGAACTCTATACAGGTAAAACCGAACTGGCTCTGGCTGTGGAAAGCGGTCTCAAGGGACTCAATCTCCTGGGTGTAGAGATGACTGCCTCCCCCGATGATGCCGAAGTGAAAAGAAACTACGATCTACTCTGGGAAGAGCTCGACGATAGAAGCATAGAGAGCCTGCAAAAGCTTCCTCTAATGGATAACCCGGAGATGAAAGCGGCACTGGATATTCTTCAGGCCCTTTTTGCCGCCGGTCTCTGTTCTGATCAAAATCTCTTTCTTCTGAGCGCCTGTCACATGGTTCGCATCACCTTGAAGCACGGCAACTGCGCAGCCTCTGCCATGGGCTACGCCCTTCTGGGGATGTGTGTGGGGCCGGTGCTCGGCAAATACCAGGACGGCTATCGATTCGGGCGACTGGCTTGTGAATTGAGCAGAGAGGCTCCATTAAACGACTACCACGCCCGGGTAAAATTTCTTTTCGGAGACTCCATCAACTTCTGGTCCAATCATCTCAAGACCGACCTGGACTTTCTCTACGATGCCTTCGAGGTGCTTTCGAAGGCAGGTGATGTCACCTTCGCCGGCTATTGCTGCAACCACATTGTTGTGGATTTGCTCATTCTCGGCAAAGGGCTCGATGAAGTTTATCAAGAATCGATCAAATATCTGACCTACCTGAAAAGCATCCAGTTCGAGGCGCCTAAAGAGGTAATCAAAGGGATTCAGCGTCTGGTTCAAAATATGCGCGGGAACACCTATAACTTCTCGACTTTCGATGACGACAAGTTCAACGAAAAGGAATACGAGAGCTATGTCGACTCTTACGACCATCCAATCGTCACCTGCTGGTACTATATCATGCTGCTCCAGGCACGCTTCATGTCGGGCGACTACGAAGAAGCAATCAGAGCGGGAAGAAAGGCAAAAACCTATCTCTGGTCCTCCCTCGGTCATATCCAGGAGCCGGAATACTGGTACTATTTCGCCCTGTCCCTGGCATCGAGCCTGGAAGACGGCTCTATGGACGAAGAGTTGAAAGCAAGCCGGATGAAGACTCTAGCTGAACATGGACAGAAACTGGAGGAATGGTCGCGTTCCTGTCCCGCCAACTTTTCGAACAAATTCAGCCTGGTAAGCGCCGAGATAGCAAGACTGAATGGAGCTATCGACCAGGCGGAGCAAGGCTATGAAAGCGCCATCAAGTCAGCAAGAGAGAACGGCTATATTCAGAACGAAGCGATAGCCAACGAACTGGCATATCGATTCTATCTCGCGAGAGGCCTCGATTCTGTCGCTTCCTTGCATCTCAAAGAAGCACACCGCCTCTATCGGCGGTGGCAGGCCCGGGGCAAAGTAGAACAACTTGAACGAGAACTGCCACTGCTTCGTCAAACTTCATCGTCATCTCCTGAATTCGACTTTCTGACCGTGCTCAAAGCTGCCGAAGCAATCTCAAAAGAAGTGACTCTGGATAAGCTTTTGAACACTTTGATCAGAGTTATTATCGAAGCGTCCGGCGCGCAACAGTGTGTTATCGTGCTCCAGGAAGACGATGAGCTCTTCGTACGGGCCAGGGGAGATAGTGCCAGCACAGGCAATCTGGTCAAGAGCATTAGAATCAATCTCGAAAATTTTGAGGCAGTACCGCATTCGGTGATCAACTATGTACGCCGAACCAGAAACAGTTTGCTTCTGCCCGATGCCGTCCGCGAGAATATGTTTCTGGGAGATCCTTATATAAAGCGGAACAACGTCCGTTCAGTGCTCTGTCATCCAATCATCAAGCAGACCAAACTGGTCGGCATATTCTACCTGGAGAACAATCTCGTGCCGGGTATTTTCACCACCGAAAGGCTGGACTTGATCCAGCTCCTATCCACCCAGATCGTCACCGCTCTGGAGAATGTTCTTCTATTCGACAGTATCTCGGCTCTCAACAAAGAGCTGGAAGAGAGGGTCAAAGAGAGAACCCTCGAACTGGAGGCATCCAACGCAGAACTCATAGCCGCTAAAGAAGCAGCTGATAGGGCAAACAAGGCGAAAAGCTATTTCGTCGCCAATATGAGCCACGAGATAAGAACACCGATGAACGCGGTTATAGGAATGAGCGATCTGCTCAGTCGAACGGATTTGGGAAGCGATCAAAGCGACATGGTCAATACTATTCAAGAATCTGCCCAGGTACTTTTGACCTTGATAGACGACGTCCTCGACTATTCCAAAATAGAGGCGGAAAAGCTCGAATTCGAGAACACCGAATTCGAACTGCGCGCTCTTATGAACCGGTGCATATCGCTCTTCGCTCCCAAGGCACGCCAGAAAAACGTCTCTATGACTTACTGGATCGCAAGGGACATTCCCGATCATCTTATAGGAGATCCAAACAGACTGCGTCAGATCCTTCTCAATCTGATCAGCAACGCCGTCAAGTTCACTGACCGGGGCGAGATCTCGGTTCGAGTAGAATTGATAGAGAGAAACAAAGAAAGTGCCACCCTCGAGTTTTCCGTCCAGGACACCGGTGTCGGAATCAGTCAGGATGCCATCGCCGAACTTTTCGAACCCTTTGCCCAGGCAAACCAATCGGTCAGCGCCAGATATGGCGGCACCGGTCTTGGTCTATCGATTACCAGAAGGCTGGTAGAGCTGATGGGTGGCAAGGTCTCGGTCTCTTCCAAAGAGCATGTGGGCTCACTGTTCTCTTTTCAAATAGCTTTCGGTCTCAAGGCGGCCACTAAAAGACCGGTTCGCTTGCTGCAAAAAAGCAGGACTGATCAAGAGGTCGAAGCCGGGAGCGAATTGCAGACTCAGCTTCTTGGGGATGCCAATCTCGATAGAAAAAAAGCGGAAGAGGTCCTGGTTGTGGAGGACAACTCGGTCAACTCCAAACTGGCTCTCATGCAGCTGCGGGAGATTGGTGTACGTGCCCGAGCTGTGGGAAACGGTCGAGAGGCGGTGGAAGCATTCTTAAACAACGATTTTTCCTTGATCTTGATGGACTGCCAGATGCCCGTTATGGACGGGTTTGAAGCAACCAGGAGGATTCGAGAACTGGAGGCCGATTCAGATAAGCATGTTCCAATCATCGCGGTAACCGCCCAGGCGACGCCGGAACACAGGGAACGCTGTCGAGAGGCCGGCATGGACGATTTTCTGACCAAACCCTTTACCTCTGCCAAGTTAGAGCGTTTCGTTCTGCCCTGGCTCAGTCTACCCTCCTCCGGCGAAGATGGAGAAGCCACGGAGGAGATTGCCCTGTCCACTCTTGAGCGTCAGTACCGTGCCGGACTGGAGTATCTGCTCCGGGAGTTCGATAGAGAAGAGAGTGACGCCCTGATGGAAGAGTATCTCCTCTCTCTAGAAGAGCTGGTCAAAAAAATTGAAGGCGCCCTGTCAGAACAGAGCGCCGATGCCCTGGCGGAATCCGCAACGCACTTGAGAACCCTTTCGGAAAGCTTCCAGGCGGCAGACTTAGAGCAAGTGGGGCACCGATTGCTCTTTTGTGTCGACATAGTTCTCGATAAGCCTGACTGGAAACAAGCGGATATCGAGTTCGAGAATCTCACCCGGAGCTTCAAAAGTTATAGACAATTGCATAATTCCAGGATCAAGGCACGCCCTTCTTGACAATCTTTACATCCTGTCGTTTTCTTCACTCTATCCTCACAGATCAAGGCTAAGATTCACCTGTTTTCAGTTCAGACCCTGAATGGAGTTAGTTAGTCATGACCTACAAATCTATCTTCGCTGCCCTTCTCTCTTTCGTAGTCGCCCTTGGAATGGTAGCTGTCACCCCGGTAGCAGCCAACGCCGAGGATGCACCCAAAGCCAAGACCCAGAAAGTCAAAAAGAAAAAGGTCTCCAAGAAAAAAGCCAGCAAGAAAGCTGACAAGAAAGCAGAAAAAGAAGAAGCCTCCGAGCCTGCCGCTGATGCCGGTGCTGCAGAAGGCGGATCCGACAGCGAAGCCGAACCCGGCGACGAATAGTCGACAATTTAATCCCCGTTAGTGGATGCGGAGACCGCAGGTTGTAAAACTTGCGGTCTCTTTCTCGATTCGGATCTATAATTCTCTGCTATGCCAAAATTGCTCATAGTCGAAGATGAAGTGGACCTGGCGGAACAGTTGCGAGACTGGTTCCTCAGGGAAAAATATGTGGTCGACCTGGTTCACGATGGCAACCAGGCTCTCAACAGTCTCGAAGCTTTTCAATATGACGCCATTATTCTGGACTGGATGATACCCGGTCCCGATGGGATATCGATCTTGAAGAAGTTTCGCCAGGGCGGTGGCAAGACACCGGTGGTGATGCTGAGTGCCCGCTCCCGCCTGGAGGATCTGGAGATCGGTCTCGATACGGGCTCTGACTATTATGTCCGTAAACCGGTATCACTGAGGGAACTGTCCGCCAGTGTGCGGGCCGCTGTGAGACGTGGCGAAAGCCGCACACCCGGAGCTGTCATAGAGCTGGGAGCGATGACCCTGGATGCCACCGCCAGGACCTTTTATATCGATGGTCAGCCGGTGCATCTGGAGCCCAGGGAGTTCAATCTCCTCGAGTTTCTACTGAGGCATCCGAATCAGGTATTTGCCTACGATGCGCTAATAGACAGGGTCTGGCCCTCCGATAGCCTGATCTCGCGCGAGGCTGTTCGAACTTATATCAAAGCGTTAAGAAAAAAGATGAATTCATCGGGCAGGGATTCTATCATCAAGAATGTCCGCGGCTACGGCTATAAGCTGGAAATCGATGAATAAGGCGAAACGCTGGCAATTAGCCATCCAGTTCGTCGCCGTCACCTTCTTGATCTTCACAGGTCTATTTGCAGGAGGTCTTTTGATCTTCAGCAATGAGTTGAACAACTCTCTCGATGAACAACTGGATACCCTGTTGACGGAAATATCCGACGAGGTCGAGGAGGCCGATGGTCGGCTCTCCATAGCTAAACCACGACGCTTCACCAAGAAACAACCCCTGAGTAGCCTTGCCAGAATAGAGCTCTATGACGCGGAAGGCAAACTTATCGAACATGACGGCGTAAAAGGTACGACCAAGTTGATCACCTCGAGTAGCGAAGTGAGCCAGGATGGTCTGAACCTGCGCACATCATATATGGTACTGACTTCGGAAGAAGACAAAAAGCTCGGCTATCTGCAGATTCAGTTGCCGACGACCTTGAGAGATAGGGCGATCAAAAAGTACATAGTTACCATGGGAATTATCAGCACCCTGGGACTGGTCCTGCTTTCGATAGCCGGTTTATTCTTCTCTAAAAGCTGGGTCGGTCCTCTAGAGACTTCCTACCGCATCCTCAGACAATTTACCGAGGATGCCACCCATGAATTAAAAACACCGATTGCCACCATCGAAGCATGTGCGGACAATCTAGAAGAAGAGTTGAAACTGGCCGGCAAGGAGACAGTAAGACTGGATGCCATCAAAAGAGCGACCGGCAGAATGAACAAACTGGTGGAGGATCTGACTCTACTGACCCAGATTCAAATAGGCTTCGAAGGGATTCTGCCCGGTAATATTCCAGGTAGAGTATCTTTCAACAGTATTCTCGACGCAGTGCTGGAAGAGTTCGAGCTGAGGCTGAGTGAGAAGAGAATCGATCTGGTACACCAGATTGATGAAAACATCTTTTTGAATGGCTACGAAGACAAACTGCACCGCATGATTGCCAACATCATCGAGAACGCGCTCAGATACACGGAAGAAGGTGAAAGAATAGAGCTATCGTGCCGGGTGCGCAACGGCTGGCTCAAGCTTACGGTCAGGGACAACGGACCGGGCATTCCCGCAGAGAGCCTTCCCAAGATTTTCGACCGTTTCTACAGGGTCGATAAAGCCAGGGGCCGCGCCCAGGGAGGCGTCGGTCTGGGTTTATCTATAGTCAAGGGAATCGTCGATCTGCATAACGGATCGATAACTATCACCAGCGAAGTCAACCAGGGAACCGAAGTGACCATCAACCTGCCGGTGCTCTCTTGAATCGGCTCTGCCGAAATTTACTTAGCACCGGCATTGGTGGCAAGCACCCGCTCCTCTTCCATTTCGAGTCTGGCTTTGCAAGTAGCCAGTCCCTTCTTGAGAAGATTCTTCCAGGCGACAGAGACGTCGCTTGCCCGGCTGGCATAATCGAGGGCTCGATCATAGTGCTTCTCGGCCATGTGCAGATGATTTCTACGATCGTAGGCCATGGCAAGGTAAGAATGCACCGAGGCATTCCAGTTGGTCAAGTCGGCTTGCTTGTCCGCCGGCTGACGGTCGAAGATTTTGCAGGCGATCTCACCGAAAATAATCGCTTCTCCATCCTTAGCCTGATCGAATAGAACATTGTTCAGCCGGACCAGATACTTGCCCAGGGCAGGCTCTCCCACCGCCGACCGGCGCGCATCGGTCAGATTGTCTTTCAATACAGCTTCCGCTTCTTTGTATTGTCTGGCGGTTCTCAGCGCTTTTGCCTTTTCAAAAGCCTCTTCAGGGAACTTGACCGACTTGTCCGGCTCCCCTTCAATAAACTGAGACTCGAAGACCTTCTGTAGCATAGCGGTGTTTTTCAAACTGGCGGCAAGCTTGGGATCGTTGATGGCGGACGACTTACGCCAGATATCTTGAGCTTTGATCAAGAGTTTCTCCGCCTCTTCATGTTTCCCCTGCCGTGAAGAGAGAAGGGCAAGACTGTGATAGTTGGAGGCAACCAGCGGGTGATCCGCTCCAAAAGCTTTCTCGTTTATAGAAAGGGCTCGCCGGGCGAATTCCTCTGCCTTCTTCGAATTCCCTTCGATATCGTAGAGCAGAACCAGATAGCTCAGGTCCGCCGCAGTTTTGGGATGATCCTTTCCATAAGTCTTCTCGTCTAAAGCGACAGCTTTGGAGAAAAGCTCCTCGGCCTCTTTATACTTTTTCTGCTTGATATAGGTAACGGCAAGGTTGTCGAGATCATTGATAATGGCACCATGATCTTTTCCCAGTATCTTCTCGTCGATAGCAAGAACCCTTTGATAAAGAGGCTCGGCTTCCGAATACTTGCCTTGCTTCTCATAGACCTGAGCCAGACAGTTGAGAACCGCTGCCAGGCGAGAATCTTTGCTACCCGAGCGCTCCGCTTCCTTCAAGCTTTTCGATAGCAACTCCTCTGCCTTTGCCAGTTCTTCATCGGTGGATGCAGTGGAAGCGGCTTTCCACGATTCGTTCCACTTCTCGCTATTGTTGGTGATTGTCTTCTCCGTCGGTTTCTCCTTGTCACCGGAATTCTCAAGAGAATTGAGCACCGCGAACTGAACGGCGAAGACCACTACCATGAGTATACCCAGGCCAGCAAGGACCTGTTTGGGTTTTTCGATTTTCATCCGAGTCTACCTGCTTTAGTCTAGACCTGCCTTATTGGCACTCATTATTCAGCAGATTATGGAATCGATTATTAAATCAGCTTAGTCTGTCGTTCCTTCCAATAGAGTGCGACACTGGCTGGCGATCTGGGCGAACTCATCGGCTTTGATAACGGCAACGGCGACCGGACTCTCGGCAATCAAACAATCCGGCTGGCTGGCTGTGGCAACCGCAGCGCAACGTTCAGGATCCACCTCGACTCCCAGAAAACGCAAGCCCTGACAGATACTCTGCCGAACCACGGACGAATTCTCACCGATGCCACCGGTGAAGACAAGGGCATCCAGTCCGTTCAAACTGGCGGACATGGCTGCTATATGTTTAGTGACGCTGTGCACGAAAATATCGAAAGCCAATTCGGCGCGTTTGATCCCGGCTACTCTGGCGGTGAGAAGTTCCTGCATATCGCCGGTAAGTCCGGATATCCCTTTTAAGCCGCTGTCCCGATTGAGCACCGCTTCGAGCTCGTCCAGACTCAAATCCTCTCTGGCTGCGACATAGCTCAGAATACCCGGATCTATGGAACCTGAACGAGTGGCCATAACAAGCCCTTCCAGAGGAGTGAAACCCATGGTCGTATCGACACTTCGACCTTCGAGCACGGCAGTTACCGAACAGCCACCACCCAGATGACAGACCACAGTTCGGGCAGGCCGCTTCTTAGACCCGGAAAAGAATTGAGAGAGTCTTTCGATGCAGTACTCAACATTAATGCCATGGAAGCCGAATCTTCTTATCCCGTGGTTCTGATACCACCGGTAGGGCAGGGCATAAATCGAAGCTTTCTCTGAGATAGTGCGGTGGAAGGCTGTATCGAATACCGCTATCTGGGTTTGCTCGGCACAGCTCTTGAGACAGTACTCAATTCCCTCCAGGCAATGACTGTTATGAAGCGGAGCCAGTTCGGTTAGCTCTTGCAGGGAAGAGAGAACGGTTCTGTCTATAACTGTCGCTTCAACAAAGCGGCTCCCGCCGTGGACTACTCTATGCCCTATTGCGTCGACACTCTGGCGGTCTCTGCCTGTCTCCCTTTCCATCTCGGCAAGCAGAATCTCTATCGCTTCTCGCCGCCCTTCCACCGACCGCAAATTAGAGTGCCCGTTTACCCAGAGGGTCCGACAGGCTATGGCACCGGATAGAGTTGACTCGGCTTCATTCTCGATTTCGACTAAAGCAAGTTTCTGCGATGTTGAACCGCTGTTGAGAACCAGAAAGTCCATTTTAATGCTTACACTTATTTCAAAGACTCAAAAGAGCAATCGACTTGCAAAAGATAGCAGTTTCAGAAGGTCCAATCATCAATTCAGTCGATGTAGTTAACAAAAAGGTTGAGATAAAATAGCTCCTTTCCATCGAACTGCTGATAGAGAGATGATTCAAAAAAGAATTGTAGACGCTTTCGAAGACAAGGATTCCAAAACAAAAATCTGGAAGACCAGTTTTGCTGCAGCCAGACTTGCCTACGAAGAAGGGCGCTGGAAAGAGGCTTATCGCCAACTTCTCAAGACTCTCAAACGAGCCGAGTCGATTCCGGAACAAGCCCTGGGCGAAGCCTGTACCAATATGGGATTGGGCGCTGTCCTGACCCAGATGGGACGTCTAAGAGAAGCCCGGGAGCGATTCGAAGAGGCGCTTTCTGTGGTAGCAAGCGATTTAAACAAAGCCTACAAAGAAGTTCATGGCGTCACCCTTATGTTCTACGCCGATCTCAAGCAGGAAGAAGGAGAGCCTGCTGAGGCCGAAGCCATGCTGCTCAAATCTGTCAATCTCCTGGAAAGTCTGGGGGGCGACTATGCCCTCTTTCTGGCCAACAGCCTTTGTGATCTGTCCGGTCTTTATGTAGGTCAGGAGCGCTATGCAGAAGCGGAGAGCTATATAAACGCCGCCATCTCCATCCTGGCAAAGCTCAAGGGTAGGTCCGATGTCACCTACACCAGGGCTGCGATTATTCACCAGATCTGTACTCATAAAGACGATGAAGACTATATTTTCAACCTTGTCAAAGAGGACACGACCAGAATGCTCTATCAAGTAAGCCGGAAACATCCTAATTTGATAAGAGCTCTCAGAAGATATGCCGAGCATCTCGAGCGTCATGGAGAGACAGAGAAACTCGATGAACTACACCGTCAATTCGAAGAGATCTTCAAATAATCCAGACCAATACCGTTTAGATCATGCACTCCAGATGCTGCCCCGGTCTTTGATTCGCCATATGAATCCATCCAGCACATAATGAACGGACTGAGGCAGGGCAAGAAACGGGATAAGCACAGCCAGGAAAATAGGATCTGTTATCTGCGGAAATTTATAAAAGAGAGAAAAGATCTGACCATGCTCTCTCCAAATAAGTCCGTCCCAGATGCCCTCTTCCAAATAAGCCAGCAAAAACAGAAAGAGAAGAAAAGCAGGAAGATAAGCCATGAGCAGATTCCTGGTCAGGTTGACACCACGGGCTATGCCTGATGCGCCCGAGTTCTCTTCCGGTTTATGGTGATAGAGCCAGATCAAAGCCATATAAGGTATTCCGTGGCTCAAAACATTGGTCATGGTAAAAGCCAGATCCGAATCGAGAAAGACGATTCCTATCCACCAGGACAGAGCCGTCCCTGCCACCATGAGATTCTTGGGAATATTTAGATAACCGGTTTTCCTGGCAAGATAGATCTCTTTTGCGAAATAGGCACCGATAATTAGCATATATAGCCACAAACCGATTTCGGTAAGAGTCGCCAATCTATCTAAAACGAAGAAATCTCCTTTGATAAACCAGTTGAAGTTACGGGGCATATGACTGTGCCAGTAGAGAAGCGGATAAATAGTGGCAGAATATATAGCCAGCCCGTCCAGTCTTTTGAAGGGCAGAAACTCAGCCGGCTCGTATCTGGCGTAGAGAGAGACAAATCCGAACTGCTGACGAATAAAATGAAAAACAGCCAGATAGGCAAGAGCGCGCCAGAAAGCCAGGGCACCGAGCGAATAGAGGAGGCTGCCCACCATCCAGCAAAGCAAAGGTATCGTAAGAAGCAGCCCCCGGTTACGACCGAAAGCGTCGCTATCTAAATAGGTCCGAAAGAGTGTCGAGTAAACATGGGCGACGTCTACAAGCAAGACAAAAGCGATCCAGGCCCAGAGCGGTAGATAATCATAGTTGGCGAGCCGGTCGGCGAAAAGAATAACCACCAGAGAAGAGATAAAGGCTGGGGCGATGATCAAAAACAGGTCGAATCGAGGCGAAGCCAACCAGGGAGATTCCCCCCTTCTCAAAGTTCTGTCGCTTGTGGTCATCGTCGAATCGGCCATGGTCCCTATATTATCTCAATCTTGCTTTCACTTTAATCGCCGCTTCTACACCGCGGTACTGACTCTCCTCAAAATTAGAGATACCGCTCATATCGGAATGGGCGAAGACAATCCTGTCCAGATCCTGCAAAAGTCTTTGCCGGGTCTCGCCCCAGATATAGTCTAGTCCGGGACTGACCATACCATGCCCCCAGGGCCAGAGCTCGATAGACTCTATATAACGGTCTATGGTGGGATGCATGCGCCTCAGATCTTCGACGATGGACTCTTTCCAGTCCTCCGGATCCGCCCTGTAAAGCGCCATCCTTCCGTTGTCAGGCTTTCTATCGGCGAGGGGATAATAATAGGTTATCACCGTGGGCGATGATAGCCTGGTGGAGATGTTCTGATGGGTTGCGACCACATAGCCCAGCGAGTCGCTCAGATAACAGACATTGTCCCAGGCGCGGGCGATGCCTCTTGCAGGCGGCAGGCTGCGCAAGGTGATATTTGCCACCATCCATGGAGGATAGACAATCTTTTTGACATAGTCCATCTCAATCGAATTTCCAGAAGCATCCAGCTTCAAGACCCGGGGCAATATGAAGCGCGGGCAGGCGAATATCAGATGATCAGCCTCTATCAGGAAAGTCTTTCGGCTTTTCCGATCTATGTAAGCCGCCCTTACCGAATCTGCCCTCGATTCTATATGGAAAACACCGGCATCGGTGGAGATATGCGAAGCCAGTTTCTCTGTCAGTTTCTGCACAACAAAACCATTTCCCTGGGGCCAGGTCACCACCGCGTTCTGCTCGGCGTTGGCTGCCCGACCACGGCGTCCGGCGAAATAATGAATGCCGGCCCAGGCCGAAACATCGGCAGGCTTAGCACCGTAATCGTCCCTGGTGCAATAGTCCACATACCATAGCAAGGGGCGGGCGGAAAAATTATTCTGTTTGAGCCACTGTTCCATCGAAATCCTGTCAAGAGAGAGAAACTCCTCGTCTCTGGAGCTCAGATCGAGAGGAATGGCGAAAGCCGGCTTGCCATCGGAGCCTGTCTTGTTCCTGAAGTCGACAATCACCTTGAAGAACCGCTCTATCTCGGCTTTTTCCTCTGGTCTCAGCCCACGACTCGGCACAAGCCCTTCTTGAAAGGATCCGTCCTTGAAAAGGCGCTCTTCGGGATCGTGACATAGATAAAGATCATTGTAGATAGCGGTACCGGCAGCGTCGAAAGACTCGATGATGCCAAACTCCTGAAAAAGCATTCGGACATAGGTCGATTCGGCGTTGGCCAGGGGAATATAATGCGCGCCCCGGGGATAAGCACTGACATGATTCTCGCCGCTAGCTGAATTGCCGCCGGTTTTACCTTCCAGCTCGAGCAGCATGAAGTCTTCCATTCCCTCTCTCTTCAACCACCAGCCGGCGGACAATCCGGCGATGCCACCGCCTATGATCAAGACTTTGACCTTTTTCGAAACCGGCGCATTCGGGTCTGGCTTGAGAGAACCGTCCCTGACCATATGCCCGAAGTCCATAGAAGGGCCCAGGAGGCGGACAGGTACATGAGCCAGGGTATTGTAGCGATCACAGAGGAATTTGCCGGTGACACCGGCAATGGTGAGGCCTAGTATGCCCTTCAAAAATGTCGAGCGCTTGATTCTGGTGTCATCCGAGTCAGAAGGTTTCGGCATATTCATCCCACTCGGCTTCGAATAGATGCACCAGGGACTGGTTATTCAGCTTGTTGACCTCCCTGACCGAGGGTTTCATATCGGCCGGAAAGTCGAGCATCGATGCCACGGAATCTTTAGAGACATACTTGAGACCGCCCGGATAATGATGACCGAACTGAAAACCGGCAGAATCCGAAGCTCCGCCTTCCCTGGCGATAATATAGCCCCAGTCGCCGAAGGACGGCACATAGGCGTGATAGGGTATGGTTTTGAAACCGACCGACTCCAGAGTGGCGACCACGCACCAGAACGAGTTCCTGGCGAAATAAGGAGAGGTACTCTGGATCACCACCAGAGAATCAGGGGTGACCACCTTCTTCACCTGGCGATAAAAAGTATCGGTATAGAGCTTACCCAGGGAAAAATTGCTGGGGTCGGGAAAGTCGACTACCACAAGATCGAACTTCTGCTTGCAATGGCGCAGCCATACGAAAGCGTCTTTGTTAATCACTTTTACCCTGGGATTGTTCAGGCTGTCTTGATTGAGTTCGACAAATAACTTCTGTTTGCTGAAAAGATTGGTCAGAGCAGGGTCCAGATCTACCAGGGTAATCGACTTCACCTGGGGATACTTGAGAATCTCCCGGGCGGCCATGCCGTCGCCACCACCCAGAATGAGGATCTTCTTCGCTTCCGGCAAAGAGCCCAGAGCAGGATGGATGAGAGCCTCGTGATAGCGGTATTCATCCTGGGAGTTGAATTGTAGATTGCCGTTTAGAAAAAGCTTGAAGCGCTTGCCGCCGGTGATTACTATACGCTGATAGGGAGAGGATTTTGAATAGATGATATGTTCATGATAGCTCGTGGTCTCGGCCATTTTCACCAGCTTCTCGGAAAATGCGAATCCAAGCGTAAGCCCGACCACCAGGGTAAAGGCGATGGTGCGCATGCTGTTCAGCCAGGGGATCTCTTTGCGAAATAGATGCAGGGTCCAGATTGCCACCAGGACATTGAATATCCCAAATAGAAAAGAAGATCGCACCAGGCCCAGGTAAGGTACCAGCACCAGTGGAAATACCAGAGACGCCAAAAGGGCTCCGACATAGTCGAAAGTAAAGACCTTGGAGACAAGGTCTTTGAACTCTAACTGTCCTTTCAAAATCCGCATCAAAAGCGGAATCTCGATACCGATAAGCACTCCAATGATACCGACCAGGCTGTAAAGCAGGATACGAAAGTTCTCCACATATTCGAACATGAAGAAGAGAATGGTAGCCGAAGATCCGCCCACCAGCCCCACCAGCAACTCGACCTGGACAAAGGTGAGGATGATGTTCTTCTCTACGTATTTAGATAAGAAAGAGCCCACCCCCATGAAGAA
This sequence comes from uncultured Candidatus Obscuribacterales bacterium, assembly GCA_964496875.1. Classification (GTDB taxonomy): domain Bacteria; phylum Cyanobacteriota; class Vampirovibrionia; order Obscuribacterales; family Obscuribacteraceae; genus RI-106. The sequence goes on along the minus strand of CAZCBH010000020.1, from coordinate 17,994 downwards.
GAGATAGACTCCGATAATGGTAGAGAATTGAGTGACCGAATCTCCCAGCAGATAGCTGGCCACAGTTCCGGCAATCAATTCGTAGATGAGACCGCAGGTCGAAATGACGAAAGCTGTAATCAGCAGCGCCCAGGTCATATTAATTTATCCGTGAACGGCCGAGGCGATGATCATTCCAAGGGCGATTATTGTGGCACCAACTGCAATGGCAAGCGGTGTGTTCTTCTCCTGGACGATTTCATGCCACAATTTGCCCGGGGTGAGCGCATCGAAGACGATGAAAGCGAGAATCAGAATAATCACGCCTAAAAAAGAATAGACCACCGCAGACACCAGGTGCTTCAGGGCAAATACTTGTTCCACTATTGATACTCCTTCTGTCGTTAGACTTACTTGTGAACTTGACCGGGGCCGGTCGGTCTGCTTGGCGAAATGCCAAATGGATCGATTATCTGCCTGCCGTCCTGGCAGGCAAAAAAGAAAAGAACCAGAATCAATACACCGAAAGCGGCGTAACCTTTGACTAACAATTCAACCTCCTGGTGATCATTAATTACTCATCGCTCTGATAGGGGGAGAAGTCACTGTCCGACCAGCGCATCACTTCGTCGGTATAAGTACGGAACCAGATGATAATCGGTATAAAGCTGAGAAACAGGAGGCTCCAGAAAAAGTTGGCATAGGTGGAGACATCTCTGTCCACTTGAATGTCGAAACTCTTGGTGTCAAGTACTTTGTAATCTCCACTCTGGGTATAGAGATTGAGATAATACTTGCCTTCCGGTACCGAAGAGATAATGAAACTGCTTTGACGGCTTCCTTCGCTCCAGGACTCTCCGCCTTCATAGCCATGGTAGTACTCGATGGTGCGCTCGAAAGTATAGGTAAGATCGTTGTCATCATTGACGAGCTCGCCGTATACATAGAACCAGGAGTTGTCGACATCGGCTCTCACTTCGATTTGAACGTTGGCTTTCTTCTTCTCCAGCTTGAAAGTAGGAGTGGTGACAGCAGGATTCTGGGCATTGGTGGTAAACGAATAGGTTTTGGCCAGGACCCGCTCGTTGCGGGCACCGGTCATATGGATGGTTTGCAGACAAAAGAGAAGTACCAGAAAAGTGACCCAGAGCATGGTCACCATCGGCATCACCTTCTTAGATTCGGTGGGTTGATTGGGGGCAATTCCCACAGCCAGCGGAAGCTCTTCAATCTCTTTGAAAGCTTTCTTTATCTCTTTTGCATCTACATATTCCGATTGACTCCAGACATTCTCATTCTTGTCGCCTTCTCGAGAGAGCATATAAGGAGGGCAGATATAGTCGGCCATGTTGGCTTCCGATCCTACTCTCACCGTCCAGTAGAATTCTCCCAGCACATAAAGGACTGAGGCTTTGCCCAGATAGAAGAGTTTGTACTGTTTTCCGTCTAACTTGGCGGTGGACTCGGTGCCGGCGGCATAATACTTGCCCCAGGCTTCCGGCTTACGCTTCAGCATGGTGACCAGCGACCAGTGACCGTTATTGCAGGTAAGCCAGCGATAGCCGTAATAAGGATTGAAGAGGAGATACTCTTCCCAGGCGAAATAACTGACTGCGTCCTGGCGGACCAGAAAACCGATTACCTCCCACTGCCGCCCTCTCAGCGTGCCTCTTGTGCCCAGGGGTATCTTAGGTTTGAACTGCTGGGTGATTCTGAAGTGCTTATCGACAACCCGGAGATTCTCGTCCCGGGCGTCGAGCACCGAGCGACAGGACTCGCAAACCACAGAAAGAGAATGACCAAGATAGCGCACAGTGATGGAAGCACCGCAATTGGTGCAGGCAAAGGTTTTCAGGGCGGGTTTGTCGCCTGAAGGTCCCCGCTGCGGTTCACGGGAGCCGCCTCCCATGCCAGGAGCTTGGTCGTTACCAGCCATCTATCCTCCTGAGATCACGGAACTTGAAATCGTCAAAATCGATATACTTACCGACGAATACACGGTCTTCACCTTTGGCGTATTCTATTGAAGCAAAATCACCGTCGGAATTAGCCAGGTCTACACTAAGGGACTCCCGTCCCTGGACGGCATTGACAGGCAGCTCCCCTTCTGAATAGATACACTTGACCTCACGGATATCCTCGACCTGAAAAGCGCCGGTTTGTCCGCGGGGATCGAGATCCACCACCAGTCCAGGTTTGATCACCCGGGAAGAAGGAATCTCGACATTCTCCCTGGTGAAGCACAGGGCTAGGAAGCCCTGGGCTTCGGCCAACCAACCGGTTTTGCCGTCATTGAAAAGGACATACCATTCGTTCCAGAAGCCGTCGCAATAGGATACTTTCAAACGTCCGATCACATCGAAGCTCTTGCCGTCATACTTGCCGGAGGTGCCCAGCTGAATCGGGGTGAGATCGTATTGCAAATCCGCCATCTTGCCCAGCAACTCCAGATTCATGTCCTTGCGCACAAGGGTGGATTTGCAGAAACCACAAACGGCAAAAACCGATGACCTGGAGCGAAAAACCACTTCGGCTCCACAGGATGTACAGTTGAGGGTGAGCATCAAGAAATTCTCTTAAGAATATCCGCCTTTTTCGAATCGAATTCTTCTTGATTGATTATTCCTTTATCAAGCAATCCCTGCAATTTTTCAAGAAGCTCGAAGGGATCTTCATCCTTCTGGGACTGGGAAGCAGCTTGCTGCCCAGTTTGGGCACCACCACCGAGAGCAGAGGCAAAGGCCTGGCCCAGAGCGGCTCCGGCACCAAGTCCGACACCAGCTCCGGCGAGACCGCCTTCGTTTTTAGCTGCGTCTTTGATACTGTCGGCAGCCTGGAAAGTGGCGTACTTATTGAGGTCTCCCACGAGATTCATGGAGGACTGCTTGTCGAGGTACTGTTGCAACTCTTCCGGAAGCGTTATAGATTGAACCAGGAAAGTACAGAGCTTCAGGCCATACTCGAAGAAAGCGAGATCGAGCTCTTTTTTCATCTCTTCGGAAAGCTTGGTCTGATTTGCTGCCATATCGAGGAAGGCGATGTCGCCACCACCGAATTTAGAGGCGATGGTGGTCACAATCAAAGAACGCAACTGTCCATCGAGTTCCGAAACAGTGTAACGCTCCCGGGTACCGCTCAGCTTCTGGTGGAAAGTGCTGGGCTCTTCAATTTTATAAGAGAAGGTACCGAAAGCGCGCAGACGAATCGGGCCGAACTCTTTATCCCGGATTGTAATCGGTTGTTGAGTCCCCCAGCGCTGATCGACTTTCTCTCTTGTGGAGAAGAAATAAACGTCGGACTTGAAGGGCGATTTGAAGGCTTTGTCCCAGTTCAAAAGAGTGGTGAGAACAGGGAGGGTTTTAGTGGAGAGTTCATACCGTCCCGGGCTGAAAACATCCGCCAGATTTCCTTCGTTGACGAAAACCGCCATCTGGGATTCGCGAACCGTTAACTGGGCACCGGTCTGAATCTCCATATCCATGACCGGATAGCGATAGGCGAGGACCTCTTCGTCATCCTCGGTCCAATCGATGACATCAATAAACTGCTTTTTGAACATGTTGAACATAGACCACTCCCGCGGCATTTACTAAATCGAAGCCTGCTTATATAAAAGGACTCCCGGGGCAAGACTCGAACCATCCGGCGGCGCCCCAGCCTGTAGCACTGACTGTTTTCTGTTTGGATGTCGAACTCTCACCAGAATATCACAGTGACAATTGCTGGTATGCCCTAATATCACTGGATCGAGAGGGTTAACCAGAGGGGCTTCTTAAAGCCGAAGAATAAGCAAGGTTCTACATCTCCAAACCGACTTTCTTCAATTTGGAGAGTCGAATCGGCCCTGGAGAAAGTGGCCGCCCGAGATCACAGGAGAAGGATCGAGAGCTGTTACGAGGCGGGAAAAGTAATCCCAGATTAGTGTTTTAAAAAGTGAATAGAACCAACCGGGTTCCCTGCGGTTTCGATTCCCGTGGCTGGAGCAAATTAAAGCGAAATTAAGGATCTGGAGTCAGTGTCGTAAAGATGGGATCGGCATCGAGTTCGATTGAGCTTGAGCCTGTTGCAAAGCTGGATTTGGGATGACGGATTTCTGTGGCAGATTTAAATCTGGCGAATGCAAATGGTCGTTTTTGGGCGATGTCAAGCAGTGACTATAAGGGACCGTTAATGTATTCTTGATGAATCGTCCAACCTATTCGAAACGCATACAGCACCATCATGAAACACCTTCTCATTCAAGAACGGTGGAAAGATTTTATTGACGTTCTTTCCATCATAGCTCCGATTATCTGCCTGTTCGATTGCATCGTTCTACCAGCGATGGCGATTCTTCTTCCATTCGTCTCCGTTAAGCAAATGATGCACGGAATAAGCGACCAGATGATTGCCCTAATTGTCCTGGGAATATGCATGACCGCAATTCTTCCAGGTTTTCTACGCCACAGGAGCCGACGTGTACTGGTTCTTTTCGGTAGCGGGATCTCTTTGCTGTTCTTCGTGAGCTTTGCAGGAGAAAGACTTGATCAGGCGGTGCATGTCGCTATGACCCTGGCGGTTAGTTTTCTTCTGATCAAAGCAAATCTGGAGAACAAGAAGCTGCTTGCTTGCAGCTGTCACCACCACCACCATTAATCTGGTTAGCGTTCAAACCAGTAGAGATATGCAGCGGCATCGCCAGCGATACCATCATCAATAGAATATAACTGAACGTCCCCCGGAGACACGGCTGATCCAAGTAAGAGCCGACTCCGGGGTTTCGATTATCGGGGTTCCAAATACGCTATAGTCTCTGAACTTGCAGTTTATCCGAGTCGGAAGGCTTCGTCGAAGCCAATCCGGCATCTGGCTTCCCCGGGCATGCAAGACTCTTTTTTCTATCCGGTCAAATCGCAAGGATTTGAGTCGCTCTTCGTCTATATTGAAGGGACCCAGATACCAGAGTGCTTTTAACAAATAGCCGATGCGGTCGTTAACCAGGGATCTTTTTCGCGGCGAGGCAGAGTGAAGCTCTATAGTAAGATTTCCGTATCGGAAGGAGGTTGTGCTGCCATCGACATAGAAGCGGACTTTGTTTATAGATTGTTCCGTACTGGTCATGCCTGACTTAAAAGCTGCTGTATCTCCAAAGGAGAAGATTCTTCTGCCGAAGGCCGAAGCTTTGACGCGGGCAACGTCGATTATTGAAGGTTTACTGACGATGAATGGAGCCCTTTGAAAGACTCCATATGTTATTCGAGTTATCGCGCCGGAGCGCACCAGCTTGAACATTGTGAGGTCGACAGCATTGCGAGTGCCATACTGCAAGAGCTCCCTGGTCGTAAACAGCTGCTCAGAGGGCAAACTGAAGATATGGCGTTTAATAAATGCCGCCGTTGACATGATCCTATCTCCACAGCGAAGCTCTATTTTAAAAACGAAAAAATCAGAAAAAAGTTCACTGGCGGCAGCTCTTTTCTTCCTGGCAAACCGTGTCAATTCGTCCCAAATCATCCAAGAAAGATTTTCATCGGATTTTCTTTCCAGTAATTTAGATGCCAAAAAGAGAGAAGGCGCGAAGTCTTCAGGACTAGCATTGACGAGATGATAAAAATTTGCGCCCTGTAGGACTCGAACCTACGACCTCTTGGTTCGAAGCCAAGCACTCTATCCAGCTGAGCTAAGGGCGCACGCAATTACAATGAATATTACCCGGAAATTCAATAAACGGTCAAACTAGTATTTCTTTGAACGTTGAAATATTTCAGCGAGATATTCTTCCATGTTGGTTACTTCCGAACGAAGATCCTGAAGCATAGCGGCCCTGTCCTCAAGCAGATCAATAGTCAGCCCGACCTTTCTCTTGTGCAATCCGGTTGCATGCTTGACCCGCTCCCGCTCCGGCAGTCTGTGCCCATCATGACGCAGACAGAATTTGCAGTCGGTCCAACGCTTTACCAGCTCCTCCCTGCGAGACAACTTAGACCTGGAATTTGCAGGAACCGCATTGAGATATTGCCAAACGCTATCAGGAAATTCTTTAATTCCTTCGCTGTCAGGATAGAACATCTTGGCGAGCAGATTCGGAATTCCTTTCTCCATGTGATGCTTCACATTCTCATTTTTCAATGCGTAACCGGCGAGCCCGGTCTGAGCGACTCCCTCGAAAAGATCCACCACATCCGGAGTGATAAACTCGAGCGTACCCAACCGCAAAGCACTGGATAAAATACCGGTGATACCACCCGCCACAAGGTCAGCGTATGTGTTGAAACGAATCGCTTTGTCTCTCTTTTCGGCGAGTATGGCTCTAATCTCTTGAGTTCTGGCAATCTGTTTGTCGATGGCAATAATGGTAATGCGCACATCGAACATCTTCGACATGACCGCTTCATTGACCTCCTGCCGAACTACTAGACGCTTGAGCAAAACATCCATCTGTTTGTTCGATAGATGGGCAGGATTTTCATCAAGCACTTTGAGGGAGGACAAAAGTCCCCAGGAACGCGCCAATTCGAAAGTCTCGTCAGAGAGACCGAATCGATGCTCCACTCCGGAAGAAGCAGCAGCAGCAGAAGAGCCCTCACTTCCCCCATTATTTGCAGCAGCAGGATTGAGGGTAAGAAGCACTGATGGTTCATGATGCTCCGCCTCAGATCCATGCTCGAAAGCAAAGAGAGCACCACCCCCTTCAAAAAAGAGCAAAAGGACGAGTAGTGATGCAAGCACCGAGCTTTTCAAGATAGCCTGTTTAATGGTAGTAAACATAGAGATTGTCACATGAATGAGGATTCACCGCATTAACTGGCTTACACTGCAAAAGACCAGTTTTGCCCAGAAACTGCTAGACTGTTCCATTCCAGGTGTCCAATTCCAGGTCTCGAAATTCGGAGCGCTTTCAATTTAGATGTGTGGTCGATACACCATTGTTCACACCCACAAAGAACTCATCACCCGATTTCGGGTGACAAAAGCGCTCATCGAAAGTAGAGCCCGATTCAACATTGCTCCGACCCAGAAAGTGCCGGTGGTCATATTTGAGAGCCAGCGCGTGCTGGAGGAAGTGAGCTGGGGCTTGATCCCGTCCTGGTCGAAAGAGCCGGATAAGTTTAAGCCGCTTATCAATGCCCGTTCCGAGACCCTGGCAGAAAAACCCTCATTTCGCACCGCCTTCAAAAAGCGACGGTGCCTGATTCCCGCTGACGGCTTCTACGAATGGCAGACAAAAGCAGGGAGAAAATTCCCGGTGCGCATCACCCTCCAAGAAGGCGCGCTCTTCTCTTTCGCCGGTCTCTATGAAGACAGAAAAGACCCTGCCGGTAACAACTTGAGAACCTGCACCATCATCACCGTACCGGCTAACGAAAAAATCGCCCCCATTCATGAACGGATGCCCGCCATTCTTCGCCCCGAAGACGAAGATCTCTGGCTCACGGCCAAGCCGGAAGAGACTGAAAAAGCTTTCGGGTGCCTGAAGACCTATCCTGATAATCAGATCGAATATTACGAGGTCTCAAACCTGGTCAACTCTGCCCGGGTGGATACGGAAGAGTGTATCGCACCTGCCGCCAGGCAACTGCGTCTGCTCCCCGAGTAAGAGTCAGGATCCAACCACTCCGGGCTAAGCCCGACTATTTAGATTGTAGAATCTCGAGTTGCGCCTTGATACTTGCTATGGCTCTATCCAGATCTTCCAGGACCGCTTCCTGTTTCTCTACCTTGTCTTTCGGCGCCTTATTCTTGAAGTCGGGATTGCTCAGCATGGCATTGACTTTCTCGTACTCTTTTTCCTTCGAGCCAAGCCGCATCATCAGCTTCTCTTCAGTCTTGCTTACATCAATCAGCTTCTCCAGGGGCACATAAACTGTTGTCTCGGAGATTATCTCGAAAGCGGCTCGGCCTTCCGGCTTCTCGCCACTGGCGGCGAAAGTTATCGATGAAGCTTTAGCCAGCCTAATCAGATATTCTTTTGCTTCTTCCAGAATTCTGCGCTCCTCGCCTTCACCAACAGAAATAACCACCTCGGCCTCGGTCTTCCAGGGGACATCGAAGGTCTGTTTGATATTTCGGATAGAGCGAATCACGCGCATGAGATGGTTCATCTGATCATGGGCGACATCATCTACGGTGCTCAGATCCGCCCTCGGGTATGGTGCGTACATAGCCGATGGAACAGGCGCCATGAAGTCGGACTTGGGCAGATAAGACCAGAGTTCATCGGTGATGAAAGGCATAATCGGATGCAGCGCCCGGATCAAGCCTTCGAAAACCACATAGAGAACATTTTGGGTCTGGTCTCCTTCCCGACCTTCATCAAGCTGAATCTTTGCGGTCTCGATGTACCAGTCGCAAAAATGATCCCAGATGAATTCATGCAAGTCTCTTGCAACATAATCGAAATCGTACTCGTTGAAGTCACGTTCAAGGCGTTGCAACATCTGATTATAAGAGGAGAGTATCCACCTGTCCGAGACGGTCAATTTCTCTCGGTCTATAGCCTGGGGCTTGTAGCCATCTAACTGGCCAATAACAAATCGGCCTACGTTCCAGAGCTTGTTGGCGAATTTCTTGTATTCATCAAGCTTCTCATCTCTGAAACGCACATCCTGATCGCCTTTGACACCCATGGAAGCGAACCAGAAACGATTGGCATCGGCACCGTATTTATCGATCATATCGAGGGGATCGACAGCATTACCTTTAGACTTCGACATCCGCTTTCCGTCTTTGGTCTGAATCACCGGATGGATCAAGACATGCTTAAAAGGAATGGTCTTGAGGAATTTCATCGAAGAGAAAATCATCCGCGCCACCCAGAGGTTAATAATCTCCCTGGCGGTAGAAAGCACCGTAGTCGGATAAAAGTGTTTCATCTCCATGGTCTCTTCGGGCCAGCCAAGGGTGGCGAAAGGCCAGAGCGCCGACGAGAACCAGGTATCGAGCACATCCTCATCCTGGACGAGATTCTTGCTTTCACACTTCTCGCAGATCGAAGGCGCCTCTTCGTATGCGTTCTCGAACTGACAATCAGAACAGGTCCAGACAGGAATTCTATGACCCCACCATAGTTGACGGCTTATATTCCAGTCTCGGATATTCCTCATCCAGTCCAAATAGGTAGCAGCGTATCTATCAGGAACGAACTTGATCCGCTCCTCTTCCACAGCAGCAATAGCAGGCTCGGCCAGCTCTTTCATAGAAAGATACCACTGCTCAGAAAGATACGGCTCGATCACAGTCTGGCACCTCTCGCAGTGCCCTACACCATGGGTGTAATCAGCGATCTGTTCTATAAAGCCTTCCTCTTCCAGCTTTTCCACCACTTCTTTTCTGGCTTTGAATCTATCTTTGCCGCGAAACACTGCTGGCACCAGGTCATTATCCAGTAGCTTGCCCCGGTCATCTATAACTACCGGTGTTTCCAGCTTATGACGCTGGCCGACCTCCCAGTCGTTAGGATCATGGGCAGGCGTAATTTTCAAAGCCCCTGTTCCAAATTCTCTGTCTACATAGTCGTCTTCGATCACCGGAATGAGACGACTGGTCAGAGGCAGTTTCACCGACTTTCCTTTGAAAGCGACATAACGGTCATCTTTCGGATTCACCGCCACAGCCACGTCGCCGAACATCGACTCCGGTCTGGTGGTGGCCACCACCAGGGCGCCTTTACCATCTTCCAGAGGGTAACGAATATGATAGAGATGCCCTTTGATCTCTTTATGCTCTACTTCAAGGTCCGAAAGGCTGGTAAGACAACGCGGACACCAGTTCGTCACCCTGTGACCACGATAAATAAGCCCATCTTTATAATAGGTCACGAAGGCTTTGTAAATCGCTTTGACATAGGAATCGTCCATAGTGAAAGCGACCCGATCCCAGGCGAAGCTGACACCAAGACGCTTGTATTGCGCCATAATCTGGTTGCCGTACTGATTGCGCCATTTCCAGACCTGCTCTATAAACTTCTCTCGCCCGATCTCATGACGGTTGAAAGGCTTGCGTTCTTCCGGCGGCTTTCTCTTATTCTCTTCATCATGCAATGCTCTTAGCTGGCGCTCAACCACCATCTGGGTAGAGATCCCGGCATGGTCAGTTCCCGGCTGCCAGAGCACATCATAGCCCTGCATCCGTTTGAGCCGGATCAATATATCTTGCAGGGTCCCATTCAGAGCATGCCCCATATGAAGGTTGCCAGTAATATTAGGCGGCGGCAGGGCGATGGAGTACTTCGGCCTGTCGGGACTTATCTGGGTATCGAAAAGCCCCTTTTCGAACCAGTATTCCGTCCAGCGGGCCTCAACTTCCGAAGGGTCGTAGGGTCCGTCTTTAATCATATTTATTGAAGGCTCATTCTGGGAAGCGGAAGTTGTCTTTTGCATGTTCTTTTCGAATGTTTGAATGAAGGTTTACTTATGGATTTCTAACAGGTACTTTTAGAAAACGGTGATTATACCGGGCTTTGGCCCCACCCGGCAACTGAGTGCCTTCAGAGTATAGCGAAATATCAAGTTCCAATTCCCGTAATCATTCAATTCTCTCCTTAACACAAGTGATAGAATCTCGACAGTTTGAAGCAGACAGCCCTCTCTTGACTACAGAGCTATCTGCTTTTTGTGAAAAGACCTTTAGGACCCAGAATTCCATGATATCGACAAACGATTTTAAGACCGGTGTGACAGTTTTGTACAACAACGGCATCTGGCAGGTGGTTGAATTTCTGCACGTCAAACCGGGCAAGGGCTCGGCTTTTGTACGTACGAAGCTTAAAAACATCGAGACCGGCAACTCTCTTGAAGTAACATTCCGTGCCGGCGAAAAATTGCCCCAGGCAGTTATCGAAAAAGCTGACATGCAGTATCTCTACAAAGCCGGAGATGCCTACACTTTCATGGACACCACCAGTTTCGAACAATTAGAGATGGAAGCCGGACAAATCGGTGATACCGTCGAATTTCTCAAAGACGGTCTCGAAGGCATCACTGTGCTGCGCTACGACGGCAAAGTAATCGGCGTCGAATTGCCGACTTCAGTAGAGCTCGAAATCACGGACACCGTTCCCGACGAACGGGGTGACACCAGCTCCGGTGGCGGCAAACCTGCCACTCTCGAAACCGGTGCGGTGATAACGGTTCCTTTCCACATTAAAATCGGTGATACCGTCAAGGTAGACACAAGAACAAGAAAGTACGTAACGAGGGTGTAAGAACGGCTGTGAAAATAGACCTGGATCAGATTCGCGAGCTTCTTTCCGTGGTCAGCTCCACGGATGTCACCGAACTTACCATCGAGTTCGGCGACCAGAGAATAACCGTCAAGAAATCTTCTCCCATTCCTCTGACGGAAGCCCAGTTGAGTCCCAAACCCATCGTAATCAAGACAGAAGATCTTCCGGTGGTCCAGACACGAGAAATGGTAAGTCCGGCGACAGCGCCGGCGGTCGCTCCGGCTCCTGCAGCGGTAGATAGCAAGCCGGTCGCCGATGCCCCCGTCGAGAAGACCAACGGTTTAGTCGAGATCACCTCTCCCATGGTCGGTACCTTCTATCGAGCCTCTTCGCCCGAAGCTCCGCCTTTTGTCGACGTGGGTGACCATGTCAACGAAGGTCAGACCGTTTGTATTATCGAAGCGATGAAGTTGATGAACGACATGCCTTCGGAAGTGAGCGGCAAAATAGTCAAAGTGATTGCGGAGAACGGCAGCACCGTGGAGTACGGTCAGACGCTCTTCCTTGTAGACCCCCGGGGCTAGACAGAATTCCAGGCATAGAAGCAAGAATCATGTTTGAAAAGGTCTTAATCGCAAATAGAGGGGAGATCGCTCTCCGAGTAATAAGAGCCTGCCAGGAGCTCGACATTCCCACTGTCGCAGTCTACTCCCAGGCCGATGCCGATTCGCTGCATGTGAAACTGGCGGACGAGAGCTATTGTATAGGACCACCATCCTCCCAGAGAAGCTATCTTCATATTCCTGCCCTCATTTCAACAGCGGTTGTCACCGGAGCCAATGCCATTCATCCTGGCTACGGTTTCCTTTCTGAAAATGCCAATTTCGCGGGAATCTGCGAAGAGCACCGAATCAAGTTCATCGGACCGAGCCAGTCGGCAATCACGAATATGGGCGATAAGTCCTCCGCTAGGGAGACCATGCGTAAAGCAGGCGTTCCGGTGGTGCCCGGCTCCAACGGTCTGATCAAGTCCGATTCAGAAGCTTTCAGCCTGGCAGAAGAGATTGGCTATCCGATCATCATCAAAGCAACCGCCGGCGGTGGCGGTCGCGGCATGCGTATCGCCCGCGACCCCGGCGAATTAGGTCAGGCGCTGAATTCAGCCCGCAGTGAAGCGGCGGCCTCTTTCGGCGACGGCGGAGTCTACATCGAAAAATATCTGAAGCCGATTCGTCATGTCGAGATCCAAGTACTGGCGGACAGCCACGGCAACTGCATCCACCTGGGTGAGCGGGATTGCTCGGTGCAAAGACGCCACCAGAAACTTATAGAAGAATCTCCCAGTCCGGCGCTTACGGAAGAAATGCGCCAGAAGATGGGTCATGCGGCTGTTCTTGCCGCCCGCGAAATCAACTATGAAGGAGCCGGAACGGTCGAGTTCATTTTCACCGGCGACAGCTTCTATTTCATGGAGATGAACACCCGTATCCAGGTAGAGCATCCGGTTACAGAAATGATCACCGGAGTGGATCTGATTAAAGAGCAGATTCGGGTAGCCCAGGGCGAAAAGCTCTCTTTCAAGCAAGAAGACCTGCAATTCCGCGGTCATGCCATCGAATGCCGAATTAACGCCGAAGACCCGGACAAAAACTTCCTGCCCAGTCCCGGAACCATAGAAGCCTACATAACCCCGGGTGGACCGGGAGTTCGGGTAGACAGTCATTGCTATCCGGGCTATAAAATTCCACCTTTTTATGATTCCCTGGTGAGCAAGCTTGTGGTCTGGGGTAACAATCGTGAAGAGGCGATTCAGAGAATGCAAAGAGCCTTAGATGAATACGCTATTACCGGAATAAAAACGACAATTCCCTTCCATCAGACCGTTCTAGCCCACAGCGTATTCCAGGCCGGTGATGTCACAACCGACTTCATCGAAAAATACCTGACTCCAAACAAAGTCAAATAACTGGATCATTAAAGAGAGAATTGCTATAAATATTGGACTTGAGGCTCCGTAGCTCAATGGTGGAGCAAGCGACTCATAATCGCCAGGTTATAGGTTCGAATCCTATCGGAGCCAGTCTTTTCAATTACCAGTTATGTTAAAAAGCTCTGTTTTTCAAACAGAGCTTTTTAAGAACCGCCCAGGGTTTCCCCCTCTTTACATGGTCTTGCAATCTATGCCATCCTATCTATATAGATAGTAGTTTTTAGTAAACCGAGAGGGTCCCGGCTTGAAAAAGGACAGAGTAAATTTCTTCTGGTTTTTGTTGGCAGGCATCGTGGTGGTTCTAATCGCCGCCCTTCACCCCCTGACCATGATTCAGACCGTATCTTTCGTACTTTTAGCAGGCTTCTTCTTCTATCTGAGCTACGAGAGCTTCCGCTTCGACAAAGAAGGTAGAGAATACGGCTATAACACCGAGGGAGTGCGCATGCACCCTACGGTGAGCAAGCTCATAAGATCGGCGGCGATGATGATCCCATCGCTCTTTCTACTCTATCTGCTGGCGTTTTTCTCCATGACCATGGCGTTTCAACCGAGCCCCCTGAGCAATCTAATGGCCAAGGAGTTCTCGAGATTAGAACTCCGCCTCTTCGGCTTCGATGCCTTCTCTCGGCTTAGCAATCAATTCTCGACCAATCTATATAAAGACGCCATCGCCAAAGAGAAAGCCGGCCAGACTGAAGCGGCAATAGATTCGCTCAAATTCTTGAACGAATATCGCTATGCCACCCATAGAACCCGTTCTCTTACCGTGGATGCCGCCATAGGGGGACTCTATGACAAGCTGGGGCGCTATCAGGACGCGGATAAGTACTACGAGAAAGTCGAAAGACCCTACAACCGCTGTGCCCACAGCAGAAAATACGGCACCTGCGAAGAGTGCAAAGAGGTCACCCCTCCTCAAAGCAAGAGCCGGCATTTGGATGGGATTCAAACAGGTGCGTCTACTTGCTCAGGGAACCCATTACAAGGGTTTGATTGATAGACTCTTTCAGGTCTTGAAAGGCTTCGTCTATCTCTTTTTCAATCGCTTCCGATTTCTCTTTGAGAGTGGCGAGTTTCACCGTGACCGATTCGAAATAACGGCTATCCGGCTTGTTTATGGATTTGGCGTAAACTTTATCCGCTTCCCGCACCTTATATAGTGCCTTTCTCAGACCCTTCTGCATCTCCCTGGCGTAGCGCTGGGATTCAAGCATGTGATAGCCGGCGGATCCCGAGCCCATCTTGAGCTGCATCACCACTTTCTCTGCCCGGTTCGGCGCGCTGGAGCCACCAGCCTGGCCGGCAAGCGGCAGAGCCAGAGCACATAGAAGAGCCAGGGTGATTTTGAGAGGATAGTTTCTTGGTAACTGCATTTCTCTTTTTTGTTTTGATCTCACAACTGTTAGCTATTGTCTGTCGACTGAACTCTGTCATGCTAACAGGAAGAGATTAAATTCGACCGCCGATGAACAAAATGAAAGGTTCTGGTCTAACATAGAAATCTTTTCCAGTTGAGAGAATGAAGTAGTTGCAAGAGCACTCATTTCTGAAAGTATCTCTGTTTACCTTCATGGTGATCGCATTCTTATGGGTTGGCGATGCATCGGTCAAAGCCAAAGAGCCTCGCTATGACGCCATCCGTTCGGAATCGGACAAAGCGGTGGTTTTTCTTTCACGCTCTAAGAGCGCCCCTCAATCATCTGAGAACGCGCTCGAACTCTCATCCCCTACCAATCCAAGACAGAGCGATCTGCTCAGACCGGTCACTGACCGTGAGTTGCGCGATCTGAGCAGCCGCGAGTTAATGACAGAAGGAATAGACTACGCCGGTCGTGGTCTTCTAGCCGAAGCGATTCGCCGCTTCGAACTTGTTATCGACCGACAGCCGACCAATCCGGAAGCAAGAAACAATCTGGCTGTCTGCCTGAAGCGTCGGGGCGAAAATGACCTCGCCGTGGAACATCTGAAAAAAGCAATTGAAAGAGCGCCTGGAAAAGCAGAGCTCTACAACAATCTTGCCAGTGCCTATCTTGCCAAAGGTGATACCGAAGAAGCCCTGGAGAACTGCTACCGGGCTCTCCATCTAAAAGAAGACTATGCCGGAGCCCAGTACAATCTCGGTCATGTACTCGCCATGAGAAACGATCATGAAGGGGCTCTGGCGGCTTATCAGAAGACACTCAAGCTCAATCCGGGCAATGTGGAAGCAAGACGCGATCTGGGCGATAGCCTGCGCGATCTGGGACGATTCGAACAGGCTTTATTAGAATACAGAGAAGCCAAACAGCAGGGCGGAGACTCTCTATCTCTCGATCTCAGAATTGCCAAGTGTCTTGCCGAAAGCGATTCAGAATCAGAAGGGGAAGCCAATTTGTCCGAAGCCCACAAGCTTCTGGTCAAGCTTGCCGACGAACACCCCGAAAATCCCGAAGTGCTTAACACCCTGGCAGTGGTGCTCTGGAAGATGAATCATCTTCCGGAAGCGGCATTTGTTTTAGAGAAAACACTCAAGATAGATCCAGGCTATTATCGTGCCAGGAACAACCTTGGCATAGTGCTCTACAAGCTCAAACGCTATGATCAGGCGGTAAATGTCTGGCGCCAGGCTATTCAACTGAAGCGTGACTATCCCAGCGCTCACTTCAATCTCGGTTGCGCTCTTCTACAAGCGGGCCTATCCAGCCAGGCGGCAAGCGCCTTTCAAGAATGTATCAAATACGACCCGGATAACGGCGCCGCCAGAAACAATTTAGGTCTTGCCTTCGTTCAACTGGGAGAGCCTCAAAAGGCAATTGAACAGTGGCGGCAAGCTATAAGTTTAGATCCAAATCTCGCCCCGGCTTTCATAAATCTGGGCAAAACCCTGCAGGGAGAGTCCATCGGAACGGAGCCCGGAAAAACGGACAATTCTTCCAGGTCTATAGGTGTAAAGCCGGATAGCTAATTGAACGCTTAATAATGAATGATCTAGAAAAGCGTTATATCATTCAGTACATATCATGGAAAACAGCGATAAATTCAACTTTCAAGAAGCGGTCCATATTGTGACCGATGCCCTGGGCGGCGTTGTCTGTACTATTTTCTTCGAGGCAGCAAAGTATGGGCTGATTGTGGCCGCCGTGGTCTTCCTCGCCGGTCTTTCTTTAAAAAACACTCGCCGGGCACTGCTCTCCAAGCCCATGATGCTGGCGGCAAGCAAGCTCGCCATCACCTGCCTGGTGCTTTCAATTCCCGGCATCATCTGCCAGGTATTGACCGGCGGATTGCCGAGCAAAGGCTTTTTCGAGATATATCCCCTTGGTTACATAGGTTTCTGGAGCCTTGTTTCTGTCTGGCTCTGCGGGGAATCCATCAATTATCAATGGTTCTCCCCGAACGGTGACAGAGAAATCCGAAGACATGTTGAAACATCTGCAAAGGGTTCCACGTCAAAGACTCTTTGAAGTTCATGACCAGGAGAGAGCGATGCTCAAAATCACCCGGCAAGTAGGCCGCAAGAATGAAACAACGAGCCCGGGCGCAGATATCAAGCTGCTTGCCGTCCTAATCTATGTGGCGATTCTGTTTCTGGCAGGGGTGGTGACAGTTCACCAGGCTTCGGCCCAGGAAAACGTCTATCGCAGCAATCAGGGCAGCCAGGGTAGAAAAACCGTGGGCTTCGGCTTCTCCAATCCTTATCAGTCGACGACTACAGGCTATCCATCTTTTGGTATGCCGCAAGATGTGGGCAACGGTTTCTATTCTGTAAAAGCAGGCAGCGTTGCCCTGCCCATGTGGAAAGCACCGTCCGGGTATTTATATCCCTGGGCTCCGCGTCCTGAGAGCTTCAGCTATGCCTATCCGATGCCGGTGCTAGCTATTTCAAAAGTGACTCAATCGGTAGGTCCTGCCGTGCCACCACTGGCGGTGGAGATCCAGGACCTCGGCAATTATCTCGAGAAAGGCAAGCTCGAAAAAAGAATGGCGGAAGCAGATATAGCAAGGCTCTCAGCGAAAGTTGCCGAGATCAAAGAGAAAGAACGTGCTCTCAGGGTCGCCGGCTCCGGCAATATAGATCCAGCTGACGAAGCCCAGATGCGCAGACAACTGCAGCAAATCGGCTCTGAATGCTCTTCTAAAATGAAGCACTGACACTTGAAGATCTAAGTCCTGGCCATCACTTCGGCAAGCCGATGTCGCTCTCCAAAGTGACCGGAGAGGATCTTTCTGAATTCTTCCTGAACTGTTGTCATCGCTTTCGATGCATCGAGAATCTCGAATCTATCCGGGTTCGCCTCGGCTATTTTGCGATAACCCTCTCGAACCCTTCTATGAAATTCGATATCCTCCCGCTCCATTCGATCATGACCGCCGGGGTGCAAACGCGAGAGCCCATCTGCACTTTCTATATCGAAAAGGATGGTGAGGTCAGGGGTAAGTCCCTGGGTCGACATCCGGTTGAGCGTATTAATCAGCTCGAAATCCAGCTCTCTACCGTAGCCTTGATAGGCAACGGTGGAGTCTATATAACGATCGCAAATAACCAGAGCTCCCCTTTCTAGAGCAGGAAGGATTTTCTCAGCCACATGCTGAGCCCGGTCGGCTTGATAGAGCAGCAACTCAGCAAGCGGCGCCACCACATAATCGTTGGATAAAAGAATACGCCGAATCTGTTTGCCAAGGGCAGTGCCGCCAGGGTCTCTGGTTACTTCGTGATCTACCCCGAGAGCTTTCAACTCTTTGGATAACAACTTCACCTGGGTGGTTTTGCCCGCCCCTTCCGGCCCTTCGAGGGTGACGAAAGTGCCTTTGTAAGTGGGACCTTTTTGAATCATTATTCTCTGTCCAACAAGTGGTTCTTCTAAGAAGCGCTTGGCAACAAGCGCCTGCGCCTGAATAA
>CAZCBH010000019.1:65146-67405 GCA_964496875.1 uncultured Candidatus Obscuribacterales bacterium | reverse complement strand
GGACTGGGTTTGCACAACGGCACCTGGGAGCCCTTTGGTAAAACCATGACCGAGAGGGGTTTTGCCGTATACGCTATCGATGTCCGTGGATTCGGCTCCTGGATGGAAGCCAGGGGACGGGAGCGGGTCGATTTTGCCAGTTGTCTCGAGGATGTGCGCCGCACTCTCAAAGTGATCAAACGTGCCCACAAGTCTTTGCCGGTTTTTATCCTGGGCGAGTCTATGGGCGGTGCCATCGCACTTAGAACTACCGCCATGCATCCTGATCTGGTCGATGGTCTTATCTCTTCGGTGCCGGCAGGGGATCGTTTCAACCAGACTAAAACCAGCATAAAAGTGGCTTTTCACTTGATCAACGACCCGGACAAACCTTTCAATGTCGGTGAGGGTGTGGTCAAGCAAGCCACTAAAAACCAGGATTTGAGAGAAGCCTGGCTCAATGATCCCCTGGCAAAGCTCGAACTCACTCCCCGGGAACTACTACAGTTTGATCGCTTCATGAAAGGAAACAGAAGGAGCGCTCGTAAGATTAAAGATAAACCTGTGCTCATGGTTCAGGGTTCTAAGGACAAACTGGTGCGACCTCGCGGTACCATGGAGCTTTTCGACCGACTTGCCACCGCGGAGAAGAAATTCGTCTTGATAACCGATGCCGAACACCTAATTTTCGAAGAGAACCAGTTTAGTAAAGCAGACATCGATCTGGTGGACAAATGGATCTCTTCCCAGATCGGCGCTGATAGAGAACATAACGCAGAATACAAAGATTAAGGTTCGTAATTTATGAAGGTTTTGAATTTCCGCAAACAATCAGTACTACTACTATTACTTTCCGTGATGGCGTCGCTGGGTTTTAGTGGCCAGGGCGCCATGGTGGCGGCCAAGACCCATTCTCCCGTATCGCCTGTTTCATCGGCTTCGAAGATAGAGGCGATGATCAAAGCATCTCAGTTCGATCAAGCCCTCTATGCGTTGAAAGCGGAGAAATCCAGGCTTCAGCCGGCAGCCTATCATTATTACAGCGGAGTCTGCTATTCCCGTAAGAAAGACTATCGAAATGCCCGTAAGCACCTGAGAATTGCCATCCGGCTCGGTCGGGGCTCGACTTATTCTCAAAAGGCCAACCAGGAGATAATGAAGGTTCCTGCCGACTATATCAAGCCTAGGACCGGTGCAGCGACTCGGTTTCTGGCATCTCTTTTCGGGTTCTCCAAAGATAGAGGCGCACCGGGGAAAGCCCCTACTCCGACGGTTATTGATTTTTATGCGAGCTGGTGCCAGCCCTGTAAGAAGCTGGAGCAGGATATGGGCACAATCTCGCAGCGCTATGGCGACAAGGTGCATTTCATGCGAGTCGATGTGGACGATCCCAAGAATCAGAAGATGGTGGATCAATATGAAATTAGTCCCATACCTACCGTTATTTTCTTGAATGCCGATGGTGAAGTTGTAGACTATGCTATCGGATATTCCGGGGAGAAGAGTATCTCGCGCGGTATCGAGAAGATTCTACCTGGAGCTTGATTCTGGGATAGGTTTTTATACAAGTGAATATTTCAAAGCTTTCGACGCCGTTGATTCTGTTTTTTGCGCTGCTTCTGCTGATCGCATCAGGGTCAGGACCTGCCCGGGCGGCAGAGAAAGAGAGGGCCCTGGAGAAGATAGGAACAGGAGCCTACGCAAGAAAGTGGGCGGTGGTTATTGGACTTCATCGATTCGACGAGAGCCGGCTCGGAAGCAATCTCAAGCTGGATCAATCGGCTTGCGATCTGGCCAGATTACTTGTCGAGAAAGCTTCTTTCGAGAAAGAGGCGGTGCTCGAACTTACTGATGCCGCCGCTTCCCGCGACGCCATTCTTCAGACCCTGGGAGACAAATGGTTGGGTAGAGTGGCCGGCAAGGACGACCTGGTTTTTATCTTTTTCAGTACGCTCTGTTTCCCGGCTGAGAACGGCCAGGTTTATCTTTTGACCTACGATACGGATCTGGACAACTTCTACTCTACCTCTATTTCGATAGACGACCTGATCAAGTGTGTCAAAGAGAAGGTCGGGGCGAAAGATGTGGTGCTGGTAGCACAGACCTTGTTTACCGGGGCACCACAAATGGTGTCAGGCGCCAGAACCAGATTCGGAGTCTATAATGTCTCTGTCGAAGCAACTTGCCTGGGTGACAATTTCGCTTTCATCTCATCGAGTAAGAAGAATCAACCTACCTGGGGCACTTATTTTTCGGACAGCCTGGAAAGAGCTTTGAAGG
>CAZCBH010000019.1:5372-65046 GCA_964496875.1 uncultured Candidatus Obscuribacterales bacterium | reverse complement strand
GATCATCGCAATGTCGATGCCGTTTTTGGCATTGCCGAGACCTCTACCTCCGGCAAGAATTCGACTGTCAAATTATTGCTCGATCTGCTTGTCGACTATCCAAGAAGCGCGGAGCTTCATGATAGGCTGAGCTACGCCTATCGAGATCAGGGCAACCTCGATCGAGCCATTGAACATGCCCATGAGGCGGTCTTGCTCGACCAGAACTCGTGGACCTCTTTTATGAATCTGGGTACCCTGCTACTGGCAAGAGGGGACAATAATGAAGCCCAGGCTGCTTTTCGCCAGGTTCTGGATCTGCGCCCCGATTCGCCTGACGGCTACTTCATGTTGGCAAGAGCGCTGGAGAAGACTGAGGATCAAGAAGGAGCGGCATTGGCTCTGGAGAAATTTCTGGATGTCTCCGGTGCCGGCAGCGATATTAAAGCCAACGACAAAAGAATTACCCAGGCCAGGCTTGATCTGGCCCGGTTGAGATCGGCCGTATCCAGAGAGAGCGAAGTCAAATAGTCAGGCTTTGACCTGGTAAACTGTTCGTCAGTCTTAATTGAAAGTCGGGCGGAGAACAAGTAATTGAAAAAGACACAAGAGAAGCCGGATTGGCTCGAAGCACGCAATCTCAAGACCAGAGAGGAGCTCTGGCACAAGCTCGACAAGGATATATTCTCGGGAAAATGCTCTCTGGCAGCTCGTACCCTCGACGGGGTGAAGGTTTTTCGTCTGGGTGTCTCTCCTTTTGCCGATGGCGAGCCACCATCCTCTTTTGCGATTTCCGAGCAGGAAGGATTTGAGGACTCGGGCTCGATAGAAGAAACGGCGCTTCCTTTGCAACTCTCTTTCAAACAGTTAGCCGAGGGGCATTTCAGAATCGGATTCGACCTTGCGGAAAAGGCACAATGTTTGGCCCTGGGAGAAAGGCTCTCGGATGTCAATTTGAGAGGGCGTCGCCATACACTCTTCAATTATTCGGATAATCTTCATATCCCGTCCCTCGATACTATGTACGTGTCGATACCGTTCCTGGTGATAGCCAATTGGCACCGTAATCAGTATCATGGTATCTTTCTCGACTCACCTGCCTGGCAGAGCTGGAGCCTTGATCAAGAGCTGAATAGTAGAGGCGTTGTCGATCTTCTCTCCCGTCGGGGCTGGAGCCTCTATGTCATGGAGGCCGATTGTCTACCTGATTTGATTGCGGCGTACACCGCCCTGACCGGACGCTCCAAGATTCCGCCCGATTGGTCTCTTGGGCACCATCAGTCGCGCTGGAGCTATCCTGACCAGGAGACTCTGCTTGCTGTGGGCAAGAGAATGCGAGAATCTGAAATTCCCTGTGACTGCCTGGTTCTCGATATAGACTATATGGATGAATATCGGGTCTTTACCCACTCTAAGGAGCGCTTTCCCGACTTCAAAAAAGTTATCGACGAATTAGATTCTATCGGTCTCAAGACCACATGCATCCTTGATCCCGGCGTCAAGAAAGAAGAGAAATTTTCTGTCTATGCCGACGGCAAAAAGCGAGACTTTTTTGTAAGGCGTGGTGATCAACGTCCTTTTCTAGGCAAGGTCTGGCCCGGACCCAGTGTTTTTCCCGACTTCCTGCGTCATGACGTTAGAGTCTGGTGGTCTGCCCAGCACGGATTCTTCGTCGACAACAACATAGCCGGTGTCTGGAACGACATGAACGAACCTTGTTTAATCGATTCTCCCTGTCCTATGCCGCCCCAGTCGAAAGAGTTGCCCCCTGAAGACAGGCAGATGTTCATGCAGGCAGTGCCCGAGGGTAAGGTCGGTCATTTTGAAGTGCGAAATCTCTATGGTTTTCAGATGGCCCGGGCGAGCTTCGAGGGATTGCTGGCTCTTAGACCCGATGAAAGACCCTTTGTTCTGACTCGCTCCGGTTATGCCGGGGTGCAGCGCTATTCCGCCGTCTGGCTCGGGGACAATATGTCCTGGTGGGAGCACCTCGCTCTCAGTATCCCGATGCTTATCAATATGGGTCTCAGCGGCGTGCCGTTTACCGGAGTGGATGTCGGTGGTTTCGGAGACGACTGCTCGGCAGAGCTTTTGACACGCTGGTATGAACTGGGCATTTTCTATCCATTCTTTCGCAATCATTCCAGTATGCTGGGAGTGGTTCAGGAGCCCTGGGTATTCGGCGAAGAGACAGAAGCGAGAATTCGTCATCTGGTTGGAATGCGCTACCGGCTTCTGCCTTACATCAAGCGATTGTTCTTCGAGCATGCAAGAAACGGTGCCCCTCTGATAAGACCGTTATTCTGGTCCTATCCGGATGATCAAAATGTCTATGACATCGACGATCAGTTTCTCTTCGGCGATGACATTATGGTGGCACCGGTGACTAAGCGCGGTCATCGGTCGAGAGTGGTCTATTTCCCCCGGGGCAAGTGGGTTCCTCTAGATGGTGGTGCGGTTATCGAAGGCGGTAGATTTATTCGAGTCGAGCTCGATCTGGGTACGGTGCCTGCCTTTGCAAGAGTGGGTTCGATAATACCTTTTGTTCCGGTAATTCAATCTACCAGAGAATTTCAGCAAGCTCCGGTTACTTTCAAATGTTTCGGATTCGGAGATGGTATCGGTCTTTTCATCGAAGATGATGGTATCAGCTTCGAGTATGAGAACGAAGGCTACAACGAATGGCTGATTACGGTCTCAGGTGGTGTGCCTCGAATAGATTGTGTCAACTATGGTTATATCGCTCCGGAGCGAAAGTACTTTCTCGATCTCAATGGTGAGGTGACCGAGGTTAGATTGCCGTCGACTATCTAAGAGAGTTGAAGTTAACTGTAGTTAACCAGATCGATTTGTGAATATTGTAAACTTTTTGCCGTAACAGTAGCCAGTTCGAGGTTGAACCGATTTTTTCTTTGGCATCACCAAAAGAAGACCAGGTTGTTTCCGGTGAGGATCTCCGATTGTCCGATCGTCTCGATCGGATTTTCCGCCATTACCAAAATAGCCCGGCGCTTTTTTATGAGGGAAGGGAGCTCAGCTACGGAGAGCTCTCCTTGCTCGAACGTGCTTTTTGTCGTCGTTTGAAGGCGGCGGGGATTGAGGCGGGCGAGCGCGTCGCCATCTATCTTCCCAACACTCCGGAGTTCGTTGTCGCCTTCCTGGCTGTTTTGAGAGCCGGAGGGGTGGTGGTGCCGGTCAATCCCTTGTTGAAGAACAACGAGATCGAGCACATCCTGCAAGATTCGAGCGCCTCGTATATGGTGGCAAGTGAGCGGCTTCTCGATGAATTGGAAAATGGTAAAGCCCTGGTCGAGCGGCTGAACGGTGTCTTCTTTATTGATCTCGAATCGCTCGCGCAAGAAACTGAAACCGATACAGATTCAGTCAGCTACTTACCGGTTCCAAGAGCAGCTGAGGATCTCGCCGTTCTGGTCTATACCTCTGGCACCACCGGGAATCCCAAAGGGGCGATGTTGAGCCATGGGAATCTGGAAAGTGCCGTCGAAATGAAGCGCGGCAGGTTCATAGTCGACTCGGAGGATTGTGTGCTGGCGGCCCTGCCTCTCTGTCATATCTACGGCATGGTAGTGGTGATGCTCGGTACTCTCACCGAAGGCGCCAGTCTCAGCATTTTGAAAAATTTCGATGCTTCAAGGGCGCTCGAGCAGATTGCCAGGGATAGGGTCACGATATTACCGGCAGTACCTACCATGTTTCAGTTTATGACCATGAAGGTCAAAGAACTGGGACCCGGGCAGATTGATACCAGCTCTCTCAAATACTGTGTCACCGGTGGTGCGGCGATGGCTCCTGAGACCAGGCAAGAGAGCGAAGATGCCCTTCAGGCACCGGTTCTGGAAGGATACGCGCTTACGGAAGTCTCCTGTGTTGCAACGTTGACACCGCTCGATGGAATCCGGAAGCCGGGTTCGGCGGGTCCTGCTATAGATGGGGTAGAGTTGAGAGTTCTCTCGCCGGTCGACAGGTCATTTTTACCTGCCGGTTCTGAGAATGTCGGCGAAGTGGCCATCGGCGGTCCCCAGGTGATGCAGGGCTATTATGGCAATGCAGAAGCCACCGCGGACGCTTTTCATGAAGGACTCTTTCTAACAGGCGATCTCGGCTATCTCGATGAAGACGGTTATCTTTTTATATGTGGACGGAGCAAAGAGCTGATTATTCGAGGTGGACAGAATATCTATCCCCGGGAAATTGAGATGGTGATTCGGTCTTTAGAAGCGGTAGAGGATGTTGCCGTTGTCGGCATTCCGGATCGCTATATGGGGGAGCGGGTCAAAGCCGTGGTCGTCCTGAAAACCGAATCTGGATCGAAATCTTTAAGACGGATCGATTTATCGGAATCTGAACTTGAAGAATTTTGCCGGGCTCGACTGGCGCCTTATAAAGTGCCGCGAATCTTCGAATTCCGCGACAGCTTGCCTCGCAATTCCACCGGTAAAGTTCTCAAACGGCTGCTCGTCTAAACAAAATCAAAAAACTTGCTCGTTTTTCCATTAATCTAGGCTTTAAATGGAATATATATAAGAGTGCGTTGAATTTCCATTTCAAGAGGTATATGTCAGTATGCAGTCTTCGAAGGCTCCTGTCAGGGTTTTAATCGTTGAAGACCAGGAGCTGGTGCGGGTAGGTCTCAAAACTGTCCTGGCCAAGACCGAAGGGTTGGAAGTGGCGGGCACGGCTTCCGATGGCAGGGAAGCCCTTGAGCAAGCCCGCAGTATCTCTCCTGATGTTATCGTCATGGACATAGGCCTGCCTTTTCTGAATGGTATCGAGGCTTCCAGGCAGATTAAAGAAGCCAGGCCGGAGACCAAAATTGTTATGTTGACATCCCATGATGATGATGAGCATGTTTTTGCCGCTCTGGGGGCGGGAGTGGAAGGTTACTGCTTGAAAGAATCTTCCGGTGGGCTCTTGATCAAAGCGATTCTCTCTGTGGCGGAAGGGGCCGCCTGGCTTGACCCCGGTATAGCCCGCATGGTGCTCGAGTCCACCAGAGAAGGTCGCCAGAGAGTGAACAGCGAACTTGCCGGTCTTCTCACCAAGCGAGAGTTGGATGTGCTGAAACAGGTGGTGGATGGCAGAACCAACCAGGAGATTGCCGATGGGCTTTTTATCAGTATTGAGACAGTCAAAACCCATATGCGTCACATCATGGAAAAATTAAGGGTAACGGATCGAACCCAGGCTGCGGTCAAGGCCATGAAGGAAGGTCTATTATAGGTTATGAGTTTTGCCTGAAGTAAACACCGCACTGAATACAGCCCACGGAATCGAGATTCTGATGGTGTTGCTGATGGTGGCATCAGCGGTTGGCTTCGCCTTGAAGTGGGTGAGGCTGCCTTATTCTGTCGCCCTGGTGATAGTAGGATTGCTGATCGGATCCAGTCACCTCTTTCCCCGGGTTGAGATGACCCCGGAGCTTATTCTGTTTGTCTGTCTTCCCGCTCTGCTTTTTGAGGCTTCCTGGAACATCCGCCTCAACGAGCTCAAGAAGATCTGGAAGCCTGTCTCGGCCTTTGCCACTGTGGGTGTGGTCGTCTCCATGTTCATCACCGGTGCCATCCTCACTCACTTTTGCGGATTGCCCTGGCAAGCCGCTCTGCTCTTCGGCTCTATGACCGCTGCCACCGACCCTATATCCGTGCTTGCCCTCTTTCGCAAACTCGGTCTTGAAAAACGTCTTTCTCTTATGCTCGAAGGGGAGAGTCTCTTCAATGACGGTACCGCGGTGGTTTTATTCAAGATGATTCTTTTGATGACCATCACCGGCAATACCTTAAATGCATTCGGTTCCGTATACGAGTTCGTGCGTGTGGTGGTTATCGGCGCCATCGTCGGTCTCTGTGTGGGAGCTTTCGGCTCCAGGGTGACGCGCTATTTCGATGACCATCTGCTCGAAATCACCCTCACCACCATTGTCGCCTATGGCTCCTATCTGGTTGCCGAGCAACTGCATTCTTCGGCTGTTATCGCCGTGGTGGTGGCCGGTGTGGTTGTGGGCAACTACGGCAGCCGTACGGGAATGTCTGCCACCACTCGTCTGGCGGTGAACTCGTTCTGGGAATACGCCGCCTTCGTGACGAACTCTCTGGTTTTTCTTCTGATAGGGCTGCAAATAAACCTGAATCTTCTTATGATTCACGCCTATGAAATCGGCGTAGCCATAGTCGCGATCATGGTCTCACGTATTGTCGTTGTTTATGGGCTGTCCTTTTTCGTATCAGATAAACGCCTTCCGATACCCTACAGCTGGCGCCATCTCCTTTTCTGGGGCGCTCTTCGCGGCTCTCTTTCCATGGCTCTCGCTCTCAGCCTTCCTCATGATTTCGCCATGCGCGAGAATATAGTCGTTCTTACTTTCGGGGTGGTGCTCTTTACCCTTTTGATACCGGGTCTCACCATCGAGCCTCTGGTGCGCTTCCTTGGCATGACCAGCGATGATAAACGTTTGAGAGAGTATTTCACTCTCAAGAGCCGTCTTTATGCCGAGTCGAACGCGTTGAAGGATCTGGAGCAGCAATTCACCAGCGGTATCGTCACCCGCGGTATTTATCTGCGTATTCGCGATGAGATCCTCTCTAAGCAAAGAGATTTGTCCCACAGAATGGAAGAGATGAAGCTGGAGCATTCTATTATCGAAAGCATTCAGGAGGGTGAAACCCGTAAAAGGCTATTGGAATCGAGAAAAGATTCTCTCTTGAGGCTGTTGCGCGAAGAAGCGGGAGACCCTGATATAGTCGAGGAGCTGGTCATGGAGGTGGACAAGGATCTGGATCAAATCGCCTCGGATGAGCGCAAAATCGAAGAGCAGCTCCGGCGGGATTCTAAGAAGCCGAGCTCCGGTTTTCTCACTTTGAAGACGAAAAAGCATGAAAATAATGAATCAGATCAGTCAGGAGAATCTGCGGAGATTCAAGAAGTTGAAACAGAAACAAAACAGGAGAAGCACTGAGGGCGATGCGGACTGAAAGAGACTCGATGGGTGAACTCGCCGTGCCTTCGGACTCCTATTATGGAGCCTCTACCGCAAGAGCTCTGGAGAACTTTCCAGTCTCCGACCTTCGCTTCCCTCCTGTGTTTATCGAGGCGTTGTGCCTGATCAAATCTTGCGCTGCCAGGGTCAACCGGGAACTAGGCCTTCTAGAGGGTGATCTGGCCGATGCCATAGCAGAAGCCTGCGATCGAATTGCCGCAGGCGAGTTTCACGATCAGTTCGTGGTCGACATCTTTCAGACAGGGTCGGGTACCTCGACCAATATGAACGCCAACGAGGTAATCGCCAATCTGGCTATCGAGAGTCTAGGCGGCAAGCGCGGCGACCGCCATCTGATTCATCCCAATGATCATGTCAATCTCGGTACTTCTTCCAACGACGTCATCCCCACAGCTATTCATATAGCTGCCCTTCTCGAGATCGATCGAATTCTTCGGCCGGCACTTATCGAGCTCAAGGAGGCCCTTTCTCAGAAAGCCGTTCTATTTATGCCTCTTGTAAAAACCGGCCGCACGCATTTACAGGATGCTGTTCCCATACGGCTTGGTCAGGAGTTTCTTGGATATGCAGGTCAGATTGAAAGAGCTCTTCTGAAGTTGCAACATGCCGAAAGTACTCTTGCCGAGGTAGCCCTCGGCGGAACGGCAGTAGGCACCGGAATCAATACCACCAAGAGTTTTTCCGGTCGGGTGCTTGAGCTGATAAACAAAAGAACGGCACTGGCATTGACCGAGACCGACAATCACTTTCAAGCCCAGAGTACTATCGATGGGATCGTGACGGCATCAGGCGTAATGAAGTCAATCGCTATTTCATTGCTCAAAATCCTCAACGATATCCGCTTTCTAGGCAGCGGTCCCCGGGCGGGTTATGGCGAGTTGAGGCTGCCTTCAGTACAGCCGGGAAGCTCTATTATGCCTGGCAAAGTGAATCCGGTTATCGCAGAATCGACAGCCATGGTCTGCGCCCAGGTGGTAGGCAACGACGCTGCCATTACCCTGGCCGGACAATCGGGAAATTTTGAGCTCAACGTAATGCTGCCGGTGGCCGGCTACAACCTGTTGCAGTCGATCACGCTTCTGGGGCGCTCGTCGCAAAACTTCAGTCGTCGCTGTGTCGATGGCATTGAAGCGACCGGGAGAGGACCGGAATCGGTCTCATTTGGGTTGAGCCTCTGTACCGCGCTCGTGCCGGTGATCGGCTACGATCAGGCCTGCCAGGTGTCGAAGCATGCCGAGAGCACCGGGCGCTCGATTTTGGAAGCGGCTCTCGACTTGACCGACCTCGATGAGAGCGAGCTTGTTAAGATCCTCGACCCGGCGGCAATGACCGGAGAGGAGAGCCGAGATCTATGACGATGAAGTGGGCTTCAGCCATCCGCAGTAAAGAAGACAGCGACCGGGTCAGCCTGGAGGATGCCGTTACCAGTTGTCTTACCGAGATAAGAGAGGATCTGGAGGATAATCCGGTGGACTTTCTGCTCGGCTTCGTCTCCAGTCATTTTCGCGATTCTTATGAGGTGATACCGGGACT
Source organism: uncultured Candidatus Obscuribacterales bacterium (assembly GCA_964496875.1). GTDB lineage: Bacteria > Cyanobacteriota > Vampirovibrionia > Obscuribacterales > Obscuribacteraceae > RI-106. The sequence goes on along the minus strand of CAZCBH010000019.1, from coordinate 56,519 downwards.
GGTGAAGGATTTGCTTGCTCCCGGATGTTTTATTGGCTGTTCGGCGGGCGGGTTGATTGGTGGCGGAAAGGAGATTGAACAGGAGCGTTCCGTGGCATTTACCGCAGCCTATCTGCCGGATGTGGAGTTGACACCATTCTATCTAGTGGATGAGAAGTTGCCGGATCTGGACGAGTCTCAAGAGGCGTGGCAAGCTCTTATGGGAGTCAGTCCGGAGAAACAGCCCGCTTTTGTGATGATTCCGGATCCTTTTAGCTTCAGCACCGATGTGCTGGTCAAAGGACTCGATTTCGCCTACCCCGACGCGGTGAAGATCGGTGGTCTCGCCAGTGGTGCTTTGAGCTCTGGTCAGAACGGCTTGTTTCTGAATGATCGCCTTTACAACGAAGGTTTAGTAGGCCTGACTTTTTCCGGCAATGTAGTGGTCGACACCGTTGTCGCCCAGGGCTGCAAGCCGGTGGGACGTTCTTTTACGATTACTCGATGTAAAAGAAACATCCTTTATGAACTCGACGGAGAGCCGGCGATAATGGCGCTGAAAGAGGTTATAGATTCGCTTGGCGAAAGAGATAGGGAGTTGATCAAAGATTCCATATTCATGGGCATAGTCATGGACGAGATGAAAAGCGAGCCCGGTACAGGAGACTTTCTGGTGCGCAATATCCTTGGCATCGAACCTACCTCCGGTGCTCTGGTGGTCGGGGAGATTCTGGATAATCAGAAAACAGTTCAATTTCATGTCCGAGATGCGGCCAGCTCTGCCCTTGATCTGCGCCTTCTTTTAAAAGACTATCGGGATCAGACTCTGGTCGGTGGCACCCTTTCTCCCAGGGGGGCGCTTCTCTTCTCCTGTCTTGGCCGGGGGATTCATCTTTATCAACAGCCCAATCATGACAGTGAATGCTTTAAAACCTATTTAGGACCGGTGCCCTTAGGCGGTTTCTTTTGCAACGGTGAAATAGGACCGGTCGGCTCTTCGACCTTTCTGCACGGATATACATCCTCTTTCGGAATCTTTCGGGAGAGATTTTGATAAACTGAAATCTAGTCGATGATCATGCTTCAGGGAGTTGTTCATGCTAAAAACGCGATCGTTAATTGCCGGAATCTCTTTGCTGACAGTGTCTCTAGCCTGGGGGAGCCAGGTCTGTTTTGCCGCCGGCGCCAACTATGAAAGTGCCGAGTGCAAAAGTTATATCAACGGCCTCACCCAGAAATTGAATAATAACTGGTATATTCCAGATGGTAAGAACAAAGTCACCGTGACCTGCACCCTCGAATCGGACGGTACTGCTCAGGATGTAGTCACCGTAAGCTCTCCGAGTTCGCCTGAGGCTGAACAGGCGGCCAACACGGCCTTCGTCCAGGCTCAGCCTTTTGGGGGCCTGCCTGCTTCTGCCGGTGAAAAAGTCAAATTGACCCTGGATTTCGTCTCTTCTGCCGATCCCCATGGAGATAGCTCCAGGCAGATTAATGCTTCTTTAGGCTCGCCGAAGAAATAGCAATACAAGTCTAAATCATGCGTATCTTCAACAGATCAGAGAAGAAAGACAGAAAGAGTAGAGATTCCGGAGGCCGACGAGAAGCTCGTTTCGCAGGCACCTGGTATGAGAGTGACCCGAATTCCCTGGTAAAGCAGATGGACGGTTTCTTGGAATCTGCCAGAAAGAAAATGTCGGAATCTCCCTCGGAGAAATCATTCCCTGACAATCCGGCTCCCCAGGGAAATCTGCTTGCTCTGATCGTCCCCCATGCCGGCTACATGTTCTCTGGGGCCACGGCTGCTTTCGCTTATGAGTTTGCCGCGCAGCATGCCGCGCCTGAGAGGATATTCCTGCTGGGACCCAGTCACTATGTCGGTTTTGAAGGGGTAGCCCTCAGTCATTGTAGAGCTTTTGCCACCCCGCTGGGTGACATGGAGTTGGAGAGAAAGACTGTGGATGAACTTTCCAGGCATCGTTTATACGGTTTTTCAGATGATATCCACAACCGTGAACATTCTCTCGAGTTGCAACTCGCCTTCCTCAAACATCTCTACCCTGATGCCCAACTGATTCCACTGGTGGTGGGCGCTTTCAAGAGCTCTTCCGAGATTCGCTATGCCGGTTCCGTCTTGAGAAGCCAGATTCGTCCAGGCGACCTGGTGGTGGTCAGCTCCGACTTTACCCATTACGGACCTCGATACGATTATGTTCCCTTCGAGGGCGATTTCCCGGAGCAAGTCAAAAAGCTCGATCAGGATGCATTTTCCTACATACAGGATAGTGACCTGGAAGGCTTTTTGAACTTCCATGATCAAACCGGTTGCACCATATGTGGTTTCTTTCCCTGTTCTCTCTTGCTTTCAATTTTGCCGGAGGGCTCCAGAACCAGTCTCTTGAAATATGGGACTTCCAGGGATTCGTACAAAGAAGACTCCCGAAATTCTGTCTCTTATCTTGCCCTGGTACTTACGGACTCCGCCGCAGAAGTCGCCTGGGCCGCTGAATCTGAATCGGAATCGGAACTGGAACTTTCTGAGCCGGAGAAGAAAGGTCTCCTTCACCTTGCCAGGAGGGTGGTCACCGAGTTTGCCCGAAGCGGTCGACAGATGGCTTATGCCGATGCCGGCATAGAAGTAACCGCCGCCCTGGAAAAATCCCGGGGAGTGTTTGTCACTCTCTTCAAAAGGGCTCCTGATTTCGAACAATGCAAGGAGAGGCAGCTCCGGGGTTGCATAGGCTATATCTGTCCTGTTAAACCTCTCTATCAAGCTGTGATTGATAATGCCATCGGAGCAGCCTCAAAAGATTATCGATTCACTCCCTTGAAAGCCAGCGAGCTTGACGATCTGGAGATAGAGATAAGCGTTCTCACACCGCTCAGACCTGTGGAGAGCATAGACGAGATCGAGATTGGCGTTCATGGAGTCGTCTTTCATTTGAAAGATAGCCAGTCGGTTTTTTTACCCCATGTCGCTACCGAATTTGGCTGGAGTCTGACTGAGACGCTCGAACAGCTTGCCATGAAAGCCGGTCTAGACAAAAACGCCTGGCGCAGACCCGAGGCCAGATTCGAAGTATTCGAGTCTATCTCTTTTGAAGAGAGAGAATTCAATTGATCATTGTGGAGAGAACCAGGGAGAGAATCACTGCCTGGAATCCGGCAAATATGAGATAGACCACGTTATGATTGCGTCTTGTGAATTTACTCAGCTCGGCTTCGATACTGGGTAGAACCTCGCTTTTGCAGTCGCCTTCGAGCAACTCCGAAGGCACCATTAGACGGGCGTTTGCTCCCCAGAGTCCATAGGAGAATACCTCTTTGGAATGGCAATCGGTAACGGCCAGTTTGAGGCCTGGAATAGATAGCTTCTGACATTGTTGATCCAGGGCAAGGGCTAGCTCCGGATTCGTCTCTTTGATCTCTTCGATTTGCAGAAAACGCGCTTTCATAAGTCGTCGCTCTAGAAAGTCCAGCACCAGAGGCAATAGCATAATGAATAAAACGTTCCAGCAAAGGATCAGACCGAGTGCCCCTCTCAGACCGATCTCTTTGTCCGCAACCCAGTAAGCCGTGGGCAGGGTGAAGAGTGCACCGAGAATGAAGGTGGCTGAGTAGTAAGAATTGAGAATCTTTGAAGGGCTGAGACTCATGACTCTGATAACGCTCAATAGGGAATGGTCCGCGCACAAACTGCGGAGAAATATTTGTTGACGTTCTTATTGTTCCACCGGCCCGGGTGGAAATAACATCATAAGACTTATTGACAACCAGGGAATTTTGCCAGCCTGATCTAGTCGATAAACAATTCGGAAATCAAGCTAGAATAGGCTCATTTATTCCAGGGTCTACAAGACGAATTCGGGAGCCGTAATCAAATCCATGGCCAATCAGATAAAAGACGACGTGCTGGCGAAAATCAACGATCACGGTATCGAGCTGATTCGTTTTCTCTATACGGATTTGAGTGGTCAGGTCCGGGGGAAGCTCACTTCTTCAGGCACTTTCGCCGAGCGAAGCAAGACCGGTATCGGTCTTGTAAAGGGGATGATGGCCATGAACATGCTCGACAAGATGCAGACCGATACCGGACTCGGTGCCACCGGTGAGGTTCGCCTTGTGCCTGATCTGGATACTTTCAGACTGGTACCGTATACGAGGTCTTCCGCTTCGGTTATTTGCGATCTCGTCCAGCTGGATCATATGGGCTGGTCCCTCTGCCCCCGGGAGCTCTTGCGCCGACAGCTCGCCGATGCCAACACTCTGGGATTCTCTATCCAGGCAGCTTTCGAAACTGAATATATGCTTGGTGAATATGGTCAGGACGGTAGCTACACACCGCTCGACACCAATGTATGTTTCGGCACCGACGCCATGGATAGAGCCGATGCCTTTTACACCGAATTGTACGAGTGTCTTTCCCGGCAGGGTATTCAAATAGAGCAATTCTATCCGGAGTTGGGACATGGGCAGCACGAAATCAGTATCAAGCACGCATCGGCAATGGAAGCCTGTGATCGTTATCTTGCCGTCAAGGAGAGTTTGCGTGGTCTGGCCACCGCCGCCGGACTCTTCTTTACAGCCGCTCCCAAGCCCTTTGAAGATCAACCGGGCAATGGCTGTCATCTCCATCTTTCAATCTGGGATAAAGAGATGAAACAGAACCTGACCTGGTCGAAAGAGGGAGACGGACTGAGCGATATCGCCAGGTATTTCATCGCCGGACTGGTCTCCCATCTGCCTGCGCTGGTCTCAGTTACCTGTCCTTCGGTCAATTCTTACCGGCGCCTGAAGCCCAAGAGCTGGTCCAGCGCCTATGCCTGCTGGGGCTATGACAATAGAGAAGCAGCGGTCAGAGTGCCGTCGGTTTACTGGGGCAAAGAGGAAGAGTCTACCAATATCGAGATCAAGTGTGTTGACAGTACAATCAATCCGCACCTGGCCATGGCGGCTGTGGTGGCGTCCGGTCTGGATGGTATCATGAAGAAGATGGAGCCACCTCCGCCGGTGGCGGGGGATCCTGCCGATCTCTCCCCGGAGGCGATGGAGCGCCATCAGGTGGTGCGTCTGCCCCAGAGTCTCGATAAGGCACTGGTCGAGTTGGAGACCGATATTTATCTGATGAAGATGCTTGGCCCGGAGCTTGCCAATGTTTATATCACTGTCAAGACTTCTGAGGTGAACGCCTTCGCATTAGATAGCGATTTCGAATATGCGCAGCACCGTCTGCGGTTCTGATCTAGCAATACCCCTTTTATAAAGATTTAGATAGAAAAAAGCATGAAATTTGAAGAGAGAGTCGAAGCGCTTTGTGATATTGCCATGGTCGATGGCCATGCTCATTCTCTCAGGCGGTTGGACAGTGAAATTACCGGGCCTATTTTTCGCACCGCCTTTTCCGAATCTCAAGAGAGAGGAATTCTCGAAGGACATCTTCTAGATTCGCTCAGTTATCGCGATTTTTTGAGAAACGTCTGCAAGGTTGTTTTAGAAGACGAAGAATGCCAGATACCTTTCCGGATGGAATTCCTCGGCGAGGAGATGGAGACCTTCTATCTTACGAAACGCGCTGAAATAGGCCCTGATCGTCTTATCGAGCGCCTGCTCGCCCAGGCTAATATAAGTCAGTTTCTGATAGATGACGGCTATGGTGGCGACCGGCAATTTATGCTTTCTCTAGATGAGCTGAGCACGGTTATTGAAAGACCGGTGCACAGGGTGCTCAGAATCGAGACCGAACTGGAGGACTTGCTCGGCAAAGTAGGCACCATCCAGGCCGTGGTGGAAGGTTTTCAAGAGAGGGTCGATGCGGACAGTTCGATACGCGCCCTCAAGACCATCGCCGCCTATCGCGGCGGGCTCGAACTGCAAACCGTGACTGAGGCTGAAGCCCGGGATGAGCTCGATTTCTTGAAGTGGCGAAATAAAGGAGGTTCGTCATCAATCCGTCTTGAAGGCACCAAGATGCACCACTATCTTCTTGGAGAGGCTTTTGCCATAGCCCGGGAAAAGCAGTTGTCCGTGCAGGTTCATTGCGGTTTCGGAGACAGCGATCTTATTTTGGATCGGGCCAATCCAACTAAAATGACCACCGTGTTCAAAGACAAACGATATGAAGGGGTGGATTTCGTGCTCCTGCACTGTTTTCCCTATGTGAAAGAGGCGGCCTATCTGGCCTCGGTCTTTTCCTCCGTCCATCTCGACCTTTCTCTGGTACCACTAATGGTGTCACCGGCAATCAGTCAAATTTATCGGGAGGCGCTTTCGGTAGCTCCTTTGAGCAAGATAATGGCTGGTACCGATGGTCATAGCTTTCCCGAAGCATATTTCTACGGCGCCCTCTCAAGCAGGAAAGGTCTGGCTCAGGCCCTCGCTTCTCTGGAAGAAGAAGGCTACCTGTCCGAAAAGGAAGGTAGCCTCTACGGCAATCGTATTCTCTGGGAGAACTCCAGAGAGCTTTACGGGATCTGATTTGATTTACATCAGGGATTGCATTATTTCCTCGAGGACCTCTTTAGAAGGTCTCAGATCTTTTTCTTGCAGGCTAGAGAGAGGTGCGTCCACCAGGTTTTTGAGCCGGGTGAAATCCGGGATACTCTCATCGAAATAGATCAGACCGGTAAGCATGGTCTTGTCTCGATGGGACTGGTGAATAGCATGATCGGCGGCGAAGCGGTCGGTGGGGTCATAGTCCTTACCGAGCTTCTTGAGCTGCAATACGGAACCATCGTGGAGGGTGACATCGCGAACGTCACCTTCTTCGTAATCCACTGTGATCTGCTCGTAAAACGGCACATAGCCGAGCTCATGCAGAGGCGTGTCTATCTCTTTGGCGTGTTTGTAGCTCTTGGTGGAACCTTCATGGTTGTTGAAGGTTACACAGGGGCTGATCACGTCGATTATCGCGGTGCCGTTATGGGAGACAGCCGCTTTCAAGAGTGATACCAGCTGTCTGGGGTCTCCGGCAAAGGAGCGAGCCACGAAGCCGCAACCCAGTTCGATGGCGAGACCACAGAGATCGATGGCGGTGAGCTCGTTGACGGTACCGTCTTTGAGGGTGGAGCCCCGGTCCGAAGTGGCCGAGAACTGTCCCTTGGTCAAACCGTAGACGCCGTTGTTCTCGATAATATAAATTACCGGCAGGTTGCGTCGGATCATATGACCGAACTGGCCGAGACCGATACTGGCCGAGTCTCCATCTCCACTGACACCTAGAAGAATCAGGTTCTTGTTCGCCATGTTTGTGCCGGTGGCTATCGAAGGCATTCTTCCGTGGACAGAGTTGAAACCGTGGGAGCGGTTCAAGAAGTAAGCCGGGGTCTTACTGGAGCAGCCGATGCCGCTGAGCTTGACCACGTCATGGGGCTCTATCGAGAGCTCCCAGAAGGCTTTGATGATCTGGCTGGTGATAGCGTCATGCCCGCAGCCGTCACAGAGGGTGGAAGGCAGCCCCCGGTAGTCGGCTAAGGTCAGACCGAGCTTGTTGGTTGCCGGCGGTTTGCCTTGAGGAGCTGTTTTTTGTGCTGTTGTTTCGGCCATGGATCCTAGTTCTCCTGTTCAACGATATGTTCAGTAATAAACTGAGCATCTATCGGTAAGCCGTTGTAGTGACGAATAGACTTGAGCTTGGTGGCGAGCATCGGATACTCGAGTCTGATCAGGTCGAGCATCTGTCCATCGCGGTTCTGCTCGACGACATAGACCGTATCGTGGGCTTCTACGAAGTCTTTCACCTTTTCTGTGAAAGGCAGAGCGCGAATTCTCAGATAGCTGGTCGGCATCTTTTGCTCTTTCAGTTGATCGCGGCTCTCTACCACGGCCCAGTGAGTGGAACCAAATGCGATGATTCCTACCTTGGCGTCTTTTTCTGTTTCGACAACGCCTGGCGGAACCAGCTTCTTGGCGTATTCCCATTTGCGCTTGAGGCGGTCCATGAGATTGACATAGTCTTCCGGTTTTTCGGTGTAGCCGGCGTTCTCGTTGTGACCGGAGCCCCGGGTGAAATAGGCTGCTTTGTCGTGAGGAGTGCCGGGCAGAGTTCTGTAGGGAATGGCGTCACCGTCCACATCTTTGTATCTGGCGAAGCCGCCCAGTTTCTCCAGATCTTCGGCAGAGAGAACTTTGCCTCGGTCGAAGGGCTGGGTAGGATACTTGAACGGATCCGACATCCAGTTGTTCATGCCCAGATCGAGATCGGTAAGCACGAATACCGGAGTCTGCAAACGCTCTGCCATGTCGAAAGCTTTCATGGAGAACTCGTAGCACTCTTCTACCGAACCGGGCAGCAGGATGGGATGCTTGGTGTCGCCATGGGAGAGGAAATAGGTGCTGATCAAATCCCCCTGGGCTGTTCTTGTGGGCAGTCCTGTTGAGGGGCCGACTCTTTGTATATCGAAGATCACCGTCGGGATCTCGGCGAAGTAACCGTATCCGGTGAACTCGGACATCAAAGAGATACCGGGACCGGAGGTGGCGGTCATCGACCTTGCTCCGGACCAGCCGGCACCCAGAGCCATTCCAACAGCGGCCAGTTCGTCTTCGGCTTGCACCACGGCGAAGGTGCTCTTGCCTGTCTCTTTATCTTTTCGGTATTTCTCCAGGTAATCTATTAATTGTTCGCAGACACTGGAGGAAGGGGTTATCGGATACCAGCTCACCACCGAGACGCCGCCGAAGAGGCATCCTATGGCGCAGGCACCGTTTCCGTCGATGATTATCTTTCCGCTGGTTTTATTGAGTGGGCTCAGAATGAAGGGGTCTTCTTTTTTGAGGTTCTCACTGGCCCATTTACGACCGATGTTGGCGGCATTGATATTGAGATCGATAGCCTTGGCTTTGCCTTCGAACTGCGAGCGAATCGCTTTTTCGATCTCGTCATTGTCGATGTCGAGCAGGTGAGCAAGCACTCCCACATAGATGATATTGGTGAGCAGTTTCTTCAGTTTGACATTGGTGGTCGCTTCGGCAGCCAGATCGCCGAAAGGCACTTGATAGTGCTTGACGTCATCCCGGACTTTGTCCAGGGCTAGTTCGACCGGGCTCACACAGAGGGCTCCCGGACGCAGTGACTTGACATCGTCGATGGCGGTCTGGGGATTCATGGCCACAAGGATGTCCACATCCCTTGTGCGGGCGATGTATCCGTCTTTGCTAACCCGTATGGTGAACCAGGTGGGCAATCCCATGATGTTCGACGGGAAGAGGTTCTTACCACTCACCGGTATCCCCATCTGGAAGATCGAGCGCATCAGGACCGTGTTCGAAGATTGGCTTCCTGAACCGTTTACTGTGGCTACGTTAATGGAGAAGTTGTTGACTATTTGACCTTTTTGATCGATTTTTTCTTTGCTGTTTGCAGCTAATGTTTTCACTGTTCGAATACCATTTACCAGTTGGGACCAGCGTTGAGTCATAAAGTTTATCAACTCTTCGCACGAAACTGACGCGATTTAACTATTTCGCAAAGCATTTTGACTTACTATTTATCTCTTAGCCAGAGATCAGATAATGACGTCCACTTCCAGAAGCCTGGGTCCCTTGGTCTCGAAAAGCCGCGAAATGGCAGGCTCCAGGTCTCCAAAGGTTCTGACCGATTCTGCCTGGATACCGAAGCCCTCGGCAATTTGCTTGAGATCTATGCGGGGATCCGAGAACTGCCAGCGTAAAGCTTTCTTGGCCGGCGCCGAAGGCGCTATCTTGAGTGAGTGGACCCCCTGGGTCTTGGCGATGATGAATTTTGAATTGAGCTGGTAGTGACCGGCTGTCCAGAGGGCCTGGGGATAGCCTAGAAATGACTCGTCGCCGGTGATACAGATGACGGGAATGTCTTTGCCCGCCCATTGGATTCCCATGGTCGCGCCGGAAGCATAGCCCGAGACCCCGCTGGTGGATGAGAAGAATGAAGAGCCGCTCTCCAGGCTGAGTACCTCGAAAGGCTGGCAGGTTGCTTCGTTGATATCAGAAACTATGACCGACTTCTGCGGTCTGGTTCCATCGAGAATTCTCAAAAGCCAGAATAGCGGGGTCTGGCTGTTGGGATCTGGAAAGTTGAGGGCGGTTTCGAATTTTTGCCGCTTCTCGGCAATCTCCGAAATTGTGTTTCGTGCCCGGACATTAGCCGCTTTCAGCCAGCTCTTGTCCACCTGCAGTTGAAGCTCAGCCCGGAGGCGGGACAGAGTTTCGGCGATATCAGCCTGAATAGCTAGATTTGATCTAAGAGTCTTACCGGCCAGCTTGCCATCCATATTGATCTGGATGGCGATGCCGTTGTCCGGCAATAGTGACGGACCGTCGGTTCTCGAAGGCAATCGGTTCTGAACGCCAAGAAGAAGGAAAAGGTCGTGTTTACTCAGTAAATTACTGGCTTCTTTCGAATTGAGCGGTAACACTCCGTGAAAATGCGGGTGACGATTGGGAAAGTTGACGCCGGTGGGTAGCGGTTCTGAAAATACCGGACAGCCGAGCACATCCGAAATCAACACCACCTCTTTGCGTGCTCTATACTGGGAGACCTCATTTCCCGAAATTATGCATGGACTGTGACTTTCGGTCAGCTTCTGGACAATTTTAGCGACGGAGTTCTCGTCGGCTGCACCCTGGGGACTGGATATCGGAGGGGTCAGGACCTGAGCCCGGGCGGTGGAGAGCGAGAGGTTTATAGGGATAGAGAGAACCACCGGACCCTTCGGAGGGGTAAGCGCTTCGTGAAATGCGCGACGAATCAAGCGGCAGACTTCCCTTGCCGTACGGGCTTCGGCCATGAATTTGCAGACCGAACTGGCCATCTTGTGATGTTCTACAGCCAGTGGGGGATCTTCATTGAGCAGATAGGAGTCTTCCTGGTCGGCAAGGATTATGACCGGAGTCTGAGAGCGATATGCCGAGTAAATTGCCGGAATGGCGTTGAGCAAACCCTGACCGGAGACCAGGTTGACCACCGAAGGCAGGGAGGTCGCCTGGGAGTATCCGGCTGCCATGAATACCGCTATCGCTTCATGCAGAGCGCCGATGAACTTGATGCGTTCGCTAGAGTGATATTTGCTTCTTAAAAGCGCTGCGGCTATAGGAGAATCGGAGGAGGTATTGGAGCCAAATAAGTATCGGCAGCCTTCCGTGTTCAACTGGTCAAGAATGAGGTGGGCGGTGAGGCTCTGAGGGGTGCTCGCTGTCATTGCTACCTTGATTGGTAAGGGATTCTGCCACGCCCTGATCATACCTCATAATCTTTTGCTAAAAACCTTCTCTTTATTTATGTGGTGTTCACGGGATTCGGCCTCTACTTCCTTGACCCGTGTTGCTGATAATGATGCCGGGATATGAGATCTGCCATCGTCAGTGGTAGCTTTCGCATCTCTGCTATTTTAAACAGGTAGAGGGAAGCAGGAAGAGGCAGAATCGGATATCATCCTCTTTCGTGTTAGGTTTCGATTCTTCATTATCAAGATGGCAGCTGAATCCAAGAGTACGCTTTCGAAAACATTCCTCGGGCATGTATACACCCCTGTCGAGGCGGGGAGCAGACTGGACCTGGTCGATGGCTACATTGCAGTGGATGAATGCGGCAAGATCAGTGGTGTGGGCGAACGGAAGGATTTACATCCTGGGGCAGGCGAGCAGGTGGTAGATCTTGGAAAATCGCTTATACTGCCCGGATTTGTCGATATGCATATCCATTTGCCCCAGGTCGCCCAGACCGGTCGCTCCGGCGAGCAATTACTTGCCTGGCTGGAGAAGTATATCTTTCCTGCCGAGATCAAGTTCGAGGATGTCGACTTTGCCGAGAAGCTCTCCTACTGGTTTTTCGATGAGCTTTTGAGAAACGGCACAACAACCGCTTGCGTGTTTACCACTATTCATAAAACCTCTTGCGATCGGGCTTTTTCCGTGGCCGAGAAAGTCGGCAACCGTGTCATCATGGGAAAGGTTTTGATGGACGAGAACTGTCCCGATTCGCTCAAGGAGTCACATCGGCAGTCTATTGAAGAATCTCTGGAGCTTTTCGATAGATGGCACGACCGAGATAACGGTCGATTGAAGTATGCCTTCACGCCTCGATTTGCGGTGACTTCTTCCAGGGAGCTACTGAAAGGAGTTGGAGAAGCCTGGGCGGCGAGTGCCGGAAGCTATCTCCATACTCACCTGGCCGAGTCCCGGGGCGAGGTGGATCTGGTCCGGGAGCTGTTTCCCGAAGCTCGCTCCTATGTGGATGTCTACAAGATGAATGGTCTCTTCGGAACCAACACCGTTTTCGCCCATTCCATCCATCTGGATGACGATGATCTCGCCGATCTCAAAAAGCATGATTGTTCGCTCGCCCATTGTCCCAGCTCTAATTTCTTTCTCAAAAGCGGCATCTTCGCTTTCGAGAAGATCAAGGAGAGCGGTATCCGTTTCGGTCTCGGCTCCGATGTGGCTGCCGGACCGGAGATGTCGATGTTCCAGGTGATGAAGGATGCCAATTATATTCAGCCCAGCCACTGGCTCACCCCTGCCGATCTCTTCTACAGGGCTACTCTTGGCGGTGCCCGGGCTCTGGGCCTGTCTCAACATATAGGCTCGCTGGAGCCGGGAAAAGATGCAGATTTTATAATCGTCGATCCTACCAATCGCAATGCCATCGCCAGAGACATGCTCGAAAAAGAGACCGACGACATCCTCTCCAGCCTGGTTTTTCTGGGCGATGATCGCTGTGTGGAGGCTACTTATATTCGAGGGCGGCAAGTGTTCGGCAAAAAGAATTTTTCTAATTCTACCTAAAGCTTCCATCGTGTTAGGATCTTCGCTTAAAGTCGTATGCAGAAGGGTGAACCCATGCTCGAATCGAAAGCCTGTAATAATCACAGGATTAGCCAGATCTTTTCTAAAGAGGAGATTGCGGAGCGCATAGAAGTGCTCGGTAAAGAGATCAGCAAAGATTTTATGGATCTCGAGAATCCTGTCGTCATCGGTGTTATGAAAGGGGCATTCTGTTTCATGGCCGATCTGGTTCGCAATATATCGGTCAATGATCCCCTTCAAATCGAGTTTGTCAGATTGTCCAGCTATGGCAGTGCCACAGAGAGCTCAGGCAAGATCCAGACCCCATATCTGGAACTTCCCAATATTTCCCGGAGAAATATTCTCGTTATCGAAGATATCGTCGATTCCGGAAGGACGGCTCGCTTCTTTATGGATTATCTGACCGAACAGTTTCATCCCAGAACCTTGAAAATGGCTTGCTTCCTGGATAAACCCTCCAGAAGAGCGGTGGATTACCAGCCGGACTATACCGGTTTTTCTATCGAGGATCTTTTCGTAGTCGGCTATGGGCTCGACTATGCCGAGAACTACAGAGAACTGCCTTATCTCGGAGAGCTGTCTCTGCCGGACTGAGGTTCTTAAAAAGCCGCTATATTTACCTTGTAAAAGGGTAAACTAATCTAGGATATCTAGGTTTCATTTCTGGTTCAGGTGTTTTAAAGTTCGTGCCAATTCGTAAACGATCAGCCAGGGGACACAGCATTATCGAGATCGGCCTCGCCGTCGTGCTGCTCATTGTTCTCGGGCTTCTTTCGGCAAACATCTATGTGATCGTCATCGCAAAGATCTATAACGACAGGGTCTGCAAGGACTCGATTATGCTGGCGGCCAAGGAAGCCCTGGACGGCAAGGATAAGCAAGAGGTGCAGACAGCGGCTCTGGGCGGAATGGATAGCTGTGGAATGGGCGGATTCTTCATCGGTCGTCCCCAGTACAAATACTATAGCGATGAGGTCGCCAGTGATGTCAGGGTGCTGACAATCCGCACCGATACCGAGGTCCGTATCCCGCTGCCCTTTCTGATTTTGAACACCAATCTAGAAACTCCGGGGCGGATCAAGCTTACCTCTACCTATGAATATCGGATCACTAACCCCAAAAAGATAGGCGCTGGCGATTCAGCTGACGAGTAGTGTTTCTGGTTCGCTTCGCCGAAGAGGCACTCGATTTGGTGCCCGGCTACGCAGTATAAATTCAGGAATCAGGATCACCGGACCCGGAGCCCGTATCATTAGCGCCGGTGGTTTCCGCCCGGGTGACTACCTCTCCTTCGGTACTGTAGACTTCGACAGGAGCGAACATCTCCAGATCCGGTCGGATCTTTTCTGCGTCTCCGACTACGGTGATTACCAGGTCTTTCGCTTGAATAATGCGACGAGCAGCCACTCTCACATCCTCCGGGGTGACCGCCATCACTTTTTTCGTGTAGGTTTCCAGATAGTCTTCCGGTAACTCATAAAGAGAGACTTCCAGGAGTCTCTGGGCAAGACCCGCCTGGGTCTCTATGCCGAGCTGGAAGGTCCCGGTCAAATAGTTTTTGGCGGTGATGAGTTCGTCTGCTTTCGGTTTCAGATTCCTTATCTTCTCGAGTTCGTAGAGGAACTCTTGCAGAGAAGCAGCGGTGACATCGGTTCTGACGTCGGCCGAGGCGTAGAAGACATCAGGATGGACCCTGGTGGCACTGGAGCTGTAGGCACCATAGGTATAGCCTTTGTTCTCCCGGATGTTGGCGAAGAGCCTGGAGTGGGCGGCTCCGCCCAGAACTTCGTTCATGACCAGGATCTTGAAATAGTCCGGATCTGTCTTTTTGATTCCGAGGTTGCCCAGTTTCAGTGAAGATTGCACTGATCCGGGTCTATTGACGAGGTAGATCTTTCTACCCTTGTGGGAAGGCACATTCGGCAGAGCAGCCTCTTTGCGTTCGCCGGCTTTCCACTCTCCCAGTGAACTCGAAACGAGCTCTTTCATCTTGCTTTTATCGAAATCACCTAAGACCAGCAAGATTGCGTCGTTGGGAATGTAGTGCTGTTTGTGGAAATCCAGGAGGTCTTTCTGGGTTATGGACGAAACCATATCGGGATGCGGAGCCACGATGCCGTATGGGTGACCTCCGAAAATCACCTTTCGAAATCTCTCCTCAAGAAGAAATGACGGCTGGGAGCGCTTCATAATAAGGGCTTGCAGCCAGTTTGCTTTTTTCAGCTTGATCTCGTCCTCGGGGAAGGACGGGTTGAGAAGCACATCGGAGAAGAGTTCGAAGAGTTTCGGAGTGCTGTTGGAGAGGGCGGAGCCGTTCAGGAGTGTGAAGTCGTAACCGGTATGGGCGCCGAGACTGCCGCCGATATAGTCTATCTGGTCGGCTATTTCTTTACTGGAGCGTGAGCCGGTGCCTTCGGTGAGCATGTCGGCGGTCAGTTGGGCCACACCAAGGGTCTGATTGTCATCCAGAAGCTTTCCTGCTTTGAATCCGAGAAAGACAGTGACATAAGGTACGCGGTGGTCTTCCACCAGCTGCACCTTGAGTCCGTTCTCGAGCTTATAGGTTTCAACGGTCGGGAGCTTAAAGGGTCTGGGTTCTGTCGCTTCCGGAGCGGTTTTTCTCCAGGGTTCCGGCCTGGGTGCCGTATTTGCGGTGGTCTCGGTGGTGCTTGTTTTGGACGGTTCTTGCTTCTGTTCTTTCTTCGGTGCTTGCTTCTGTTCGGACTTTTGTCCGGCGGCGCAGCAGGGCGAAATTGTCGTTAAGCCTGTGGACAGTAAGAGAGAAGCAGCAACCAGTCCGGTTCTCAATGACTTCGATGCTTTTTCGGCGTCAGTCCTGGTGTCATATTTGGTGTTTCTTTTCATCAAGGAATCTCTCACTTCTCTATTGCTCTAGTCTTGTTTGTGCGGGTAATAACTTCTCTATTTTTCTTTGACCAGCGGCTCATCAGCCGGGATCACGTCCACAGTGGTAACACCACTTTCGGTGAATACCTCATTTGCAACTTTCTGAAGATCCTCTGCCGATAGACTTAAATAAGTATCTATGTCTTCGTTGACCAGATCTGGCTTGCCGAAGAAAGAGGCATTCTGGGCGATGTTTTCGGCTTTACCGAGGCTGCCCTGCAGCGAGTAGTAGCTGCCCGAGGAGAAGAGCAATTTGAGAATGTGGTTCTTAGCCTTTTGCAGCTCTTCTTCGGAGACCGGGCTCTCTTTGATTTTCTTGATCTCTTCGAGCAGGACCGATTTTACTTTCTCCGGATCATTGCCTGGTTTTGTGATTACGAAGAAGTTGATGTTCGAAGGACCGCGACGCTCTTCATAGCTGCAGCTCACCGTAAGGGCGACCTGATCTTTTTTCACCAGGCGCTGATAGAGACGAGAAGACGGTCCCATAGCCAGTACTCCCTGGAGAAGGTTGAGCACATAGGAAGCTTTCTCTCTTCGGGCAGGAGCCTTCCAGGCCAGCCAGAATGCCGGCAGTTTGGCGTGACTGTCCTTGACCCGCAGTAATTTGGCCGATTTCTGAACCGGTTCTTTGGTATCGGGGCGAGGTGGTTCCGCTCCCCTTGCAATTGTGCCGAAATACTTGCGAGCGAGCGCTTCTACCTTGTCGGAGTCTACGTCGCCCACCACGGCCATAACTGCATTGTTAGGGACGTAATAAGTATCGAAGAACCTCTTCACATCCTTGACCGTAGAAGATTCGAGATCTTCGAAATAACCTATTACCGGATGGGCATTGCTCCAGTTGTCGAAGACGAGCTCTTCCATCTCGAGCTCGGCAGGCACATAGGGCTTATTGTCGATACGCAGCCGTTTTTCTTCTTTGACAGTGTCGAGCTGGTTCTTGAAATTCTCTTCGGTTACTTTCAAAGAGCGCATGCGATCCGACTCGAGCCAGAAGGCGAGTTCGAGCTGGTTGCTCGGCACTTTCACATAGTAGTCGGTGTAACCTTCATGGGTAGAGGCGTTGAGACTGCCGCCCGCAGACTGGATGTATTTGAAAAATTCGCCTTTGGGCACGTTCTCTGAGCCTTCGAACATCATATGCTCGAAGAGATGGGCGAAGCCGGATTTGCCTTTGATTTCGTCCCGGGCGCCGACATCGTAGATGATAACCATGGATGCTACCGGGGTGGAATGGTCCTCCGAGACTATTACCCGCATGCCGTTGTCGAGTTTGAAGTCTCTGGTTATCGGAATGAGCGGATTTTTGATCTGGAGATCGGTCAACTGATCTGCCGTCTCAGCCGATGCCGGGTTGATAAGACCGGTCGCGCCACTGGTCAGAACCGCCAGAGAAAGTGCGATCAGCTTTTTCGAACTCGTCTTTTGAATCATTCTTATACCTTTATATTCCTGTATCTTTCGTCATTCAGTCGTCGTCGTCGTCGCCAGTTCCCAGAAGGACACTGGTCCAGAACATCGCCACCAGCAGAATGCAGAGTATACCTGACCCGATAGCGATCTTCTCCGGAAATCCGTAGCGCTTCAGAACCAGATAGGAGCTCAGGGCGAGACAGACCGCCAGAGTTGCAACCATGTGGTTTAGATTGATCAGGACCATATAGAGTCATATCCGCTCAGGAGTAGCTTCTATTTTAGCCATAGATTACCGGGTCTGTTCGAATAGCCGGTTAAATTCTGGCCCCTTTCAATGTATCACCACAGGTGCACTTGCCGCTCCTTGAAGGTATAGCTTTGACCAGATTGGCGAGCAGGGTCTGCAGTTTCTCGTTGTTCCTGGTGAAGACTTCGACTACCTCGGCGTGGGAGACGGGAGCTGAGCCTGTCTGGACGCCGCTGTCATAATCGGTGATCAAAGAGATGTTGACCACACACAGTTCCAGCTCCTTGGCAAGGTGCACTTCGGGATACTGAGTCATATTGATTACTTCCCAGCCCATGGAAGAAAACCAGGCTGATTCGGCTTTGGATGAGAAACGCGGACCTTGAATAACCACGACGGTACCGTGGTCATGCATGGTGATACCGGCATCCTTGCCTGCTTTGTAGGCAAGATCGCGCAATTCGGGGCAATAGGGATCGGCTGAAGAGACGTGGGTGGTGCGGGGACCGTCATAAAAAGTGTCTCTTCTTCCTGAGGTCCTGTCGACGAACTGGTCGCAGATTACGAATTCGCCCGGGGCGACGTTTTTCTGCAGGCTGCCGGCGGCGCAGGGGGCAATTAAACGGGAGACACCCAGGGATTTCATCGCCCAGATATTGGCGCGGTAGTTGATCATGTGGGGTGGCAGGGAATGGTCGGCGCCATGACGGGGCATAAACGCGACCTTTTTGCCTTCGAGGGTGCCCACGGCGACTTTGTCGCTGGGAGCGCCGTAGGGGGTCTCGACAACAATCTCTTCGTAACTGTCGAGCAATTTGTAGAAGCCGGAGCCTCCGAAAATACCGATCTCAGCCCGGGGGGCGCTGGGGGAATCAGTCACTGCCATAAACCTCGCGTTTTTAAAAAGATAGATCTTAGTAAGTGGTTTGAGAGGTCCCATGTTAACACCTGTAGCTCTTTCACTATTGAGCGCAAAGAGAAATCTTTGTGAATCATGACTTTTCGGACGGCAATCTGGAAATCTTGGAGAGATCACTGTGGGCATATCCGGGAAAACCCCCATCAAATGGGAGTTGTCGGTGAATAAAATTGTCAAGAGGCGGGTATAAACTTGATGTAACCTTGATTTTGCTTGATTTCCATCTTGCAGCAGGGTGTGGCTGAAAGCTCAAAGTACAGTATGGCCCTTGATCAGAATCCTTATTAGTAGGTCGAGCTCTATCAGCCGGGTACTCTCAACAGGTAAAACCGGAAATGTACTGGAAACTTTTATGCAGTTTGGCTTTGTTTATCTGTCTTGGACTTGGTGGCTCCTCTGTCGTTTCAGTCGAGGATGTTTATCTAGCTGCTAATTCACCCGACAGAACCAAGATCGTCTCGCGTCTTATCCTTGGTAAGAGCTCTAATCCGGAAGACATTTATGACAATGTCTGGATGCTCATAGAAGAGGATTTCTTTGACGACACCTTTAACGGTCAAGACTGGAAACGCTGGAGGCACAAGTACGACGGTAAGCTGACCAATATGGAGGACGCCCACAAAGCGGTGGAGACAATGCTCGCCAGTCTCGGTGATCGGTATACCCGATTTCTGGATCGTGAGGCTTTCACCGAAGAGAAGTCTCAGATCAAGGCGGAGCTCTGTGGCATAGGTGTACAAATTGGTGTCAATAAAGAGAAGAAGATCATGGTGATTCGTCCCATCGACGGAACGCCCGCCTCGCGGGCAGGGGTGATGCCCGGTGACTTGATCAATAGAATCGATGGAAAGGCTACCGACGGTTTCACCGTGGATGATGCGGCCAAGCTTATAAGAGGACCGGTGGACTCCAAGGTCAAGTTGACGATAGTGCGGGGTAGCAAAAAGCTGGCGATAAACATAACCAGGGGACGGATTCCTCTGCGATCGGTTCAAACGGTGGAGATGATTCAACCTGAAGTCGGATATATTCGGCTGTCGAGCTTTATCTCCAGAAATACCGATACCGAAATGGTTGATGCGGTGAAGAAGCTTAGCGGTGCCAGGGCGATGATCCTTGATCTGCGTGATAATCCGGGGGGTCTTTTGAATCAGGCGATTAAGGTATCGAATCTCTTTCTCGATAAGGGTTATATAGTATCGACGGTGGACAGAGACGGTTATAAGACTTCGGTACGGGTGAAGGGAGAGCCAATCTGTCGCTTGCCGATGGCAGTACTGATTAATAAAGGTAGTGCTTCGGCATCTGAAATTACCAGCGGTGCCCTCAAGGACAACGACAGGGCGATTCTGGTGGGGGAAAAGACTTTTGGAAAGGGTCTGGTGCAGGGTATAAACCGGCTCGATGATGGAAGCGGTGTCAATATAACGATCGCTCGCTATCTGACTCCGAGCGATACGGACATCAACCAGAAAGGCATCTCACCGGATGTACTGGTCAAGGTCTCGTCTAAGGACTTTGATGATGGCAAGGGTCCCTGGTGGCTGGACGATAAAGATAGCGGCAGCGAGAGAAAGCCGTCCGATATGAAAGATGCTCAGCTTAGAAAGGCGGTTGAGTTGCTACGCGGAAAACTCGCGACCAAGAAGGGTTCGATCGCCATGAAATAGAATCGGTATTTGCCATCACTTGTGGTATGCTCTCATTCCGAAGTTGTTTATTGCAGGATTTGTCTTTTGAGAGTGGATGGTGCGCGAGGTCTGGTTTTCGTGGGAACGGAACCAGGATGCGGAAAGACAATGGTTATGACCGGATTGTGCGCGGTCCTTCAAGATTATGATCTGCCGATTAGAGTGATTAAACCATTAGGTGTCGGCACGCACAAAAAAGACACAGCCGAGATGACTTTCATGAGCATCGTTGGTAAAACTGCTGTGGACTACCCGTTATTGACTCTCAGATATCCTCCCATCGTTCTCGAGACGGAGTGGAAAGAGCTGATTCTGACAAGCACCAGATCTGATATCTTCACTTTTATCGAGCTTCCTTGTACCGCCGCCACCCCGATTCGATTCGAACAGGATCGAGATGTGTCGGCGGCTTCAGGAGGACCATCATCTAATAATGCCGCGGGAAGAGCCTATACGCATAGATGGATGACCATAACCGATCTTTTGAAGGACCTGGAGCTACCGGTGGTATTGGTAGCGTCTCACTCGATAGACGTGCTCGAGAAAATCGAATTTTCGATAAGCTACCTTCAAAATAGAGATATCGAAGTGACCTCTATTGTTACCGTTGAGACCAATAAGATAATGGGTCAGGCTTTGGATGAGCGTCTTTTCGCCCATGATTTCGAGCTGATGCTGAGCACTAGATACGGTCTGCCATATTTAGGTAAACTGGCGTTCAGTCCCGTTGTGAGTATTCCCAAGGTGCGGCAGGGAAATCTCAAGAAGACTATCGAGCAAGATCTGGATCTGTTGGCTTTTCGCAAGCTGATCGAATTGCCTGTCAATTGATTTGCCTGCGGGGACTAATATGGCAACTTAACTGGAGCTGGGCTGCAGTAGGCACGCACCTGTTTCGACGATATGTGATCTGAGGAGCCGCAAGCTTTCAACAGCCTGCCTGGTTCCCATCGTTTTTTGTCCTGGTCGACCCAATAGATTGCAATGTATAGCTGTAGATATTTCCAGCTGATTCCGTGAAATATGTGGTTTGTGAATTCAAGAATCGAGGATATCAAATTTGCTTTAGCTAAGGCGGGGGGCGGACTGCTCCGGCTATCTAATTGTCCGGATTGTCTCTGATTGATTTCATTTGATTGGTTGGTAAATTCGTTGGGGCTGAATTTGGGCTTGGTTTCAGTAGAGATGGATTTGAGAGAATAGCGAGCTCCTGAATGACTTTTGATCAGATCATCCAATTCAAGGTAAGTAAGCGCAGCCACTATATCTGGTACCGGTCTTTCGACTAATATACACAATTTATCGAATTGGATTGGATCTCTGCTTAAATGCTCAAGTATAGATTGTTCGATTTCAGGGCGCATAGACAAATCAGGTGTTTCAACAATATTCTCTTCATCCTGTTCTGAAATATCCAACTCTGTTACCGGTCTTTGTTTGACAGGAGTTAGAATGCTGCGTTTTCTAATTTCCGATGCGAAAATATAAACTGGCGCGCTGCAAGGGCTTTCACTTATTTCACTTTCAACCACCAGCGATATTTTCTTGATGATCATCCATGCGGTTGATTGGGTTACTCCCGTTAGGTGTTCCAGGCAGATTGAGCTGATTGTCAGCCCTTTATCGATGAACCAGATTGCCGCCAGCCAGGGAATTGCTTTCCTTATTCTTGCAAAGAAGGTACCAGCGGTAAGCCAAACTTCATTCTTGCATCGCTGACATCTGAGAACTCTATTTTTTTTGATCAATTCTACTTCAATGCTCTTGCATTCTGGACAGATAAATCCGTCATCGTGTTTGTACGATCTGCCCTTTTTTGACAGTCTGTACAGAGCCACGAGGGCAGATTCTTCGTCCGGGTAGAGCTGGTTGAACTCCTGCCAGGCTTCCAAAATTTTGCTGTCTATTTCTTGATTTCTCATATCCTTTCACCCCCTGTTTCGTTAACGAATCTCAGCGGCAAAAAGTTCAGCAATCAAATCGATAAAAAAACTCAACCGATATCGGTTGAGTTTTGGGAAGTGTGATGGTTAGACGGAGTTGAAGATCTCCGGATAAATTATCGTACCTTTCAAAGTTTTGTCAAAACTGGCAAGTGTCTTCAGTCGAAAGTTCTCTTCCTTTACTTCAAACGGAGGAAAGATGCCAAAAATACTGGATACTTCGAATCCGAAGCGTCCGTAATAGTCCCCATCTCCTAGGACTATAATCGCAGCGTAGCCTAAATCGTTTGCCAGGTTGATAGATGCTTTTACTAGCGCAGAACCAATCCCTTTTTTTTGCACCGCTGGTAAAACCGCTAATGGTGCCAGCGCTAGCACTTTCTCGCTTGTCGAATCGCTAAGCCTTACCCGGCTCAGCAAAATATGTCCGACTAGCTTATCTGGTTCATTTTCCCTGCAAGCTATCAAGGAAAGTTCTTGGTCTGTTTGACTGGATGCCAAAATCCCTTTTACTAAATTGCTTTCCGCGTCTCTTCCAAACGCTTTTTTGTGAATCGCTAAGATCGCACCGAGATCAGTCTCTTCCGAATGTCTTACTCGTAATTTCATCGTAATTTCATCGGACTGATGCTAATTCCCACTTCTAGAACCGGATTTCTCGTTTTTCAATTCCATTCGTGTTCTTATGTAGTCGACCGCTTCACCCACTGTTTCCAGATTTCTGAAGACATTCAAATCCAGATCTATTCCCAGGTCCCTATTCAATTGGAGCGCAAGGGTATCCTGGTCGAGGTCGTGAAAGTTCAAGTCCCTTTTAAATTGTGACTTTAAAGTTATCTGGTCCACGGGGACTTTCTTCTGCTGCGAGATCGCTTCGCTAGTCTTGTCGAATAGAACTAAGATATTCGAGTTGTCTTCGTGATGAAACTCCTTGAGCGCTACCAGGCAACCTGCCAGGAGCAAGAAACCCCAGAACAGCAGACTAAAGCTCTTGTCGTTTTTTGACACCAAATTACTCACTTCCTCTTAAGAACTTTCTGCTGAGAGCTTATTCATTTTATCTCTCTCGAGCACTTTGGTCGATGATTGGAATCTGGTCCTTATCTTATCTTCAGGATGTCAGTAGGATCCTGCTATAAGAATCATCTTTTCGGACGAAGTCATAGAAATAAAGATATCTAGACTATATCTCAGTTGGTTCCGCCTGCCATGGTAAAAAAGGCTTTCCTGTTATTTTCCGCTTTCGATCCGGCTACCTGCTTTGAAAGAGATTGCCAACTCCGATACTATAAGAGATCCCCGGGATGATCATCGTGAGCTGATTATTTTCACCCTCTCGGATTCCAGCGGGGAGACAGCCGAGTCGGTTGCTCGCGCTGCGGTAGTCCAGTTCCCGCCAGGTCGCGCCTCCATTTATCGCCTGCCCCAGGTAAAAACGCTCAAGCAGATAGAGTCTCTGGTGCGTGAGGTCTCGGGCGATAAAGCCGTTATTGCCTACACCCTGGTTCTTCCCGAGTATCGCGAAACCCTCGAGCGCGAAGCGCGAAAATACAACATCGCCACCATCGATTTGCTCGGTAGTTTAATTGATAAGGTCTCCCAACTCACCGGGCAAACCCCGCTTTCTCAACCTGGCAGACTTCATCTTCTCGATGAAAGCTACTATCGACGTATCGAGGCACTCGAATTCGCTATTCGCTTCGATGACGGCAAAAACCCCGACGGTTTGCTCGAAGCGGATGTCATTTTAATCGGAGTTTCCAGAACCAGTAAGACTCCGAACTGTATCTATCTTGCTCATCACTACGGTCTCAAAGCAGCCAATGTCCCCCTCGTTTATGGCGTGGATCCTCCGCTCAATCTGTATCAGGTGCCATCCAGGCGGATTGTCGGACTTCATCTGGAGCCGGTACTGCTGCAAGAGATTCGCTCCGCCAGGGCCCAGTCGTTGAAGATGCCCGGTGTCAATGACTATGCCGATCTAGACAGAATTCGTGAAGAAGTCCGCTACGCAAGAAAGACGTTCAGAGAGTTGAAGTGTCATATCATCGATGTTTCGGCTAAAGCCATTGAAGAGATCTCAAGCGAGGTCTATCTCCACCTTCGACAATAGATAGACCCGGGAATTTTTATTTAGCCCCAAATCAGATTGGTGTTTTACAACGGAATCAATAATTCAGGCGACCTACAGACCTCTATAATTCAAGGAGAGAGAAGATGCTAAGCACAACAGAAAAGAGCGACGTGATGGAAAAGATAGGCTCCCGGAGGGTCTTCTCTTTCGCGGATGCATTCAAACTCTTCGAAGATGATGATTCTGAGATGAAAGATTATCTTGGCGGCAAAGGCGCCGGCCTTGCTCAGATGACAGCCAGCGGAGTCAACGTCCCACCAGGTCTGACTATTCTTACTCTCTCTTGCCGAGAGTATTCCAAATCTCTTTCCGGGCCAACCTCCGGGGCCTCCTCCGGCAGCGTCAATATGCCGGAGAAATTGATGCAGGAAGTTTTTGAAGAACTTACTCAGATCGAGAAACAACTTGATCGAAAGCTCGGCGATCTCGAAAAGCCGCTTTTGCTCTCTGTCCGCTCCGGGGCAAAATTCTCCATGCCCGGCATGATGGACACTATCCTCAATCTCGGTTTAAATGACAATACAGTGGAGGCCCTGGCCCGATCCACAAATAATGAGCGCTTCGCCTATGACAGCTATCGCCGCTTCATTCAGATGTACAGCAATGTTGTGCTCGGCGTTTCTAAAGACGAGCTCGAGGATATTTTAGAAGAGAAAAAAGAGTCTTTAGGTATCAAATACGATGCGGATTTAAAAGCCGAAGATTTAAAGGACCTGGTCAAAAAGTTCGAAATCCGCGTCAAGGAACTTACCGGCACGAATTTCCCCCAGGATGTAAAAGAGCAACTTAGCGGCGCAATAGAGGCGGTGTTTAAATCCTGGAACAACAATAGAGCCGTCTATTATCGCAATCTCCATAAAATCGATCACAACCTCGGAACCGCCGTGAACGTACAGTCCATGGTTTTCGGAAACTTCGACAATGACTCCGCCACCGGGGTCTGCTTTACCCGCAACCCCAGCACCGGAGAGAAAGTTCTCTACGGTGAGTACCTGGTCAAAGCCCAGGGTGAGGATGTTGTGGCTGGGGTTCGCACTCCACATAAGATAGATAAATTGAAAGAGGAAATGCCTCAGGTCTATGAAGAGTTGCTCTCGAACGTCGAGCGCCTCGAAAAGCATTACCGGGACATGCAGGATATCGAATTCACGGTGGAACGCGGTAAGCTCTATCTTCTCCAGACTCGCACAGGAAAGAGAACCGCTGCCTGTGCAGTCAAAGTGGCCGTTGATCTCTGTCAGGAAGGGATCATCAGCGAAGATGAAGCTCTGCTCCGGGTCGACGCCGGCCAGCTCAATCAGCTTCTGCTCCCCAGTTTCAGAGAAGAAGACAAACGCTTGGCCAGAGAGAGTCGTCGACACCTGGCAACCGGTCTCAACGCGTCCCCCGGTGCTTCAATCGGTCAAGTGGTTTTCGACCCCACCGAGGCCGAGCAACTGGCCGGCAAAGGGGAAAAGGTTATTCTCGTAAGGGTGGAGACCTGCCCTGACGATATCCACGGCATCGTCGCCGCCCAGGGTGTAATCACCAGCCGTGGCGGCATGACATCCCACGCGGCAGTTGTGGCGAGAGGCATGGGTAAACCCTGTGTCGCCGGCTGCGAACAGTTGAAGATCGACATGGCCAATCAACAGTTTTATGTTGGAGCCAAATGCATAAAGAAAGGCGATACTGTCTCCATAGACGGTACCACCGGCGAGATTTTCGAAGGAGCGATAGAAACCCATGACCCGGCTTTCTCCGGCGAGTTCTCTACTCTCCTGAGCTGGGCTGATCGCCGCCGACGTCTTTTAATCAGAACCAATGCCGATACTCCCGCCGATGCCAAACTGGCGAGGGAATTCGGCGCCCAGGGCATCGGGCTGTGCCGCACCGAGCACATGTTTATGAGCCAGGACAGGCTTCCTGTAGTTCAGACCATGATCATGTCAGGCAATCGTCAGGATCGAATCGAAGCTCTCGACAAACTCTTGCCCATGCAAAAGCAAGACTTTATCGGAATCTTCGAGGCGATGGACGGATTGCCCGTCACCATCCGTCTCCTCGACCCGCCTCTTCATGAGTTTTTGCCTGATCTCGAGGGTCTTATCGAAGAGATCGCCACGGCAAAAGCCAAAGGCGAAAGCGGTGCCGATTTGAAGCGTAAGGAAGCGCTGTTGCAGACGGTGGAGAGTATGCAGGAGTCTAATCCGATGATGGGCTTGCGCGGTTGTCGCCTCGGGCTTCTCTATCCTGAAATAACCGAGATGCAGGTCCGGGCCATCTTTGAAGCAGCCATCGATGTCGCCGGTCGCGGTATCAAAGTCATGCCCGAGATCATGATACCGCTTGTGGGCCACGTGAACGAACTGAAAGTGGCTCGCCAGGAACTCGAGTCCGTAGCCATGACGGTAATGAAAAAAGCCGGTGTCGATATAGACTATAAATTCGGCACCATGATCGAGATTCCGCGTGCGTGCCTGACCGCTAATAAGATAGCCGAACATGCCGAGTTCTTCAGTTTCGGCACCAATGACCTCACCCAGATGACCTTCGGTTACAGCAGGGATGACGCCGAAGGCAAGTTCCTGCATCGCTATCTCGATGGAGTGGGTACCGAAGATGGTGAGAAAGTAAAAATCCTTCAAGATAATCCTTTCGAGGTCCTCGATATCGAGGGAGTGGGCAAGCTCATGAAGATGGCGGTGGAATACGGACAATCTACGAAACCCGATATCAAGCTCGGCATCTGCGGCGAACACGGCGGCGAACCCCAGTCAATCGCCTTTGCCGATAGTCTCGGTCTCAACTATGTGAGCTGCTCGCCCTACAGAGTGCCGGTGGCACGGCTGGCAGCCGCCCAGGCGTCGGTCCTGGCCGACAGTGGCAGCGCCGGCCTGAACAAGGCAGATTCTCGCTGATAGAGAGTTGACCTCAGGAAATTTTGTATAATGAAGCTTCATTCGTAAATTGAAGGAAGTTTTGTTGTGAGAATTTTTTCGAGACTATACAAGCCGCTCCCTCTAAGCGCAGCCGTACTAATAGCTCTTTGTAGCTTGTCAGCTATGGACGCTAAGGCGCAGGGACAAGCAACTTCCTCGGGACCTTCGCCGGTTACCGTGAAAATCGGTTATTTAAATCTAGGTATGGTAAAAGCCAACTTCCCCCAGGCTGCCAA
Organism: uncultured Candidatus Obscuribacterales bacterium; assembly: GCA_964496875.1. GTDB lineage: Bacteria > Cyanobacteriota > Vampirovibrionia > Obscuribacterales > Obscuribacteraceae > RI-106. Next base: position 29,343 of record CAZCBH010000019.1, on the reverse strand, counting down.
CTCTGAAATATTGAAAGCCCAGGCCGAGGCCCAGTTACGCGAAGAGGCTCGCAGTCTCAACGAGGCGCTTCAGAAACTCAAAGAAGATAAAAAGCCCGAAGAGGAGATAAAGAAACACATCGAGATCTCTCAGACCAAGATCAACGCCAAGCAGCAAGCCCTTGCCCAGTTGCTTCAGACCCAGGAGAATCAGGTCAGGGTAGCAATTGCCCAGTCGGTCAACGCAGTAGCAAAAGAGAAGGGGCTGGACATAATTGTCGATGGACAGTCTATATTCGCCGGTGGTCAGAAATTTCTTGATAACGGAATAGACGTCACCCGGGAAGTGATAGCCAAATTGCGACCGGACGGTTCTTCCGCCAAGTAGATACGCAGTCGAGAAACCAGGCTTCGACAGCCGGATTTAATTTCTCTGCTTAGCGGGTAATATGATCTGGTTATCCAAACTACAGAGTATCCGCTCTTGCCCTGGACGCTTCTTAAACCCGCATTCGTCATCCTGTCCCTCAGTCTGGGCAGTTTCTTATTCGGGCTTGCCTGTCGATTGAAAGACAATAAGGACGACCAGGGACCGATAACTATTCTGGTTCTGCTCGCGGTCATCCTTGCTTATTCGGTCTTTCGCATCTGGGAGCGCGCACCGGGCTGGTTCGGCTGGCTCAGAGAAGTATGCCGAGAGCATACTGATTTCATCGACAGTATAGATTCGAAGTCTCGCTATCTTGCCGTGGCAATCGCTCTGGCTGCCGGACTGGGCATGTTCGCCGAACTCGTGATCATTCGCATGCAAGCGGATGCCTTCCAGCTCTTCGCCCACTTCAAGAACATATCTTTGCTCTCCTGCTTTCTGGGCCTCGGTATCGGCTACTCCTTGAAGACAGGAGAAGCCGGTCGGACCAGGAACTTGAGTACACCACTGGCGGTTCCACTGCTAGCCTTGCAGGTTGTTGCCGGCAACTGTCTGCTCCGGCTCTTCGACCTCAATTTCATGCTCCTCAACCCCACCTCCGAACAGGCCACCATGGGGCTCTACAACGCCAGCGCCATCCCCGACAGGATGATGTCCTTCGGGCTGCTCACCTTCTTTTTCGTTCTCAATGCCCTGGCTTTTATACCCTTCGGTCAGCTCGCCTCGCGTTTGATGGAGAAGCGCGAGAAACTGGTGGCATACAGCTGGAACCTGGCCGGTAGCTTGGTAGGCATCGCTATCATCGTGGTTATCTCCTATCTCTGGACTCCACCTTCGCTCTGGTTCGCATTGATCGTTGTCGCTGTTTTCCCTTTTCTTCGTTCTTCCAGAGCGCTTCTTCTCAATGCGATAGCGGGCATTGTCGCCCTCACTTTCCTGGCTGTGCCTCTCAATCACTTCCGGGTCGACTATCACTCGCCTTATCAAATAATCAGCGTGATGATGGAGCCGGAGAATCCGCGCTTGTTCTCCAATAACACCTGGTTCCAGAGTATGCTCGATCTGCGCCCGGAGGCGCTTGCCAGAAACGATTCTTCCAAGCCTCTTGCCGAGTACTACAACCTCGCTTATTTATTCAAACCAAGCCCCAAGAATGTATTGATAGTGGGCAGCGGTAGCGGCAACGACGTGGCCGCCGCCTTGCGAAACGGTGCCGAGCACGTGGACGCTGTGGAGATAGACCCGGTAATTATAGAAGTCGGCAGACATCTACATCCGGAGCGCCCCTACGCCGACGCCCGGGTCGAAGTTCACAACGATGACGCCCGCTCTTTCATCCGGCGGACAGATAAAAAGTATGACTTAATAGTATACGGCTTATTAGATTCCGCCACGCTCATGTCGGGCAACTCTGCCGGGATGCGCATGGATAGTTATGTATGGACCCAGGAAGCATTTAACGAAGCGAAGGAGAAACTCGCCGACGGCGGAGCGATCAGCATGGCTGCCTGTATCTATCCTTCGATGGGACCGAAAATATTTCGTATGTTGAAAGAGACCTTTCCCGCTCTTACTCCTTATGTCTACCGCACCAACTGGGACGCCGGCTTCACTTTCCTGGTGGGAGAAGGGCTCAAGCCTCCTTCGGAAACACCTTCTTTCCAGGACCTGACCGAAGAGTTCACCCGGACCTCAGTAGGACAGGTGGTCTCCACCGACGACTGGCCATTTCTATTCATCTTCGAAAAGAGCTATCCTTTCTCCTACATGGCCGTTATCCTGGCCCTTTTCGTGGTCTCCTACTTTCTGCTCAGTCACTTCTCCGGAGTCAAAGTCAGAGAATATTCAGCCAGTTGTTTCTTTCTCGGTGCCGGTTTCATGCTGGTGGAGACCAAGAGTATCGCCCAGTTAGCCCTCGTTTTCGGCAGTACCTGGATAGTCACCAGTGTGGTCATCGCCGCTATATTAATCCTTGCCTTCCTGGCTAATCTTCTCATTCTCTATAAAGTAAAAATCCCCGAAATCGTCATCTATCTACTTATACTCGCCTCTCTCGGCTTCGGCATCTGGATAGTCGATGCGCCCTTGCTACAGGGACTGAGCGCCGTCAACGAAAGGCTTCTTATGACCCTGGCTATGACACTGCCTCTCTTCTTCTCCGGTCTAGCCTTCTCCCGGGCGGTTCTATCGGCTCGCTCCGTCTCTATCGCCCTGGCCTCCAATTTGCTGGGCGCCATGCTGGGCGGCTTTTTAGAATACAACGCTCTTTATTTCGGCTATAAATCGCTGTTTTATATTGCCGGTGCGCTCTATATCCTCGCTTTCCTCGCCACCTTGAGAAAGAGCGAGACGATTTCCAGTAAGTGATAATAAGTGATCATTAGAATTCCTTCGAGGATATGTTAGGAATCGCTCTCAATACGGCAAAAAACTAATATGCAAGGCTACGCTCGATAAAGACATGCCAGAATCCGAAGCCCAGGCAGATATGAACGACAATATTCAAGCGCTCATGTCGCTTCTTCCCCAGATGGAAGAGGCTCTTGGTGCTGAAAATCCCGAACTTGCCGACTATCTGACCTCTATCGGTCTGCTCCTCTATCATGAGAGCCGCTTCGATGAAGCCGAAATCTTTCTAGATCGCGCCCTTGTCATAAGAGACCGTGTTCTGGCTGTCGATCATCCGGATATAGGCTCAGCCATGAATAATCTCGCCATGGTCTATCTCGCCCAGACCAAATTGCAGGATGCCGAGCCTCTCTTTCGCCAGGCTCTTACCATCCAGGAAAAGAGCCTCGGCATAGAGCACCCATCGCTGGCTTCTGCCATCAATAACCTGGCTGAACTCTATCGCGCCATGCAGCGTGCGGAGAAAGCCGAACCGCTCTATAAAAGAGCCCTGGATATAAGGCAGAAATTTCTGGGTGACGATCATGTCGAGGTAGCCGAAGTGCTATTGAACCTGGGTCTGCTCTATCGGGATCATGGACGACCTTCCGAAGCGGAACTGATGCTCAGGCAAGTTCTCAAAATCCACGAAAAGTTTTTTGGACCGGAGCATCCGGAAGTGGCCGAGATCCTCACCAACCTTGCCTCTTTGTTTACCGATTCGGATAACCTCGATACGGCAGAAGCATTTCACCGTCGTGCTCTGGCGATAAGAGAAGCGGCTCTCAGTCCCGGTAATCCTAAAGTCGCCGAGAGCTTGAGCCGTCTTGCCTGGATCTACCATCACTCCGATCACCTGGCCAGGGCAGAATCGCTCTATCGCCGCTCGATCGAAATATACGAAGAGGCCTTAGGACCGGATCATCCCAGTGTCGCCGCCACCATGGAGAACCTGGTCGATCTGCTCAGGCGCACGGATAGAGAGCAGGATGCCGATATGCTCGAAACCAAGATCTCTATGCTTCGCGAAAAAGAGATCTAGAAAAGATCCAGGGCGCAGAGATGGTGATAGATACTATCCTTGGTGGCTTTGTCCCAGGAAGGATAACGGGCCGTCATTTTGCCCCAGGCGGCAATAAGCGCGCTCGAGGCTTGCTTGCCTTCCGGAATAGTCATTATAGATTGGAAGGGGATCCTGGCTTGAGCCTGTTTTGTCGCTTTGTCGAAAAAGACCATCTGTAGACCTATCGCTTTGAGAACTTGATTACGAAAGCTCTCCAGTCCCTTCGGAGTCGGCTCGGAGCGAATTTTATCCATGGACGCTTTGGTATCATAGTAGTATCTGGAATAAGCCGCTTTGACTTTACTTGGATCGTTCAAAGAGGCTAACATCGCCGTCTTGGCCTGGACACATTTGAGGATCATACTGTAGACATGATCTATGTAAGCCCTATCGGCGGCGGGAATCCCCGGCAAATCCCTGGGCAGAGGCGTGAGCGCACAGGGATAATTGAGTCCACTTGGAAGGGCGATAGAAGACGGATACCAGCTCTGGTATTTTTCGGCAGCTTGAAGTTGCGCCATCGTCTGTGATGAGGCAATCAGCCAGCATAATATAATTGCTCTAGCATTGGGCGAGATTTTTTAAGTCCTCCAGGAGCGAGTCCGCGTCTTGATAGCGCTTCTCGAGCTCCAGCGCCGTCGCCTTCGCCACCAGGGCATCGAGCTTCTCTTCTACTTCGGTTGCTTTTGCCGGATGCGAGCTGGTGATGGCATCGGGGTCTTCGCCCACAAGCAGGAAGTACATGGTGGCACCCATGGCATAGATATCACTCTGGGAGCAGGGTTTGCCCCGGAATTGTTCCGGAGGCAGGTAAGCCTGTTTACCCACCACCGTACAGGTGACAGAAGAGGTCTTTTGCTGGGCAACATTGAAATCGAGAAGTTTCAAGAGCCCGTCTTCCTGCAACATGAGATTGTCCGGGGTGAAATCTCTGTGCACTATCGGCGGTGAGAGGCTATGGAGATAGGACAGGATCTCGGCCATCTGCATGGACAGTGCAATAACCTCCTCCTGGCTGAAGCGCTTGCCCTTCTCTACCATGGTCCTCAGCGAACCGCCCGAGATTTTTTCCAGGACGAGATAATTGCGATGGTCTTCGAAGAAGAAATCTATCAGTTTGACAATCTGAGGGTGATCGAGATTTTGCAGGAGCTTGACCTCGTTGTTCATTCTATCCAGTGCCTGTTTGCGGACATTGATGTCGACATATACAGGAAGAATGAACTCTTTTAGCACCACCGCGTTGCCGTCGGCGTCAACAGCATCATAGGCGGTGCCCTGACCACCTGTGCCCAGATGACCGACCACGGTAAACTTGCCGCCCTGCATTTTTGTGCCGTCGGAAAGAGGCTCCAGACGTTCTCTATCAGGAGGTGCCGAGAGGGCCTCCAGCCATAATTCCGTATAGCTTTGATCTTGCGGTGCGGCAAGTAAATCGGTCAGCTGGGCATCCCGGGTGGCATCCGGGGCCCAGCGCTCTATTGAATCTAATAAAGCCTGGCGGTCATCATGGGTGGCGAGCCCGCCCAGCTTGATCCGCATCACAGGCTCTTTTGCCTCGGTCTTGATATTGATAACGCAGTTGAGCGCCGATGTGTTGCCTTCAGGTGAGGACAGCTCTATCGATCTGACATCTTCCCAGGCGACCCTGGAGCCTCTATTTAGAAGTGTGCGGCGCCACTCCCAGGCGATGCCGTTTTCTGAAAGGGCCAGATGAGTGGGCTCGGAGGTGACCCGGTAAATTATATAAAGCACCGCCAGGGCGATGAAGCTGGCCAGGAAACAGAGCACCGCAATAGAGGTAAAGCCCAGCCCTTCGGCTGCTTGTTTCACTCCTTCGATCTGAGGAAGATTGAGGACTTGACCGGTGCTATTAATGGTGCTCGGGATATCGGTGCCGCCAACAAGATCGGGCGGGATAATGCCGTCACCGGATGGTTTCTTATCGAAGAATTCCTGTACTCTGCCGGGACCGCCCATGACAAAGAAGATGATCACAACGAATAGACCGAACCAGGCTTTCCAGGTATTGAGATCGGAGAATCTGTTGGAGAGCCATTTTTCGGTCGTATGATAGGGATTGTACTCGATCAGATATTCATCATCGCCGGAGGCCCCGGTGGCAAAATGCAGGCTTATAGGATAGGACTGAGTCCGGGTCTGGGATCTGCTCATTGCTCCCCTTCCTTCTCTTCGAGCACTTCCTGCGGCGGGTCCGGGCAATTGGCCTTCAGCGCCGCCAGGGTCTCTTTCACTCTCTTGATGCTGCCTGGACGATCCGCCTCTTCCATCTGGGTGCAAGCAAGCACCAGCTCGGCTATTTCATCGGAAACACTTGGATTTTCTGCTCCCTCTTTCGGCTCGGCAGATCTAGGATCCGAAGCCATAAGCGCTTCTGGATCCGAGCCGGTGAGAAGGAAATACATGGTGCCACCCAGGGCATAGAGATCGCTTGACGGGGTCGCTTTGCCCCTAAGCTGCTCCGGAGCTATATAGGACTGCTTACCGACAAAGGTACCGGTGGCGGTGCCGACGAATTCGTTGGCGGCGCCGAAATCTATTAAGACCACATCGTTCTTGTGATTGAGCACCAGATTGTCCGGGGTCAGATCCCGGTGAATGACAGGCGGATCGTTGCCGTGCAGATATTCGAGAATGTCGGCTATCTGCAAAGCCCAGCTCAGGACCTGCCATTCTTGCCTGGGGCCGTGCTGATTGACCAGCTGCCTTAAATCCTGACCCCGGACATACTCTAACAAAAGATAATTGCGGCCGTTTTCTTGAAAGTGATCCATCACCCGGGCTATATGAGGATGCTTGAGCTTGACCAAGAGTTTCGCCTCTCGCTCGAACATCTCCTCGGCTTTGGCTCTTGCCGCTTCGCCCGAATTTGGTGGAATGACCAGCTCTTTGAGCACCACCAGGGAAGAGCCGCCCAGCTGCGCCAGATAGATAGCCGAGAGCCCGCCGAAGGCAAGCTGGCGAATCACCACCAGTTTATCTCCCATCAGTTTCTGATTGGGTTTCAGAGGGATGAAGCTGGTATTGCTGAAGCGACGGCTCAGCTCCTCTTCCCACATCTGGGTGTAGCTCAGTTTCTCGATGCCCAGGTTGGTGTTTTGCAGGTCGTTCTGGAATTCAATCAGGTTTTGAGGGCGGGGCATATTCTTTGCCCAGACTTCTAAAGCGAGCATCAATTGTTCTATATCGGGCTTTTTCATCTTGCCCAGCTGAATACGGACATCGCCGCCGGAGGAGAAGCCCAGGGTGAGCAGCCTGTCGCTGTCATCATCACTGAGGGGATCGGATAGGGTGGCGTGGCTTACCTCGGACCAGAGGCGCTCTCTGCGGAAGCCCAGGTTGAAGAGCATGCGCAAAGGAAATGATAGCCCTTCTTTCGAGACCACTATCAAGTTGTCCTCGAAGACAGCCGACAAAACTATGCCTATTGCCGGTATGGCAAGGAAGAGCGTATAGAAAAAAATTGCCTCCAGCCCGCTTATGTTGGAGTTGCCCCGCAGAATTGAGCTGGTGAAATAGCCCAGGGCAAATGGGATTAATGCCGCCCAGATAGGCATCATCGCCACAGTACAGAACATACCTGCGCTGCAGAGTTTACTTTTATAGGGGATTGCCAACTCAAGCTGTGCCACTAGCTTTTTTCCGAGTTATCTCTGTAATTTCTACCGATGCCGAACAAATTTCATTGTATCTGCAGTAAATATTACTTGCCCGGTTTAACCGTATATTGGCCCGAAGTTCTGTGTAAATGTTCCAAATGTACTTCTCCGTTTACAATCGGAACATGGGTCAAGAAGGGCGGTAGCTTCGAATCGGTCACCCAGGACATATTCGGAGCGAATAAGCAGCTGTTGATAAGCTTTGAGAGATAGGGATAGCAGCCTTCGGCGCCTTCATCCACGCTCCAGCTATGAAGGTCGCCGTCGTCTATATCTCCGTTGATATAGATTCTCAATCGGGAGACGAGGGTGGCGGTATCCTGGTCGGCCAGATAGGCGTAGACGAAGATCTGTCCACAGTTCTCATTTCTGGGGTTGGAAAGTTCGCAGTCGCTGCTCACTCCGCTCAGAATAGTAATGGTAAGCCTGCGTCTATCGGAGCGTATGTTGATGACGTCGTTAGCCAGGTTGGCGGTGAGAATCGATTTTTGCCCCTCACCTGAGTTTCCACCATTGTTAGGATCGAGCAACTGCACAAAATTGACCGCGGCTGCCCCCAGGACCTGCATAGCGGCATGGCGTTTCGCCTTAATCTCTTTTTCCTTCTTGAGGGCAAAACGATAACTGGCCGCCTGTTCTAGAAATGCGTCCTGATCATAGGTCAGTTTGGTCGGCTCGCCGGCAGTCCGGTTCTGGTCGTTTTCCTGGCTCACGTTTTGACCTTATCCTTTGTAGAGGAGTCCACATAATCGGTGGGCAGCATTTTGTTGATATTCCAGACCACCCCGGGAAGCAATCCGTTCAATCGCTCGAAGAACTTGCCGGGAGCCGTCATTATAATTTCATGGCTTCCGCCTTTTCTTAAATAAGAGTCTATTTCTTTCGCCACATCTTCTGCCGATATCGAGAGCACAAGGCGCATCAATAGTCCCGAAGGGGTATTCTTGCTGGCGATTAGCGTTGGATTTTTCTCATCAGCAACCTGATTCTTTTCAAAGAATTCAGTTCGCACCCAACCGGGACAGACCGTGAGGAAATCGATATTCTTGGAACTCAGCTCCGCTCCCATGGCAACCGACATCGAGTTAAGAGCATGTTTCGAAGAGGAATACATAACCGATCCGGCGATAGGAATTTTGCCTGCCACGGAAGAGATGTTGACGATTTTGCCCCCGCCCTTTTCAAGAAAGTGAGGAAGCGCTGCGTAAATCGCTTCTACACAGGCGAAATAGTTGACATCAAAAACTCTGCGCCAGTCTTCCATATTAAGGTTGAGCACCCTTCCTGGATAAGCCATGCCGGCATTGTTTACCAGAAGATCGATCGAGCCGAATTGCTCTACGCAGGTATCCACCAGTTTTCTGGCAACTCCTTCCTCCCCTATGTCTGCTACCACTATCGTTGCCAGTCCGCCGGCTTTCTCCACCAAATCCTTGGTGGTTTTGAGCTGTTCTTCGTTCCGCCCGCTAATAATGAGCCTGGCTCGATATTTGCGAGCCAGGTAAATTGCCAGGGCTTTGCCTATGCCTGATGATGCACCGGTTATCACTCCGGCAAATTCTTTATTCAAAGATCTCTTCCTTGCAAACAGCATTCGTAAATTATATTGGTTTTTGATCCGGGCTCTCGGATATGCACCGGCCATTTTTACGTTAGGGAAGACCGGGATGTAAAGAGAGTCTGTTGAAACCGTTCTATACTAAGCGAGAATAAAAAGGGTCTCGATGCCATAGACGGCAATCAGTCGTGAAAACTTCGGATTGTAGACCTGACTGTCAAGGTACTCTTTGAAAGAGTTGAGTGGCTTAATCTCTTTGAGATCCTCTTTGAGAAGTTTGATCTCCTGAAGGGCGATTTTGCTCGGCTGATCGTTGAAGCTAAGGTCAAGAGCCTTGAATAGTAAATCGACACAGGCGAAGTTGGCGACAAAGAGACCGAGATAACCAAGCACCAGGTCGCCGCCTCCTTCCAAATAGAGCAGCTTAGCCAGGGTAAGCACCAAAACCGATATGATGCCACCAAGCAGGATCGCAACCAACCAGTTGAGTGTGTCCACCGACCGAAGCAAGAACTTTACCAGATTGAGACGCCTGGAGGTTCTCTCTATCTGATTTGCCACCACCGCAAGCTCTTCATAGAATGGCAGAAGTTGGCGTGCAATCAGGACTGTCCGAAAGATAGCCGCTGCGACAAGTGAGCCTGTACCCAGGACAAGGGCCAGATACCAGGTCTTGAAAGCCAGGGCGGCAACTAGAAATACCCCTGCAAAACCCAGAATAGAAGCGGTCAACAGAAGCGAGGCATGTCTCTTTCTTCTTGCTGTTTCGATGAGAAGTCCTCTACTCAAAAGGGTCTCTCGAATTTCCTTTTCGAAAGCCTGTCTGTATCCGGCGCTGGTGAAATCGGCGATAATTCTCCACAGCCCCTGGGCGGAAAAGTACTTCCGCAATCTTTTGGGATCGTTTATAGAATCCTTTATCATCGTACTGAGCGAGCTTGTTATGAAGCGATAAAGGAAGGAGAGCCGTTTGGCTATTTGAATAGGACTGCGCGCGTTGCCTAGAATAGTCTGCTTCGCTTTCTGCTGGGCCCAGTCGGTTAGAGCCTTTTTGGTGACTGTCCACATGTTCTTTTCGTAGTCGGTGAGCCGATTTAAAAAGCTCATATCATCACCACGCTTCAGCGCCCTTTGCATCAAGTCGGCAGCGAGTACGATAAGGGCATGAGTGGTATCACCGCCTCTGATTAAATAAGCTATTTCCGCAGGGCGCAACTCTTCTTTCGAGCTGTTCAAAGCGATGGCAGAATCTTTTGCTTCGTTCAGACTTCTGAAAATCCAGGCTCTCGCCGCCAGCTCGAGGACGAGCAGGGAGAATAGATAAGCCAGGAATTCTAAACCGGAGATGCTCACCAGGTCTCAGTCCAGCTTGCGGAGTGGCGGATGGCGGAATTTCAGCAGGCTTCGCTGAGTCCCAACTCTACTACTTTAGCAACAAGACTTCTTTTCTCGGCGCTTCTTTTGATAGCCGCAAGTAAACTTTCACCGGTGGCGGTGGTGGGAATGAGGGTCTCGGGGGTCTGGTTGAGAACACCTTCGAGGGGAAGATAGTTGCCGTCTCGGATGGAGATAAGGGCAGGAGAGCGGTTCTCTATTTTCAGTTCCTGCAGCTGGGCATAGCCGCGACCGGTCATATGCCAGTTGCAAATGATCACATCGGCTTGCGATTCCAGAACCCTTTCTTTGAATTCGTCGGTGACTAATGCCGTGCCGACCACTTCTATATCGTCCATATGATCGAGCCAGAGGTTGAGCATGAACAAGGTCGGCTCCGAATCGTCGATTATAAAAACTTTGACCTGATCATTCATGATTTCAACCCTACCAACTTACATTGAGACGCCAGTTCTTCAGAGCCACTTTGTTTAGAGTGTGTCGAAAAAAATAAAGACAATCTGAAGATGGAATCAAGTGTATACCCTTAACTACTAAATGGGAACAGCTAGTAGGCAGAGCATATATACCGATGGCGATCGTTGCAACACCTGACTATATGCTGGTTTCAAGACCTGGCTTGGCTTATGTTAAGCAGTTTGTTAAGAAGATTTAGTCGCTTGCCAACCCGATTTCGGTGCTTTTGCTTCTTCGAATCAGGCGCTCAAATCCATGTCCAGGCTTATGTCTATAGCTGGTGCCGAGTGGGTCAACGCACCCACCGAGATGGCGTCGACGCCCTCGATTAGATAGGTCGCAATGGTATCGATATTGATCCCGCCCGAGATCTCTACCAGGCTTCTTCCGTCGATGATTGCTATCGCTTCTGTGACCAATTCGGGATTCATGTTGTCAAGCAGGATGTGTTCCGGCTTCAGGTTAGAGGCTTGCTCTACCTCTTCGAGGGTGCGGGTCTCCACTTCTATCGACGCTTCCGGATAATGGCTTCTTGCCGCTTCGATAGCTGCTTTTATAGACCCTGCCATGGCTATATGGTTGTCTTTGATCAAAATTCGGTCATACAAACCGCTTCTATGATTTACTCCACCGCCGAGGCGCACCGCAATGCGGTCGAAGGCTCTCAGGCAGGGTGTGGTCTTTCTCGTATCCAGCACTTTGATACCGCTGCCTTTTACCTTTTCGACGAAGCTTCTTGTGATGGTGGCGACCCCGCACATACGTTGCATCAAGTTGAGGGCCAGGCGTTCTCCGCTGAGAATCGCGCGGGCCGGTCCTTTTAAGGTGAGAACGACGGTGGGGGAATCTTCTATATAGGTACCTTCTTCGAAAAAATCTTCGAAATAGAACTGCTCCGATTCTACCTCCCGGCTTGCCAATCTATTGAAGACCCGCTTCAGCACATCGAGACCGGCTAGCACCGATGGCTCTTTCACTATAACCCGGGCTCTACCCCTGGCTTCCTTTGGCACCGTCGAGACTGTGGTGATGTCGACTCCGCCTTTGCTACCGGCTAGCGTTCCCAGATCTTCATCGAGAGCCAGATCAATCGCTCTATCGAGCATACTCTCCAGATTTTCGTCCAGGTGCCATTTCGATTGGTTGCGTCCGCTCTCGGTTTTATTCAAGGCTGCCTACTCTCTTTTCACTATAATCGCGATTGATATTATGCCAGGCGATCGTCCCTCTCGACTGCTTGAGATTTATGTGGTTGCAAAGTATCATATTTTAGTTCGAGTTTCCGTAATCTTAAAGATGGAAAAGGAGAAGGCTATTGTCCAGGTTCAATTTCAAGAGCACCATAAAAATGCTTGCATTTGCCTTGATGTTCTGGTCTATTGGATATGCTCAGGCCTATGATCGTACCGTGGCCAACAATCTGGGCAAGACCAGGGACGCGTTATTAGATCAACGCTCTCACCTGGCAGCCAAGGCTGACGAGATCAAAGGCAAAATGGCCGAACTCGACAAGCAACTCGGCATTGTCGAGAGCTATATCAGAGACACTGATAGCGCTATCAGAGATATCGAGGACGCAATTCGCAGAGCGAGTTGATTAAACTGGGCGATGGTGAAAGTAATGACATGTGAAAACAAAACTAGATTTTCGAGAACCATGGAGCGGACTGCTTTGATCTTGCTCTTGGTATTGATACAAGCTCTTATTCCGATGCAAACGGCTTTTGCAGAAGGGACAGAAGAGCCCGCAGCGGATAAGTCCAGAGTCTCCTGTCTCAGTCCCCACGCTGCTTGCGAAGAGTCTAAGGTGGTGATTGAAACATTGATGAAAGTTTCCAAAACATATTCGCAGGGTGACTTCGAGGCGTTCAGCAAGTATCTGGATGACGATGTCACCGTATTTGATGATACTAAAAAGAAGCTTATTGTGGGCAAGAAAGCGGTTCTCGATTATGTGGAGAAAAGATGGAAGGATTCCCATGTCGGACCGAATCCTGTTATCTCTTACACCATCGAGCATCCCTATGCCAAAGTGAATGGTGATACCGCAGTGGTTACTTTCAAGGCGGTGAAGGTGATTGGCGGTACGAAAAACCCCGGCACGTACGAGTCCAAGAGTACCGATATTTTTGTGAAAAAGCAGGGAGAGTGGAAGAAGCTGCACTATGTCAGTCACTGGAAGAAGGTCAAATCTTGATCTTGTTCTTGTTCTGTTTCTCGTTCTCTTCCTCTTCTACCTGGTATCGTCTTTAGTGTCGGCTTTTTCCATCGCCTCGAATTGCTTCTGCAGGCGCTTCAAGTCTTTGCTTCCCGAACGATCGAGCGCATCAATATCTTGCTGGGTGCTGCTGCCGGAGCCCTGTTCCATACCTTCTATTTTGTTATAGACGAAGAGAAGCACCACGGTGTTGATCAGAAAAATGAATATCAGCACGAGGCCGAGCGCTTTCAAGACAAAGGCGCCGGTGCCAGTGTTTACTTTATTACGGTCTTCATTCATCAATCAAAAGGAGAAGGGGCGCTCTCTGCTTGTTTCTCCACCGGACTCGATTTTTTTTGAGGTGGTGATGGAGAGAGAGATTCTTTAGTTGGTTTCTCTTGTGGTGCCGCCACCAGGTTATCGAAGGTGGAAGCCAGTCTGGCATCCGGATAGACACTTCTATAGCGCTTCAACCAGGCTCCTCCTCCGAGGTCGCCGCTTGCCAGTACCAGATTGAGCAGATCCACCTGGTTGCCCGGGCATAAACTGATGCTCTCTCTCAAGGATTTCAGCGCTTCTTCTTTCTTGCCGCCGGCGAGCGCTATCAGTCCTTTCTGATGTTTGAGAAAATAATCCGATGGTTTGTTGGAAAGGGCCGCATCGACCTTGGCCTCCACAGTGCGCAGGCTCGGTTTGCCGGAGTAGCGGGAGGTTTTGTCCGGTTTCTGACGAATGTAGTTGCGGGCACGCATCGCCTCTGCCGAGTCGAAATCGTCGACAATAAAAGGGTCCCATCGAAAATCATGCTGGCGAGAAAAGCCTATCTGGGTCATAGATTTGTTTGGCTTCCCTTTGCTCAAGCCTTTTTTCCATGCTTTCAGATGGCTCTCCGCCGTAGACCGATCACCTTCTAGAAAGGCTATCTCGGCAAGGAGTAGCTCCACCGGAGGATAATTCTCTATGGATTGTGCATGTTCGGCGGCAACTCGTGCTTTTTCAAGGTCGCCTGCCATGAAGTAGACTCTGGCCATGCCTTCGTGAGCCGCTTGTAAACCCGGTTCCTGCTCATGGGCTCTGTCGAAGGTCTCCACTGCCTCCTCCAACTCACCATGTCGCATGCGGGCATGACCGATACAAACTAGAATCGGTGCTTTACGGGAGGTTCTAGAGAGCAGCCTCTCCCAGATCGAGATCGCCTTTTCATAGTTGCCGGCCAGATGCTGGGCCAGACCGGTGGCAAGAAGAATCTCTTCTTCCCGGGGATCCAGCTTGTTTGCCTTCTGCAATAAGGGCAGAGTTTTATCGTATTTTTCCTGCATGGCAAGCGCGATGCCAAGCAGATAGTGGGGTAGCGGATCTTCGGGATCGGTCTGGATGGCTTTCTCCAGCAACCGAACCGCTTCTGCCAGATCCCCTTCTTTCCCTGAGCGGCTCCGCTTTTTGTTGCCGGCGTTGATATTTTTTAGATGGTTCAGGGCGCTGGAAGAAAGGTTCTGAGAACGCTTTCTCGGCTCGTTGTTCCAGTACTCGACCTGGGCGGCAGCCGGCGGCAAGCTCTCTTGTAAGCCTACAATACTGCCGAGACCGAGCAAGCAGGATATGCCGATTAGAAAAAAACGCTTCATTTTGGTAGATACTATATATGGTGCCATAGCGAAATATCTTTTCTTCTCTTCATTAAGATACTAGAATTATCGGTTTTGCACAACGAATTTGAGCGCGTCGACATAGACCTGGGGGTCTGGAAACTCATGATCCAGGTCTATTTCGGTCAATCTGCAACGAAAACCGTTTTTCTCCAGAGCGGCGGCGGCCTCTTTTTGAAGCACCGGCGGGACGGTCTTGTCTTTTTTAGCCGAGACGATGGCGAAGGAGATAGCTTTCGGAAGTTGCTCTATATGTTGCAGCAAGCTCGACTTTTTGTAATTCTCCGGGGTTTGTTCCGGTGCCCCGCCCATCGCTTCAGCGACCCCCAGTCGTACCACATCTACTTTGGTCTTTTGAAATAGTTCGGTCAGGTCTCCGGTACCTTCGACACTGACTACACCGCGGATTTTATTTCTTATCGCATCCGGTGCCACCGCAGGATAATTCAAGGCGACGCTGCCACCCATACTGGTGCCCATAACAATTATCGATTCCAGGGGATAGGCATAGCTTATCTCGGTTATATTCTGGTTTATGTCGGCAAGGGCGAGTTCATTTCCCCAGGCATTGCTTCTTCTGTAGTTCAAAGAAGCGATTACCGCACTGGGAAAAGCTTCTCTTATTGCAGGTGCGATTGGGGTTTTATTCGCCACCACATAGGGTTCGAGATAATTAGAGCCCATGCCGTGCAGATAGACGATGAGAGTGTATTTGTTGGAGAGGGGCTGCTGCTTGGGTGGGACTAACAGATAGCTGTCAGGCATGCCGTCCTTGTGGCTGACGAAGTCTCTTCTGAAAAACTCTTGATTGTCAGCCTCCTCCTCGCTTCTGCTTGCCGAAGATAGATTGGTGATCTGGCTTCCCAGTTGACTGTTCTCTATCTTCAAAGAGCGCGCTCTGCCGCCTGCTTTCCCCAGCGCAATCGAAAGGACGATGATAGCCGCAATAGATCCGGCAAGCGCTACCGCCATAAAAAGCACCAGGACTTTCGCCTTTAGAAAACTGTTGAAATTAGACATTATCGGTCTTATATTCTCTGTAAACAATACAGTTGCGCCAGCAGGGAATGTAATATTGTCATGGCACTGGTAAGTCTAGATCAAGTTACACGCCCCGGGTAAAGATAGACATGAATATTATCTTTTCTCAACCCGTATGCTCCCTGAGGACTGTGGTCCCGGTCTTTCTCCTGCTTCTATCGGGGTTGCTACCGGGCGATTCGGTCTTTGCCAGTGATCGCAATATGGATGAGGCAAGAAGGCTTAATCTTGAAGCGATAGACTTGCAATCCCGGGGACAATTAAACGACGCCTGTGAACTCTATCGAAAAGCGATAGCGCTTTATCCCGGCGGCGGTGCTTATCACAACAACTATGCCGTACTCCTCAAAGAGATGGGCAATTTCGAAGCAGCAGAAAAAGAAGCGCGTCAGGCCCTGGCTCTCAAGCCGGAACGAGCGGATTATCATTTCAACCTGGGTCTTATCCTCATGAAAAGGGATAAGAACGAAGAAGCCGAGACCGAGTTCAGAAAGGCACTCAAAAGTAATCCTGACGATATCGAAAGTCACTATAGACTCGCCGAAGTTTTGACGGCGCGGTCGCTTTTTCAAGAAGCGGAAAAAGAGATCAAACTAGCCATTTTGTTGAGACCGAACCAGGCTTCCTACCATGCTCTTTTAGGCGATATCTATTATCGGCTCAACGACCACCAGAATTCTCTTTACGAATACAAGCGCGCCGTCTCTCTTTCTGCCGAAGTTAAAAGAGACGGCAATTTGATGGAGCGTTTGAAGTATCTGGAGAAAATGGTCGGTGCCGGAGGCAGAAACTGATGGCTGACAACGGAGATAAAGAAAGGCAGGATAGCCTTGTTATCGTCCAGAGAAGGTTGGTGATCACCTGTCTTACGCTCCTTATCTGCATTCTCCTTTTCAAGTTGGCGGAAGTTTTTTCCGATATCCTCCATATTCTTGCGGTATCAGTCTTTCTGACTTACACGGTAATCAGTCTGGTCGACTTCTTAGATCGCAAATTCAAGAATCGAATGCTTGCCGTCACCGGTGTCTACTTTCTCGGCGCCGTACTTACATTGGTCGGCATCGTGCTTGTTATTCCGACAATTCTCTTTCAGTTGAGCCAGTTGATCGAACTGACTATCAAAGAGCTTCCCGGCTTGCTCCAGAACTCCGGCGCCTATTTGAAGCCGCTGGAGACCACTCTTGCTAAATATGACATCCATGTCGGAACCGATGAGATGGTCTCGCTTCTTGTCAGTCGACTGCCGCAACCGGACGGCCCCGCCATCGTCGCCCAGATGTCCGGTGTGGCGATTTCGACCATGACCCTTGCGGTTTACGGTCTATCGGTGCTGTTGCTTACTTTCTACTTTCTTCTCGATGGCAAGGGCATGATCGAATCGGCGGTGAAGCTGAGTCCTTCCAAATATCAGAGTATGGTGACCGATGCGCTTTCTGAGATTCATCATTGCCTGAAAGCATTTTTCCGTGGTCAGATTGTTTTGGGTCTCCTTTTCGGAGTGTTCATGGTCGTCGTCTACATGCTCCTGGGAGTGGAGTATGCTCTTGCCCTGGGGCTGTTCCTGGGGATCTGGGAGATAGTGCCGGTTATAGGACCGACCATCGGTTTTGTCCCCGCTCTGGTGTCGGTGCTCTTCATCGGCATGGCAAATGTCGGCGGTAACAGACTGATGGAGATTCTCGTTCTCGTTCTCGCCTTTAATATCTGTCAGTGGGTGAAAGACAATCTGGTCGCTCCACGATATATAGGAGACGCCATAGGTCTTCATCCGGTGCTGGTCTTCATTGCCATTATGATTGGTGCCAGGCTGGACGGTATTCTGGGTATTATCGTATCTCTGCCGGTAGCCGGTACCCTGGCTGTTTTGTTTAAATATCTGAGCGCAGGCAGGCAGCCGCCTGAGGAGGAGCCGAACAATACTTCGGAGTCCGAAGCCGGTCCTTTGCGGGAGCCGGAGTCGGAGGCTCAGTAAAATCTTTGCCGACTTCCGATAACTGTGATTCTATTTCAGGTTGATTGGAGTTTTTGTGGGTAGCTTGGGCAGTTCGGCATTATCCGGACTGAAGCTCTCTTGCAGCGAACGAGCGATGAGGGATTGCAAGAAAATTCCGAAAACCACTAGCAGAGCCAGGGCTATCAACAAAAATCGGGTGTTTTGTGACATTCTTCTCTCGTCCTACGAAACTCTTTATAGATTATACAGGATCTGTACTCATTACACGGCTTACCGATTATAGATTACCGGTCATCGGTACATCGTGTTAGACCCCCGGCCGGGGTGGGTATATTCGGCCAGATCAGCCCGATATTTTGAAAGTTATCAAGAATATAGAGGAGTAGCCGGTGAATCGACCCCAAGCCCTGGCAGGCAGTACCAATACGAACGAGCTCAGCCCCCGTGCGAAGCTTCTGGTAGACAACATGGCCAAAGCGCTGGTCGGTCAGACCAGAGCCTCCAAGCTGGCTGTGGTGGCTATGCTCTCCGGCGGACATGTGCTTCTGGAGGATGTTCCGGGAGTGGGCAAGACCCTGCTTGCCAAAAGTCTATCCAGCTCTATTCAGGCGGATTTCAAAAGAATTCAGGCGACCCCGGATCTTTTGCCTTCTGATATTTCCGGCGTTCAGATCTTCGATCAGAAAGAAGGTAAATTCAAATTCGTTCCCGGACCGATTTTTACAAACATTCTTCTGATGGACGAGATCAACCGGGCTACTCCAAGGACGCAGTCCAGTTTGCTCGAGGCCATGGAAGAGAGACAGGTAACTAATGATGGTGTCACTCGCAGCCTGCCGGAGCTGTTCTTCGTGATCGCAACCCAGAACCCGATTGAGCATCACGGAACTTTCCCTTTGCCGGAAGCTCAGTTAGACCGTTTCATGGTCTCTATGTCTCTGGGTTATCCCAATCGCAAAGATGAAGCCGAGATTATCAAGAAGACGCTTCTCAAAGATGCCTTTTCTGTATCCCAGGTCCTCAGCGTTCAGGAAGTGCTCAACATGCGAGAAGCTTTGCGAAGCGTTTTCGTGCACGAAGCGCTCGTCAACTATATTGTCGACATTGTCACCACATCGAGAGAGCATCCCTCCATCGTGCTTGGTGTCAGTCCCCGGGGCGCTCAGCTTCTGGTTAGAGCCGCTCAGGCTCTCGCTTTTATAGAGGGCCGGGACTTTGTCACACCGGAAGATGTGAAAGAACTCGCTCCTCATGTCTTTGGTCACAGGATAGTTCCGAAGCTCAAATCGAACAAGGTCTGCCATGCCGACCTGGTTCGCAAAGTTCTGGAAGTAGTCAAAGTGCCATCCTGATTGGATGGTGGAAGACCGGTATAGACGATGCGTCCCCAATCCCGACTGAGATCCGATGAAGCGGTAACGATCCTATCCAAGGATTCTGGTAAGCGTGCCAAACGTGCCTGGGCTCTACCTGTCGGCCTGGGCTATCGTATTTACCTGGAAGCCAGATTTCTATCCATGCTCGCCATCGGTCTTTGTATAAGCCTTACCGGAGCGCTGTGCAACAACGAATGGCTCTATCTGCTCTCTTCGGCTTTTGTCTCTGCGGCGATGCTCGGGGCGATCATTCCATTTTTGATCCTGGCCTTTGTAAGCTTCGACTATGCACTGCCGGAAGAGGTCCTCGCTTCGGATCAGGCGGCGGTTATTGTCAAGCTCAAAAAGTCTAAGATTCTGGGACCATTGAGTGGTCTTGTTCCGGTAAAGTGGCTGCGCCTCAATATCGATGCGGTCAGAAGAGGAAAGGACGGCACCAGCTTTGAAGCCATTTATCCACCCGAGCCAGTTTTAATAGACTCTCTCGATGGGGAGAGCTGGTACGAGTTTCCGACACCCAATCTGCAAAGGGGAGTCTACAAATTCAATGGTGTCGAGCTGAGCACATGTTTTCCACTTGGTATCACCTGGTGGTCCCGGAAGTTTGCCATCAAAGACAAAAAGAATGTGTTGATTACCGTGTACCCGCGTCATTATCCTGTCTCCGGCAACTTCATGACCGAGCTTCGGGGAGTCAGCTCCACCATGGGACTATCTTCGGCACTATCGGCGGTTACTCATCAAAGCACCAGTTTTCGAAGTGTTCGTGAATTTCGCACCGGAGACAGCCTCCGTCACATTCACTGGGCCCTTACCGCTAAAGCCGGTGAGATCCTCGTAAAAGAGTTCGATCAGGAGACTCTGCCGGTCTTTAACCTGCTCTTGAATTTGCGTGCCAACTGGCGCAACCGAGAACAATTCGAGCTGGCGGTTTCGACCATGTTCTCTCTCTGTCATCTGGGTTATAGCATGGGTCAGGTTCCCAATCTGTTTCTCAATCCGCCCATGAACTCGAACCAGCTGAAGCCTCTACTATTCGATATTCCAAGCGGTCTCAATCCGGGACTAGATCTTTACGCAGAGGTCCTAGCCAGGGTAGAGCCAGTCTCGGTGCGCTCCGAGTCGAAGCGCGTCGGAGTGGATAAAGAGATTGCCGAGGTCGATCTGGAACTCGATGAAAGTCTAATAGAGATAGATTATTTCGAGCGAGATCTGCTTACTCTGCTTCCCAGTGGTGACTCTGTCATCAAATATAATCCCGACCAGGGTGATGTGGTTTGCTATCCGATTGACCTGGCCATTGTTCCCGAGGGGTGGGACTATGAAGAGCCTGCAGAAGACAAGCGCGGTGTCGCCGCCATGGTCAACTTCGATAAACTGCGACCTAAAGCCGGCGGTGATAACAACATAAGGCAATTAATGGGTCCGGACTGCGGCCAGGTGATTGGTAAAATCGACTGGATTAAGGACCTGGAGGCGCTCTGATATGGACCTGTTCAAGAGAGAGCCCAAGCAACAAGAAGTTCAGGAACCGCCGGAACATAGCGTTGCCCTGCGCTTAGTCGTTTTTTTAATGGCTGCGCTCTGTGTAGGGTCTTCCTGCTATTTTTCCCGGGTGGAGCCTCTGATCTGGGTCCTTTTCATGGTCACGGTTCTTACCGGCAGCTATTTGAGTTATCTCTACCGCAATGATGACAACAAATGGTTGCGAAGAATCGCCTTCATCGGCATCATCGCCGTGGGCTATCTTGCCGGCAAACGCTTTTTGAGTCCATTGAGCACCGAATATGATTTCGTCTCTCCTTTCGTCATTTTTCTTGCAGGAGTATTCTCCAGCCTGTGTTTTGAAATGAGATCCCGTTCGGATCTCAATCTCTCTTCCGGTTTAGGGCTGCTTCTCCTTTGCATAACCGCTCCAGTGTCACGAGGATTGCTCTATGGAGGAGTGGTGCTTTCCTATATTTTGCTTGGTGGATTGATGCTCTATTTCGATTGTCTATCGAGAACCCTTAACGCCTGGCTGGATAGAAAAATAGAAGATGCTCCCATGCTCGATTTTGCCAAATCCAGTGGTGGGCGCCGTCGTAATCGTTTTGGCAGCACACTGGGTTTGCTTGCTTTTTTCCCTCTTTTGGCAGCGATGATGTTTCTGTTCATGCCTCGTATCGATAGTTTTCTCGATATGACTATGGCCTATGCCAAGACCCTGAACCCCGACTATGTGCTGGACATGGCAATGGGCTCCCAGGGACCGAGTTCTCGTCCGCCTCAAGACAAGGGACAATCGGCCAGGGATTGGTTTCAGAAAAACTCTCAGGTTCTATCCAATCTGAAAAAGAACGAGAAAAAAGACGAGAAGACCAAAGAGAAGCTCGCTTCGACTCAGCCGAATCAAGATAAGAAGGGCGTTCCGGAGCCGAAGAAAGATAAGGATAAGAGTAAGCCTCAGCCCGGTAAGAAGCAGGACCAGCCCAAGGCTAAAGAAGTTAAAAAAGGCGAGGAAGGCAAGAAAGATGATGCCGGTGAACTGAAGCCGAAACCCCAGGATAAGAAGAAAGTCGGAAAATCGGATGCGAAGTCGGCGCCTGAGAAGAAAAAAGATCAGGCAAAGCCTTCTAAAGGAAAAGGGGCTCCAGTATCTGATAAGAAATCCGATTCCGAATCCAAATCCGGTTCGAGATCTGCCGGCAAATCAAAAGACGGCAAAGGAGGCAAAGTCTCTGGTGCTAAAAGTGGTGGCGCCGGCGGCAAAGGTGGTTCTTCCGGGGGTGGTGGTGCTGGTCCTGGCCACGGTGAAGGCAAGTCCATCGTGATCAAGGATGACGAAGTACTCGATACCCACGATCCCTTCGTTGCTTCCGAAGCGCCTATTCTGAAAGTGACATCGCGGCGACTTGCTTATCTGAGACGCCAGTGTTACGACAAGTTCGACGGCAGGTACTGGACTCATTCTGGTAAAGCTTCTGCAGAAAATGCCAACAAGGACAAGGACAAGAATAAGAATAAGAATAAGAGTAATGGTAAGCAAACAGAGAAACAAGAGAAGAGCGTCAAAGTAGTCGATGGTGTGGTCCAGCGTGAGAGTCTGAAGGAAGCCATCGAGAAGGCGGCAACGACCAGGCAGACAGCACCGGTGGCGGTGGCCCCGCAGCCGGTAAGCACGGGCTCTATTTTGATGAAGAGCGGTCCAATCTCTAAACAGGAAGGCATAGTGATGGGCACAGGTGGCACCGGCACCGGTACTACTGCGACAGCGGTTCCTGCGCCTGTCGTGGAGGCGAAGTCTAAGTCGGAAGAGACCGATGACGACCCCGTGGATCTGGTCTCTCGCATTGCCAAAGGACGAAAGTTCGAGTTTCTCTCCCGGGAAAGACCGCTTTTTAGAGTAGGCCTCGCCGATGCGCTTTCTGTCCCACCCAAGTATCCTTCCATCTCTATGACCCAGGAAGTCGAGGTCCTGACCTCATCAATCGGCAAAGTCGTGCCCGGCGCCTGGATACCCCAGGAGGTAATCGTCAACCAGAAAGAGCTGAGTGTCGACCGGCTGGGAGTGATGAGAGTAACCGCCGATTTAAAAGCCAGGACTAAATTCAAAGTAAAAACCGAGCTGCCCATTTTCAATACCGCATATATGCGTCAGCGTCCGCCGATGGGAGCTGTCCAAGAAGAGGTGATTCGCGATAACTTCGCTCCTTATTTGCAGCTACCTGAAACCATAAGCGATACCGTTTTCGAGACAGCAGAATCCAATACATCGCCGGAGTATAATTGGTTCGTTCAGAGCGAACAGCTAGCCAATTATCTGCGTGATAATTACAAAATAAACTACGATGCCAAGTATGATGATTCCGAGGATTCCGTCAGGAGTTTCCTGGAGAGTGATGAAGGTGGTCAGAGCTCTCATTTCGCCAGCGCTTTTGTGATCTTGAACCGGTGTGTCGGTATACCTTCCCGGCTTGTGGTCGGTTTCGCCCCTGGTGAACTGGATCATGTCTCCGGTACCCGGACGGTTCGAGGCAAGGACGTTCAGTCCTGGGCCGAATCATATATACCGGAGTTCGGTTGGGTGCCTTTCGATCCGACTCCGGAGGGTTTTCTGCCCGCTCAGAAGCGGGAGACCGAATACACCGCCGATGATATCAAAGAAGACCTCGGATTGAATGAGGAAGAAAAGAAGAGATTGCTGGAGCAGGCCCTGAACATTGCCACCTGGATTCTAGGGTTGCTTGCTCTAATCGCCATGCTTTTCGTTCTCGGTCGTAAGTTCTTGCCGAAGCTGCTCGCCTGGTGGCGTGCTCGTCGGGTAAGGGGGCAGGAGTGGAAGCACTACAAGAAGGTATTGAAAGCGGTGAAGACCAGCACCAGTCTCGATCGGGAGCCCCAGGAGACACCGACCGAGTTTACTTTCAGGGTGCGCCAGACTGTCGATCGTCTTTCCCGGGAGGGGCAACCCACGCCGTCTGGTCTGCCTGACAGTCTTGATCAGTTCATGCAGCTCTATACCGATATTTATTTCGGTCAGAGGAAGGGCAAAATGGAGGACCTTAAATATTATGCCGATCTGGTTTCTACCCATGCCCGTAACCGCAAATAGAGCGATTCGAAGATAGTCGAGAAAAAATTGACAGGCATACAAATGTATGGTTTAATTGGTCTACTTCGAAAAATACATAAGTAAGAAGAAGAAGAAGTAGTAGTAGTAGTAGTAGTAGTAGTAGTAGAGGAAGAAGCAAGAGGGCGCCTCTGCCTGCCTTTGTTTCTAGCTCTTTCTTTCAGGCATCGTTGATCTCCTCAGCGATTCCTGC
>CAZCBH010000019.1:0-5272 GCA_964496875.1 uncultured Candidatus Obscuribacterales bacterium | reverse complement strand
TGTTTTGTTTTGTTTATAGATCTACCTGGATAACGAGAGACAGGATGACTAGTAAAGCGAATGTGACCGCCCTCAGGCAGCATCTGGAGCAATTGTTCCCCGGCAAATGGCTTGTCGGGCAGGAGCAGGGCAGCAGTCAAAAACTTTTGCGCACCGGTATCGGCGATATCGATGCCGGTATCGTGCGGGGTCTGCCCAGGCGGGCAATCAGCGAATGGTCCGGTGCCGCCTCTTCTGGCAAGACTACTCTTTTGCGAAGCGCTATTGCCTATTGGTGCCTTTCCGGATTGAATGTCGCTTATATAGATACTTTCAGCCGATTGGTCGCCGCCGACTGGGCTTTTGTCGAGCAGGGCATCTGCGGAGCGATGCCGGCTAATCTGGCTCCTCGAAAGAGCCGGCACCGGGGGCGGTTCATGGCGGTGCGGGTCAGTCAGCGCCTGGACGCTACGCAGAAGGGCGAGATAACCGGAGTAGCCTTGAGAAAAGAAGCTTGCTGGGTGGCGGAGCAGTTGATTAAGTGCGCTCT
Source organism: uncultured Candidatus Obscuribacterales bacterium (assembly GCA_964496875.1). GTDB lineage: Bacteria > Cyanobacteriota > Vampirovibrionia > Obscuribacterales > Obscuribacteraceae > RI-106. The sequence goes on along the minus strand of CAZCBH010000019.1, from coordinate 4,743 downwards.
TTTCGATGTTGTCGTTTTCGATCTGGGTGGATCTTCTTTCGTCAATGATAGAGTCTATGCTCGTTTGCACAGATCCCTGGAGCGTTCGAGAACCGCTTTGATCCTGCTCAAGGATACCCGTACACGTTCCGGACCCGAGAACTCGAACAGTTCCTGGGGGGCCCAGACCCGGGCCAGTTTCCAGTGGAGCGATAGTTTCTCCACAAGAGAAGGTATCGATAATAGTGTCATGATCGTTCCGTCCGTAAAAGCTGATTTGGCTAGAGACGGTCTCGGTCAGAGAGTGGAAATCGGATTCAGCGCCAATGTCTCGAATAGCTTGTTTACGTATCCCCAGATTCCCGATCGTCGTACATCAAAAACACGACCCCGAACTAAAGGGTAAACCCTTCGTTCTCGTTGGCGGCCGTTCCCGGGTGCTTTATTGCTCTCCGAAGACCTCACGATATTTTATTCAGCCGGGCATGCGTCTTTCTCAAGCACGAGGGAGCTGTGCCAATTTGCTTTATAGAGACTATGAGCCGGCTCTCTGTATAGAAGCCCAGCGACAGTTGGTGGCGGATCTGGTGGTCTCTTCTCCCCGGGTATCCGGCGGCGATATCGGCGAGATCTTTCTCGATGCCGAGGGTCTGGCCTATACAGGCGGGGAGGGAAAGTTCTGTCGGGACCTGCTGCGGCTGGTCAGTGCCCGGGGCTATACTGAGAGCGTTATCGGCATCGCCGATAGTGCATTTGCCGCTGCTCTAGCCTCACGGGTAACTCGACACCGCTGGCTTATGATACCGCGGGGAGAGGACAGGCGTTTTATGGCCGGGTTGCCACCGGGCTTGCTTCCCCTCTGTCAGGAGAGCAAAGAGACTCTGAGGTTGCTTGGAATAAAGACGATAGGAGCTTATTTAGATCTCACCCTCGATCAGATTCGCCATAAATTCGGCGTCGAAGGAGAGCGCGCTTATAACCTGGCTTGCGGACTTGATCAGTTTCGACCGATGTTGCCTCTTATAGAGAAAAGCTTCCAGTGTATTCTCGATCTGGGTGGACCGATGGAGTCTCTCACCGATACTATTTTTGTGATAAAGTCCTTAATCGAACGCCTGGTGGCAGAATTGGTGGCAGCCGGTCTTTGCGCAGAAGAGATGACGGTTTCCTTTTATAGTGACGATCTCCTCTTCGAAGAGAGGCCGATTCGGCTGGTGAAACCATCTAATCACGGTAAGTTCCTCCTTGAGGTCCTGCGCCTCTCTCTAGAGGCGACGCCGCTTGTCCGGGAGTTTACCGCCGTTAAACTGGTCATCTCTCGTACTACTCCAGAGTCTTTCGAACAGATTGATCTTGCCGTGCCGGATCAGGATCTTGATTCTGATCAACACCAGATTATCAACCGCAGCGCTTTTGCCTATCTGCTTCAGCGTATGGAGACAAGGCTGGGCGAAGGGGCTATTGTTCATCCGGTGGCAGAAGATCAATACTTTCCCGAACTGGCAGGCAACTGGCAGCCGCTCGATCTCAGGCACAGCCAGAAAGAGCCGGTAGAGGACCTGGGCAGCGACTATGCTCTCAAGATTCTCGACGGCAAGGGGCTGGCCTCCGGTCTTGTGTTGAAGCGTTTTCCCCGACCCGAACCAGCCCTGGTCGAGCTTTATGGATCGGAGCCTGTCTCCATCACCTTTGACAGTCGCTGGTATCGAGTCATGAAAGTGACTTCCGCCGAGCGTCTTTCAGGATTATGGTGGGAGGAGCCGGTGCGAAAGTCCTACTACACGGCCATGGTCAAACCGGCAGGGCACGAGAGCAATGTCGAGATGATCCTGCTCACCCTGAATCATTTGAATCGTATGTGGTCGGTAGAGGGGATTTATGACTGAGACCACGAATCCAGGCACTGGCGGCGTTCAGGGGCATTTGTGACAGGGCTGTCACGTTGTGGTTATGTTCGCAGGTTAAATATATAGATGCCCCCCATTTCAGGAATCCCGGTGTATGGTGGAACAACTGGCCTCGAATCCGAAATTCGTCCCACAGGAATCGCAGCGCGATTCTGTTGAAAAAGGTGCTGAAAAGCCCAGTTTCGACCTGGCTTTCGACGGGCGTGAGGATAGAGCCGGTCGGCAAGATGTGCAAAGCGACAATGTCGTCTCTCTCTTGCAAGATAACAAGCTCTATGTACCGCCCCTGGCAAGCAACTCTGAGATTCGGCTGGCAGCATCAGTAGATGGCGTCGTGGCGAAGCTTCCCGGGGTAGAGATCACCGGCCGGCATGACAGGCATGAAGGCAGCCTCGATCTGGCGGACCTTGGTACCGAATCTAAAACAGTCAAGAATATTTCCGAAGGGCAGAAAGCTGTACTGGGCTCCGCCGAGAGCAATTTAGGCAAGAAGCCCTGGCAGGAGAGCGAATATAGAGAATACTTAGAGGACGGAAAGGTCGGCGGCGGTGCAGCCGTGGCCGAGATGCTTCAGAAACTGGGCTATAAAGTGCATGGAGCCAATCCCAAAAACATTATGGCTCGTCTGATTGCCCAGGGGTGGACTATTCATGGTGCCAAAGACGCCCAGGCAGGCGATGTTGTCGTGGGAGGCAAGCTCAATACCAACTGGCGCAAAGGCGGCACCAATTCCGATATCGGCGTAGTAGGGAAAGACGGTACGGTCATCCATCACGATCCCAAAAGCACCGAGATGACCAGGGGCAAGTTCGACCAGGTATTCTCAGAGAAAGAGTACGGACAGCAAGTATGGGTTTTGAGACCGCCGGAGAAAGCCCCCATAGCTGGTACCCAGACTAAAGAAGCAGGTATCAAACCAGAGGACCTACCTACCGGAACGCAACGCAAAGACGGCGGCATAAGATCAGAAGACCTGCCCACCGGCGCCCAGCCTAAAGATGGTGATACTCGCACAGAAGGCCGAGTGCCCAGAGACACGACCTTGAGCTTCAACGGCAAGGATGGTGACGGAACCAGCACTTACTGGCAGGATTACTGGCGCGAGTTCTATCATAATAAGTACAAAGATGCCCTCAAAGGCGACAACGATAAAGCCGCTCCGGCTTATAGAAGCGATTCGAAAGCGCCGGCCTACAACGACCCTGATCTTGCCCCCGATCCTATGGGTATCAGAAAAGATAAAGGCAAGCCCTATTACGAAAGTGACCTCAGGCCTGATCCGATGAATTTGCGCAGCGGTGAGAAGCCGGTCGGCTACAACGAAGGTTATGAATATCGCGATCTCTGGTCTCCCGGTCAGCCGCTAACACCGAGAAGCACTCTTATAAGAGCCCGCGAGCCGGAGCGAAGTGAGCCCGATGCCAGAGAACGAGATCAAAGAGACGAAAGAGACCGGAGAGAACCGGGTCCTGAACCAAGAACCGATGACCGCAGAGAAGATACCCGAGACAGACCGGAAGCCACAGGCGATCAGCCTCTGCGTGGAAAGGTCATAGCTCTTGCCGCAGGGCACGGCGGTCATGATTCCGGTGCTGTAAAAAATGGCTGGCAGGAAAAAGACTTTACTTTGATGATGACCAGAAAGGTGGCAGCGGAGCTAGAAAGGCTTGGCGCCACAGTGAAGCTGACCCGAGACAGTGATGTCTATGTCACTCCGGAAGGCATAAAAGCCAAGTTCAATCAGTTTCGTCCGGATCTGGCTCTTGCTATTCATGCCGACAGTGCGTCTGCCGACGTAAACGGCATCCTGACTCTCTATTCCAAACAAGACAGCAAGCGCCTGGCAGAGGTCTTGCAAGATACTCTGGTCAAAGAGACCGGTGCCGGCGATCGCGGTAGCAAGTATCAAACCCATAGCTGGAAAGGCAAGCCCTTCCAGAGCACCGCCGGCGATGCTCCTGCCGTGTTCCTCGAACTGGCTAATTTAGGCAGTCCCACAGACGCTCAGAAAATCCGAGATAGCGGCTATCAAGACTCCCTTGCCCGGGCAGTTGCCAAAGGCGTCACCCGTTATCTCGGCAAGTCCACCGACTATACAGTAAGGCAGCCGGAGCAAAGAGAGGGCGAGTATCGCGACAGAAGGTCCGATGTAGATGATCGGAGTCCTGATAGAGCTATGGAAGGCAAGGTCTACCGCGACAGAACAGCCTCCATATACTGGTCCGGAGCCGGTAAACCCACCGCCAATGGAGAAATTTATCGTCCCAATTCAGAGCTTACCGCCGCCCATCGTACTCTGCCTTTCGGCACCAAAGTAAGAGTTATCGATCGTGAATCCGGTGATTCGGTAGTAGTCACCATCAACGATGACGGACCCCACGTGAAAGGGCGCAGCATAGACCTTTCGGTGGCATCGGCTCGCGCCATCGGTCTCGATCGCAACAAGGGTCTGGCCCAGGTAGATCTTGAAATTGTCAAAATGGGTGACGGCAAACGCACTTTCCATGGTCGCAGCTCTTATATGGGACCTGGTCTGCGCAATCTCGACAGAGAAAGACGTCGTTATGGTAACGCACCAGTAGTCTAGATTAAGTCTCTCCTGCCGTTGATCGCTTGGTTGGAATTTAATCCGGTCAAGCATCTTCGGTACTTTTTGGTCACAGAAAAATTATATGATCGCCCTGAACCCACTATATCCAGGGATCATGTTTCTATAAATCAACGACAAAAAACAACAATACCTTCCAGGGATATAGATGCTAGAGCATCCGGAGACCAGCAAGACGACTGATCCGACTCTGTTCAGGCTAGATAAGCAGGCAGGCGCAGTCGAAATAAAAGAGAGTTCTACCGAACG
>CAZCBH010000018.1:56505-67639 GCA_964496875.1 uncultured Candidatus Obscuribacterales bacterium | reverse complement strand
AGGAAACGCACCAGGGCGAGCTTTGTGCGGGGGCTCAACTCCAGTTTCCCTTCCGGATCATAGAGAGTTCTGAGAGCCACTATCCTATCCGGAGCCCAGCTATCGCGCCCTAAGACCAGATCGAGATCGAGATTGCTCGACTCGACCGATCGCCAGTGTTCTCTCTCATCATCGAACCGATATCGAGACATCCAGTCAGATAAAGAACCTCGAAAGAGTTTGCCGTTCTCATCAGAGCCGGTCTCCTGCATTCGGGTATCAGAATCAATCTTGAAACCGACAGCCGAAAGGATACCGCTAACCTCGCCATGCCCCTCATCTACACAAGAGCCCACCACCGTAATCTTGCAACTGGGATGGATGGTAAAGGGTCCTGCTTCAAAACGCTTATCGGCTAGAATCTCTACGATTCGCGCCACCGCTTTGCGACAGAAAGCCTCAGGGGTATTGGGCATCAAGATGAGGTACTCACCCAGCATATTCGAGAACAGACGGTCCGATTTGCGCAACATCCTGCATATTTCGGCTTTGCAGTGAGAATCCAGACCTTTAGCCAGACTGATTTCGGAAGTTTCGGCCAGGTTCTCGATCTCGAGCACATCGATTCTAGCCAGGGAAAATTCCCGGTTGCTCTTGGAACTTGCCTTGATGGCAGATGCTATATGCTTCTGAAAACGCTTCAGGCTGGAAGTGACGATCGAATCAAGATCCTGATTGCTTTCCGGAGCAAGATAACGCCGGCGCTCCAGAACAAAGCCCCGCGCTTCGTCCCGGGCTTCATCTTTTGGGCTCTCTGCTTCGGTATCCGGGATCTGCTCCGGATCTGGGAACGCTGTCAAATCTCTATTTCTTGACGGACTGGAGGGATTCTTGGCTGGGCACTTATTATATAGATTATGCCATCCCGGCAAGATTCTAAAAGGTCCTAAAATAGCCGGGACCTCTGCTACAATCAAAAACCGTCCACCAAGCCTGTATATAAGAGTGACATACCTATGGCAAGAACGCGCAGTCCCATCCCCAATGACCTGGTCCTCGAATCGACCCTGGCAAGCAGGTTGAACCAGTTGAGACAGTTCCGCAATCTTTCCAAAAAAGAGCTGGCCCAGGCTGTGCGTATGACCGAAGAGAGAATCGACGATATCGAATCCGGTCTAGAAACCTGGTTGTCTTCGGCAGAAAGACAGATCATCGCCAAGGCGCTCTATATAGATCCGAATCTTTTGAAAGAGGTGGAATACAGACCAGCCGATACTTCTCACCCTTCTTACGCCTCTATGTCCGAAGAGATAAACTCATCCCTGACCGATTCGATTCTGGCAGGAATGCGAAACCTGGCCTGTCCTCAGTGCGGCAATACCCTGAGGTGCAGCGTTCAGAAACGGGTCGATATCAATGGTGAAGTGATCGATTTCGCCAAGGCCTTTTGCCAGATCTGCCCCTTCACCCTCAAATAGACGGCACCGGATACGGTTTTAACTAATCAGCTCTGGCTTACCGAGCGCTTTTCGAAGCAGTCTTTGACTGTTACTTTCAATCTCTCTTTCAACTCGGCCAGACGCTGGGTGATCTCGATACGGCGCTTCTGCAATCCGAGCATCTGTTGCTTTCTGTGATCATCCATCGCTTCGCTAAAGAGTTCATGCAAGGCTATTTCTTCACCCTGGGTCCACCAGAGATCCTCTATAACAGTACCGATCTCGTCATACTCTGCCTCGTCCATCATCTGATCGAAAAGGCGATACTCGTTTGAGAAAACATACTCCAGGGCGGAGCGAACTTCTTCTCTAACGTGCTGGGCGGACGAAGATACTATGGAGGCGAGCAGTTCCTGATCCAGGGGACCGCTCCGGTCGGTGAGCATGTCGAGGGATTCTTCCAGGAGATAGCGGCGGAATGCGACCTGGGACCAGAGGAAATCGGAGAAATAGGCGACACAGACACGATGCACTATTTCGGCGCGTCCGGGAAGGTTATTGATTCTCAAACCGCTACGATGAGCAAGGGCTTGCAGAGAGCGAACCGAGGTGTAGGAGCGGTCTATCAACTCTTTCAATCCGGAGACCATGGAGTTGCGCATACCGGGTAGCTCACGATAGACGCTCAGTTCCGCCGCCATCATATGAAGTATTTCCCGGCGCAGGAAGGTCAGATTGGCGCCAAGGTCATCAAACAGCTTGGTGGAGGTGGCATCGGGCAGATCTATTAAGGCAAGAAGCAGATGAACAGGCTCGATGTCCGGCTGACCGAAGAAAAGAGAATAATCGAAAGAACGAATAAGGGCCTGGACCACCAGGTCGCTGAAGCCGATTGGATGATCGACAGACTGGAGCGGCACCGCCGGAGAAGGGAAGCCGCTTTCGACCACGTCGGGTCTGTCAGTGTACAACAACTCGGACTCGACCTGGTCCCGGAACTGACGATCTACCTCTTGACGAATCAAATCCGCATCAAGCTTCATACTGGCCAGGACGACTCCGGCAACGGTATCTTCGTCGACAGCCAGAGCGGTCAATAGATGTTCGGTACAGACATATCTGTGCCCGGTATTCAGGCACTCAGCCATGGCCTGCTGAATTACATTCAGAAATGATTCGCCGGCTCTCTCAAAAACCGAGTCAATCATGAAGGCCTCCAATTAAATTATGCTTACCCTAACTCATTAGAATGAAATACTACTTGCTTGATTACCTGTTAGCAACCGGAAAACAATTATCTACGTGTACAATTCAGATTCACAACCCCAGTATCCGGCGGAGACAGGTCTTGAAAATCCTTATTGCAAATGATGACGGCATATTCGCACCAGGCATAAGAGCGCTGGCGAAGCGCCTTTCCGAAGAGAGGAAGTATGAGGTCTACGTGGTCGCACCGGATCGGGAACGCAGCGCCACAGGGCATTCCCTCACATTACACAAACCGTTACGAGTGCAGGAAGTCGATATAGAGGCGGATGTCGTGAAAGCGTGGTGCACCACCGGCACCCCCAGTGATTCCGTCAAGCTCGCCATAAGCGTTCTCTTGAAGACCGAGCCTGATCTGGTTATAGCCGGTATCAACAACGGATCTAATATGGGATCGGAGATTCTCTACTCCGGAACCGTGGCAGCGGCCATGGAGGGGACGTTCTCTGGTATCCGCAGCATGGCGGTGAGCATGGTCAGGGAAGGGCAGCAGCCCAAATTTGCCGCCGCCGCCGAATTCATGGCGCGCTTTCTAAACTGTTATGACCCGCTCAGCCTCTCGCCAAAAATCCTGGTCAACATAAACATCCCGAGCATCGATTTCGAAGAGTTCGAAGGGGTCTCGATAACCGAACTTGGAATCAGGCAGTATAACGACTGGTTCGAGCACCGTCATGACCCGCGTGGCAATGACTACTACTGGCTGGCCGGTCACGCCATAAAAGAGGGAGAGAAAGAGACCAGCGATGCCTGGGCTGTGCACCACAACCGTGTTTCAATCACCCCGGTATCATTTCAGATGACCGACCGCGATGCGATGGAGACATTGAAAGGATTTGAAAAACTCGGGCAAATAGTAAACGGCGAAGACAAAGCCAGGACGAACTGATGAGCACCGTTCAAAAAGGCGCGATAGCTATTCGCAATAGCGGGCTCGATCCGAATTCCGCTCTGTCCGGATTTTTCCGGAACCAAAGTCAGGACTGGACAGTCAAGACAGGGATTGGTGGCATATTCAATGCGCTTGCGCTGGCTCTTTTCTGTGTCAATCCGCTTCTCTTCCCGGTTAGCGTGTGCTTGCTCGCAATGGTGCAGGGTTATGCGCTGAGGACATTGAGAGCGTACATTAAAGATGACAGCGGTCCCATGCCGCCGTGGAATGACTGGTTCGATCTATTTGTGTCGGGGATGAGCTGGATCGCCATAATGGTGCTATTCGGATTTTTTCTGATGACCTTCTCTATGGCATGCATGATAGGGGGCATTCTCGCCCAATCGAGCAAATCGATGGATCCGAACTTTGTGCTCTGGGCTGGCTGCACCATGGCTGGTATCAAACTGATCGGAGCCTGGTTGGCATTCTTTCTTGCAGTACTAATGGCTAATTTTGCAGAAGAAGAATCTATGCCTGCCGGTTTCGCTTATTTCAAAGTCTTGAAGCGTATGCTGCTTGCTCCCGGAGACTTCCTGTGCGCCTGGATGATCGGCATAGGACTGCAACTGATGTTCTTCATTCTTCCCTGTATTACGCTCATCGGCATATTTCTTCTGCCGACTTCCATGTTTACCGCCCAGATACTCTCCGCCATCATCATGGCCCAGGCGTGGCGTTCTGCTTCTCCGGTCGATTCTGATAACGCGACCGATGCTGAACCCTGAGCGGATGAATAGTTATCGAAGCTCCTTTATCTCTTATTGCACGTAGCCCATAAGTTGGCGGCAAGAAGCCATATTAGCCGAAATAGTCTCAACGACATCCTGATCCAGGCAGCCCGGATTAGACTCTGCTACGACCATAGCTTTCTCGTAACAGACAAGAGCCTCTTCATGTTTATCTAATTGAGCAAGCACAGCACCGAGATTATTGTAAGTCGTTCCCAACTCCGGATGGTCGTGCCTCATCGAGACCTGCGCCAACTCGAGGGAACGCTTGTATAGAGTTTCGGCTGCTTCAATGAAACCATGCTCGTAATGCATGTCTGCTATTTTAGAGTAGGCGTTCGCCGAAAATGGAGCATACTCACCGGCAATCGCAACACTCAATTCGGCCCATTCGACCCCAAGCGGCAAAGCCCTTTCGATCATGCCTCTATCATAGAAGTAATCGAACATTCCGGAGACTATCCGGCAGTGTAAAGTCAGCATCCATTTGGGTTGGTCCATCACTCACTCATTCATTCCGTTCGCACTTGAAAACCTCTATGCGTAGTATATTCCTAAATTCGAGCAATTACCAGCTTTTTTTCTGTGTGAATAAAGAGACAGACAACCGGTATACGGAATTTCTCCCTGCCCGATACTAAAAATGAAGCAGAAACGGCGAGAAGTACTGGAAGATATTTCGCCTCAACACAGGGCTTCCCCGAACGAAACAGGCTAGCAGGCGAAGTGGCGTTAGTTCTGATGACCTTTCCCTTAGTGCGTACTCAAAGGCATAGAGTTGCGAGTACTTCCTGCTGACTCCATGAAAAACACCCAACAAACAAACAATGAAAGAAAAGGCTTTGCTAACCATCTCCCGACTCAAAACTATTTTACCCTGCGGCAGAGGAGGCTCTTGCTCCGAACTTGCCTTGAACAAAGCGGCCTTCAAAATGGAACAAGGCACCTCTGACGCTCCCTCTGTCTCAACCGTGTGATTGTATAGACTGCCGCCCAGTACCATCCTTATTTTGTGTAGCATAAACCAGGTGGTGGCGTAACTCCGATCCAACAATAAGGCCTGCGCGACGGCAGAATGACTATCTTCCTCGCGAAAAGACAAAATTGCTTTGACCCATGCCCTCAGATTGCGCACGCCATGAAGAAAAGTCCCTGAGGTGGCAGACACCTGTTTTCTACAAGTGCGACACTGAAGGAGTCCCCGGGTCTTTATCCTTGAGTAGTGGCTCCCTTCGCATCGAGGACATTTAAATCCCTCCGCCCAGCGCAGTTGTTCTAGTAGCTTTCGAAAGTCCTCGTTTGACTCGGCTCGCTTGAGTAGGTCATTCAAATCATCCATCAATACTCACCTCCCGTTCCTTTATAAAAAACGTCGATACAAGAGATGAGGTTCAATTGCCCCTATTGAACGAGGGGGCGAAAGTGTCAAGGACAAGCACAAAAAATTGCTCTATCGTTCGCTCAGCTGGTCTTAACTCATCCAGCTGAGCGAACGATAGAGTAATATTTCAATATTCTAGGAGAAGGGTAATCGCTTAAATTTCGGGAATAAAGAATAGATTGTCGCCGAGTGCTTCCTATCAACGATGACGAAGAGATCTATCCTCACCTTCATAACCGGTCTATTCGTGCTGACGATATTCGGACTGGGTGCACTTCTCATTTGGATAAGCAAACCGGAGAACTACACTTCTCTGGTGATGACCTCGCAAGAGAAGGCACCGGACACAGCCAACCCGAAAAAAGCTCAGCTGCGCAATCTCAGTTTTGCTTACCCGGGCAACTGGAATATCTCTGGAGACGGCGAGAACATGGTCTCCGTAGAAACTCCCGGCTCTAGCGGCGTCAAGTTCATCTACTATCCGGCAAACGAAGGTCTGGAATTGGATTCGGCTGAAACAGAGGAGTTCATGGACAAAATCGTCGAAGACCAGATGAAAGAAAGCCGGGCTGGCAAATACTCGAACCAGACCATGCAGACAGACCTCGGTAAAGAGAGCAAAGTCAAAGGATGGGGCAAGATGAAAGGCTACGGCAGAAAGTACAAGCTGACCATCGACTCCAGTGAATCAAGCCATCTGCCTTACAAATTCAGGGTAACCACGACCAACTTCATAGCGAAAGCCGACAGAGATCTACTCCTGATTCAAGAATTCATCTATGACTCCACTAGCGAGATAACCGCACCCGGATTCGAACAGATAAAATCGACGATTGAGATTGACACATCCGATTGAAACAGTAAATGGAGATAGCACCTGGTTGCAGATCTAGCAAGCAAGAAAGAGGGGACGAAAAACAGATCATGGATCTTAAACTGAAAAAGAAGACAGCTCTAGTGACCGGCTCCACAGCCGGCATCGGCTTTGCGATTGCCAGATTGCTGGCAGCCGAAGGTGCCGACGTAGTAATCACAGGTAGAAACCGCGAACGGGTCGATAAAGCTTTAGAAGCACTGGCAGATTCCGGAGTGCTTCTGCGTGGCATCGAAGCCGACCTTGGCACCGCAAGCGGTACCGCTACGGTCATCGACGAACTGGCACAGGTAGATATTCTAGTCAATAACGTGGGCATCTACGAACCGAAAGATTTCTTCGCCATTGAAGATGAAAGTTGGACGAAGATGTTCGAAGTAAATGTAATGAGTGGCGTCCGGCTGAGCCGACATTATCTGAAAAACATGCTGAATAACAACTGGGGGAGGGTGCTTTTCATATCGAGCGAATCGGGAGTCAACATCCCTGCCGAGATGATTCACTATGGCATGTCGAAAACCGCCCAGATAGCCGTAGCCCGCGGACTGGCAGAACTGACGACAGGCACCGGCGTAACCGTAAATTCCGTGCTGCCGGGTCCAACTCGCTCCGAAGGGGTAGAGGACTTCATCCGGGACATGGCTCGAAGCAATGGCATCACGGAAGAAGCCGTCGAACAAGACTTCTTCGAGAAAATTCGCCCCTCATCACTAATCAAACGCTTTGCCTCCTGTGAAGAAGTGGCGAATATGGTGGCTTATTTATCCAGCGACCTGGCCTCTGCCACCAACGGCGCGGCCATTCGTGTTGAAGGCGGCTGTATTCGAAGCGCAATCTGATTAATTCATCATTTATGAAAGAGATAAAGAACAAATTTCATTCAGGTCGTCTTTCTGGTCTTCAACCTGTCTCCCTGGCAATTCTCTTTTCTCTGTCATTCTGCCATCAACCTGGGTGTTACGTTCTAGCACAAGACGAAACCTCTGAGACGCCCCCTTTTAAGTCGCAATTAGTTGAATCGCAAGAACACCTTCCGCATTTTTCCCATGACAGCTCGGCATCGAATCGAGACCCCTTTGCTATCAGGAAAGGGTAGCAAACGCGAGGTGTAGAAATGCGATTGAAGCACAAATTGAAAAAGTCGAAAAAATTATCAACGATATCATCGGTCAGTCTTGCCCTGGCGGCAAGTCTTGTCACAGGGATGATGACCGCTCCGGCGGCGCTTTCTCTGGAGAGTGACAGTCCGGTGATTCTGAGCACAGAGATTGTCTCTTTGCTGGACAAAAACAAAACTGCCACTCTAAACGCCTCGGGAGAGCTGGTTGATGAGAACGGCAAAATCATCGGTGTGATCACCGCTGTCGACCCATCCGTCACCGTGGTAAAAAAGGAACACCCCATGGCGGTTATCATCAACGACAAAAGCGATCGTGTCATGGCCGCTTCTCTCTATAACCGGATCGCATTTCTGAAAAACCTGGTAGTGGACGAATCTAACAAGGGTCATGTGGCTACCGACCAAGTCCCCACGGTCATAGAAAGTCTCGACAAAACAGAAAAAGAGCTCAATGCAAAGGTCAAATCCGGCAAAGACCTGACCTTCGCCGAAGCAATTACAATAGGCGAGAGATTGGATCAGACGGCCAACAGCCTCAAGCGAGCCAAGCGTTTTCGCCTGCATACCGAAGAGCTTGCACCGATGGTAGTAGTTTCTCCCAAGGAGCCCACGGTTAAACGATTGACAATCTTCAGTGTCACCACCGATAAGGACGGTGATACCACAACCAGAAGCTCCAGCATAGAAACGAGAGCTTACTGACATTGTTTTTCGCGAAGCCCAGGAAGGCGGTCGATATGCTTTCGACCGCCTTCTCTTCAACCAAATAGTTTCGGGGGATTTTGCAAGAAAGAGCAATAGTCTATGCTCTGGGCAATGCCAAGCAAAGCGATCGGAACAACAATGACAAGAGCCATCACCCGCAACAATCTCCTTGTATTGAACGCGATCCAGAAGGCAAGAAAAGAAGGGGCAATCAGAACGGCGAACCAGACCAGAGGATGAACATCGCTCAGCGAAAAATGAGACGAGACCCTTACAGCCCCTTCTGTCCGGACAGCTAACGCTCCGGCATCCACCACCTCATGCCCGGTTCTCATGGTGCTGGCACTGTAGGCAGCACCAACCAGACCGATAAATAAAGCCAGGATAGCCCCGATCTTAGCAAGCGAAAAGGTCTTTTCCTCTGTTTTCAGATACCTTAAGAAATGAACCAGCGCAAAGGTTCCTACCACAATATCAACGATACCGGTGATCAAAAGCGAAGCGAATAAGTCTATGACCTGCATCGAAAAATCTTCTCCAGAGCCTCTGTCGTATTGACCGGCCAACCCGGTCTGCAATTCTTACCATTATTCCGGTCTTTACCGATGATACAATTATTCAGATGGCTCCACAAGAACACAGATCATCACCGGAAACTCGTTTTCTGCTTGCCCTCAGCCTGGGTCTATCTCTGGCTATATCCGTATTTGCCGGAGGTTGCGGTCTGACCAGCAAAGCAGATTTGAAAGAAGCCAGACAGAGCCTTGAAGATGGCAATTGCGAAGCGGCAGAAAAGCAATCAAGCGACGCCATCAGCGCTGATAAGAACCTGGGCGAAGCCTATTTTATAAGGGCAGAGGCTCGATACTGCCAGAATGATCTGTATAGCGCCGGCAGGGATTACTCCCGTGCCATCGCCCATGGTTACGACACCACCGAATGTCATCTGCGTCGAGCCAATATCAATCACTGGATAGGCAGAATTCGGGCAGCCATAACCGACTACCTGGCGGCAGCCAGAGGAGACCTTCCGGACCAGAAGAAGAAAGAGCTCTATATCAACCTCTCCGACGCCGAGTTTCGGGTAGGAGAAGTCGAGAAGTCCCTGGAATACGCAGAGAAAGCCCTCGAACTGGAGACTGACAATCCTATAGCCCTGGCGAACAAAGCTTTCGCTCTCTTCAGTATGAAAAAGCAGAAAGAGGCGAACATCGCTATCGATGGCGCCATAAAGCATTGCGCCAAACAGGGAAATTCGGAAAACGCCAGAGAAAACGAGATCGACTTTCATGTTCTGAGAAAGGAGATTCTAGACAGCCTCGACCGCAGCAAAGAAGCTTTGGAAGAAAGAGCGAAAGTGCAAGAGTTGTTTGACCGAAAGCTTCACTTCTCGAGTCGACAGGAAAGAGCACAGCGACTTATGTGGAGCAAAAACAACGAACTCTCGACCAGGCATTTCGAATTTGCTTCCGATCTCGCCCCCTCAATACTGGCCGCTTATGCAAAATCGGCGGAAGACTTCGTAAACTACATCGAAAAGAGCTATCATCCCCTGGACGAAGCAAAAGTATCGGTGCTGATTCTGCCCGACGAAGAAGCGCTGTCCGCATTTTGCAAAAAAGACTATAAAGGAAAAAACCACGCTTCCGGAGTTTATTCACCACCACTGAATCTCGTAGCAGTGGCTGCCGGAAAAAAGCTCGATCGCTCTGCGTTACACTATCAGCTCTTCAAGGCTTCCGATCGCAGCGGCAATCTGGTTCACGAAAGATGGTCAAGGAGCGGTCTCGGGAAGCTGTTTCAATATGCCTACCGTTCAGAGTCAATTGGCGCAAACGCGCCAAAGAGCCTGAAAGGATATCTGGATCTGGAGAAGGCAAAGAAGAGAATCACAGAGGTTAAATCCAAGCAGGAACTGAAAAAGCTGGCCCCCTTGAGAATCGCCAATTGCATGAGTCATTATGATGAACAGGCAAATGACGGGCTGGTCATGGCAACATTTCTGCTTCACCAGAACAAGCTGACGAACTATCTGAAGCTTGCCTATCAGGGTCACAGAAAGGGCTATGCCACCCTGGTCGAAGCCGCCTTCGACAGAAATATAGAAGAGCTGTTACCTCAATGGAGAGTCTTTCTCAAAGACGTGGAAGCGAGTTACTGATTGACCGTTTTTTTCTTATCGAGGACAACCTCATTTACGGCTGTCTGCATCGCCTGGTTCAATTTTGGAACGACATCGGTCATGGTGCGTTTAATTATTACATCGGCCATCTTCGGAGTTTGCTCCACCAGCTTTTTGCCGGTTTCGGTTTTATAGAAAGCGATCATCTGCTTCAGTTCGTCCGCGCTAAACTCCCTGGCAAAGGCGGCAATCATCAGGGTCTTTATCTCTGACACCAGATCGACATCCTTCTCCAGAACTTCTTTCAATGCGATAGCGATACGCTCCCGGCGGCGGAACTCCTTTTCGTCTTTAGAGGTCACCGAGCTGGAGAGCTGCTCGGCAAAGATAACCAGTTTCAGCTGCTTGTCGGCTATCTCTCTCAACTCACGATCGATGCCACCCAGTCGACAGGCTTCTTTTGCCAGCTCGAGTTTCTCGGCACCGGCATCGATAGTGGATGCGGATTTGGAAGCGGAGGCGGAATTAGATGCGGAGGAAGAGAGTTCTTTAGCCCGGGTCGCCGGACAAGATAGGACTGCCAGAA
>CAZCBH010000018.1:5219-56405 GCA_964496875.1 uncultured Candidatus Obscuribacterales bacterium | reverse complement strand
GCGGAGGAAGAGAGTTCTTTAGCCCGGGTCGCCGGACAAGATAGGACTGCCAGAAGCAGGAAAGTCAGGAATAACCTGATCGAAGTCGCAGTAAGCATTTAGATCTTAGACTCCTCCGCTTCTTTAGTCCTGGCCGCATCCATATCTTCCAGACGTTTCCGTAAGCTACTTTTTATGCGGGGGTTGACCCTATCCTTCAACTCCGCCACCAGCTCCTTGATCATACGGGGCGTTATCTCTTTCGACTTTCTACCGGCCTCTGTGCCGAAAAATGTCTTCATCGCCTCCAGATCTTCCTGACTGAAAAACTGATCGTAGATATCGATATAGATCTCTTTGTATAAACGAAAATACTCTTCTTTAAAATTTTCGGATAGATTATCAGTAAGCTTCCTTGCCTGTTCCCGGGCTTTCTCCTCCTGCTCGGCTGCGCTCAATGTGGTGTTGGCGGTAAAATCCCTTAAGGAGAGCTTGTATAAGTCAGCGCTGATTTTTTTGAGACAGGCTGTCCACATACGGTCGATGGTATTATCCAGATTGGCGAGATTGAGGACCTCTTTGATCAGTGCCAATTTAGACGGACTGATAGAGTGCCCGCTTTGTTTAGAATCGGTAGCAACCGCCGGTAATACCGCCGAAATACCGATAAAAACCGCCATCACAAGACAGCCAAACGCACCGAACAAGCGGCTGCGCTTATCTATGCAACAGTTCCTTCTCTCGCTCCAATTCACGCTCGTTCTCACTTATCTGATCCGACATTGTATTCATTCTTCTGCGCACCGCCAGTGCCACTATAACCGAGCCGGTTATGATGGACACCGCAATTGATATAGTGATCATGAATATTATCGACTTGAGTTCGCTTATCTGAAGAGCCAGACTCTTAACCTCTTTGTGCAGAGTGGAAATCGGCTCGGAAAGCGTACCGACCGGTCCCGACATCTCCTGCAAAGGCTTTCGCACACCGGCCATCTCGGTAGAGAGACTGGAGAGTTGGGTCTCGACCCCGTGAATACGATGTTCCAGAGAGGCTATCGGCGGGTTGAGCTTGCCGATGTTGCCGGAGAGTCCATCGATAGGCTGCTTGATCTCCTGAATAGGTCTGCCCAGATCACTGATAGGCTTCTTCAATTCACTGATTGGCCGCTTCAAACCGGAGATGGGCTCGCTCAGACTCCCCACCGGCTCCTTGAGCTCCGTAAGTGGCTTCTTCAAATCTTCCAGGCTGCCGGAAATTCCGGTCAGTGGCTGTTCGAGGCTGGTTATCGGTCTCTCCAGTTTCTTAATAGGGCTCTCCAATTTTTCCAGCGGATCATTGAGCTTGTGGATAGGTGTCTCGAGCTTGTTGATCGGTCGAATCAGCTCTTTCAACCGTTTCTCAAGACGCATTAAAGGCTGCAGAGAAAACGTGCTGCCCAGGGGATCGACTACCTTCTTCAGCAGTTTCTCTTCAAGCTTCAAAGGATTGAGAATGTATTTCGAGTCTTTCTTATTCTCCTCTCCTGAATCGGCAGAGTCAGAGGATTTTTCGGATTTTTCCTTGATCTCGTCCTCCGCTGATTCTACTTGATGTTTGACCTGCTGCTCGGCATAGACATCTCGACTGGATGCGATCTCATTTGTTTGTTCGCCGGCTTCGGACTCGGATTTTTTCTTAGACTCAGACTTATATACCGGCTTAGACACAGAATCTAAGGCATCATCGAAAGGATCACTAAAAGATTCGGCAAGTGCGACCTCGGTGGCTAAAGCAAAAGAGAGACTTAAAGCAGTCAACAACCCTATCAATCTGGGAGCCGGTGGGGCTTTGCATTTCATAGACAGATTCCAATTTCAGATGGCGGAGAGGCTCAATTCTACCGGCAGCACCTATTGAAAACCTGATATCTGTCTCAGGAAGGGGCTCAGAACACTGGTACGGTCTGGGATTCCCCAATACCAGCGGCTTTAACGAGCTTATCCACCTGGTTACGATCCGCTTCGCTGAGTTCACCACGACCCAGCACCACCACCGGCTCGCGTCTCACCGGCGCCCCAAGAAAGAGAAGATGATGTTCGAGCCAATTGTCGATAAACTCCACCACTTTATCCGAAAGCTGATTCTCTTCCAAAACCAGGTGCTCGCTGGCGACGGCGATTAAAAGCTGTTTGTCCGGGGTCGAAAGCTGGTTGAATATACCGGCGGAAGCGAGCGGCTTGGACAATCGGTCATAAAGTCCCTGGATGATCAAAGTGGGAACATCCCTTATTTTCCTGGCATTGCCCGGGGTGGCGCGCATCAATCGAAGATAGCGAAGAGCCTCTTTGATTGTAAGGGTCAACCGGGTCTTTCCTCCATGTTTCCAGTAATGACGCAATTCATCACAGCTGGTGGCATGCTTGATCACCCACTCACTGGCGAAGCCGGGCTCGCCCACGACTCTATCAACCAGACCCCGAGCGGTTATTCCCGGCACCTGAAAAATGCGCCAGGCCGGCGCCGAAGCGATGACCGCATCGGCCAGATAAGGATACTCGGCAGCCAGTCGAATAACCACGGCACCACCCATGGATTCACCCACCAGTACCGTCTTAGCTTCAGGCTGGCTGGCTCTCAGATATTCGAGAAGTGCTCTTAAATCTTCCAGGCAGGCTCTAAAATCCACCCGGTGATAGCCCAATTGCTCCCGCCGTTCACCAAAGCCTCTCAAATCGGCAGCAAGAACACCATAGCCCCGGGCGGTAAAACTCTCTCCCAGGACGGAAAATGCCCTGGCTGAAAGCCCGAAGGCATGAACACAAACCAGATTGACCCCTCGCGAACTAGATTGGGACCACCGCAAAACATCGAAGTGCCGATTTTGCGGATGACCACAGGAAGAATCCCTGCATATCTCGCTCATCCCAGCGTCCGGGCAGAACAGGAGATAGGGAGGTACAGGATCTTTCATCGTCTCTCATTACTCGGAAACTTTCAGCTGACGCTTCAATGATATCAGTAAATACCAAGGGGCGAGATCTGCTTGTAGAGCAAGATCTGACAATCGGGACGGCTGGTTCTAAATCTATCTAGACCGGCTTCGGTGATGATTCCGACCCTCTCCTTGCCCATGGCCGCTTTCAGCTCCTCCACTTCGGCTGGATATCTAACGGTAACACTGATGCTCTTCAACTCTTTCATCTTCGCAAGCTCCATCAGCCCCTGATCGCTCACCCCGGTCAGACCTATGCAAAGATTGCGAAGCGGCAATTTAATGAGCGCAGGCACATAGCGATCGTCCACATCGGTGGTGCCGTTCAGATCCAGCGACTGCAGAGTAGGAATCCGCGCTATCGCCTCCATATCCTCGAGAGAAAATTCGGACATATAACAGAGGGAGAGATTTTTGAGGGTCATGCTTTTGCCTATCACCGCCGCTGCCCCCCGGGGCAGGTTGAAAGTCTTTCTCAATTTGAGAGTACGCAACCTGGGAAGCGAGACTATGGGCTCGAATCCTGCTGCGGTCATGTTGTTGGAGGCAGTGATTTTAAATACGGTGATATCAGGAAAAGCGGAAAGACAGGCGGCACCTTCGTCATTGAAATAATTCGACATGATCCAGACACTGCGAAGATCAAGCTCCTTCAGATATTTGAATCCGGTGCCGGTCGCCGTGGACTCCATGGTCAGTTTCACTCCGGTGACTTTCTTGTTTGCGGCAATCTCCTTGAAATCGGCGTCGCCTACTTCGTGCCCTTCGGCTTCGAGCAGATTGAATTTGCTTATTTCCTGAAGCTTCCATTTACCACCGGTCCAGTTGAGCTCTTTGTCGACCATGGCATCGGGGATATTGGCGGCAAAACTCTCGTTTTTCTCGTACTTCAAATCGGCCAGGGTCTTGGCTTCTTTCTGAGGAATCTCTTCGACCTGCTTCGGTTTATCCGGTGGGCGATAAAAAATAAAGCCGATTAGTGAAAGGGAGAAGATAACGGCAAGAGCCAGGGAAACAGGAAGCAGCAAGGATTTTCCAGGTGTGGATTCGAGAACGCTATCATCTTTCTCCTCGACTTTGCGATCAATCTGTCCCAGCGCTTCTCGAAACTCCGCCACACTGCCATATCTACCCTCTGGGTTCTTCGCCAGCGCCCGAATAATGATCTCATCGAGCACCGCAGGCAGTGATGGCACCAAACGACACGGTCTTGGAATGGGCGCTTCACTATGGAGGCTCAAAGTAACCAGGGCGGAATCCCCCAGGAAAGGGGGCGAACCCACTAAAGTCTCGAACAGGACACAGCCAAGAGAATAGATTTCGGAACGAGCATCATACTCATAGCCCCTGGCCTGATCCGGGCTCATGTAGAGAGGGGCACCGACAATGGTCTTGCCTCCGCTATCCTCTCCTTTTTCGAAGTCCTCCGCTATTCTGGCAAGACCAAAGTCAATCAACTTCACCTGATTGGTACCGTGCTCGTCCTCAATCAAGAGAATGTTCCCGGGCTTGAGGTCTCGATGATAGATGCCCTGGTCGTGGGCATAGGTAAGGGCATCGCAGATTCGAAAAAAAATCTCCCGGGCATCGGACCAATCCAGGCGACCGCGCCTGGCCAGGACCTCCTCTAATGAGGAGCCGGGCACATAGTCGAGCACCATATAAGGAAGAGAATCGCCTACGACACCGAAATCGAGCAGTCTGACGATACCTTGATGATTGAGCTTGCTGGTCGCCCTGGCCTCGGTCTGGAAGGCGATTATCTGCTTTTCGTCGAAGCTGTTTAAGAGCTTGACCGCCACCAGTTTGTTGAGCAAAAGATCCCTTGCAAGATATACCCTGCCGCCTCCACCTCGCCCCAGATGACGCAGAGCTTCATAGCGCTCTAAAGGAAAGCTGCTGTTATCCAGCTCCAGTAGCAGATTTTGATCAGGTTTGATCTGCTCCTCTTCGATAACTGTGCTGGAAGACAATGCCTGGGCCTCCCCTGAAGAATCGACAGGCAGCGATGCTCTGTAAGCCTCCGGTACTTCACAGGCGCAGAGATCAGAGCGAAAGATGTATTGGGTAAAGGAGCCGGCTCGTCCCTGACTGATACGCTTTCCGCACTTGCGACAAAGATCAACGAGAAGCGCTTCGGTCTCGTCCGCGACTTGCGATGCGGAGGAAAGCGCATCGCAGTTGCATACGACTATCCACTGGGTGAGACTGCCTGAACCAGCCTTACTCCGGGGACATTTGCAAACAGGACAGAGGTCCGCTTCCTTCATCTAAACGAGGCGGCTCTACCGCTGCACCACGGTCTTCAACCGTCCCTCCGGGGTGAAGAAACGGGTGTTTGCTCGTTTGGAGATATCGATAACTTCGAAATTATGCGGAATAATCCGACCGTCGGAGTCATATGGAGAGCTGACCGGGGTGATTTTGGGTGGATCGGTAAACTGCTTTATATACTTGGCCATGACGGCGGTGAATTCGGCGGCGTGCTCCCGGACGAACTGAGCCATCTGTTGACCGCTGACCAGACAATCCTCACAGAGGTCTTTGAGGCTGGGGGGCACTTCCACATCGGGCACATCGATGATTACCTTCTTGGCTTTCATCTTGGGCATATAGTTGTCGCTTACGTTCTGGCCGAAAATCTCTACAGACTTTTGCAGCGATTTGACTGACTCGGTCACCTTCTGCTTGGACTCTTCCAGAGCCTCCGGGGGCTCGAAGTTCGCCACCGCCAGCTTCTTGCCCGAATTGTCCCGGACTGCCGCGCTGGAAGCCGGTCTATCCATCGATGTGGAACCGGCCTGAGCAAACGCCTTCTCATCGCCAGATCCTATCCATATAAATGCAGCGCCGACAGATGCGACAGCCAGCGAGCGAGTGATAGTGCTGATAAGTGAGCGGGTCATGGTGATGATTAACTCCTTTATATGGAAAACCCCATAATTCGGGAACTCGGGAGTGATTATCGCACAGTCGCAATGCCTCAATTGACGCGGTTTTATAAATCCTTGATAACCTGGAAGGTACTTTATGAAATTTAGCTCTTGATTACAAATTCTTAGTCGTATGGTAGGATCGGGTTAACTTGCGCTATGCGCCATAGAATGAGCTGGAGCAAGAATTAGCCGGCAAGCTGATTTCGTATTTATTATCTAGAAGCAGAAAATGGAAGATCCTCACAGTAGCAGCGCAAACGAAGAACCTCCCCAGTGGTGGTGCTTGCTGGAGCCGATAAAATCTTCTTGTAAGGAAAACAAAAGTTTAGAAGAACAGAGTTCAAGTCCTGGAAGAGCACTGTCCGTTAGTTTTCATCGCTCACTTTTCTTGTTACCGGTGGGGAGGATTTGGACGTAGCCACGTAGTGCTGCGCGAACTATGAGTCTGCAAACTTTTGCTTTATTAGTCTTAATACTAATTGTTCTAACCATATTAAACGCATTTTTTGTCGCAGCGGAGATGGCCATCTCCCGGGTGAGAAAAACCCGGATTGACGAGTTGGCTGAGCAGGGCGACTACCTCGCCAAAAAGACTCAGATCTATCTGGAGGATCCGGAGACCTTTATCACCGGAGGTCAGTTAGGCATAACCCTGGCTATGCTCTTCATCGGTGCCCTGGGAGAGAAGACCTTTGCCGAGGAGTTCTCGCACTGGATAAGAGACGTCGGACCCTCCATGGGATGGAGCGTCGACGTTGTCCTCACTTCGCAAATCTTCGTCTATGCCTTCGTCTTCACCGCGACAGCCTTTATTCAGACCGTTTTTGCCGAAATCCTGCCCAAGACCCTCACTTTTCACCGGGCTGAGGCGGCAATTCGTCTTTGTATTCTGCCCATGCACTTCTGGTGCATCATAACCAAACCGCTGCTTATCTTCATGAACAATGTGGTGGCCATGACTTTCAAACTCTTGAAGGTCTCCGACCCTCCTTCGCACCACCTGGTCCATTCTGAAGAAGAGTTGAAGATGCTGGTCTCCGCCAGCCACGAAGAAGGTCTTCTAGAGGAAGAAGAAGAAGAGATGCTCCACAGCGTCTTTGAATTTGCCGATACCGTAGCCAACGAGATCATGACCCCGAGACGGGATATGAAAGTGCTTTCGGCGGACAAATCTGTAAAAGATTTCGTGGACCTGGCTCTAGAGCATGGTCACTCCAGAATCCCTATATATGAAGAAGATGTGGACAGCATCTTCGGATTCGTCCACATTCGCGATGGTATGAAAGCTTTTGTAGACGGCAAACAAAATGTGGCCGTGCGCGAACTGGCTCGTCCTATCGTTATCGTTCCGGAGAATAAAAGTCTCGGCGATCTGCTCGCCGAATTCAAGCTATCGCGGGTCCATATGGCCATCGTCGTCGACGAGCACGGCGGCACCGAAGGTATGGTCACCTTCGAAGACTTGTTAGAAGAACTCGTGGGCGATATCGTCGACGAGCACGATATCGAAGAGGATATGATCCAGCCTGCCGAAGACGGCTCCTTGCTTATCGACGCGCGAATTTCGCTGGAGGACATAAACGACAAACTCGATACCAATTTCGAAGACGAGCAGTTCAACACCCTGGGCGGGCACGTCTTCGGTCAGCTCGGTCGAGAGCCCTCCGAAGGGGATGAAATCGACTCCGATAACTACCTGATGCGTATAGAAGAAGCCGACCGCCACAGAATCATCAAACTGCGCCTGATCAAAAAAGAAGAGGACGAAGAGATTGAAGATGGCGAAGGCAGTTCAAAAGAAGATGGTACTGACGCCGATCTTACCTCAAAGACCGCGGTCGAGCCGGAATCGAAACAGAACAGTAAGCACAGCGGCAAGTTCAAAACCATCGAAAACGGCAAACAGACAAAAGACAATATAAAACCGCTGGAGGCAAGCTAGCCCTTGCCGGAGATCTTAACCAGCGATCTGCTGCTTAGACAGGCTAAAAAGATCCGGGCGAACCGATCTCTTGGTCAGAACTTTTTTGTCGACCTGGAGCTGCTTACCAAAATCGCCGAAGCGGTAGATATCGAAGAGAACGATCATATAGTTGAAATCGGTCCCGGTCTGGGCTTTTTGACAAAGTTATTGTGCGGACGCGGTGCCACCGTGGACGCCATCGAGCTGGATCGAAACCTGGCAGAGAAGCTCGACAAGCACGGACTCAAGTCCGTGAACATAATCAATGCTGACTTCTTAGAATATGACCTCTCTTCCATCCAGGCAGAAAAGTTTAAAGTAATAGGCAACATCCCCTACCAGATTACCAGCCCTATAATCGCAAGACTTTTCGGCGAGATAGGCGAGCCCTCTCCCTGGTTAGCTAAAATCGACCGGGTGGTGATGACCATCCAGATGGAGGTGGCGAAGAGACTGGTGGCTGTTCCTGGCACCAAAGCATTTTCTCCGATAAGCCTTCTGAAGAGCTATTATTTTGATGCGGAAATCCTCTTTTCCGTTCCTCCGAGCGCTTTCTATCCGGTGCCCGAGGTGACCTCTGCGGTGGTTTATCTAAATCCGCTACCGGCACCACCGGTGGAGGTAGCCGATCTAAAACTCTTTCGCAAAATAATCAAAGGCGGTTTCAAGCAAAGAAGAAAAATGCTCAAGAACAATCTCTCATTTCTTGGATTGAGCGAAAAAGAGTTACTTGATCTCTTCGAAGAATTGAACCTCAGCCCCCATGCCCGGGCAGAAGATCTATCCCTGGAAAAATATGCCCTTCTGGCGAATTCGCTCTCCAATCAGGTCTGAATCCAATCTATGCCGATACCCGAGCAAAGAACCTCAGTCATTGTCGAAGCACCGGCCAAAATAAATCTTACTTTCGAGATCATCGGTCTTCTACCGGACGGTTATCACGAAGTCTCCACCCTTCTGCATTCAGTCGATCTTTTCGACAGCCTCGAGATCATAGCGTCGAAAGCTTCGCAAAACCAGATTCATCTCAAATCTTACCGCTCTTCGGTCTCGGGTTATTTTCCCATGGACGATACTAATCTGGTGGTAAAGGCGGTGCGGGCTTTCTTAGAACACGAAAAGATGGTTGGTACCACTTGTGAAGTCGAAATCGGAGTCGAGAAAAACATTCCGATAGAAGCAGGTCTGGCCGGTGGCAGCGCTGACGCAGCCTGTGCCCTGGTGGCCATGAACGAATACGCAGGTGGTCTTCTATCGGAAAAAGAGCTGCTCTCCTTAGGGTCAAGGCTGGGAGCCGATGTCCCCTTTGCCATTAAAGGCGGTATCTGTCTTGGATCGGGTAGAGGAGATCGGCTGGAGAAGTTCGGCACCATCCCGGATCTGGATCTGATTCTGGTTAAACCGCGCAAACTCTTCGTCTCGACCCCCTATCTTTTTAAAGCCTTCGACAGAAGAGAGAAGATAAGAAGAGTAGAAGAGAAAAACAACGCCCCGAGAGGAAGAATTTCGACCACGGTTCTCGCCCGAACCGCCCTTGAGAGTGAAGATCTGACAGGTTTTATAGATTCGCTATCCAACGATTTCGAACCTGTCTTTTTCGAACTCTATCCGGAAATGCAGGAGTTGAAAGAACTACTTATAGATCTCGGCTGCTGGAAAGTTGTCCTCACCGGCAGCGGACCGACAATGTACGGGGTCGCCCCCAATATCAACAAAGCCAATTTGATTGCCAGGGACCTTGTGGCGGACCGTATGAACAACCCTGATAGAGCCTGCTACAAACACGGGCCGGTGGATTCATGGGTAGTAAAATCCAATCGCCTCGGGGCTGTGCTAAAATCCTCTGACAATGAAAAAGGCGACGACCAGATCTAAGAACACAAAGCAGACCCAGAAGACAACACAGGTCTCGAAAGCGAAAGCGAAGCAGATGGTAGAAGAGCTTTGCAAGCTCTATCCCGACGCTCAATGCGAGCTCAATTTCGACAACAACTACCAGCTCCTCACCGCCGTCATTCTCTCGGCCCAGACCACCGATGTCCAGGTCAATAAAGTAACGCAGCTATTATTCAAGAAATATCCCCAGGCGATAGATCTTGCTGAAGCAGCTCTCGATGATATCAAAGAGATCGTAAGACCAACCGGCTATTACAACGCCAAAGCGAACAATATTCAACAGTGCGCCCAGGCTCTGGTAGCGCGTCATGGCGGCATCGTCCCCGACAATATGGATGAGTTGGTCAAATTGCCCGGAGTAGGACGAAAGACGGCCAATGTCGTGCTTGGTGTTGCATTCGGTGTACCGGGGTGGAGCGTCGACACCCATGTGCAGCGACTATCGCGTCGATTCGGTTTTACCCGGGAAACCGACCCTGTAAAAATCGAAAGTGATCTACAGAAGCTTTTCCCGGGTGAGGACTGGTCGAAGATCTCTATTACCATAATCTGGCACGGTCGCAGAATGTGCTATGCCCGTAAGCCGGACTGCCTGCAATGCCCGATAAATAAACTCTGCCCGAGCGCTGAAGCCTGCTGATCAGGCTTTTGCCGGTAGTATTTCATAATGCCCCTTCCAATCGTTGCCGCGGTTGATAGAATCGTATTAGTGTTTCTTGTTTATTGTTCCTTTCCCTTTTAAAAGATCAGGCTATGACTTCCGAATCAAACACTACAGAATCCACGGACAAACAGCCCATTCCCAGGCTCGGATTTTTCGACAATCTAAAGGCCTCTTATACCAAAATACGAACTTCGGTGAATGATGAGGGCAAAAATATCCGGAAGTCCGATCCTCTCACGATCTGGATGGTGCCGGGTCTTGCCGTCGCCCTGGTTTTCGCCTCTCTATCTGGCGGCATCGTAAGGCTGGCAGTGGCGTTCCTGGCTTATTTCAGCGCCTGCCTCTATGTGGCAGCCAGGATAGGCATTGTTAGAAGCATGAACTCTAGACAAGTCAATCTAGTCTGGCATATTATAATGTGCTCGTTCATAGCCGGAATCCTCTTTGCCTTTCTCTTCCTCAGCCTTCTCAACTAAATAAGGACACCAGAAAGATCAAGAGGACTAATCCCTAACAAAGGGTGGATTTCTCATGTTCAGATTTAGTCGAAAGTCATATTTAGCAGGCGTTACAGTCCTGGCGGCAGCGGTATTGAGCCAAATATTTTTGATCGAACCAAAGCCTGTCCGGGCTGCAGCCTCGAAGCGGTCCATGACCGTAGAGGCAAGGCGCTTCTTCGACCAGGGCAAAGCGCAGTTCACCGCGAAGCAATACAAAGAAGCCCAGGCGAGTTTCGCAAAAGCCTGCCGGATTTCCTCCCGTAGTGACAGCGCCCAGTATTATCTTGGTATGGCTGCGCTCTATGCAGGCAATAGCAAGCTCTTTATCGACTGCATGACCAAGGTAGTGGTCATGAACAAACTGAAGAACTCTATCATCGCCAAAAACGCCCTGGTCAACATCCTCAAATACTCCAAGCTGCATCCTTACTGCGCCCTCAACAGCCAGGAGCAGCTCTGCCGCTGGGATACCCAGCGTCATCCTGTACTGCAAATTTGTATCAGTCAGGGTCTGGCCCTGCCTCCCGAGTATCAGGGCAAGAGCCTCAATATCAACGAGATCAGAGAATTCAGACGACTCTTTCAAACAGGGACCTTTGCACGCTCCCTGGTCAGAGAGCCTACTTTCAAAAGCTATCAAGCCCAGAATGCGGTTTCCGCCCTCCGCAAGTGGGACTGGGCCACTCGGGAAGGGCTATTCAGATACGCTTTCACCAATGACCCGGCTAAAGCAGATATTCTGGTACTCTGGACCCCTCGTTTCAGAGCCGGCGGCGAGATGGAAGGTCTGACCAATTATTTCGGAACCAATAAACCCGGTCAGGGCAAGGTCATAATTCAACTAAACACCGGCGGTCTCTCCGAATCGAAAGGCAACGCCTATGCCCAGCTCATGGCCACCCACGAATTCGGTCATGCTTTCGGTCTGGGCAGCCACAGCCCCGGCGCTGACGATATTATGACCGCCAAAATCTATTACGACAGCAAAAATGCTCACAGTATCAGCGAAAACGACAAGGCCGTCCTCCGGGCAGTCTACAATCTCGAGCCGGATAATCCCTGGTAAAAGCGATAGAAATCAACTTTTTCCTTTCGTGAGCGATTCTATGTAAGCGATTTTGCGGCTCAGCTCTGCCGCCTCTCTGGATCGTCCCAGCGCTTTGTAAGCTTTGATCAGAAGCTTCATCTCGTTTAAATTCATGGGCTGATTGGTGCCGTAGCTGGCATCGATTATTTTTATATCGAGCTCCAGCAAAGGCGCCGCTTCGCCGTACTTTTTCTGTTTCATGGCCACCTCGGCAAGAACCCTACGAGGGAAGACCGTTTTCAGATCCGACTTACCTTCATCCCTCTCCAGCACCGCCAGTGAAGCCTCTGCCTCGGAGCGCGCCAGATCAAGATCGCCGGCGTCGAGCAGACACCTGGCTAGTTCTGACTGCACAGATGGTGCCTTACTGGGATCAACCCCTTTCAGGGACAAGAAAAGAGCGATGGCCTGTCGATAGTAAGATTCGGCTTCTCTGTATTTGTTGAGCCTGTGCTTGATCATGGCAAGGGTTCGAAACTCCATGGCCACATTCGAATTGTGGCTTCCGTTCACGACCTGATCTTTGTCGACAAGCCTGGAGCAGTATTTCTCTGCATCGACAAAATTAGAAGCAGCGAAACTATACATAGTAAGGTCTCTAAGAATCTCGACTATGTGCTTGTCACTACCGGACATCTCTTTGAGTTTGAGACTATAGAGCAGATAACGCCCCCTTTTCTCAGAGGCCGGGTTGGCGACGGGGTAGGCCTTGAAGCTATAGCTCAGAGCATCGAGCCAATCTACTGCGTCATCGCTCAGCTTCGTCTTTTTCCTGCTCTGTCTCAGCTGATAGACTTTCATAATCGAAGCCAGATATTTTTCTGCCTGCACCCCGTCTCTCTGCTGCAGCCTCAGGTCAGCCAATCGGGCAAGAGTAGCCACCTCTTCGCTGGTATCATCACCATAGGCTCTTATGGCAGATAGGGCCTTTTTAAAATTACTCTCGGCAGCATCCTGTTTATTTTCATGGAGACTCTGCACCGCATTATTAGACAAAGACTTCCAGAGCTCCAGAGATTTTTTTCTAGAAGCTCCGCCATTGCCTTCTTCTGCCCGGACCGAAAGAGGACATGAGAGACTGATGAAGAGAGCAAGCCCAAAGGCAAGAAACTTTTTTTCGCTACGGATCATTAAATTATCAAATCATCAAATTTTCTTTCTGAATCGCTCTGCATAGCCGGTCATCTCTATGTAAGCTTTACCCGACTGCTTCTCGCCCATCTTAACAACCGACACCGACGCGGCACCCTCCCAGTAGGTTACCCCGGTGGACTTGCCCGTGGCAAGTTCCTGATCGTCCATGACCGGTGAGAGCTTCATAGACAGCGCTTCGGAGGGTATCGAAATATTCCAGCCCATAGGATATTTGCCCCCGCTCCTTTTACTCTGCCAGATTCTATCTGACTTGATTATAAACTCGTTTCTGGCAAGATGCCTGTGGCGACCGTCGGCGTAGACAACGGTCCCTGAGCTGTGCTCATCGATACCTCCATCGGCTCTACGCATGACATAGAGCATGATCTCACGATTGTCATCAAGCTGGATACTGAACCAGTCCCAGCCCACCTGATTATCGGTCAACTGATTGGAGCCGAACTCATGATCCATCCAGGCGTTGCCTCGAACAAAGACCGGTTTGTCGGCCACCGACAGAACTCCTCTGGCGGAAAGGCGGCTCAAAGAATAGTAGTGAGAAGCACAGCCTTTACAAGAGGCCTTCTGACTGACTCCGTCCTTACCATGAACAACAGGCTTCTTAAGAGAATCGAGAACCAGATCAAGCTTATAGTCGCCACCATTGGCGGAGAGAATGATGGTTTCGGGATCGACGAACTTCATGCTCCATGACTGGTTAAAGACCAGGGGAAAGTCCTCTCGGGCATCGGCAAGACCGAGTCCTTTGCGATTGAGTTTCTCGAAGAAGCTGAATTTGCCCCGGGCTTTATCGGTGACGGCGAAGTGGGCAAGGTAGATATTGTCCAGTCTAAAGGGGCTCGCTTTATCCGAAGGTCTTTCATCGCCGGCGGTGCGAAAAAATGTCAACTCGAATCCATAATCCTCACCGCTTTCGGCTTTCAAGTGCCCGGTAAAATACCACCATTCGGTCTTAAACTGATCGTGACTGCCATGGTCGCGGGGGAAGCTGAATTTGTATCCGGGTAAGGCTTTCTTAAATGTCCTGGCGGCTTCGGCCCCGGGTAAATTAAGAAGAAGCAGAGATACCAGAATCGAAACCGAAATTACCTTACTCACTGCGGATCACCTCGGGGGCCTGGGTTGCCGATGCGAGCCTTGCCGGTATCAATCCGGAGGCTATCGAAGTAAACATAATTATTGCAAAAGTCTCTGCGATGAAGTCATAGGGAACAGTGAATCTTATCGTCCACCCGAAGGATTGTTTGTTGATGACGTAAATAAGAAGCAGTGACAGAACAAAGCCGAGCATAATGCCGAAAACACAACCGGAGAGACCAAGGACACCGGCTTCGGTGAGCACCATTTTCTTGATACCTTTTGCAGGCAAACCGATGTATTTCAATATGCCGAATTCTCTTCTAGACTCTTCGGTCAGGGCGAAAAGTGCGTTCATTACCGAGAGTATCGCCACCACAATCGAGATCGCGTGCAAAGCATAAGTAACTGCAAAAGTCTGATCGAAAATTTCAAGGATGCGCTCCCGCAATTCACCGGTGGTTCTGACAACAAAGCGAGATTGTCCGGATAACTCGGCAAAAATTCGCTTTCTTACAGATATCGGCTCGTAACCGTCCTTTACGAAGATGGCAAAACTGTTGATGCCATCCTCTTTCATGTTCTCCCGGTAGAAATCTCGATTGACCACGACAAAGCCCGTGTCGTTTACATAGTCATAGTAGACGTCCTCAATGGTTAAAGGAATGAGACCGGTTTTGAAGGGAACTTCGATGGTATCACCAGCTAGAACTCCGTGTTTAATCGAAAAACTCTCCGAGACTATGCAGCTCTTGCCACGAATCAAGGCGGCAACCTGACGGTTCCTCCTTCCCGATAGATAATGGAGATTGCTGTATTTTTCGACCAGATCAAATCGGGCACCACCGAGGGTTGCTTTCATACCGGCGTACTCAAAATCGCTTTCGGTCCACGGTTCCACCGCCTCCACTCCTGTGACTGTCGCCAATCTGCTCTCCATATCGGCAGGGAAGCGGGCGTTTTTGGATCCCCCATCACGGGAAGCCGGTCGCATCCATAAATCCGCCACGAGAGTCTGCCTGGCCCAGTCTATGACCGTTTCTCGGAAGCTGCCAATCATTATAGCCAGACTAATGAGCATAGCAATCCCTATCGATAGAGTCGCCACCGCCACCGAACTGCGTCCGAGAGTACGCCCCAGGGACGATACCGCCAGGCGACTTTCAAGACCCATCAAAGGATAGAGAATTCGACCAAGAACTGGCAACATTCGCTTCAGTACGGCAGGCATTAAGAAGGCGACTCCGAACACACAGGTCAAAGCAGAAAAATATCCAAAGAATGGGAAGTTGGCCAGCGCCGGAAGCGTGGATGAATAAGCGCTCAAACCGAAGAAGACGAGAGCTACCATAGCAAACGGCAGGGTCCAGCGGTCTATGTTGAGCTCAATCGACATTTTGCGTGTCGCCTCCGCCGGTGACACCGCAGCAGCTTCCAGCGCTGCCGGCACAGCGGCGATGGTAGTCAGCCCGACTCCGGTAAAGAAAGCAATCAGAAGAATTATGGGCTCCAATCGCACACTATCTAGAGGTAAGGAAAAATAGAGACGCTGATAAGTCATCGCCACCGCCTGGAGTGCCCAGTCTGCTATCAATACTCCACAGATCAGTCCAAGCAGAGAGCCCACCGCACCGAAGAGAATCGCCTCCGACAGGATAAGACAAAGGATGTTCCCGGAGGATAAACCGAGAGTACGCAGGGTTCCAAGTTCCGGGCGGCGCCTGATAACGGTTATCGCCATGGTGTTGTAGATCAAGAACATCCCGACCAAAAGGGCTATGAAAGAGAGGGCATAGAGGTTGTACTCGAAAGAACGGGTCATTTTCTCAATCTGGCTGGTTCGGGTGGAGGGAGGCTCAACAGTGACCGAAACCGGCAATTCGCTTTTCAATTTCTCCTGCAGAAGTTCTATCTTCTGAGGAGGCGAGATAA
The DNA here is from genome assembly GCA_964496875.1 of uncultured Candidatus Obscuribacterales bacterium. Lineage (GTDB taxonomy): Bacteria > Cyanobacteriota > Vampirovibrionia > Obscuribacterales > Obscuribacteraceae > RI-106. Next base: position 40,241 of record CAZCBH010000018.1, on the reverse strand, counting down.
TCTCCACCTGGGATACCTGGCCCGGTAAGTCGAGAATCTCCTGACCAAGAGAGAGATCGCAGATAAGAAGCCTTCCCCCGTAAGCGGCACCGGTGCCTTTGTCGGTCAACACACCCGACACCAGGACTTCAAATCGCCGGTCGTCCACGGCAAGCTCTATCCTGTCTCCTTCCGAGAGTCTGTGCTCCGCAGCCAGAGCATGACCGACCAGGACGCCATGATGTTTGAATACACCGTTTAACTGAGCACCGGATGCTCCACTTGAATCTGAGTCTGCCACTTCGTAGCCTTTGAAGGCGTCGTCGGCAAAATAATCCACCGCAAGCAGTTGAATCAGCTCCGATCTGTCATCCTCGACCGACATGACCACATCATCGTTGATTATAGGAGTATAGACGGCACCAGCCATCTCAAGCCATGTCAATCGAGCCAGAATAGATTGATCGAGGGTGCGGCCTGTAAGGGGACGTATCTCCAGGTTCGCTTTTCCGGCAACTCTATCGACAGTATCGTAAAAAGAGGTAAGCGCTGTTTTATTTGCCAGACCTATAGCGAGAAATACACTGACACCCAGGGTGATGCCGCAGATGGTGATTATAGTTCGCACATAATTGTGCAGACAATCCCGGAGCACAAACTTCCTGAAAAGAGAGATAGACCCTGTTAGACCGTCAAATCCTCTCATTGTGCTCATCACTCACAATTCTTCCGTCTTTCATCCTGATGGAGCGCTCGGCACAAGCAGCCGCCTCGTTGCTGTGGGTAGCCATGACTATGGTGATTCCTAGATCAGCATGAATTTGGGAGAGAAGAGCAAGCACCTTCTCTCCATTCTCCGAATCTAAATTGCCTGTCGGTTCATCGGCAAGCACTATAGCCGGTTTATGCACTATCGCTCTTGCCACCGCCGTTCTTTGCATCTCTCCTCCGGAGAGCTGGGCGGGAAGATAGCCTCTACGCTCGCTCAATCCGACCTTTTCCAGTAACTCCGCCACTGCCGAGTCCACAAAAGCACGGTCATGACCGGCAATTTCAAGAGGAAGTCGGACATTCTCTTCAAGAGTGAAGGTGGGAAGCAGGTTGAAAAACTGAAAAATAAACCCCAGCTTCTTCAACCGAAATTCGGTCAACTGATCGTCCCCCATAGATTGCAACGATAATCCGCCGACTTCTATAACGCCTTCGGTGGGACGGTCGATACCGCCGAGAAGATTCAGCAAAGTGCTCTTACCGCAGCCACTCGGTCCTAACAGAGCAACAAAGCTGCCCTGGCGAATATCCAGGTCAAGCTCTTTGACCGCGTCGAGATGCCGCCCGGCATATCGTTTGGATACCTGCTTCAGCACGATATCCAGCGAAGAGCCGACCTCTCTTTTATCTTCACTCTCTTCTGTCAAATTTTCCAAAATTCGCTCGGTCATAATTATCCGCTGCTCAAACAAGAAGTATAAGTGAATCAGAAAGAAGAGTCTTGTCTTATATAAATCAATAAACTAAGGTATAAAAGTGTATTTCGCGTGAACACAGCCCTGTAACATTCCTAGAAAGCCGGTCACCTTTGGACTCTACCCTGGAGAAGCCTGCGTCCTCCTCCTTAGGAATTCGCAACGGTCTCGCCTCCAACTTGCTCTCGGAAACCAGTGCAGAAGCAAGAGAGCTTATGAGAGACCTCTCCTTTCGCTACGAGTTGCGAGGCTATCAAAAAGAGATTCTAGATTTAGTCAAGCGCAAAATCGAGGATGGAAAACGAGAAGTTCACATCGTAGCTCCGCCGGGCGCCGGCAAGACCATCATCGGTCTGCAAATATTGAGCCTTCTCAAAGAGCCGGGACTTATTCTAAGTCCCAATACCACCATTCAAGCGCAGTGGTCCCAGAAACTTTCCCTCTTCGTGCCGGAAGGAAAAAACGTAGATCTCGACTCTTTGATAGGCAGCCACGAAGACAAGCCTTTAAAACCGATAACTATCCTCACCTATCAAGTTCTCTCCACCCCCGGTAAAGAACAGGAGTATCTAGAGGATCTGGCTCGCCGAGAATGGGTAAATGAGCTGCGTGCTAGTAGGGCTCTTACTGTAGGCGAAGCCGAGCTGCGCTTATTAGAATTGCTCCAGAACAATCCTGCCGCCTACAAAAAGGAAATTTCCCGGCATGTTACCCGATTGAGAAAACGCCTGGCGGACGTCCTGGATATTAACGAAGTCCTGCACAAAAATGCCGTGGAGTTGATCCAGAGCCTGCGTCGCCAGGGAGTAAAGACCGTTATTTTCGATGAATGTCACCATCTCACCGACTACTGGGCGGCGATCATGCACCATGTGGTCTCGATGCTGGATGATCCCTGTGTGGTGGCATTAACCGGTACGCCTCCCGAAGGCAAGACAAACAGACAGTCTCATCGTTACTCCAGTCTGGTAGGCGCCATCGACTACCAGGTGCCGACACCGGCCCTGGTGCGCGAGAAGGGGCTGGCACCATTTCAAGACCTTGTCTATTTCACCAGACCCACCATCAAAGAATATGCTTTTCTAGAATCCAAGCATGAAGGGTTTCATAAACTGGCCGAAGATCTGGTCGGCAAATCTCCCGAAGAGGAAGATTACCGAATAGTAAATCTTGCCGATGAAGATCCGGAGTTGGGTGTACCCGGCAAACATGGAGATCGCCTGGTTCTAAATCCCCAGTTCGGAGACTATGCCACCGCCGAAGAGGTCGGTCAGAGTTCTCGGTATCAAGTAAGAGACTCCCGGGGAAACTCCTCCATTCTTTTGAGTTGGATGTTCAATCTGATGCTCGATAATGCCAGGCAAGACGGCTGGACGAGATTTCGAGAGAGCAACATAAAACTGGCTGACGCTATCTGCCGTACGATGTGGTACTATCGCCTGCCGGTTCCTCGTAATGTAAGCGCCGCTCGCACCGTGGTGATGCCGCCGGATATAGACGACTGGATGATTCTGCTCGAGGAGTTCGCCTCCACCAATCTCAAGATAAGCAGAGATACGGCGAACCACGATCTTTTCAAAAGAATAAAAGAAGTCGCCCGGGAACTCGGCTACGGCATAACCGAAGCCGGTTTGAGGAAACAAGCTTCACCGGTGGACAGAGTTCTAGCCTTCAGCGAAAGTAAAGGTGAGGCGGTGGCGGAGATTCTCGCCATCGAGTTTCGCGGTCTACAAGATAGACTACGGGCGATTGTGGTGACGGACTTCGAGAAGATGTCCACCACCGGAAGAAAGTCCATAGAAGGTATCCTGGATGAGGATGCCGGCGGCGCCATAGCGGTCTTCCGTGCCCTTCTGAGAAGTCCTCTTTCCGGATTCATCAATCCCTGCCTGGTGAGCGGCACTTCTCTTTTGACAGATAAACGCATTACCGATAGATTCGTCAACGCCGCCACCCGCTGGCTTCGCAAACGCGGTCACCATTGTGAAATCAACATCGAACGCCTGGAAGGGGAAAACTTCGACCGACTCTCCAGCAACAGCTCGGAGTGGGAGCCCAGGCTTTATGTTCGCTTCAGCACAGAAATCTTCGAAACCGGGCTGACTCGATGCCTGATAGGTACACGAGGACTTTTCGGAGAAGGCTGGGACAGCCAGGCTCTCAATACGCTGATAGATCTTACCAGTGCCACCGCACCGGTGACCGTGAAACAGTTGAGAGGTCGCAGCATTAGAATAAAGACCGATGATCCCCTGGGGGAGAACAAAGTAGCCAATAACTGGGACGTGGTCTGCATCGCCCCAGACCTTGAGAAAGGCCTTAACGACTACCAGCGCTTCAAGAAGAAACACGATCAGTTCTTCGGAGTGGCCGACGATGGGCAGATTGAAAAAGGATGCGGTCATGTACATCCGGATCTATCCGATTACACAAGACAGCAAGTGTTCGCCAATAGCAAGAAGTTAAACGATGCCATGGCCGAAAGGGCTGTGGACAGACAGAAGATCTACGAGCTCTGGAAAGTCGGCCAGCCCTATCGCAATCGCATAACCAACTGTATCGAAATCGAGCCATCGGAGTTTCTCCACTTGATACCGCCCGGTCTCAAATATGATCTCAGTCCGGCGGATCATGCCGCTGCTATCAAAGAGAATCTTTTTCATCTGGTAGTCGAAACCCTTGGAGCAGGCATAGTACTCTGCCTGGTCTTCCAGCTTCTCTTTCAGAGTATCCTGATTAGCATAGCAATATTCTCGGCCATGCTCTTTCTCACACGAATCAGATACAGGCTCTTGAAAGACACTTATGAATGTGAAATCACCCGAAATGGTGCCCGAACCGCCTACTTCCATGCGGTGGCGAAAGCGCTGCTCTCTTCTTTGAAAAGTCAAAGACAGATAAGCCCCTGCGTATCCGCATCACATATTCAGATCAATTGTCGCACCAACGGTAATATCAGGGTGATGCTCGCCTTCTCAGAGAGAAAAGACAGCACTGTCTTCTTGAGCTCTCTAAAAGAGCTGCTCGGTCCTGTTGCAGATCAGAAATACATGGTTCCTCGAAAGGGACACCAGATTCCTTATGATCAAAATTTCGAAGAGAATCTCCATGAGTTCTTTCGCTTCTATTTGAAAGGCAAAGCGAAATCCAGGCTGCGTGGTTATCACCCGGTGCCGAAAGTATTGAGTAAATCAGAGAAAGCAAGAACCGCATTTCTACAGGCATGGAATAAATATGTCAGCCCGGCAGAGCTGATAGAGGCAGATAAAAGACCGGATCTGGTCGCTAAGAATTTCGCGAATGTCCCCAGTGTTCAGGATCGAGAGATCTGGGAATAAAATATCCGATTTATCGGCCAGCGCAATAAGATAAGATATTCATGGCGCAATCATTTAGATATATTTTTATGAAATTCACCATGAACAATCAATCTTCCATTCTCGACTTAAATCTAGATTTCCAATCACCGCTCAAGACTTTCAAATCCGGTGATACCATAATCTGCCAGATCCAGGCTAAAACCTCAGGCGGTTTTGTGGTCGGGTTGCCTAACAAGGACATCCGCAGCGCATTCCTGCCGACCCAGCTCGACATCAATATAGGTCTGCCGATTGAAGTCTTCTACGTGGACAATCTCGACGGGCGTATGCTCTTCTCGCTCACCGACGAAGAGTTTCGTAAACATGCCGGCCGAAGAATAAGAGCTTATAAGCCTCCTCAATACAGTTGTTGAAACTACCTAAATTAAACCCCTCGAAAATTCGAATTGAGGACGAGAGCTATTTTTAAAAATAGCTCTCGTTGTATTTTGAACTGTATAAATTGCTGACTAAAAGTTAATAGATATCTCAATAGTTGAAACTCGAACAAATTGAATGACACTACAATCAGTATCATCCGATTTGTAGACTCTAGTTTAAGAAAAGCTCTGTATAGTAGACGAATGCATACATTTGTGGTAAGATAGTGACTGTGGAAGCGTAGTACTTGCTATTAAGCTACAGCTCAATGCTATAGCTCTGGATCAGCCTGGGCCGCAGGTTTCCACTTGCATTGAATGCCCCTTTTAGTGATTGCTGGAGGTGGATTTTTTATCAAGGCTGATCCGCCGAACTCACAGGTCTACACGATGCAAGAGGCGTTTGAACGCTACGACAGTGACGTCCCAATGGACGAAAAGTAATGTGGTTCTGCTAGTTGAGGGCTCCAATACGGTAACGGCGTTGAAGCTTGTCAAATAAGAAAAATTCTGCCTCTTTAGATCTGAGCATTTCAGGACAAATCATATTAAGACCTGTTAATATCTGTCCGGAATCTGAAGAGCAAAGCAGGAAATAGAAGTCTTCCTTCCAATTAGCTGACTTTTGGTCAGCAGCTTTTCGAAAGTTCAAGAGGTGAATTAATGCGTAACTCATTTGGAGAAAACAAGATATTCGGCGTCATCCGAGACTGCCATTCTTCTCTCAAGTGGCTCAGCCAGGAAGAGGGAATCTCCGAAAAGGAAGCCCCCGAGGAGCACAAAGAAAATCTCAAACAGCTCGAGAAACTCGGCATCGTCTACAAGCGGAACGGCCGCAGCCTGGGCATCAGATGGCAGCGCCTGCGCAGACTGGTAGAGCGTTCCGGCAGCCAGGGCGTCCCCTACGAGCCAGCCGACCTGGTGGAATACTTTGCCATCACCGCCGGCTAGGCGATACCCGAAAAGTTCCAAGAAAAAAAACCGACTGTACAGTCGGTTTTTTTTCTTAGAGATTTCCGTACTGAGTCGAAGATCAACCCTGCTTCGATCTCAAGAGAACTCCGCTGAGTAATTCCATGGCCTGCTCGTCGAAGGTATTATTTTCCAGAGCTTTTTCGAGAAACCGCTTCTCGTCTTCCGAGACGACCCCATCGGCCATTATGAACTCTCTTATCACGCGGGCTTCATACTTGTCGATCTTACCGTCGTCGGCGAGACACTCTTTAAGTGCATCTTCCAAAGACCATTTAGCCACTTTTACGCCTCCTTAATGAAAAGAATCTTGGATGATTATACTTTAGTATTCCCAGCAAATGACGTTCTAACCAGGAGATTCGAGAAGAAGATGGAGATCAGTGCCATAGAACTTAAAGATAAGCTCGACGCCGGAGATTGCCCGGTCTTGCTTGACATTCGCGAGCCCCATGAACTCGCCATCGCCAGCCTGGACAACTGTCTCCACATTCCTCTCGGTCAGGTCCCCCAGCGACTTCAAGAGTTGGAAGAATACAAAGAGAAAGACATAGTTGTCATATGCCGAACCGGAAGCCGCAGCGCCCGGTGCACCGAATTCTTGATATCCCAGGGATTTTTAAAAGCGCTTAATCTTACCGGCGGCTTGCACGCCTGGTCGGATGATGTCGATCCCGAAGTAATGAAATACTGAACCGAATATAGTATCACCGGCTCAGGGAACCGACACCAGCCCTTTCCTGTCAATTTCGACAGTGGCAGTGCGTTTCCCCTGGGAAAGAATAAAAGAGGACGGTTTCTCCGGCATGCCATCCTCCAGAAAGACAACTATTCCGGAAAGTGTGATACCTTCCGGCAATACCACTTCCTGAGCCACTTCCATATCGTAGATGATCACATACCGGAAGGGTGTATTGTCGGAGACAGTTCCAAAAACCATAGGTTTGGGCTGGACAGCCTTAAGCGTCACTCGTTTTCTGAGAGTTACCGCTTTCTCTTTGGCTACATGCAGATCCGTGACCAGATCATGGGTGATGTTGTTGAGCACGATCTGTGCTTTGGTGTAGCTCACCACCCTTAAACCGAACCAGGGAACCGCAAAGAACATGAACAGAAAAACCAGAGCCTCGAATTTGCGAATCTTCGCCCAGCTCAAGGTAAGCCAGCGGTCACGAAAAGAAGCAGCGCGAGCATGCCTTTCGGTCTCTTTCGAGTGCCCCTTTTCTCTATCGCCGGTGCCGCCGTTTTCTTGATCCGTCAAAAAGTGTCACTCATATACTGCTGAATCTACCTAAAAATATCATGCTGTCTGAATCTCTGCTTCCGACTGAAGATTAAGCTCTTCGATCATCGCTTCCCGCATTTTGAACTTGCGAATTTTACCGGTGACTGTCATCGGATACTGATCCACAACCTTAATATACTTCGGCACTTTGAAATAAGAGACTCTCTCTTTGAGCCATTCTTTAATATCGGACGGCGCGAGCACCACTCCCGCTTTCAGCACCACCCAGAGAGCTACTTCTTCACCCAGTTTATGATCCGGCACACCAAAGACCTGAGCCTGCGAAATATCCGGATGACGGTGCAAAACCTCTTCAATTTCCCGGGGATAAACATTCTCTCCCCCGCGGGCGATCATATCCTTTTTCCTGCCGGTTATGTTTACGTAGCCGTTTTCATTCATGGTGCCTAAATCGCCGGAATGGAGCCAGCGCCCGCTGTCGATGGTCGCATCCGTAGCTTCGCGATTCTGCCAGTAGCCGAGCATGACCAGATGACCCCGGCAACAGATCTCGCCTTGCACTCCTCGTTCCACTATTTCACCGGTTTCGGTATCGATTATTTTCACTTCGGCATGGGGAATTGCTCTACCAACTGTGGTGGCTCGGATTTCGAGCGTATCATCGATGGTGGTGGCGGTCATCAAAGGTGAAGATTCGGTCAAGCCGTAGAGAATGACCACATCGTTCATATGCATTCGGTCTGCCACCTGTTTCATCAATTCCACCGGGCATGGTGCCCCGGCCATAAAACCGCTCTTTAACGAAGAGAGATCGAACTCAGCAAAGCGAGGATGCTCGAGCTGTCCGATGAACATGGTAGGCACGCCGGACAGATGAGTACAACTCTCCTTTTGCAATGCTTCAAGGGTAGGGATCTCTTCGAAGTACGGTCCTGGTATGACCACGGTGCCGCCCACCGACATTGTGGCCAGAGCCGAGCTGATCATACCGCCGCAATGATAAAAGGGCATCGGCACACAAAACCGACTTTCGGCCTCGACCCGCATGGCTCTGGCAGCCAGATATGCGTTGTTGATAATGTTGTGGTGGCTTAAGGTCACCCCTTTAGGTTGGCCGGTGGTGCCGGAGGTGTACTGGATATTAACCGGGCTATCGATGGAGGTCCGCTTACGAAAAGAAGCGAGTTCACTTAGATCCCGACTGTCAGCCAGGGAAAGGAAGTGATCATAATCAAAAATATGCTTATTAGAAGAACCGCCGTGTTCCTCTAGAAAGACAATCTTCTCCAGACCGGTTACGGAGGATCCGTCCCGGGGCAGCCCCGTATTGAATAGGTGAGGGCTGAGTTTGTCTAGCATGGCGAAATAATCGCTCTTTCTATTAGCGGCGAGGGTGAAAAGAAGCTTGAGTCCCGACTGATTCAGAGCATACTCCAACTCCATGGGCTGGTAGCCCGGGTTTATATTGACCAGTACTGCGCCCAGTTTCGCCACCGCCAAGAAGATGACGAACCACTGATAATTATTGGTTGACCAGATACCGACCCGGTCACCGGGTTCGATACCGGCCGAAAGCAGCGATAGCGCAAGAAGATCCGATTGCTCATTCAAATCGGCATAGCTGAGACGTTTATTCTGAAAACAGCTGACAATGGCTTCCCTATTGGGATCCGAAGCAGTGATCCGCTCCAGATAGTCGGGTATGGTCACACCTATGAGAGGCTCTGACGAGACTCCATGAAAATAGCTGAGACTTCGCATATATTCCGCCCTTGAAACCGCTTCAAAGGAAGAATTGTATTACATGGGGATGACTTCGGGACCACCGAGGATCATGTTCTTATTTGCCTCGCTCCGGTGGCGCGGATGAAACACCGTTGAACGCTTATTACTGGAGTCGTAGATACCAAGACTTTCAGAAGCCGATCCGGCTACCTTTTGGGGATTCTTGGAAACTTTGTTGAAGCTATCGACTCGGGCGTAATTGACGGTGATAAGCCCGGCGGTCTCTGCGGCGACGGCCGGAGATACCGATAATGTGAGCAGGGCGAGAATCGCAAAACGAGCTTTGTTAGCAGTTCTAATCACTTACTAGCCGACTCCTTGGCTGGAAAATCTTCAGTACATCTGCAAGAAGTATAGGTTCGAAATTATAAAATGGAAAGGTTCAATGAAATGCTTTAAGATTTCAACAGGACAGGAAATATGATTTTGCCTGGCTCTTTGGTCAATAATGAATAAACTCTCATAGTCGAAACATATCATGACATCTCTTGTCAAGAAAGAAAGCACAAATAGAGCCGGTGCCGCATCAGCACTGCTTTTCGCCCTTCTTCTTTTCGCCTGCACAGTATTATCGTCGGTATCGCCGCCACCGACCTGCGCTCTCACCCAGACCGAAGACAACGAAATGAGATCCCATATCAATGCCGGAAACCACTATCTGGCTCGCAGGCTATATGATGAAGCGATAAACGAATACGAAGCGGCTCTCAAAATCGATCCCGAATGTCGAATCGCAAAAGACAATATCGCCCTCGTCCATAACAATAGAGGCACCGACTACTTCAGCCGCAGACTTTATCAGGAAGCGCAGAAAGAGTGGCAGACTGCTCTATCGCTCAATCCCAACGATGCCATAGCCCGACGCAATCTACAGGTACTGGCGGTGCATATGCGCCACCAGAGAGAAAAACAATTGAGACTGCAGGAACAGGCCGCCGAAGAAGCAGAAGAGGCAGAGGCAGAGACAGAATTAGAGGATGAAAAACCAGTCCGGGAACCGGAAGCAACCAGAAAAAAAGAGTCAAAAGAGAAAAATGAAGAACCTCCGAAACCGACGGTTATTTTGAGCACCGGGTCTAATCAGGTAAAAATGAGCGATGACGGAAAAGTCCTCAGTCCACAAAATTCCGAAGATGCATTTTCGGAAAGTTCTGAAGAAAATACCTCCGCACCTTCGGTCGAAAGTGTGATCAACGATTCACTCAGTACTCTGAACGCGCTGAAAGAGAGCAAAACAACTACCACTGAGATGAAGGTGGTGCCGGTGGCCGAGCCGGTCCCTGCAGCAACTCCTGAACCGGAAAAATCACCGAAGACAGTCACCGCGGAAGTAAAGCCTGCTCCAGTCAAAGAAGAGAAAGAGGAAGAAAACCAGAAGCTGACGATATCCCGTCAATTATCACGGCTCGAGAAAGAGGTCTTCGGTGAAGAGCGGAGAGATGACCCGATTCTGAAAAGACTGCTTCATCTAGAGAAAGACACCCTGGGCAAGAAGCAATCAGGTACGGTAAAAGAGCGCCTGAAGCGCCTGAACGAAACCTATGGCTTTCGAACTTATTGATAGATCTGGCCGTTGAACTTGATATATCCACCCTGCTTGAAGCGGGATGTAGACCGGTGCGTGTAGTGAATCACTCCGCCTTTATCGTTCCAGATATACTCTCCACAGACCTCCACCAGATTACCTTGCTGCAAAGGCACCCGGGCAGCAAGGTCTATGTTATGGGCAACGAGAACGGTTGTGCCGTTAGCCAGCTTGAAGAGAAAGCGCTGGTGCTGTCTGCCCCTCTTGTCGTCGGGCAGTAGCTTAAAAACCGGCGCAGCGTAACAGACCCTCACCCCCCTGGCTCGTCTTGCCTGGAGGTCGATAAGCACCCGGTCGTCGTACCTGGTCGAGCCGATGGCATTGAGCGGTGTCACCTTCTTGGCGATTATCGCCGGGTCAGAGGTCCCGGAATCGGCAGGCTGTCCGAATTCTAGAGGGGTAATGCCCGAATCCATCTCTTTCGACGACTGATCATTTTCCCCGTCGCCGCCACCGCCATTGAGATTGCGGGCAACCGCGTTGCCTATCCGGTTGGCGATCAGGTGGCTGGAGCCGGTGGCCGCTCTTTTGAGCTGCATATCTCCATTCGATGTCGATTGAGCAGGCTCGGAGCCGTGCTCGGCATGACTCCCGGCACAACCGCATAGGCAAAATACAAGTATTGAGATATACAGGAAATAGCCGTTATAACCAGGTCCAGGTGAGATATTTCTTCGTCTTTTTAGATTCATAGGGAGTAAAACCATGACTATAAGACAGCTTAGCAAATTTCTGAAGTGGCGCAATTGAGCTTGCCCTGTGGTATATAGTTGATGTAATGGTATACGGAAGGTGACCCAGGGTAGTGGAAGAGCTTATGTTATCGACAGTCTATCTTACCGGAGATTCTGTGGAAGCTCGAGCTTTCGTCGACGACCTGCCGGCTAAAGACTGGAGAACCGTAGCCCTCACGCGTCTTACCAACCACGGTCTGACCGTGGTCAATCCTTTAGAAATCGCCTGGAGCAATCGCAATCCGGAAGAAGCTATCGTTCTCGATGACTTCACCGACAAAAGAGTGCGCCGGGCCCTGGATCTCATCGATGAGTCCGATGCCCTCCTGGCCAATCTGGAAGCTTCGAGTTACGGCACCGCCATGGAGATTTTCTACGCCCACCGCCGGGGCAAAATGGTTACCGTCGTAGGCTCCTCGCCTTTCAGTCCCTGGGTTCTGAGCCATTCTCAAGCCCGCTTCGAGAATGTCAACCAAGCAGTCGACTACTTGATAGAGAAGCATCCGCAACTGGCGCCACTGACCTGGACCCTGCAATACGAAGCCCAACTCTCCGAGCGCTACGAACAGATGCCGCCCTGTGGAGAGCCCGATTATAAGTTCATCGGAGGGAAACTCCCTGTTCTGGTTATCGCTCCCCACGCCACGGCTTACTGGAGGGAAGGAGAGTTCTACGAGCAGGATTCCTATACCGGCTCTCTGACCTCCGTGCTCAACCGACTGGCTGGAAGTCATGCCATGCTCTCCAACTATTGCAATGCCGCCGACACCTGCTGGTATCTGGAGACCCCTTTTCGTCGAGCTCTTACCGATATCGTCCGGTCAGGCGCTGTAGGAATGGTTTTGATTCTCTTAGGCTCGACCTGGCAAGAAGCACCGGGTCTACAAGCCTCTTTCTACGGGCGCAGGGAATCTACCCTGAAGACCTATCGCAAGCTCCTCACCGAAAAACTTTCCGGTCTCGAGCCGGTTATTCCCGCCGCTTTCGACAAACCTGTCCGCCCCCTGGCCAGTTTCATCTCTGAAGTTCTCGAGATACCGACGGTGGTTCTGAGACTGCATAAACGGTACCGGATGCCGCGCTTGCAACCCATCCAGTATTCGAGGCTGGCCAATGCCCTTTCAGAATTCATTCTGGATACCGGTCTCGAGCTACAGCGGAGCCATAGTTAAATGCCTTCCGAATTGATAGCCCTGGTCTCCTGTCCGCAGAATCTAGCCGATAGTCTTGCCGGCTCGCTCGTGGAGAAGAAAGTGGCAGCCTGTGTCAATATAGTCAAAGAGGTAACCTCGGTCTACCGCTGGGAGGGCAATATCGAGAAAGACCCGGAGTCTCTCTTGATTATCAAAACCAACTCAGAAGTCTGGGCAAGATTTCAGCAGACAGTGGAAGAGCTGCATCCATACGAGGTCCCCGAGATCATCGCCGTGCCCATAGAAGTCGGCAACCAGGCTTATTTAAATTGGCTCAATCAATCTGTTACAACTAAACATAGCTAATTCTATTTGTCCCAGAGGAGAAAAGCGTGTCCAAGACAACCATCGTCGAAGTCTTCTGGAAGCGAATTTCCGATACCCCTGACGCGGACGCGATTCTTTTCAAAGAAGACGGGCGTTTCAAAGCCCTCTGCTGGAAAGAATACGGAGACCTGGTCCGTACACTCAGCGCCGCACTAATCCGGCTGGAGATAGGAACCTCGACCAATGTGGCCATTCTTGCGGACAACGGTCCGCGCTGGAGCATGGCGGACTTGGCCATACTCTCTGCCGGCGCCCATAGTGTTCCGGTCTATTCGACATTGGCACCGGATGAGGTGGCTTATATCCTCCGGCACAGTGAAGCGGAATTGCTCTTCGCCGGCGACGCCGCCCAGGCAGAAAAGATCCTCGCCCACGAAACAAGTCCGCCCGAAACCCTGGAGTATGTCGTGATCATGGATGACTCGATGCCCGAAAATCATCGAGGAGAGCGCATCAACGTGATTACCTGGAGCGATTTCATGGCATCGGGCCGGGAATATCTCTCGGACGCGACGAACAGTGAACTGGTCTCAAGAAGAATAGCATCGGTGGACGGAGAGGATCTTTGCACCATAGTCTACACATCTGGAACCACCGGCTTTCCAAAAGGAGCCATGATCCTGCATCGCAATATAGGCGCTGTTCTAGAGGCGATGGCAGAGATCATCACCTTCGACAAGAAAGACATAGCCCTTTCTTTCTTGCCACTTTCCCATGTTTACGAACGGGTGGGCGGTCAATTCATGGCCATATACAACGGCATCCCCTTTGCTTACGCGGAGTCCATGGAGAAAGTAGCGGCGAACATGAACGAGGTGAAACCGACTATTTTAAACGCCGTGCCTCGTTTCTACGAAAAAGCCTATCAGAAGATCCAGACCCAGATCCGGGCCATGCCCCAGACCCAGCAAGCCTTTGTGCGCTGGGCCCTGGGAATCGGAATGCGGGCCACCCGGCAGAGGGTCGAGAAGAATGTCGATTCTGGAATGCTTAATCAGCTTTATAGAGCAGAGTTGCGTATAGCAGACCGTCTTGTCTTCAAGAAAATTCGGGACAGGCTAGGAGGCAGACTGCGCTTGATGACCTCAGGAGCAGCCCCACTCTCCAACGATGTCCATCTCTTTTTCGAGGCTATCGGCTTGAGTATCATCGAAGGCTACGGTCTTACCGAAACCTGTGCTCCTTTAGCCTGCAACCGACCTGATGACATCAAATTCAACACTGTAGGGCGACCGCTGCCCGGGGTCGAGGTGAAACTGGCCGAAGACGGCGAGCTTCTGGTCCGGGGTCCCACGGTATTTGCCGGCTATTACAAGAACGAGAAAGCCTCTTCCGAGGCTTTCGATGGAGAATGGTTCCGCACCGGCGATATTGCCGCCATCGATGCCGATGGCTATATAAAAATCACAGATCGAAAGAAAGACATCATCATCACATCAGGCGGCAAACATGTGGCACCTCAGATGATCGAGAACCTCTTCAAAGGCGAATCTCTAATAGCCCATACCCTGGCCTATGGCGACCGGCGCAAGTACATATCGGCGATGTTCGCAGTAAACCGCGAAGGACTCAGGCAGTTCGCCCGGAGGCACAACATCATAGAAGAGGAGCCGGAGGCTTTGATAAAGAATCCCCTGGTGGTCGAAGCGGTGCAGGCGGTGGTAGACGAAAAGAATTCATCCCTGGCCAACTATGAACAGATCAAGAAATTCATTCTTTTAGACCGTGAATTCTCCATCGAAGAGAACGAATTGACCCCGACCATGAAAGTTAAGCGCAAGGTCGTGACCGAAAAGTTCAAATCCTTGCTGGACAGCATGTATGACCGGGAGGATCTGGAGACCCAGATTAAATAATCCGTATATAAAAGAGAATCTCTTCTCTAGAAGATTAAATGCTCTTTACTTTCCCTTGGCAACTGATTACAATAATGGCGGCAGTTTATTTATGCCGCTTCAGTCAGAACTAAGGGCTTGGGTCCCGGTTCAGGATACTTACTAACTAAACAATAAATTCAAGACCGTCTAGAACCGGTTATCGAGGACGAAAAGAATATGTTTGATTCTATAGGACGAGGCTTCAGGCTGATATGGGCAAGCATCCGCATGGGCTGGCACGATAAACGCCTGCTTCTGCCCTCGGTCATTACCGTAATCAGCAATATCTTCTTTGCCATCCTGCTTTTCGTCCAGGCCAAAACCCATTTCGGCGGCAACTCCGAAGCCGCCAACAGTTTTGCCAAGCAGGGTCAGGGACTTCTGCAGGGCGGTGCCGATATGGCCAACAAGATGCAGATGTTCGGCCTCAACGGTCCCATGGACCCCACGGGTATGGGCAGCTCCATGAACGCCATGAGTTCCGACACAGCCCTTGCCGTCACCGGTATCCTCTGTATCTGGTGGCTCACCAACCGTTTTCTGGAAGGGGTTACCACCGCTCTGGTCTACAGCCACCTCACCGAAGGACGGGGCTCAGGACGGTTTTCCACCGCCGCCGCCGCCGTCCTCACCAGCCTGCCTGCCATCATCATGCTAGGTGCTGCCACCTTAATCGCCAAAAGAATCGCCGGATGGCTCAGGCACAAGCGCGGCGCCGGTGGCGTTTTCGGCTTCGGCTTCAATTTCCTGGCAGGCATTATAGAGGTCTTCTGGACCCTGGCCGGACATCTTATATTGCCGGCTATCGTAATCGAGGGCACCTCCTTCTGGGGAGCCATGAAACGGGCAGACAAGATGGCCCAGGGCAACCTCCTCACCATCGGTGTGGGAGAGGTCGGAGTGGACATGATCTGCAAGATCTTCACCGGCGTGGTCTACGGCATAGGCGTAGCCGGTTTCGGCGGTGCCTGGTACCTGGGCACCGGCTTTACCTCGGCGCCGGTTCTGATGATGGCTTTCGCCTGGGCAGGACTGGTTCTCCTGGTTACCGCCCTATCTATATACATCCGGTCAGCCTTCTACACCTGTCTATATGTCTGGGCCATAACCGCCGAAGAGGTAGAAGAGGCTATGCGTGCCGATGTGGCTCCGCCGGCACCTCTGGCAGCCGCTCTCACCACATAAATAAGCCTGTACAAACAATTACATAGTCTGAGCTAAAGCAAACAGCTGTTCCGAATAGCGCCTTATCACATGGGCGAGGGCTATTTGAGTGCGCCATTGCACGGGAATTTGAGACTCTCCGTAAAAGGCACCGGCGAGCTGTCCGAAAACCGCCCCGGTGGCGTCAGCGTCATAGCCAAGATTGACCGCCATCAAAGCGCCTTCCTCGAAACTCTTACTCTTGTTAAAAGCCCAGAGCGCTGCTTCCAGACAACTGACCACGGTACCATCCGGAACAAGGTCAGCCTCTTTCTTCTTCTTATACGAACCTTTGGCTACGGCTTCCACCGCAGCATCGAGAGGACGATGCTTCCAATAGTCCGTGGCCGGCTCGTAAACACCTTTGAGCAGGACGTTCTTCGGCACCTCATGTAGTGCGCCCACAATGAGGGCGGACAGGTAGCGGCAAGCGTCGATACATTGTCGATGGGCATGGGTTGTGCGGGAACATTCACCGGCATAATCCAGGGCTTTAGTAGGGTTGCTCGAATAAGTAAGAGGGATGGGAGCGATTCTGGCAAGGGAGCCATTGGCGTTGGCGTCTTCATCATCGAGCCCGCCGAAGGGCTGCTTGGTCGCTTCATACGAAAGAAGCGCTTTGCGATTGATTACACTGACATCAAAACACCAACCCTGGCTGCTTAGATGCCCCTGGTGATACCACTTCAAATAGCGATCCATCTGATCGGAAGGGTTGAATCCCCGGCTCTCAATCAAGCTTTCAGCCAGAGCCAGAGCCATGGAAGTCTCGTCTGTGAATTCTCCGGCGCGCACCTTGAATATGCCACCACCGGTCATACTATCAATCGGATCGAAGCTGCCTCGTTCCTGATATTCAAGAGGAGCGCCCAGGGCATCTCCTATGGCCAGTCCGAACAGACACCCTCTATAACGATCGATCAGCTCCAATGGTCTACTCCTTGAATAACCTGATTAATTCTAGCAATTGATCAAACACTGGCCTGCACAAGACCGCTGATCAAGTCGGGTGTGAGAATCCATTCGAGATTACCGGATAGAGCAGGGGGGACCTCTTCACAGTTCACTAGACAGACCGCGGATTTCCGAAAAGGCATTCTAAATACCGGACTGCCACCAACCAGAACCGATACCAGTTCTCCCATATCGGGTTCGTGACCGACCAGCATCAACTCATCTTTCGATTGATACGCTTCCAGAGATTCGATAAAAGACTTGACTGCCACTCCAGGAGAGAGCTTTGCTGACTTGATCAGCTCGCAATTGAAATTATCGGCAAAAACTTTTGCGGTCTGCTCTGCTCGCAGATAAGGACTGGAGATAACCAGCTTCAACCTTGCCCCTACTGCCTTCAGGGCGTTAGCCACCATCTGAGCCTGGGCAAAACCTGCTTCGGTCAGGGGTCTTTCGGCGTCGGTCTTGTACTTTCCCGTGGCTAGCGGTTCTGCTATGGCATGCCTGACAAGATATATCTTCAATGGTTTCGATTCCGTTCCGGTGCAAAAATGTCTATTCTTAATCATATTGAGTTTGTATGCAAATTAATACCTGATGTAGAATCAGGGACATGAACGAAAGACCAAGAGCCATGGGACTTGACATCGGAGACAAACGGATTGGCATAGCCATTTCCGATCCCCTTGGCTTGACTGCGGTCGGTTTCGAGACCATAGAAAGAAAAAACAACAAAGTGGATGTAAGGGTTATCAAAGCGATAGCCGAAAGACATGACGTGAGAACTATAGTCATCGGTCTACCTAAAAATATGAACGGAACCATAGGCTACCAGGCGGAAAAAGTCCGTGACTTCGGTGTAAAACTGGCAAGAGTTACCGGACTGGCGGTGGTCTACGAAGACGAACGATTGACGACGGTCTCGGCTATTCGCACCCTGACTGTCCAGGGTGTTCGCACCGGCGAGAATAGAGAGCTTGTGGATATGCAGGCAGCGGCAATAATCCTGCAAAAGTTTCTGGATAGCGAAAGCAGACCGCCGAGCGCCTGAGCCTTTACTAAGTATTGAAAGAGATCCTTATGAGAGTCCCTTCACTCTGACCCGGCTCTACAGTTATTTCACCATGATGGGCATCGATGACCTGTTTGCATAGATATAGACCCAGACCGGTACCTACCGCTTGACCAGTATTGGTAGGGCTGCGCCAGAATTTATCGAAAACCCTGGGGATCTCCTCCTGGGAGATTCCGATACCGGAATCCTTGACAAAGATAGTAACCGTATTTGGTGTCTCTTCTCCCCAGACTCTTACCCTGCCGCCCTGGGGCGTGAATTTGATCGCATTGTCTATCAAGTTTATGATCACTCGTTTTACCGCAATCTCATCCACTGCCACCACTCCGTGCCCCTCGTTGAGATTGGCTTCCAGGCTTACTTTCTTCTCTTCTGCAAGTGCGGAAAGTTCGTTGACACAATCAAGAGCGGTATCGAATAATGATGTGGAGACAAAATCGAATCGGGGTTTTGCAAAGTCATAACGATAAACCTCGATAAGGTTTTGCACCATGCGTAGCAAGCCCCGGTTGCTGCGCTGCAACATGGACAAAACTTCCGACTGAGCATCCTCCACCTCTCCCATCGCACCCTCTATCAACATTTCCAGAGTGCGATCGGCCCCTATAAGTGGGGTTTTCAGATCATGCACCAGGGTGGCGACAAAGGCTTCCTTGCCCTTGTCCTCCGTTCGACCTTCCACCTCGATGGTGCTCAGGCAGACGCCGATTACATCCTTGGTCTTATCTAAAAGAGGCCAGGCAGCCACATCCCAGTACTGATCGTCTTTTCCCACGGCGCCTCCAGCCATCTCTATTTCGTGGGCATTGAGCTGAAAAGAAGAGCGCTCGTTCATTACTTCATACAAAGAGTCTTCCGAGATGTTCCTCACTATGTCGGTGAATTTTTTTCCATAGAGATCCTCCGGGGTAGATCCCAGTTGGGCTGCCGCCGAACGACTTACCGTGAGAATATTGAGCGCCCGATCTAGCTTCCATACTCCAAGCGGAGCGTTCTCCATGGTAGAGCTTATCTGCGTGGGACGGCGTCTTCTTTTTCCCGAAACCTCAGAGAAGGAACGGGGGGAAGAAGCGGAGATAGCGTCCATTCGATGCATTGTCGTTCCGGAGGCACTGATATCGGTGCAATAGCCTATCAAGCCCAGGAACTTGCCGCCCTCGCCGGTCAGTGGTGCGCAGGAATCCATCACCCGGCGATAGACATTGTCTTTGTTCTTCATCTGGTATTCGATATGAAAACCCTGCTTCTTCTCCACCGCCTCTTTCAAGACTCTCGAATAGACCGCACGCTGCTCGGGCTGTACCGCCATCAGCCAACCTTCATCAAGCAAATGACTGGCTTTGGCACCGGCGAACTCCAGATATTTTTTGTTGAAGAAATTGCGTTCTCCCAAACCGTTGGCGAACCACAACATCTGGGGGATTGAATCGGCGACTTTCTCCAGCCGCGCATTCAATTCGTTAATCAGAGACTCTCCCTCGGCTATATCAGTCAGATCACGAAAGATGCCCATGACACCAATGATGCTACCAGTTCCGGATGTCAACGGTGCATAAAAAGGCTGATAGTGCCGGCGCTGCTCCCGGCTAATAAAGACCTTTCTCACCCCGGCGAAGGACTGTCCTTCCAGCGCTCTATTTATCTCTCGCGAAATACCCTCGAAGGGTAGGACATCGGTGGCGATTTTGCCCAGAACTTCGTGTCTTTTTTTAGAAAACATTCTCTCCATGGAACGATTCCAGAGCATGACACGCCCATGCAGGTCGAGGGCGACTATGCCGTCAAAGCTGCTGGTGAGAACGAAATCGGACATCTTGCTCTGGATCAGACCGCTCCTCAGCGCTCTTGCCCGCACCCGGCCGGTAACGCGAACCAGAGTATCCGGCTCTATCTCGCCGTCGAAGATTACCTCGGAAGCACCATACTGAATCAGTTTCAAGGCCTCATCTTCGTTGTCTCCCGAAAGCAGACAGATAAGGGGCAATTCTGCCGCCTCGGCGGTCAAAATACCTAGCAGAGAGTAGATACTGTCGTCGCCTTGATCAATCGGAAGCAGCACCAGGTCGTACTCGTGGGAATAGCGCAACCTCTCTAGAAAACTTTCCTGATTCTCTATCGCAGGACAATATTCGAACTCCGCGCTCTTGCAAGCGCTGGCGACATTCTTCAGCTTCTCTAGCTGCTCTTGGTTCCTACCGTATACGAGAACTTTCAATGGATTTGCGAAACTTTCTGAACTTTACACAAAAGAGAGTCTCCACCAATATCTTGCTCACTTTTGTTGGAAACTAAGCAATCGATCTCCTTACTGATAAGGATTTTAACGCCGAAGCTCGTGGAGAAGCCTAAAGCCGGTTCGATCAGCTATAATCGCCTTTCTGAAACATATAAGACGTATCGACGCCCAATCCCAGTTTAGAGACGAATTTAGAGACGAAAAACGAATCATGAGCCCTCTTTACATCACCCTTCTTGTCATCACCACCCTGCTTGCCATGGGTATCATCCTCATGGTCCTGCTCCATTCACCCAAGGGCGAAGGTCTTGGCGGTATCGGCGGAGGAGCGACCATGTTCACCGGCAAGAGAGGAGCTGAAGCTGGACTGGACAAGCTCACATGGAGCCTTTCGATAGCCTTTCTTGTCTGTTGCATCCTCCTGGGCTTCGGAATCGTCAAATAGCAATCAAAATCATGTCCTTTACACTGCCGACCAACGAAGAGAAGTACCAGTACGTACACTCTCAATTCGAGCGTATCGCCCGGGGCTATGACCTCACCAACGACGCCATCAGCTTCGGAATGCACCGACTGTGGAAAGCAAAGGCTGTAGACATTCTGCTTTCGGCAGGTTCTGATCAAAAATCCGGTCAGGAGCCCAGACAGTTTCTCGATGTCTGTTGCGGAACAGGGGATCTTGCCCTGAGAATTGCTTCACGCCTGGATCAATCCGACAGAGTCACCGGTCTCGATTTTTCTAATCAAATGCTCGAAGTGGCTCGCGCCAGAGAGACGACCACCTCTTCCGGCGCGTCTTTGACATGGATAGAAGGAGACGCCCAGAATCTGCCTTTTGAAGACGACAGCTTCGATGGAGCAATAATCAGCTTCGGCTTGCGAAATCTGACCAATATAAACCTCGGTCTTGCCGAGATGCGCCGGGTCGTAAAACCGGGCGGACTGGTTATCAATCTTGATCTTGGTCGCCCCCGCGGAATAATCTTCGCGCCGCTTTTCAGTTTCTTCTTCAACTCGGTGGTGCCGGCCATCGGCTCGATTCTGCAGCGCGATAGAAAAGCCTATACATACCTGCCCCAGTCCATGAACACCTATCCGGATCCGGAGCAGATCACAGAAAGATTCGAACTGGTCGGTCTCACCGAAGTTCGGCACCTGCCGCTTGCCGGGGGAAGCGTAGCGCTCCATTGCGGCAGGGTTTGAGGACATGACCGAAACCAGGGCAGCTTCTAAGTCCGTTATGGTCATAGTGGGCGATGTATCCGCCGACCGTCATGCCTCATATATAATCCGCCACTTCAAAGATTCAGAAGCGACAGTCGATTTCTGGGGAGTCGGCGGCGACGCCATGAAAGAAGCCGGTGTGGAGTTGCTGCATCATCTCAAAGATTTCGGAGCGTCAGGCATCACCGCCACAATCAAATACATCCCGACCCTGATTCGCATAGGTAACGAACTTATAGACCAGATCGAAAGCCGCAAGCCCGATCTGGTTCTTTTGGTGGATTTTGGCGGCTTCAACATGAAGATAGCCAAAAGGGTCCGCCAACTTTATCCCGAGATTCCCATTCTCTATTTCATCTCTCCCCAGATCTGGGCGTCACGCCCCTGGCGCATCAACGGTCTGAAGCAAAACACCTCTAAAATGCTTGTAATCTTTCCCTTCGAAGAGGCTATCTACCGCGAAAAGGGAGTGCCGGCAAGATTCGTCGGTCATCCCCTGAACGAACAGATCCCGAAAGAGAGCCAGTTAGGCAGCCGCCAGGAATTTCTTTTCAATGTCGGTCTCGGCAAAAGCGAGAACAAAGAGACATTGATAGCGGTCTTCCCCGGCAGCCGCAAACAAGAGCTCAACGACCACAGCCCGGTACTGCTGCAGGCTATGGAAGAGATTCTCGAAAAACGACCCAATGTGAGATTCTTAATCTCGATGGCTTCGGAGAATCTAAAAGAGATCTTCGAAAAGAGCCTCAGGAAGTCGGATATGAAAGAGCGCCTGGGTAAAGAGATATTTTTGATCAGTCCGACAGACAACTATGCCGCCATGCACCACGCCGACTTAGTATGGGCCAAGTCCGGCACCACCACCCTGGAAGTGGCAATGTTTGCTAAACCTATGCTCATCTTCTACCGAGGCGATTGGTTCAGCTATCTGGCGGTAATGGTGGTTAAAACCATAAAAGACATAGGCTTGCCTAATTTATTAGCAGGAAAAAAACTGGTTCCTGAACTATTGCAACTGGATTGTTCCGCCAAACAATTCGTAAGATATAGCCTCGATCTCCTCGATGTTCCGGGTCTGAGAAAAGAGATCTCACAAGAGTTGTCTTCCATCAGAAATCGGCTTGGTAAAGGCAATTACATTACAAATTGTGCAGAGGAAATCCGCAAAGTTTTGCAGCTACCCCGGGACAATAGTGCATAATCAGTAGCTCCCGGAAGGCTGAGCAGGATACAGGAAGAAATCTTGAACAAAGTCCTATCCCAGAAAGGCATCCAGCTTTATCTCAGACTACTGAGCTATATCAAGCCATACAAAGTCGCTTTTATCTTCGGACTGATGGCCGCTATTCCATCCGGGTCAATGGAAGCGCTGATGGCTTATCTGGCCGGTCAGGGCCTGCAAAAAATCATTGTCGAAGGCCATCAAGAGTTGCTCATGTGGGTACCGGTGGCGATTCTTCTTCTAGCGGCACTACAGGGTCTTTTCCGTTTTCTGGAATCTTATCTAATTCGCTTTGTAGGCGCCTCCGCCATACGAGACCTGCGAGACGAACTATTCGAGCATATAGAAAGACAGCCTCTGCAATTTCATAGCGAGAATGAATCGGGAGTGCTCATCGGAAGAGCGGTCAATGATATTGCCGTAATAGAGAATGCCATCTCCCAGACATTCCAGACCATGATAAGCAAATATGTCACCCTGCTGACGCTGGCGGCAGTACTTCTGTATCAGAGTTTCTGGCTGAGTATCATCGCCCTTTTCATATTCTCCTTTATCATAGTACCGACAATAGTGCTCGGCAAGAAAATTCGCAAATCATCCAAACAGGGTCAAGAAGCCATCGGAGACTTAGTCGGCGTTCTCGGTGAATCGCTGCAGGGCGTGAAAATCATCCAGTCTTTCAATCTGGAAAGCTATCAAACAAATAAGTTCAAAAAAACCAATATGGACTTCTTCAATGCCACCATGAAAGCGGTGCGCAATGAGGCTTTGATGTCGCCTATTCTGGGAATTATCGGCGCCATTGGCATCGCCGCCGTTATCTGGGTAGCAGGCGATCAGGTTCTGCACAACAAAATGACCATTGGAGCCCTGACGTCTTTTACCATCGCCCTGATGCTCCTCTATTCACCGCTCAAGACCCTCGGTAGAATAACCGGCGTTATCCAGCCCGCTCTGGCGGCAGCCACCCGCATCTTCGAGGTTCTCGATCTCGCGCCTGCGATGACCAATTCTCCAGGCGCGGTGCAATTGCCTCGGAAGTCGCACGATATCAGATTCTCCCATGTCAGTTTCATTTATCCCGGTCATGAAAGCCTGGTCCTCGACGATATCAATCTAGAAGTACCGGCGGGCAAGATGTTTGCCCTGGTAGGGTTATCCGGGTCGGGCAAATCTACTATCGCCAATCTGGTACCCAGATTCTACGACCCCACTACCGGTGCCATACTTATAGATGACAAACCGATCCCGGACTACGACATCCAGTCCCTGCGCTCACAAATAGCCCTTGTCACCCAGGACAATTTCCTCTTCAGCACCACCGTTGAAGAGAACATTCGACTGGGCAATGTAGATGCCAGCTTCGAACAGGTGGTGGAGGCAGCGAAAGCGGCATACTGTCACGATTTCGTCGAGCAACTACCGAAAGGATATCAAACGTATATAGGCGAGCGTGGAATGCGCCTCTCCGGAGGGCAACAACAACGGCTTGCCATCGCCCGAGCCATCCTCAAAGATGCACCAATTTTAATATTGGATGAAGCGACCAGCTCC
Source organism: uncultured Candidatus Obscuribacterales bacterium (assembly GCA_964496875.1). Classification (GTDB taxonomy): domain Bacteria; phylum Cyanobacteriota; class Vampirovibrionia; order Obscuribacterales; family Obscuribacteraceae; genus RI-106. The sequence goes on along the minus strand of CAZCBH010000018.1, from coordinate 15,870 downwards.
CTTGACAATGAATCTGAAGCCATGGTGCAAAAGGCTTTGAACAATTTGATGAAAGGAAGAACAGTAATTGTAATAGCCCATCGCTTGTCTACGATCCGACATGCTGATAGAATCATTGTCCTCGAGAAAGGGCGTATCGTGGAATACGGCAGTCATGATCAATTGTTGAGTCAGGACAACGCTTATTCACGCCTTCTCAGGGCTCAATTCGAACGCACTTTGAGCAGTTGATTCCGAAAGATCAGAAAAGAAAGGACAAGGAAGAGAGTTTATGACCACCTATAAACTGACCAACACCTGGCTCTATCTATTTATATTCGTCCTTCTCATGCTGATCGGCTTCGGCGGCTGGTAGCCATTTTTTCGTCTTTATTGCAGATTCAAAAGAACCGGGCTCCCTAGTATAGGTTCCCGGTTCTTTGCTTATTCGGAGACTTCTATCCTAGACAGGCAGAACGCCCTGCTTTTTCTTGGGCATAGCGATCTTCTTGGTCGAATAGACCTCGAAACGATTGATCAGCTCCTCTCTCAATTTATTCGGCGTGATCATGCCGTCGACAATCATCTCGGAGTTGAGTTTGTAGATATCAACGTCTTTACGGTACTCATCCCGCAGCTGTTCTACATAAGCCTGTCTCTCTTCCGGAGGCTTCTCGGCAATCTTATTGGCATAGACTGCGTTGATGGCGGCTTCCGGTCCCATGACCGCAATCTGGGCGGTGGGCAGAGCCAGACAGATATCCGGGCCAAAAGCCGGACCGCACATAGCATAGAGACCGGCTCCGTAAGCCTTTCTCACTATAACCGAAATCTTGGGCACATCGGCTGAAGAGACCGCGGAGATCATCTTGGCTCCGGCTCTTATTATGCCGGCTCTCTCTACCGCCGAGCCGATCATGAAACCGGGCACATCGGCGAGGAAAAGGAGCGGAATATTGAAAGCGTTGCAAAGCCAGATGAATTTGGCGGTTTTGTCGGCAGAGTCGACGAAAAGCACACCGCCTTTGACCCTCGATTGATTGGCTATAAGCCCTATCGTTCTACCTTCGAGGCGGACGAAGCCGGTGATTATCTCAGGGGCGAAGAGTTTCTTAATCTCGAAAAAACTATCGGCATCGATTAGCCGCTCCACCACCTGATACATATCGAAGGGCAGGTTTTCTTGCTGAGGGATTATTTCATCGAGACTCTTCTCGAACTGCTTGGGTTCTATTGCCTCTCTGGCAGGCACTTTTTCGCTGCAGTTCTGAGGCATATAGCTCAGATACTCTCTGCACTTTTGAATGGCTTCCTCTTCCGAGCCGACAAGAATATCGCCGCAACCACTGGTGGTGCAGTGCATTCTGGCTCCACCCATCTCTTCCAGAGTGGCTTTCTCACCAATCACCATCTCGGCCATCCGGGGCGAGCCCAGATACATCGAGGCGTTCTTCTCGTTCATGATGACGATATCACAGAAAGCCGGGATATAAGCGCCACCGGCAGCGGAAGGTCCGAAGAGAAGACAAATTTGAGGAACGAAGCCGCTCAGTTTGACCTGGTTATAGAAGACTTTGCCGGCTCCACGACGACCCGGAAACATCTCGATTTGATCGGTGATTCTGGCACCGGCGGAGTCGACCAGGTAAATCAGGGGAACTCTCAGGCTCTCGGCGGTTTCCTGAATACGGATAATCTTCTCGACTGTTCTCCAACCCCAGGAGCCGGCTTTCACGGTAGAGTCATTGGCCATGAAACAGACGGTCCTGCCGTCAATTTTACCTATGCCTGTGACCACGCCGTCGGCGGGCAGTCCATTGGCTTCGCAATTGGCCATGGTCGCATCTTCGATCTCGAAACCGGGGTCGAGAAGGAGCTTCAATCTATCGCGAACGAAGAGCTTATTGTCTTCTTTCAGCTTTTCATGGTACTTGGGAGCACCACCTTCTCTGATATGTTCCAGTTTCGCTTCTAGCTTCTGGCTTTTTTCGGATAACTTGCTTTCCATCAATTTGACTACCATCCTAATTCACCCATTCTGTGAGATCTGTCCGCCTGCCAATGGCAGGACCCTGGTATGAAGTTTCGATTTTACTTCTCAATGGCGAGAATCCTCGAAATCTACCGATTGATTTCAAAAATGGGCAGCCAAAATTTAATCGATATAATATAACCCTGACAGAACAATCAGTTTGTCGGCTGGACCCAGGCTGTCAAGCGCAGAAGAGAGCATTTAATAAGGAAAAGTCTTTGCACAAGAGATCGTCCAGAAGAGAATTTTTATCGCGCATCTCCCAACTGGCCCTGGGCGTCACCGCCGGATATCATCTTCTCACCGAGCCCGCCCGGGCCAGATCCCGCTACAAACTGGCGGACTGGACCGGAGATGATTTTAAGATGGGACACCGGCTGCGTGATCTGAAACTGCCGAAAGCACCTCAGTTTGCCGATAAAACCGTCGATGTCGTCATTCTGGGCGGCGGTCTTGCCGGTCTTACTACGGCACACTTTCTGAAAGATCGGGATTTTCTCTTATTAGAACAATACGAAGAATTCGGCGGTCAATCACGGGGCGGTTCCTATAAAGGCATAGGCTACTCATATGGAGCAGCCTATTACAACGATCAAGAAGGCAATCTCGCCGCCCTGGTGTCGGATCTCGGTCTCGCCCCAACCAGGCTGGATGGCGACAAGAACGCCTGGTACTATCAAGAAAGCTTTATAAAGAAGAGCAAGAACAAAGACCACATCATGTTCAAAGAGCTCTCCCGCTTGAAAGAATCGGTGGATAAGTTCAACCGAGATCTGAAGTGCACGGTCTTGGATTCTTACAAAGAGAGCACCGAACTGCAAAGATTGGACTCGGTGAAAATGAAGAACCTGCTCACAGGATACGATCCGGAATTCGTAAGACTTCTGGATAGCTATATGAAATCGTCTTTCTGTGGAAGCACCGACCGAATATCGGCACTGGCCGGTCTATATCTGGCTGACGATCTTTTCAGTCCTTCTTATGTCCTGCCCGGAGGGAACCAGGCGATTACAAAAGCGCTCACCGACAATCTGGAGACAAGAGCCCAGGATTCTCTCAGCCGCGGCTGTTTCATCTGGTCGGTAGAATTGAAAGAGAATGGTGCAAGCGTCGTTTATCAAGACAATAAAAGCAGAATGCGACGGGTAGACGCCAATCACGTGGTGGTCGCTTTACCCCACATGATATCAGCTAGAGTAATGAGCAATCTCGACGATCGCACCAAATCGACGCTCTTCCGTTTTCGTTACGGGTCTTATCTGGTGGCGAATCTGCTACTGAACAGAAGAGTCTTCGAAGAAGCTTACGATAGTTGGTTTACCCAGCCCTTCGATTTCTCCGATATCACCCTGGCGGATACGCCTTATTTGCGCTCCGGCAATTCCACAAAGGACGGCGCCTCGGTGCTTACTGTCTATCAGCCCTATCAACCTGGCAGCATAGGAAGAACACTGCTATACAAGGGCGATCGCAAAGCTATGGCGAGATCGGTAGTGGAACAGGTATCGAAAGTGGTGCCGGATTTAGACGGTGCCCTGGAAGAAGTGGTGCTCTCCCGCTGGGGCCATGCCCTGCCTGTGCCCACGCTGGAGTTCTATAAAAGGCTTTCCTTGCTGCGATCTTTAGAGGGAGACAATTTCACTTTCGCCCACTCCAGCTCCCAGTGCATGTCCTGCGCCGAAGCGGCAGTGGACGCGGCAACAAGAGCGGCAGACAAATTGAACAAAAAGAGAAAAGAGGCCAAGAAGATCTACTCTCACGGCAAGTATGCTCCGGGGTCCGCTCTATGACAAAGACTGAATCGGCGACCCTGGCCATTTTGGCGTTGGCTTCTCTGAGCATTGTTATTACGACAGTGCTGATACCATTGCCTGCGCTCGCCCAAAAAGCAGGGGTGGGTAAAAACGCCAAGACCTCCAATCCCACCTATTGGCCGCCTGCCTTGAACAACTACTATCCTGATATGGAGCTCCTTGATCAAGACGGCAAAATAGTTCGTCTCTCTAGTTTCAAAGGCAAAGTGATAATCGTAGAGCCTGTGGGCATGAGCTGTCCGGCCTGCCAGGCCTTCACCGGAGCCAATCAAAAGAGTTATCGCCCTTACGGCAACGTCAGTCCCCAACCCGGTCTCAAATCCATAGAAGAATTGCTTCCGGTCTACGGAGGAGTAAATCTATCCGACCCGAGAATCGTTCTGGTGCAACTGGTGCTCTACAACCCTTCTCTGAAAGCCCCTTCCTTACAAGAGGTCCAGGCCTGGGCTCGCAATTTCGGACTCTATACCAACCGCAATCGTTATGTGCTGGTTGGCAGAGCCAATATGGTCAATAATTACAGCTACAATATGATTCCCGGTTTTCAGTTGATAGATAAAAACTTCGTTCTACGCTCGGACAGCACCGGTCACAATCCCCGCCACAACCTGTATACTCATCTGCTTCCCATGGTCAAGAAACTGCTCTGATAAGACAATGTCCATTCATTCCCCTGGCACCATTAGAATATCGGCTGTGCTCCTGGCGCTGGCAACCCAGCTTACATGCGGATATCCATCGCAGTCGACCCTGGCAGCTCCTGGCAAGAAACAGCTTATCTGGACCCTCTCCAACCATTCGATGAATTCGGACAAGCTGGAGTTCTCCGGTGTGCCTGTCCAGTGCTTCATAGGTCGCGGACGATCAAAAGGCACTTTTATCACCCGACTGCACAAAGATGGTCCGGCTTACAACAGCGGCATCAGGGCCGGTGACGTGATCCTCAAAATAAACGACCGGGTCATTTATAACGCTCGCATCGCCGATTCGGTGATTCAAACCCTGGGCACCGACACTGCCAGGGTTCAGGTTGCCAAATCCTACGGCAATCAGCTTGTGGTCAGGCAGTTCCATGCCAACTGGTCCAATCTGGTGGCGGTCACCCCCACCGGATTCAATACCAGCACCCACAACTCTATGGATAAGAGCAAGAGAAAGAGCGAAAAGGTCTCTATCCAGGCTCTGGAAGATTATCTCTTCAACCTGATCAATGCCGATAGAAAAGCCAACGGCAATCTGCCACCATACAAAAGAAGCGCCAGACTCTCGGCATTAGCCAGAGCCTACGCCGCCGATCAAGCCAAAAGACAATTCACCGGTCATCGCGATCCGGAAGGACGCATGCCCCAGGACCGCGCCAGATTAGCCGGTATCAATGCCCCGGTGGCGGAGAACGTAGCTTTCTGCGAAGGAGATGCCCTTACTTATGCCGGTAAAGTAAAGTGGTCCCAGGACACGATGATGGCGGAGCCGCCCAATCAAATCAATCACCGTGGAGCAATACTCAGTACCGAGTATCAGAGTTGCGGCGTCGGAGTGGGGATCGCCCCCAATGGACGTGTCAATATCGCCCAGGAATTCTCTTCTGTGGATATTCCCTGAGCCATTTTTTGAAAGCTGTTCTAGCTGGCTTTTCTACCGGGCAATATACGCCAAATAGAAGTAAACAGAGACGGAATCAAATCGGTGATTGCTTCGAAGATGATGCCTCGGCGCTCCAGCTGTCTCAATCGATTTATTCTTGTGGTTCTGGCCGCTTCCGGTTGAGCCTCGTAAAACTCGGAGACACGGTTCATGAACAGGTCGGTGCGACGACCTTCTAGCATGTCGCCCCGGGCATGAGCACGAAATCCGGTGGTTATCACCGATTCTGTGTAGCCTTTCTGCATATCCTGTTTGTTTACTTTACCCCTGCGGTTTTCCGGAAGGGTAATACCAACATTTATCGCCAGTCGCGGCGTATTTAATATAGCCATTTCTCGACCCTCACAACATAGAACTGTCGTGGCAGGCGGTCTGAGCTGCTTCGCAATCTGGAAGCTATTCTCTATTTCATTGCAGTTCGCGCTATGCAGTTTGCAATTCAATTGCCATTCGCCAAATCCGGGAGCAATATCCAAAACTGCTTCGGATGTCATTATGTTAAGTATATGACATCATTTTGTCTAGTGAAATCTAATTTAGCAAGACCGAAAACGCTATCTATATCAGCCTTTCGGGTGACACGGTTTTCAAGTGGCGTAATTCCCGCATTGACATTAAAACCGCAAACTAAAGCCTGGTCATCAATGTGAGCAGCTCTTTGCCCTGATCCCGGGGAAAGGAGTCCTGGGGCTCATACACAATATCAAAAGAAAATACCCCGTCGTAGAGTTCGAAGATCTCATCACGGCTGACCGAAAATGGAAGTCCTTCACCATGCCGCTCCCCTATCCACCAGATTGCCAGAAATTTACCGCCCTTCTTAAGAAGATCCCTGGTAGAGAACATATACCTTCGACGGTGAGCCGGATCGATAGAACAAAAGCAGGTATGCTCGAAGATGCCGTCGAAATAGCCGGTATATTCGTGTAAGTCAAAGATATCTCGCTGTAGAAGAAACGCCGACTTGCCCGCCACTCCTGCCTGGAGAAATTTCTGATAGGTAGATTGAATAGCTGTGGGCGCAAAGTCAATCCCCGTCACCTCATAGCCCATCCGGGCAAGATAAACGGCATCATGCCCGGTACCACAGCCAAGCACCGCCACTTTGCCTGGCGGCAGCCGATATGGAGACTTCATGAATGTCTCGAGCGGAGGCGCATGACGACCGTATTCCCAGGGAGTACGTCCCTGCTGATAACAGAGCTCCCAGAACTCCGGTCTGTCAATATCAAAAGTAGGCACCTGCTCCGGACCTGTCATGATGGTGATCTTCCGACCTTTTCGACCTCTAATTGCTTTCGGTATTTATTCTACCTTAGCCTATTTTTCAATCAGTTCATCAATTCATCAATGGAAATTGCGCGACCTTATCATAGGACCATCCACATCATCGGAATCCCGGCGATCTGAAGGCATTCTCTCCAATCCTTCTATATGTCTTGCAATCACATTGGCCACCCCTTCTTCGATCTGGAGTTTGCCCTGAACCAGTAAAAATGAGTTCTGCAAGACTGTGCTTTTGTATACGGCAAAGACCTTGGGCTTCAAAACCACATTAGCCATACCGCTTTCGTCTTCAAGAGTGAGAAAGACAAAGCCTTTAGCCGTTCCCGGTCTCTGGCGGCAGATCACACCGCCGGCAACACTGACCTCTTCTCCGTCTAATTTCTCGGACAACTGCTTGCAGCTCAGAATGCGGTTCTTATTGGCCCAGGCGCGATAATATTTCATGGGATGTCCTCGGGTAGAGAGGCCTAATAAGCGATAATCGGTGATCACCTCTTCTAATTCGGTCATATCAGGCAAATCTATAGATCTGCGTCTATCCTCTCTGGAGATACCGTTCAACTCATAGAGAGCATCTAATAGTGGCGTTTCTATCCTCTTCTTCAATTTATCCAGAACTTTCCAGAGCGCTTTTCTTCTACCGGGATAGAGACCGTCAAAAGCTCCTGCCTGGGCAAGAATCTTCAGTTCGCTCGGCGCAAGCCCGCTGCGCTCGATCACATCCTCTAAAGAAGTAAATGGTCCGCCCTCTTGCCAGGCAGCCTCGAGAGACTCTCTTGCTGCTCTTCCCAGCCCATCTACATAACGAAGACCGATTCTAAGAGCCGGCGGCTTCCTCTGCTCCGCTCCCTGAGCCTGCCCCCTTCTCTTAGTAAGATCTCCTGCTCCCGCCAACCGGGAGACAAAAAGCTCCTGCAGGCGCCCCGGCGAAATAGAATCTATATTATTGAATTGGTCGCCTTGCAGCCCCTCTGCCTCGATAATATTTTCGGATTCGAGCACACAGTTCCAGCTGCTGCAAGAGAGATCCACCGGACGCACTTCGACCCCGTGGCGCAAAGCGTCCCGAATCAGCGTTCCCGGGCTGTAAAAGCCCATGGGCTGTGCGTTCAAAATGGCGCAATAAAACTCGGGGGCGAAATAGCGCTTCAGATAAGCCGAGGCATAGACAAGCAATGAGAATGAAGCAGCATGGCTTTCAGGAAAGCCATAATTGGCGAAAGCTCTCAATTGATGAGTGATGGTATCAATCGCCTCCTGGGAAAAGCCTTTTTTAGCCATGCCCGCAGCAAGCTCTTCGCAGACCTTCGCCATACGCTCGTGAGAACGCTTGTGACTCATCACCCGGCGCAGATTGTCTGCCTGTGACGGAGTAAATCCGGCTGCCACCACCGCCAGTTTCATACCCTGTTCCTGAAAAAGCGGCACCCCTAAAGTACGTTTCAAGATAGGCTCAAGACTTGGATGGAGATAAATAACCTCTTCGTCCCCCCGGCGGCGCCTTAGATAAGGATGGATGATATTGCCTAATATAGGTCCGGGTCTGACGATGGCGATAGAGACGATGATGTCGTAAAAGCAACGCGGCTTCAACCGGGGCAGGATATTCATCTGCGCCCTCGACTCCACCTGAAAGAGTCCGACCGTATCAGCCCGCTGCAGCATGTTATAGATAGAAGGATCATCCATATCCAGGGTACCGATATCGATATCGATACCACGAAATTCTCTAACTAATCTAAGCCCTTCCTGAATCATAGTGAGCATGCCCAGTCCGAGCAGATCTATCTTTATCATCCCGACCAGATCGATATCATCCTTATCCCACTGGATAACGGTTCTCCCTTCCATCGCAGCCGGCTCTACCGGCACCAGATCGCCCAGCGGTCTACCGGAGAGAACAAAACCGCCCACGTGGATAGAACGGTGACGGGGCAGTTGATGCAAACCTCTGACTATTTGCAGCAGAAGCTGACTGCGTCTATCCCTGGCATCGAGACCGACCCTTGCCAGACCGCCTGCTTCCAGTTTTTCTGCGGCGTCCCGGGCTTCGATGCGATCCGCCTCGGCTGAGAGCCTGTCCCCCTGCTCTTGAGAGAAGCCCAGCACCCGGGCAGCATCCCGCACCGCCGAGCGCCCTCGATAAGTGATCACCTCGCAGACCATGGCTGCGTGTTTGCGCCCGTACTTCTCGTAGACATACTGAAGGACTATTTCTCTTTCTTGATGGGCGATATCGAGGTCGATATCCGGCGGCTCGTTGCGCCCCTCCGAAAGAAAGCGCTCGAAAAGAAGCTCCATGCCAATCGGATCGACAGCGGTGATCATAAGACAGTAACAGACCGCCGAGTTGGCGGCAGAGCCGCGTCCCTGCACGGCAATGCCCCGGGAACGGGCGAAACGAACGATATCCCACATAATCAGAAAATAAGGTGCCAGATCGAGAGAGACGATCATATTTAGTTCGTGATCTATCTGTCTGATGTGATCGCTGGTTAAATCGGGATAACGCAACCGGGCGCCTTCCCAGACGAGTTGCTCTAATAAAGCGTTGGGATTGATATCGCCCTTGATGCCAAGCGATGTCATTATCTCTGGTGGCAGAGTAAAAATCGGCAGCGGTGTCTTCAACTGGCTCAGACGAAAACGACAACGCTCGGCAATGACAAGAGTGTTCTTCATCCCGGTCAGGTCATGGCGCCAGAGATGGGCGATTTCCTCTGCGGACTTCATATACCAGCTTCCATTCGGACGCAGCCTCCGCCCCGCCTCGGCCAGGGTGGTGCCATGACGTAAACAGGTAAGAACATCGTGAATAGCCCTGTCCTCGGGCCTGGCATAGTGAACATTGTTGCTGACCGTCCATGGTATCGAGGCTGACTTCGAGAGTTCAAGGAGCGATGCCGCGATAAAACTCTCCTGGCGGAGATGATGATTCCAGAGCTCCAGATAGAAACGATCGCCGAAAGTCTCCTGAAAAGCCCGAGCCAGGCGTCTGGCCCTGACCTCGTCCTCCCGGGCCAGGGCGGTGGGAATACTTCCTTTCGGACAGCCAGAAAGAGCTATCACTCCGGCACTGCAATCGAAGAGACTCTCGTAAGAGACTCTGGGGGAGCCTCGCTCATAATCGGATCTTCCCAGGGTGATCAGCCGACAGATATTGCGATAGCCATCTCCGTCGGCAGCCAGTAGCGTTATGTGAGAATCGTCTTCCAGGGTAAGCTCCACGCCGATAATCGCTTCGAGATCGACTTCTCTGGCAGCATAGGCAAAACGCACCGCACCGCCTAGATCGTCATGATCGGTTATTGCCAGCGCCGAAAGACCGATATCCCGGGCCCGTTCCACTAAAGCCTCGGGGTTGCTGGCTCCATCTAACAAAGAGAAGGAAGAATGGCAGTGAAGCTCGGCATAGCGCTGTTTCATTCGAAAAGTTCAAAACCGCAGTCATAAAAAAGCAATCAATAAAAATAAGCACCCCGAACTCTCCACCTCATGGCAGAGAGCCGGGTTGATTCATCACAAAGCATGAAAGAGAAACGACGATCATCGAATATCGATAATCTAACATCTAGCATCCATCATATTGAATTTGTGATAAATCCATCATACCATACACATGTATGGCTTTCAAATTAAATTCCCGGAACTCACATTTGCCCAACTAGCCGCAAAGGGTGGGAAAAACCACCTGGCAATTCCTCAGACCTGGCTTACTATCTATGTATGACCAGGAACGAGTTTGAAAAAGAGAGCCAAGAGTCTCGAAAGCAGCGCTTTTCTAGAAACGCCTATGGGCTGCTGAAGCTCTGTGGCATCGCCATAGCGCTCGTCATACTTTGCTATCTCTGCCTGCTCGCTACGGCAAACTCATCTCCAAAACTCCTTGCCGCCA
>CAZCBH010000018.1:0-5119 GCA_964496875.1 uncultured Candidatus Obscuribacterales bacterium | reverse complement strand
TGCTATCTCTGCCTGCTCGCTACGGCAAACTCATCTCCAAAACTCCTTGCCGCCATCGCCTTCGAAGTCGGTTTCATTCTCTGCATCTTAGGCTTTCGCTATCTCTCCGGCAAACGCCGCTCTCAAAAGGCGAAGAAAGCGGTAATCGAAGTATTCTTGAGCGAGTTGACCTTTATAGATAGACTAAAAAAGATCCTTGTGTTCGCTGCTCTCTGCATCGTGCTGCCCCTGGTCGCTTTCTTGTTGATTGATTTGAGCGCTCTGGTCGGTGCCATCGCCGGTGCCTCGGGCTATGCAAAGACAGCTTACAAAATGATCCCGACCTATATGGTCTATGAAGGAGCCCACCCCGCCATCAGTCTGGAGCTCTACTCCGGAGCCTGCATAGAAGCGGGCAAATTCAAAAGAGCACATCAATATACTGATCAGTTGCTTGCCATCAGAGAAGATATCTATGGCAAGCACCATTCTATGTACGGCGGCATGGTGGCAAACCTTGCCAATCTCTACTACAAAGAAGGAAAGTTCAAAGAGGCTGAAAACACCTACAGGCAGTCGATTCAAATCTGTGTAGCACACAAAGGCTACGAAAAGCTCGGCTCTGCCCTGACGAAATTGGGCAACTGCTTGCGAGAGCAGGGTCGATTTTTAGAGGCTAAGCAGAGTTACGAAGAGGCTCTTTCTATGCGGGAGAAAGAGTTCGGTCCCGATAGCAGACGGGTGGGCGAGACCTGCCGAGAGTTGGCGCTTCTCATGACCTATCTGCATAAAGATAAGCGTAGCGACCAGCTTTTTGAGAGAGTAAACAAGATCATCAAACTGCATTCGAAAGAGACTAACTCTGACACGTTCTCTCTTGTCCTCTTTGCCCTGGCTTCGGTGGCGGTATCATTCCTTTTCTTCGGTAAACGGGGACTGCTAACTCGCATCGCCCAGGAGAGACTGGAACGCCGCGTTCTGCGAAACCCGACCAGCCCTGACCCGGATGATGTGGAGAAGCTTCGGTTGATTCTAGAATTCAGAGAAGAGAAAGAGAAGCTGGAAGCCCTCAAAAAAAGTGGTACCATTCTCTCTATTGTTTCGGTACTGACCCTTGATCCGGCAGGTCTATGAAATTATCGCGAAAGTACTTTGAGACAAAGCAGGCTTCATTGACTTATGTCTTCCTTCTTTTGCTTTTTGGCTTGGTCCTAAAAGCCGATTCCGGCTACTGCATAGAGAGAAAACCTGAGGAACTGGCCAAAACGAAGCAGTATTTAAAAGAGCTGAACAGCTATCTCTCCAAATCTCCGAAAAATCAGAAAGCACTGGAGAGAAGAGCAGAACTCCTTATGTACGACATGGACGACAATTCTGGTGCAAGGGCCGACTATGCCACCCTGGCGCAACTGCGACCCAACGACTCCACCTTGAGATATCTCATAGGTGAAACCTACTTTTTCGAACAAGATTACGCAGAAGCGATAAAAAGCTATCGCCAGGCAATCGAGATAGGGCAGAAAAATCTCGAAACCATAGAAACTGCTCCCAGTGAAAAGCTGGTGGAGATTTATCCAAAGTTTACCGGACAACCCAGCAGAAACAGTCTCAAACAATTAGAAGAAGAGACAATAGCCGATTGTCACATAAAACTCGGCTACTGCCACAAGAATCAAGTTGAGTTCGACAAAGCGATTAACGAGATGGAAAAGGCTGTGACGATTGACAAACGCCATGGTGTAAAGCATCTGGACTGGATCATCGAAACAGCATTCTATCAGGTTCAGTTTGGTCGAAAGAAGGAAGCAGAAATTCTCTATGATTTGATTAAACACCGAAGCCTTAATGATGCCGATGAACTGAGGATGAGAGCACACATTGCATTCATTTTGGAGGACAAAGATAGGTGCATTGCCGATTATAATCGAGCCCTTACTCTCCATCCCGATGAGGCATGTATTTATCACGACTACGCAGAATACTGGCTAAATCAGGGAAACTGGACGAAAGCCAGAGAACTCTCCGAAAAGTCCCTGCCTCTAAAACCTCGGCACTGGAGGCATTATAGACTTAATGCCTATTTGCTTTATCGTATGGGAGACAAGCTACTGGCCAAAGAACGCGCTGCCAGAGGAGAAAGCCTGCGCCAAGAAGACGACAAGAAGAAAACTTCAGAACGCAACCCAGACAGACTGATCTCGATAGCCACAATTCATTTAATCGAAGAAAATTTTGAGAAAGCAAAGGAAGAAGCCCTTGCACTGATTGCCCTCGGTCAGCAGATAAAAGAAGGTTACGAAATCCTTGGAGATGCTGAATATGCAAGCGGAGAATTCGAAAAGGCCCTTGCCGCCTATGACAAATTGCTGGAGCGCACAGATAGTCTTGATGTCCGCTACCGCCGAGCACTTTGCTTGCAACATCTGAACAGAGAAAAAGAGGCCCAGGAAGAGTTCAATAATATCAAGGAGCAGGGCTATACCGCTGCTTCTGAGACTCCTTCCTGACCAACAGATTTCAGGAAGTCTGCCTGTCTCAGTGGTGAAAACCGTATTTTGTAGAGAGCAAGTTTCTGCAATTATTATAAGACTTGCTGCCACCACATACAGAGATGAAAACACTTAGTAAATTTGCAAACTTCAGTATTTTTGCCGGAGTCATTACCATTGCGCTCATAATGCTCTTCAAGCATCTGCAGCTAGTGGACCCTCCCTTATTCAGCCTAGGCATCGCAAGCGATCTCTTTCTTGTTGCCTCCTGTACCCTGATGATTAGCCTGGTCAAATGCACCTGGAAAGAACCACTTCACGCCTGGCTCGAGAGACACGAGCGAAACAACCTCATCGGTCATATGAGAGCAGAAGACAAAGCTCTGAACAGGTTTGTGAAAGCCAGCCACGACTCCGCATGGATGATACTGACTACAGGCACTGCCGTGATTATGGTCAATCTCATAGGATATGCTCTCTTCTTTTCGACATTTATTATTGCCGCCACGGGCAATAGTCTTCTTGGAGAACAGATCTACAAACATGTCACCCGAGAGAACAGGTCTTCACTGGTCGCAAGTATGGCTGGTGATACCGGAGTAAAGGATCTAGCAAGGCTCAAAAGACTTGGCGGAGCCGGAGCAAATGACTCTGCACAATCCGACAGCCGGCTCGAATTCGATGGAGTCTGGTCCAGTCAACAAAATCTTGCCTCCTGGGCCGAACGAGAAAACTCCCTGACTGCTGTCGTCAAAGAGACCTATGGAGACCTCAGTCTGCCCATGGCCAGAAGATACGAACAACTCGGCAGAAGCACTCTATTTCAAATTCGAGACTATGACATGGCCAGAGATTGTTTCATCAACGCCTTCAAATGCAATACTGCATGCGGTTTTACAGAAGATGCCATCAAAGACCTCTTATGGATCACATCTATTGACTTCGAACAAGATGACTTAGCGGCCGTCGGCAGAAACTGCGCTGTCGCCTATGAATTGAGTACCACCACATACAGAACCAAAGAGACGAATGCCGCATTGAGTACAATTGCGGACTACGGTTATGCCGCGCGCTATCCAGCCACTGCCACCAGAATCAAATCAACTATCAGCTCCAACTACGCACCTGCAGCTCAGACGATGGAATTACTCTCACCCAGAGACAATCCAACGCTATTCCCCTGGCTCATGGGAGCCCTGGTATCAGTATTCGCTCTCGGTATAGCAGGCAGATTATTTGCCGAAAGAAGAGTGGAAGCTCTATCGGAATCCTGGACCGAAGGCTATCTTCAGGCACGCAACGAAGGTGAGAGAATGGCTTACTTAGATAAGCTTACAACCCTAGAACTTTGTCGGGATGACCTGGAACGGGCCGAAGCATACAGCGCCCTTATGCTCGACTCAAACAAAAGAGAGAAGGACCCGATGCTGCTCCATCGAATCCTGCGCTCTTCTAAGGGAACTAACTAACAGGGGAAAAATCTACTTGTCGTCTTCTTTGTTCAGCAACCTGCCGCCGCCCTGTCCCATCTCTTCGATCCAGTCTTTGGGATTAAAAGGCTGCTTCTGACCCCCTCTTTCTGGATACAGCGGTTTGACATCATCCCAGGGCTTATCGAAAGGTACAGGCTTTCGAAAATCGGGCTTTTCTATCGGCTTGAAAATAGGTCGATAGTTGATATCTCTCGTGGTTCGGTCACCGATGGATGAGGCCACATCCTCAGCGCTGCGGTTAATCACCTCTCCCGGCTTGACCACAATCGCGCCGCTGAAAGTATGCTCCACAGGTTTCACTTCTGCTGTGCCGTCTTTGTTGAACTGAACAGCAGTATCGCTTCGGGGGTTACTGAGAAATACTCTTCCATCCTCAGTCATGGTGACTCTGGTATCGGAATCGGACTTCATCAATTGCTTGTTCAAGCCATTGATCAAGCGCTCCATGCGCTCGGGATCGCCTCTGAGTGCCTCGAGGCTGGTGCCTAGCTTTTCCACATTACCGTCGATTATCGCTTCCTGCATAGAGACAAGTGCTTTGCGATCACCGGGACTGACCTCCTCAGGAATTAGGTCTTGCAATTCCTTCTTCGCATCCATGCGCTGTTCAGGTGTAATCTTCTTGGGTTCCAATTTCTTGAACATATCATCGAGAGAGCCATCACGCTCTATCCGTTCGATGACGTTACCTTCACCGGGTTTAGTGTGCTCCTGCTTGTGAGGCTCTTTGTCGATTTCATCTTTGCGCCCTAGCTGCTCTGCCAGCTCACCAAGCTGGTCGATTTTATCTAGACTATTCAGTCCTTCTTGAATAGATCCATGGGTTCTGCCTTCGGAAGGAGAGCCCGATTGCAGTTTCTCTCCGATTTTTTCATCGGACTGCCTTGCCTCGCCCTTTTCCGCGATATCTTTTGCGGAATTAGGACTCGGCATCGAATCTTCAAGTAATCTGTGGTGTATGGATGCCCCGCCCTCATTCACTACGCCATGGTCAAGTTCAAATGCATTGGAACCCATACGAATCTCCTTCTAAAGAAACTTCTTAGCGCTGCCATTCTGTCAGCGGATTGTTTCTATACCGACCGGAAGATTTCTCGACACCCAGAAAAAATATTTCTCAAATTTCGAGAAAATGCCAGAATTCTTGAGCTTCCAGGC
>CAZCBH010000017.1:49049-68276 GCA_964496875.1 uncultured Candidatus Obscuribacterales bacterium | reverse complement strand
CACTTCACCACGGTCGGCACCGCTTGCTTCGACAATCAAAAGCTCCGTATCCGCCATCATCGAGAACAATCCGGGAAGAGGTCCTAACGCACCACTATCAACCGCAACATGGCATCGAAACTGTTTTCGGACCAGAAATTCTAGAAAGGCGATCGTCTCTTTGCGACCGACACTGCCGGTGACAGCCACCACATTCGGAGCTACTCGTCGACGCCAGAAACTTGCCAATTGCCACAAAGCAATTTTCGTATCGGCGACGGAAATAATCGATCTGGTTTTGTCGAGCCTGGCCACAGAAGATCGACGGCCTTCGATGATGCAGCCTCTAGCACCTCTGTCGAAGGCCGATTCGATGTAATCATGAGAATCCTCACCGCCGTATGACATGGCAACGAACCAATCGCCCGGACCGACTTCGTCCAAAATCCAGGTCAGTCTACCGCCCTCCGCATACTGTCCACCGCCTCTTAGGACCAGACAGCCATGAGTGGCGTCGAGTATCTCTTCTAATGTATAAAGCGCCGTCATCCGGGTAAGACCTCCTCATTCAAGCCAGCTTCACTCAGGTCGGTGTACTCGATACCGTCCAGCATCCAGGAGGCAAGCTCCGGATCTATCAATCGATAGAAAACATTGCGGCCTTCCCGCCGTTCGACAACAATGCGATGGGATCGCAAAACCGCTATATGCTTGGAAATAGCCGACTGAGGCAGATCCAGTAGAGTCTCCAGGGTAGAGACATCCCGTTCTCCGTGGCGCAATTCATCGAGTATCTGAACCCGACGGGAATTGGCAAGCACGCGAAAAAGATCGGAGAGCTTTTTTACAACTATGTCAACGGACTCGCCGGATCTGGAACTTCTCAGCAACATGATAGATTCTCATATGCAAATCTTCGCATACGAATATATTAGCACATGCAGACATTTTTACAAATACCCTCAATTAAGCTATGTTTCGAGCCCCGAAAACCGAGAAATCGTACTTATATATAGGTCGGCTCTTACCGCTCCTATGCAAACATGCTAAACTTTGCATAGGAGGTACGCGATAAACGATGCCGCATAGAGTTGTGATTAGTTCAGAACTGGCAAGATTGTTTGCCGTATTGTCCAATCCAAACAGGGTTAGAATCGTCGAAGAGTTGAACACCCGGGAACTCTCGGTCAACGATTTGCAAGAATTATTGGGTGTCACCCACGCCGCCGTGTCTCAACAACTGGCAGTGCTGCGTACAAATCGGATCGTCTCGGAGCGCCGAGAAGGCAGACATGTTTATTATCACCTCAAAGACCCGGCCCTGGCAGCCTGGGTACTGAGCGGAATCAGCTTCATTTCTCCGGATCACCGGGAGATGCAGGAGATGACAAACGCCATAGAAAAGGCAAAAGAGAGCTGGAGCACAGAAGACGGCCCCCAGGAAAAAGAGAAGAGCAAAAGCAAGGCAAAGAAAGCTTAGTAGGCCCAACGCATCAACATCGCTCCGGCACTGAATCCGGCGCCGACCGATCCAAACAATACCAGATCGCCCTTTTTCAATTTACCTTCTTTCAAGGCTGTATCTATCGCAAGAGGCAGAGTACCTGCGGTCGTATTGCCGTACTCGGCGATATTGACGATAACTTTGTCCATCGGCACCTTGAGCCTGTCTACAGCGGCCGAGATAATGCGCAGATTGGCCTGGTGCGGAATGAAGAGATCGATATCATCCCCGGTATAACCATGCCGTTCTAATAAACGCACACAAAGTTCCGGCATTTTTCTGGTAGCAAATTTGAACACCACTTTGCCATCCTGGTGGACAAAGTGCATCTTGCTGTCCAGGGTCTCTTTTGAGGTGGGATGCTTCGAGCCACCGGCAGGAATACAAAGGAACTCTCCACCGGAACCATCGACTTCATGCAGAAAGTCTATGATCCCTTCTTCTCCTTCTTCGGTCGGCTCGATAAGAGCCGCACCGCCGCCATCTCCAAAAATAATACAGGTCTGCCGATCTTCATAGTCGATGATCGACGACATTACATCCAACCCAATCACAATCGCTCTTTTATGAGCACCGGTTTTTATGAACTGCGCCGCCACCTGAGTGGCATAAAGAAAGCCGGAGCAGGCGATGGACATATCGAAACCCCAGGCGCCTTTGGCGCCGATTCTGTCCTGAACCAGACAGGCTGTGGCAGGCAGCATCATATCCGGAGTAATAGTGGCCACGATGATAAGGTCGATGGTGGTCGGATCGATTCCGGTTTTGTCGATAATCTGCTGGGCCGCCTCGGCAGCCAGATCCGATGTGGTCACACCTTTATCGACGATATGACGGGTGAGGATACCGGTACGCTCGACGATCCAGTCATTAGAGGTTTCCACCATCTTCTCAAGGTCTTGATTAGTTAGAAGACCAGGCGGAACGCCCACCCCCATGGCTGTTATCTTGGCTCCAGGCACGATCGAGAAAACCTCATCAGTTCTATTAATAATGGGCAAAGATTAACAGATAATAGGCGAGGTAATCCCGGGACACACATTTAATCTTTACTACTTGTATCTACAATACAAAGTCATGGTCGAATTCGTCAAAAAAACAAAAAAACTGCTGGAGCAATACGGGGTTAGATTTATCGAGGCTTGAGGTGAATTTCCCCGGCTCCGTCGAAAATCTCGAGCAAGGCGGGTATAACCACTATGAAGTCAGAAACGAAATTCAACAACTCAGAATAGGGATAGCGCTATGGCAGATAGACAACTCAATCACAATTCAGGCAGTGACAATCTCCATCTCGCTTCGGGAGGATCTGATTCTGATTCGAATGCGCTTCTAGCTGAGTTCAGTCAATCAAGCCCGTCCGACATCAAAAAGGTGCAAACCAACCCGGATGCGGGAATTGATGCCGAAACCATGGAAAGATTCAAAGAATTTCTGAAGTCCTTCGGAATCGAACCCGATACGGAGGCGGACGAAAGACCGGCCGAACCGAAAGAGCTGGCACCAAATCCCGGAAGAGAGACCTTCGACCAATCGTTCAACGACCTGGAAGCGGACAACATCAAAAGTTTCCGGGGAAGACAACCGGAATTCCGCAAGGGTATTGAACTGGCCGACAAACATCTAGTAGATTCAGCCAACAATTATGTTCTTGAAGGATACACTTCCGGACGCTTCGACAAAATCACCACCCTCGGCGAGAACATGTCCGAAAACGTTGACGGCATCTACGAATCTCTCAAAAAGATTCCATTACATCAGGACAAAGTAAAAGTAGTCGACCTGGTCAATAGATATTTAAATGGCGAAACCCCGGAAACCGACAAACCGGAGATTCTTACCGAGCTCAAGAAAGCAGGCCCCTCTGGCTCAGATATCGCAGATAGAGTGGTGCAACTCGATAAAGACCAGAAAGAGTTGAAGCCTTTATATGAAAAGGAGCAAGAAGAGAGAGCCCGAGTATATATGGCCTACAAAGATGCCGCCGAAGTGCGCGGAGCCTACGCCACCATGCTCGGGACCGCGATTCAATCACCTCTGACCGACGAAGGGGCTGATACCAACGATCAAAAAGAGCTGGAGGATCTGGAGCTATCAGGCAGCGACCTTGCAGAGCGCTTCGGCCAGCATTCCAGACAACCGATGATCTCCAATAAACCATTCATACAGCTCGAACCGCCGAAGCCGCCAAAGACTCTCAGCGCCTGAAAAAATCCAAGGCCCGAAAGTCGAGTTCCAATCAATCAATCAATCAAGGCCGTCATGTTCCTGCTCATGCCGGGTACCGAACTTGCCTACCGTATGAGAAGAGTATTGCCTCGGCGGTGGGGCGGTAAAGGTAAGACCGGCAACTTTAGTGGCAATCCAGACGTCTTTGGCGAATCTGGTGGCAGAGAAGTCTACTCTTGAACCGTCCACATAGAACTGAAACCAGTCAGGCCAGAGCTCCTCGTACTCTTCGCAAGCTGCCGCCCACTTTTCGAATACACCAAGAATGATGGCATAAGGCAAGAGCTTGTGGAACAAGAACTTGTCCTCTTGCATTTTTGCGGACAGATCACGCTCCTTGGCGGTCCGCATGGTTTCTGCAAACAGATGAATCTGGTCTATCGTCTTCTTACCTTTTTCCGTTCGCAATGGAATAAAAGCAGGCGCTATGGAAACGAGAATTCCGGAGACTACAAGACCCAATCCTGCCGCCTTGAGAAAGTCGGTCTCTCCCATAAGAAACAGCAAAGCGACCCCACAAATGGCCAGAGCAAAACCAATAGAACCATAGAACTTTTTATCCTTACTGGGGTCCTTGGCAAGCATCTTTCTGTCCACTAGAGATTTGTAGATACTATTTCTGATATCAGGCAGGAATTGCCGGAAGATCCCCTGAATGTTTGAGAGATAAGAGGTAGAAGCGTTTCCGAAGATCGCCTCCATGAAAATCTCTTCGTACTCTTTTAACGGATCGCCTTTGGGAGGCGGTAATTTCTTGAACTCATAATCCCGATCTGACAGTGCGAAAAATCCGGTCGATGGAATCTCTCTCACTGTGTAATAACCACGCACAGCCAGGTTAATGAGAGTAACCGAGACATCGGATACATCACAGGATTGATCTACTAGCGTCCCTATCTCGACCGGACGAAGACCCTCCGGAGCCTGCCATATTTCAGAAGCTTCATCCACATTGCTCTTGATCCTGGTTTTGAGAAAACGGACGAGGGCGAGCATTATCACCGCGGACAGTGGCAATACAACAAGCAAATACCAATCACCGGCAATCCACTGAAAGTTTTCCAAAAATCCAGGCTCGGTGACTGTGCCCATGGGCAGATCTACTTCGACTTTGAAACTTTCTCCCGGGTTCACCGTGCTGGTAGTGGCAATCACTTCACCCCCGGCGCTTTTGGCCGCCGCTTCATGGCCCTTAACCGGCTCTCCCTTCCAGGCTTTCACCGTGATCGCCTTCGGATTTATTCCCGGCGGAAGTTTCAATTTGAAACTGGCTTTCTGAACGAGAACAGGAAAGTTCTCCCCGGTCACATCCCAGACCAGGGCAGGATGGTTATCTTTGAAGTTGACTGCCCCTTTGACGTCATAAGAGAGGACATAACTGACTTTGCCTGCACGTCCGGCATGGCTCTTGTCCAGATTGACTATAACCCCGGTGCCCTGTCGACTCTGGGTGAACTTCAGAGCTCTGCCCTTGCCGTCCTGCACCGATCTCACCTTGACATCGAGCTTCTGTTGGTGCCCTTGATGACTGATGGAACTATCGATGATTCGATAAAGGGCTTTGTGCCGACTGCCTCTTATATCAGCCTCTATCGTCTCCTTGACCTCCATCACTCCGGAAGAGGAGAGACTGGCTCGGCTGGAAAAAGATTGAATCACTTCTCTGGCATCAACAGCACTGGCAGTGCCGATTAGAAGAAGCAAAGCGACAACTAGGAAAGAATTCCTCATCAAGGGCCCTTACTAAAAAATTGCGACCTCGATATTATACCGACACTAATTGGAAAGAGTCATAAGATGTGTCCACCCCCCAGTCCCCTTCCGGAAGTTTCCTATTTCAAGCAGTCCACTCGACTGGGATTCAGCTTGTGGAACGAAGCCCGGCTCGACCAGGCTCTCAAACTGTGGGGAGATCCGGCTGTTACCAGACTGATTAGCACCCGGGGTTTTAAAGAGAACGAAATCAAAGAGCGTTTGACAACCGAAATCCGTTTTCAAAAGGAGCACGGTTTTCAATACTGGCCTCTCTTTATCCTCGAGAACGGGGAGTTTGCAGGGTGTACCGGCTTCCACCCGCTGCCGGGTTCGAACGCCACCATCGAGCTCGGTTATCACCTGCTGCCGGATTACTGGGGCTGCGGCTATGCGGTGGAAGCGGCGGAAGCAGCCATAGAGCACGCCTTCACCGAACTCGGTACAGAAAGAATCAAAGCCGGACATCATCCGGGGAACTCCGCCTCGGCTGCGGTATTGAAGAAACTGGGCTTCGAGCTCAAGGGCAAAGAACTTTATCCGCCCACCGGTCTCAGACACCCCACCTATTTTTTGGATAGAGCACCTTATATGGTATCAAAGCAGGCTTCGGAATGAAGAATACAACACTCTAGAGGTTGTATTGCTTCATGGTCGACTCGATATAGTTCGAGACCACCGGCAGGCGACCGGGCTTGCCTTGAAAGGCTCCGTAACCGAGCCGAAAGCTGACGCCCAGATAACCGAACCATAGAGCCAGAACAACAATACCGCCAAGCATTTCCACAAAGGGGATCCAGCTGATTACCCAGAAAGCGGTGTTTACCACCATGATCAAAAGGAAAAAAGCCACAGCCAGAGCCAGAGCCTGGACCGCATGGAAACGGACGAATCGGTTCTCTTTGGGCTCGGAATAAAGCCAGGCAAGAGGCGCCAGAATATTGAGCACGAAAGGCACATAACAGACTGCAGCCGCAAGGTTGTAAGGCAGCTCGACAAGCACAGTCTTCTTGTTCATGATGACGTCCCTGGAATCATCGCCTTCTGACAAGGTCGGTTTGGAATTATGCGGATTCTGGTTCAATGGTCTTCACCCGGGTAACTAAAGAAATATTGGCGGAAATACTGAATAAACTAGTATGATACCATTTTTAGCGCTTGTAAAATTTACGAAGCAGAACGAGGAGCCTGCCAAGCCCATCCCGAGCCCCTTACTCAAGGCGAGAGGCTTAACTTGGCATCTTCGAAAAGCCGGTATCATGCCCCAGACGATATCCACTTATGGTATGTTTAACCAGGTATATAAATACATTCATCCCGAATGGTAACTGAAAGCGCGAGTAGAGCATGTCGACGGAAGGACCATCCCTGGTAGGACAGCAGTTCCTGGACAGATACGAGATAAGAGCCGAGATCGGTCGCGGCGTCTTCGGCATTGTTTATCGAGGCTGGCACAAGCAGATGGACAAACCAATAGCCATCAAAGTGCTCTATCAGAACGTAGAAGCCGATGAAACCGGTTTCAAAAGATTTCACCGCGAAGCCCAGTTCGCCAGCACCGTGGTCCATCCCAACATCGTAAAAATCTACGATTTCGGTGTTTCGGAAGAAGGTCAACCTTTCATTGTCATGGACTGTGTCCCTGGACTGAACTTGAATGACATTCTCGAAACCGAACAGCGCCTCTCTCAAGAACGGGCCCTGCCGATTTTTCTACAGATATGCGACGCCCTCGGACATCTGCATAATCATGGCTTTCTCCATCGCGATATCAAACCGGACAACATGATTATCAACGATACCGCCTATCAGAAAGACTTTCTCACCCTGATAGATTTCGGAATCGCAAAAAAAATCAAAGAGCCCAAAAATCTGAAGCTGACAGCGGAAGGCACCGTGGTCGGTACTCCCGCTTATATGAGCCCGGAGCAGGTGATGGGCAGAGAGCTCGATATCCGAAGCGACATCTACAGCTTCGGGGTTTTGATGTTCTTCGTGCTTGCCGGCAAATTACCCATAAAAGGAGTCAACCCGGTGGAGACCATGACAAAACAAGTACAGCAGGACGCTCCGAGCATCCACGAGGTCTGCCCCGAAGTTAGAATCTCTCCGGCACTGAATATGGTACTCAAGACCGCACTCAAAAAGGATCCCAGAGACCGCCAGGCCAGTATGAAAGATCTGGCAATGCAACTAAAAGCCTGCTTGTAATCTCCCTTACGATAAATGCTTAGAAACATCATAGTGATAGTGACACTGGTGCTGGTGGCAATTCTGCCCTTCGTCACCAGAGAGCATCAGGCCGAAGTCCCCTCCGGCGTCAAGGTCATCCGCAATCTCTCCTACCTGCCCGACGATGCCGAGAAAGATCCTCTCCGGGAGCTGGATCTCTTCCTGCCCAGATTGAAATACGGAAAGTCGATACCGTTGATAGTATGGATCCACGGCGGCGGCTGGATTGAAGGCGACAAGAGCGAATCGCCGGCTCTGGATCTGGCCCGCCAGGGTTTCGCCACCGCCTCTATCAACTACCGATTGGCGCCAAAAGCAACCTTCCCCGCCCAGATCCAGGACTGCAAAAGAGCGATTGCCTGGTTGCGCGAGCATGGTCCGGAATACGGCATAGATCCGGACAGAATCGGAGTCTGGGGACTATCCTCCGGAGGACATCTGGCCGCACTGCTGGCGACCACAAACGGCACGAAGCGCTTCGAAGAAGATCTTCCCGAAAGTGAAAACAGTGAAAACATTGAAAAAGAATCGACCTCTATCTCCGCCTGCTGCGATTGGAGCGGTCCAACCGACTTGATCAACTTTAGAGAACAGTGTCCGCCGGATGCGGTCTACTCCACATTTCAACCGGCAGACTTAGTAGACCAACTGCTTGGTGGTCCGGCACAAAAAAAAGAAGCCCTGGCCAGGGAAGCCAGCCCGATTACCTATGCAAGCGAGAACTGTCCGCCGATTCTAATCATGCACGCCTCAGAAGATCCGATCGTTCCATTTATTCAAAGCCAGGAATTCGCCAATAGACTCAAGAGCGTGGGCGCGCCGGTTACAATGATCAAGGTCAACAGCGACGACCATGTCATTTTCAATAGCGGCACATTCGAGACCGTCACCGATTTTTTCGCCGAAGAGCTGAAAAGCAAAACTCCAAACTCCAGTCAAAATAAGAATTAAATTCCAATCGCTTCTAGAATCTCCACCGCCCGGGCAACTCCGTTCGACGCCGCTTTTTCCAGCCAGAGCTTCGCGTTTGCAGTGCTTTCCTCCACTCCCTGCCCCTCCAGATACATAACAGCGGTCTCGAACTGAGCCCGGGCAAGCCCGCTCTCAGCCGCCTCGAGAAAGTATCCAAACGCCTTCTCCGCGTCGGCTACCACGGACTTTCCTCTATCGAGTCTTCCCTGGTAAATCAGACCGAGATTGTAGAGCGCATCCGGATCACCGGCGGAAGCCGCTTGCTCGAACCAGTGAATAGCCTGGTTCAAATCAGGTTCGATTCCGTCACCACGTAGATAGATATCGGCAAGATTATACTGGGCTCCTGTGTGGCCTGCCCGGGCCGCAAGCAAATACCAGTGCCTGGCGAGCTCAGCATCTCTGGCCACCCCCCTGCCACTTAAGTAAGCGAAACCAAGCGCACACTGAGACCGCGGGTTGCCCGCTTCGGCTTCTTCAATTAGAACTTCGATCTGCTTCATAAGCTCGATTGTAGCCCTGTTCCGGCGGGTATATCAAGTAATAGGGCAATTTAAAAGTGTATCGCACCGTGAGCAAGTTCAACCTACAAAATGAACTCCTTGATCGCGCCAGGCTGGCGAAACAGCTCGAAGACTATGTGGGCGCGGAGAAGCTTGTAAAAAGGGCTATCAACCTGACTCGCCAGGAAGGGGGTCCTGAAGAGAATACGATTACTCGCTATCTTACCAGGGAGCTGGTCGGTATCCATATCAAAGCAGGCTCCTTCAAGAAAGCGGAGAACGCCTGGAAGCGCCATCTTAAAAGCCTGCGCCAGGCAGAGGCAACGGATAATCTAGAAATATCCAAGACCATGGTGCAAATGGCGCTGTTTTATGAAAGCCGGGAATTACCGAGACAGGCAAAAATCAGATATGGCCAGGCCCTCAAGATCCAGGAGCCACTATTCTCCCGGGAGAATCCCGACTATGTCCTCACCCTTTCAGAATACGCCCGGATTCTCTGCCTTGAAGGCAAGCGCCGAAGAGCCGAGACCTTGTTCATAGATGCCTTGAAACTGGCCGAGAATGTTTTGGGGGACTGGGATGAATATGTCGCCCTGGTCCTGCGTAGACGGGCTCTAGCATTCAAAGGAATAGTCAATCCGGAGATGCTCGAACCCTATTTAGAAAGAGCAGTGGCCATCCTCGCCGACGACTCCGCCAGTCCCCATCCCGAATTGAGCAAGAGCCTGGCTGAACTGGCCGATTTGAGCATGGAACGAGGCTATGTGCGCCGAGCAGAAAAGCTCTACGTTAAAAGCTATCAACTCGCCGAAGGGGTACTCGGCAGCAAGAACAAAGAATCCGTATCTGTTCTGACCCGCCTCGCCAATCTAAGACGCTCTCTTCGCAAGTACGAAGAGGCGGAGTCCCACTATAGAAAGATCCTCACCGTGGCAAGACAGGTAGGCAGCTCCCGCAGCCTGAAAGTAGCCAGGGCCCTGAGAGACCTGGGTTCTCTTCTGGCAGAGAAAAGAGATTATGAAAAAGCCGAGCCTTTCTTGCTTGAAGCCCTGGACATCCAGCAGTCTATATTGGGGCGCGACCATGTCGACCTGGCCAGAACCCTGAATGAACTTGCCTCTCTTCATCAATCCCAGAACAACTTCAACCTGGCTGAAACAGAATACAAGCGGGCCCTGAGCATACGTGGTACCGCACCAATGGCAGTGGCAGATACACTCACCGGTCTTGCCCTGCTGCACCAGGCTCGAAAGCAGCACGCACCGGCCAAGAAACTGCTCCTACAAGCCCTCTCCATCAAAGAAGAGGCCTTTGGCCCGGAAGCTCCGCAGCTGGTGGAAACCTTGAATAAACTGGGACGAATTTATGAAAGTCTTGCCGAAGTAGATCGGGCGATTGAATTCTACGAAAGAGCCAATGTCATAGAGATCCAGCAGCACGGCTTCTATTGTCGACTCTGGCTCGACCCCGACGAATCTAATAAAACTTAAAGATGATACAAATTCGAAGCATTTAGGATTTGAGCTTGGAATTGGTTGCAAGTAAGCGTAAGCTTTAGCTTGAATCGGGTCATTCTTCGCAAACAGGCACCTATGTGCGGAATTATCGCTATTTCAGGAACCGACAGCTCAGCTTATGAAGCGTTCTTCGGCCTGATGAACCTTCAGCACAGGGGTCAAGACGGGGCAGGTATTCTCACCGTAGACGAGAAAGAGCCTCCCGGCTTTCATGTCCACAAAGGCAGCGGACTGATAGACAACGTATTCTCGGAACGCTCCTTCAAAAATCTCAAGGGTCGCGCTGCGGTCGGACATACGCGATATGCCACCGTGGGCGGAAACAACCCCAATTTATTACAGCCTTTCTTAGATTTCGACGAAGGTTTCGGCCTCGCCCACAACGGCAACATCGTCAACTTCTATTCTTTAAAAGACAAATGGCTCGCTTCGGCGGCGTCTCGCAATCGCAGAGTCGTCTCCGATTCGGAACTGATTCTGCGTTTGCTCGCCGATGAGCTCAAGGGCGAAGCGCCTGTTGCGGAGAACTTCTTCAAGGCGCTCGAAAGCTTGATGAAAACCCTGGTGGGAGCCTACTCCGTAGTCGGTCTCACCAAAAACGGAGACATCTTCGGATTTCGCGATCCAAACGGCATACGCCCGCTGGTCTTCGGCACCAGGGATGGTGAAGACGGCAAACCGAACTTCGCCCTCGCCTCAGAAAGTGTCGCTCTACGCTTTCTCAGCTATACGAATATCGAAGAGATTGCCCCCGGAGAGGCGATTTTCGTAAGCGCAGACGGTCAATGTCAAAGACGAGTCATACACCGCGAATCGGCTTCCCCCTGCATGTTCGAGTGGGTCTACTTCGCCAGAGTCGAATCGGAATTCAACTCCACCTCGGTATATAAATCTCGCTTTCGTCTCGGTCTTTTACTGGCGGAGCAACTGAAACAGAGCAATATAGAAGCGGATATCGTGGTACCTGTGCCGGAGACATCCAGAGCCACAGCCATAGCCCTTTCCGAATCTCTCAACATTCCATTTCGCGAACTTCTTATCAAGAACCGCTATGTCAATCGCACATTCATTCTGGATGATCAACACTCCAGGCAGGAGGCGATTCGCAGGAAGCTCTTTCCTATTGCCGATGAGTTCGAGGGTCAGCGCTGCCTGGTGGTGGATGACAGCATCGTGCGAGGCAACACCGCCCAACAACTTGTACGACTGATCCGACAATCCGGCGCCAAAGAGATTATTCTGGTTTCTGCCTGCCCGCCCATAAGCCACCCTTGCTATTACGGCATCGACTTTCCCAGCCCCAAAGAGCTGGTTGCCTACGGCAGGGACGCCGAAGCGGTGGCAAAAGAGCTGGGTGCCGATAGAGTGGTCTACCAGAGCATCGAAGGTTTGAAAAAATCCCTTGAAGAAGAGACTCTCTGCACCGGCTGCCTGACCGGCTCCTATCCAACTTCTATCGAAGAAGGGCTCGATTTCGAAAAGCAGAGATTGCTGGACAGGAAAGACAGAATCAAGGAGTCTTCCTGTTGAGGACGACAGGGAAGACACCCGGGGTAAGAGATTAAGGAGGTCGGAGCTTTGTTGAAACTCGTATACGAAGGATCAGTAAAGCGCCTCTTAGAAAGAGCCGATAATCCAAAACGGCTCTATTTCCAATTCACCGACGACTTCTCTGTATTCGACTGGGGCAAAATGCCCGACACCATCGCTAAAAAAGGCCTGTCCCTGGCTTTAATAGGCGCCTATTTCTTCGAGACTCTTTCAGCTCCCGGATTTTTCGATAGACTCAAGACGAGTCCCCACTTAAATGGTCTAAACCAGGATTTCTTGAACGAACTCTTCCAATCGAAAGAGTATATTTCTCTCTGTGACAGGGGTCTCGGCCACCACTATTTCGGCTTGAGTGACGGAGAGAAAACCTTTGCCCTTTCAGATTTGCTTCAAGAAAAAATCCCGCAGAACATCTATCTGGAAGTTGCTAAAGCCAGTGTTTTCGGTCCTTCTTCAAAAAATTTCGGTGCCAACCGCATTTATTTTTATCCCGAAAAAATAGAAAGTCCTTTGAAAAAGCGCTTGATTCCTCTAGAAGTGGTCTTCCGCTTCGGAATGCCCCAGGGCAGCTCCCTGAAAGGACGCCTGGAAAAGAATCCGGATTATATGAGGGAACTCGGTCTCAAAACAATGCCCTCCGAAGGAGATCTTTTTGAGATCCCGGTAATAGAATTCTTCACCAAATTAGAACCGGAAGACAGACATCTGTCCTATCAAGAAGCTGTTCTTCTAGCCAGACTGAATCAAAACCAGTTCGAAGCTTTGCTCGCCACCACAAGGGCACTGGCTCTTGCTCTGCGCCATATTTTTGGCGAGCACGAGATAGCTCTCTTCGACGGCAAGTTCGAATTTTTATTGGATCAAGAGAAGGACATAATACTACTGGCCGATTCCATCGGACCCGATGAGCTGCGCTTGATCTATCGCGGTCATCATCTCTCCAAAGAGCTGGTCCGACAGTATTATCAAGATTCAAAATGGGCTACAGCGGTCAAAGAAGCGAAAAGATTATCCAAAATAGACCCCAGTACAGACTTCAAAGAGCGCTGCATCAACGAACTGAACGAAACTCCCGAGCCCATAAAAGCTGATAAGAAGTGCTTGATAGATCTGCTTTATCCGGTGCTCGCCTCTACCCTGACCGGCAAGAATTTGCTCGATTCGAAAGAGCCGGTCAGCCTGGCCGAACTGGCGGAGAGATTTGATCAAGCTTTCAAAAGGACCGTGGCAAGATGACAAAAGCAAAAGACCTGAAAGTGATGATCGTGGGCGGTGGCGGCCGGGAACATGCTCTCGCCTGGAAAGTTGCCGAAAGTCCTCTGGTCGAAAAGATATATTGTGCCCCCGGCAATGGTGGCACGGCCCTGGAGAAAAAAGTAGAAAATCTTCCCCTGGCGGTGGATCAGTTCGCCTTGCTTTCAGAAGCGGCTTCTAAAGAACAAGTCGACCTTATTGTCATAGGACCGGATAATCCGCTTGCTGAAGGCATTGTAGATTACCTCGAAGAGAAGGGTCATAAAGTTTTCGGTCCGACAAAAGAGCAAGCTAAATTAGAATGGAGCAAATCCCACGCCAAAGAGGTGATGCAGAAGCTCGGCATTCCCACAGCCCGATACGGGCTGTTCACCACAAAAGAGGAAGCCCTGGCTTTTGCCCGGGACAATGACTGGGCTCGAGTGGTAAAAGCCGATGGTCTGGCCTACGGCAAAGGTGTGTTTGTCTGCTCCACCCTCGATGAAGTAGAAGAAGCTCTCGACCAGTGCTTTGCCGAGCGCGCCTTTGGTGCCTCGGGAGATCAGGTAATCGTCGAAGAGATACTGACCGGCGAGGAGCTTTCGATTTTTCTTCTCATGGACGGCAAGACCCTCTTGCCGATGCAAGCCTGCCAGGACCACAAAAGAAGATACGAAGAGGACCGTGGTCCAAATACCGGCGGCATGGGAGCCTACAGCCCGGTTCCTTTATATGACCGGTATCGCTCGGAGATTGAAGATCAGATTACAAGACCCCTGGCAGAAGCCCTTGCTCTGGGCGAATTCAGCTACCGGGGAGTACTCTTTGTCGGCATTCTGCTAGCCGACGACGTTCCCTATGTGCTCGAATTCAATGCTCGCTTCGGCGACCCGGAGACCCAGGCTTTACTGCCTAGACTGAATTCTGATCTTTTTCCCGCCCTGCTTGCTTGCTGCGAAGGCAGGCTTGCAGAAATAGAGCTTGATTGGACAGAAGAGAAAAGCCTTTGCGTGGTGGCCTGTGACGATGGCTATCCGGCCACTTCATCAAAAAACGAAGCGATAGACATAGGCACCATCAGCGGTGACGCCAGATTGTTTCATGCCGGTACGGCGATCTCTGACGGTAAGCTCATTACTAACGGCGGCCGGGTACTGGCTGTCACCGGTCTCGGCGAAGACTTCGAACAGGCTTCCGATGCCGCTTACCGCAACCTCGAAGCTGTTGCTTTCAAAGGGATGGACTACCGAAAAGATATTGGTTGGAGGGTGAATTCCAAGTGTCGATCAAAATAGCCGTATTCGTATCGGGTCGAGGCTCCAATCTGAACGCCATCATTCAGGCTGTCGAAGACGGCGAACTAGATGCCGAAATCGTACAGGTAATCTCCAACGATCCAGAAGCGCCGGCTCTGACCATCGCCGCCCAGCACGGCATCGAGACCTTCGGTCTATCGCACAAAGGCATCAAGCGCCGTGAGCATGAAGACAGGATTATTGAACGCCTCAAAGGTCTCGGCACCATCGACTATATCGTTTTAGCCGGATACATGAGAGTTCTGAGCTCTCATTTTCTCAAAGCCTTCAAACACGAAGACGGCTATTTCAGAGTGATCAATATCCATCCATCATTATTGCCAGCCTTTCCCGGCATCAACGGCTATGAAGAGGCCTTCAATTACGGAGTGAAAGTATCCGGCGTGACGGTTCATCTTGTGGACGAGAAAGTGGATCACGGACCGATTCTCGCCCAGGTGCCCTTTCCGCGCTTCGCCGAGGACACCCTCGAAAGCTTCTGCGCTCGCGGGCTATCGGTGGAGCACTCTTTATATCCGAGCGTTCTTCAGCAAATAGCCGAAAGCGGCATCGAAGGACTCTGTATAACGAAACCCGAACAAAGGAACCGAGAGAAGACGGTGAAGAGATGACCCAGAGCACACACGATCAAGAGCAGAAAAGCTCTGGATTAACAAAAGACAAAAGTAGCATTCTCTGCCTGGCCGTCCTCGGCGAAGGCAAAACCCTGCCGACTTACTGGATACGATACGATGAGTTGATCGTAAATCGAAAAGAGCTGGAAGAGGCTCTGGTCAAGGTCCTGGTCGACAGCACCTACCAGAAGGCTCTGCTTGCTCCCAACCAAGAGAGACTGACCTGGCTCGAGCAGTGGAAAGAAGAGGGCTATCTTTTCTGGGCCGAGAAACAGTTCCAGCCCGGTGTCACCGACAACCTCTCCAACACCATAGAAGAAGCCCTGGGTCTGACCGGCATCTCTTCCACGGTGGAGGTCGCCTCCGGCGCAACTTATTTAATAGGCGAAGAAGAGTTGAAGACCTGGTCGGTGCAAGATCTGAAAGGAATAAAAGAGCAAGCCGCCTACAGTCTCTACCACCCCCTGGTGGAGAGCTTCCATGTCTACGATCTCAAATCGGACCCCCCGGAAGCTGAAAGCCTGCTGGCATTTCCTTCCGTCAGCCTGAACGCCCCTCGCAAACCGGATGTGATTTCACTCGATCTCGATGACGATCAGCTGATGGAACTCAGTCGCAATAGACTGCTCGCCCTCAGCCTGGAAGAGATGAAAGTGGTGCGCGCTCATTACAAGAACAAGAAGCATCGCCAGCTAAGAAAAGATCGGGGCATGCCAGAGGAGCCCACCGACGTAGAGCTCGAAATAATCGCCCAGACCTGGTCGGAGCATTGTAAGCACAAAATATTCAACGCCAAAATAAACTATGTCGAAAGAAAGGCGAACGGCGAAAAGCCAGCCTATCATCAATCTATAAACAGCCTCTACAAGACCTATATCAAAGGCGCCACGAAAAAACTGAGACCGATTAGACAGGACCTGCTTTCGGTCTTCGAAGACAATTCCGGCATTGTCAAATGGGACGATGAAACCGGTGTCTGCTTCAAAGTAGAGACCCACAACTCGCCTTCGGCCCTTGAGCCTTACGGCGGTGCGCTCACCGGCATTCTGGGAGTCAATCGCGACATTCTCGGCACCGGTCTTGGTGCAAGACCGATCTTCAACACCGACATATTCTGTTTCGCCTCCCCATCTAAAAAGCAGCCGCAACGGCCCAAGTTGTTACCGGCCGAAACTATCCCCCGGGGTGTTCGCAAAGGGGTCGAGGACGGCGGTAATAAAAGCGGCATCCCTACCGTTAACGGAGCGGTTCATTTCCATGACGGCTATCGCGCCAAGCCGCTCGTATTCTGCGGAACCGGCGGCGTATTGCCTCTGAAGTTGCATGGTATAGATCATGTCTTCAAACACACAGCCGTCAGTGACCGCATTCTTATGGTCGGAGGCCGAGTGGGCAAAGACGGTATCCATGGAGCTACCTTCTCTTCAGAATCGCTTCATGAAGGCTCGCCGGTAACCGCTGTGCAGATAGGTGATCCTTTTACCCAGAAAAGGGTCATAGACTTCGTGATGGCAGCCCAGGAAAAGGGCTTGATCAGCGGTCTGACAGATAATGGTGCCGGCGGACTTTCCTCTTCGGTGGGCGAGATGGCCACCATCACCAATGGCGCCACCATAGATCTGGACAAAGTGCCCCTCAAATATCCCGGTCTCGACGACTGGGAGATAGTGATTTCAGAATCTCAGGAACGCATGACCCTGAGCTCCAGCCGCGTCGATGAGCTGATGGAGCTTGCCTCTCACTATCAAGTAGAGGTCTCGGACATAGGCCACTTTCATGATGGTGGCAGCTTCGAGGTAATGCGCGGCGGTGAATGTGTCGCTTCGCTGGAACTGGAATTTCTCCATGGTGGACTACCACCACTAGAGTTGGAGGCGACCTGGCATCCCACCGCTCTTTCCACCTTAATATCCAAACAACAAGAGGCGGACAGCCCCGAGACGATGTTGCTCGAACTGCTCGGCCACGAGAATATAGCAAGCCGCGAAAAGATAGTTCGCCAGTACGACCACGAAGTACAGGGCAAAAGCGTAATCAAACAGTTTATGGGAAGGGCTCAGCAAGCCCCCTGCGATGCCGCCGTGATTCTGCCGGTGCTCACCAGCCGGACAGGTCTTGTGATATCGAATGGTCTCACCCCCCAGTGGAGCGCCCTCGATCCGTATTTGATGGCGATCATGGCAGTGGACGAAGCGATTCGAAATGGGGTCTGTGTTGGTGCCGATCCAAGAAGTTTCAGCTTATTAGACAACTTCTGCTGGCCGGACCCTGTGCTCTCGGAACGCAATCAGGATGGAGATTACAAACTGGGTCAGCTGGTGAGGGCCTGCCAGGGTCTCTATGAAGCTTGCCTGGCCTTCACAGCGCCTTTGATCTCGGGCAAAGACAGTATGAAAAACGACTTCGACGACGGTGTACTCAGGCTTTCGATTCCGCCGACTCTTTTAGTGTCGGCCATCGCCAGAGTGGAAGACATCGGTGATTGTATCTCGTCCGAGTTGAAGCAAGCAGACAATTTGCTCTACGTACTGACAGCCGGGCAACAGTCCCTGACCGGCTCCCACTGGCAGGAGCTTTATGGTGGCGGTAACGCGAAATTGCCTTCCCTCGATCTGGAAGCGGCGCCTGCTCTTTATGGCACGCTTCATAAAGCGATCAAAGACGGTCTGGTAACAGCCGCCCATGATCTATCGGAAGGTGGGCTGGCAGTGGCTCTTGCCGAGATGATCATCGGTAGCGAATGCGGTGCCGAAATTCAACTGGATGCTCTTGCCGAAAGAGAGAATGTTAATAATCAAAATTTCCTTCTCTTCGCCGAAGGTCCCGGTCGTATTCTGGTCGAGATAAGAAAAGAAAAGAAAGAGCAGTTCGAACAATTGTTAGGCAGGGATCAACAATTGCTCGGTCGCGTTACAGCCGAAAGTAGATTTACCGCATGTTTATCCGGCAGAGAAATTATCGATACCGCCAGAGAGAATCTGATCGGAGCCTGGCGCAAAGGTCTGCCCTTCAATTAATCTACTTACTGAGGCTACCGAGGATGAAAGCATAAATATGAAAGGCAAAGATAAAGCACTGGTGCTCATGGGGGACGGCATTAATTGCGAGTTCGAGACAGCCCACGCCCTTAGATTGGCCGGGTTCAATCCGGAACTGATTCATGTATCACGCCTGATCGAAGCTCCCTCCGTCCTCGACCATTGCTCTTTTCTGGTTTTGCCTGGTGGATTCTCTTTCGGAGATGAAATTGAAAGCGGCAAGGTGCTTGCCATCAAGCTCCAGGAAAGAGTGCGGCAACGCCTTGAAAAATTCATCGATTCGGGCAGACTGGTGCTCGGTATCTGTAACGGCTTTCAGGCTCTTGTGCAAATGGGCTTGCTTCCCGAATCTACAAAAGACGGCAAAAACACCGTCAGCCTTTTGAGCAACGAAAATCACCACTTCATCAATACCTGGGTAGAGCTGACCGTGCCTGCTTCAAGCCGTACAAGCAGTAATGGTTTCTTTGAGGGTCTAAATCACTTTCAACTGCCGATTCGCCATGGAGAAGGTCGCCTGGGAGTGCCTTCTGCCTTGCAGAAGGATATCCTGGCTCATTCAGCCCTGGTTTATGACAGTGATGTGAACGGCAGCTTCGAAAAAATTGCCGCACTGAAAAATAGCCGGGGCAATGTCCTTGGCATGATGCCCCATCCGGAGGCTTTTGTGCGCTGGACCCATCATCCGGCATGGACCTCAATCAAACTAGACAATCCGAATCTATTTCAAAAAGAGAAAGAGGGCAAGCTGCCGGAAGAAGAAGCGCCCCAGGGTTTGAGAATA
>CAZCBH010000017.1:42063-48949 GCA_964496875.1 uncultured Candidatus Obscuribacterales bacterium | reverse complement strand
GGCTATGCCTCGGTTTATCCGATCCAGGGGGATTCGGCGGTCGCCCTCTCCACCGATGGTGTCGGCACCAAATTGCTTCTCGCCATCGAACAAAATAGATATGACACGATAGGCATAGACCTGGTCGCCATGTGTGTCAACGACCTGCTCTGTGTCGGAGCCACCCCTTCGGTATTTCTCGACTATTACGCCATGGGCGCTCTAGATGAACGCGTCTCGGATTTGATTATGGAAGGCATTATCGAAGGCTGCGACCGGGCTTCTATGCTTCTTGTCGGCGGCGAAACGGCAGAGATGCCCGACCTGTATGGCAAAGGTGATTTTGATCTGGCCGGATTCGCGGTCGGAGTCGTAAAACGCGATTCTTTAATAACCGGAGACGAACTGAAAGGCGGAGAGAGAATCATCGGTGTCGCCTCCACCGGCATTCACTCCAACGGTCTTTCTCTGGCACGAAAGCTGATTGATAAAGAATCCCCTCTAAGGTCCGAGATGCTGACCCCCACCGCCATCTACACCAAACCGGTGGTGAGGATATTCAGCGAGTACCCGGGAATTATCAAAGGGCTTGCTCACATTACAGGCGGTGGCTGGACCAATATCACCAGACCTAAAGAGTCCCTCGGTTATGTGATCGATAAACATCTGCCGGTGCCGGAAATATTCAAACACCTGGGCACCACGATAGACATAGAAGAGATGTACAAAACTTTCAACATGGGGGTAGGCCTCTGTGTCATGGCCGACGCTGAAGAGACCGAGCACATCATCTCTGTTTTCAAAGCTTGTGATTTCGAAGCAATGGAGATAGGAGAGGTTACTGCCGACGGGCCTTCCCTTATCATTCGTAACGCTCCGGGAGCGGAAGGAGAGCTATTCATCCACACCAAAGCGACATAAAAGCACCATCGACCACTATGCAACACTTTATTCCTTTTGAAGGAGGGGAAAATGCCTACAGCACTGGTTAGCGTATCGGACAAAACAGGTCTCGACAAACTGGCCCGCGACCTGCAAAACAGACACGGCTATAAATTTATTGCCACCACCAGCACCGCCAAATATCTTAACGAGCTCGGGGTCGAATGCAAAAAAGTCGAAGAGGTAACCGACTTTCCGGAGATTCTCGGTGGACGAGTGAAGACCCTCCATCCCAGAGTCTTCGCCGGCATTCTCTCGAGAGATCTAAAAGAGGATAAAGATTGCCTGGCAGATCTTAAAATCGATGAACTCGACCTGGTCATCGTCAACCTCTATCCATTTGAGAAAAAACTCAAAGAAGGTCTTGCCGAAGACGCCATGATCGAACAAATAGATATCGGCGGAGTCGCCTTGATTAGAGCCGCAGCCAAGAATTTCAACCGGGTGGCGATTCTCTCGGACCCGGCTCAATATGAAGGACTGCTTGCAGAATACGAAAAAGAAGGGAAGCTATCCAAAGACTTTCGCCGCAAACTAGCCTTCGACGCTTTCAGCCGCACCATGAGCTATGACACGGCAATCAGCACTTATCTCAAAGGCAATCTCGACGAAGACAAAGGCGACAAGAGAACCAGCCTGCCGAGCAATGTCGATCTCAGGCTGAAAGAACATATGATTTTGCGTTATGGTGAGAACCCGCATCAATCGGCAGTCTGGTACATGAACCATATTCAATCGGGCAACGGAGACGAAGGAGCGCTCAAATTTCCGCCTTTCAATCAGCTGCAGGGCAAAGACATGTCCTCCAACAACATCGTCGATACCTACGCCCTTGTCACGATTCTGCGAGATCTGGTCTCACCGGCGGTCTGTATCATCAAGCACAACAACCCCTGCGGAGTGGCTGTGGGCAAGACCCTGGCCGAAGCACTGGACAAAGCCTACGAAACCGATCCGGTCTCGGCTTTTGGCGGCATTTTCGGATTTACAGAAAAGCTGGAAGCGCCCCTGACCGAGAAGATACTGCAGGGTTTTGTCGAGATCGTGGCAGCGCCTTCTTTTAGCGATGAAGCCCTGGCTCTGCTAAAGAAAAAGAAGAACGTACGAGTGCTGGAGCTGGCTCCCCATCTTCTCAGAGCCAGGGATGAAGAGTTATGGCATGCCAAAGACCTTCAGGACTTCGGCTGGATTCTGGAGCGCGCCGAAGCACCGGCTGTAAATGCGGATCAATTCGAATGTGTCTCCGGCGAGAAGAACGATGCCTTGATAAGCGATATTCGATTCGCCTGGAGCGTGGTCAGGCACCTGACCTCCAACGCCATATTCATCGCCAAAGACGGTCAGTCTCTGGGCTTCGGCATCGGTCAGACCAGCCGCATAGCAAGCGTCAATATA
Organism: uncultured Candidatus Obscuribacterales bacterium; assembly: GCA_964496875.1. Lineage (GTDB taxonomy): Bacteria > Cyanobacteriota > Vampirovibrionia > Obscuribacterales > Obscuribacteraceae > RI-106. The sequence goes on along the minus strand of CAZCBH010000017.1, from coordinate 46,633 downwards.
GCTCTTGCCCAGGCAGGAGAAGCAGCTCGCGGTGCGGTTCTCGCCAGCGATGCGTTCTTCCCGGCAACCGACAATATCGAAGCGGCAGCCAAAGCAGGCATCTCGGTAATTGTCCAGCCTGGTGGCAGCATAAAGGACAAAGAGGTTATAGACGCCTGCAAGGAGCACAACATCACCATGCTGCTAACCGGTCAACGTTGCTTCAAACACTAATAGAAACAATAAAGAGGAAGAAGCGGGCATGAAAGAGAAAGGCACCCGGATACTGGTCGGCATCATCATGGGAAGCAGCTCGGACTACGAGACCATGAAGGAAGCCGAAAAGATTCTGAGGGAATTTGCGGTCCCCTATGAAATCGAGGTGGTCAGTGCTCATCGTACTCCAAAGCGGATGTGCGATTACGCTGAGAGCGCGCGAGATCGCGGCTTGAAGTGCATCATCGCCGGTGCCGGCGGTGCCGCCCATCTACCGGGGATGGTCTCGGCCATGACACCATTACCGGTGCTGGGAGTACCGGTCAAATCCCGAGCTCTTAATGGCCTCGACAGCTTGCTCTCCATTGTGCAGATGCCGGGCGGTGTTCCCACAGCCACTTTCGCCATCGGTGAAAGCGGTGCCAAGAACGCCGCCCTCTTCGCCCTTCGTCTCTTAGCCCTGGAAAATCAAGCACTGGCGAGACGACTGGACGAATACACAAGCGAACAAGCCAAGACCGCCCTCGAAGGAAATAAAACAGTCCAGGCTTTACTCTTAAGCGAATAAACGGCAAAAAGGAGAAGACCCCGGTGAAAACTGTAGGTATCCTTGGTGGCGGACAACTGGGTCTGATGCTGGCCAACAGCATTTATACATGCGGAGCCGATGTGGTAGTCTATGATCCGGATCCATCCGCTCCGCTCTGCCGCCATGCGGCCAAAGTCTTCAACGGCTCCTGGACCGATTATGCCCTGATAGAAAATTTCGTCCGGGCTGCAGATATAGTCACTTATGAGTTCGAGAATGTCGAGTGCGCACCGCTTCGTCCCCTGGCGGAAATAAGCCCTATTTATCCCAAACTCGACCTGCTTGCAATAACACAAAACAGAATCAACGAAAAGAACTTTCTGAAAGAGAATCGACTACCGCATGTGCGCTTCGCCACCGTCGAAGGTACTAAAGAGCTGGAGAAAGTGACATCGAAATTCCCGTTGCCTTTCGTTATAAAGACAGCCCGGGGAGGCTATGACGGCAAGGGTCAATATCTGGTTCGGACCGAGCAAGAGCTTGCCGACGCACTCACCACCCTTAAAAAGCTGGTAAAAGATAACCAGCCATTTTCAGCGATACTGGAAGAATTTATAGCGGTCAGTGAGGAAGTGAGCTGTATAGTAGCTCGGGAGCTTGACGGCAAAATATCATCTTTTCCTGTTTTCGAAAATCACCATCGCAATCATATATTAGATAAAACCATCGTTCCTGCCGGTGTGCCGGAGGAGGTTCGAGACAAAGTCAAAGAGATAGCCGAAGAGGCTGCTCTTGCCCTCGACGTCCAGGGTCTATTGACCACAGAATTCTTTCTTGCCAGGCGGTCTCACAAAGAAGAGAAGGAGGCAGAATACGGTACCGTTTGCGGTGACTATCTAATTTATATAAACGAATTTGCTCCACGCCCGCACAATTCAGGCCATATCACTAGGAACGCCTGCCATATGAGCCAGTTCGACGCCCTTGCTCGCATTCTCCTCGATATTCCACTCACCGACCTTTCCTGCAATTCGGACAACACCCATTGCATGGTCAATATCCTGGGAGACAGCTTCAAAGAGGACTCTCCCGCCCAGTTAGATCTTAGCTTGCTCGCCGACCATGCCAATGTGGCCGAAGTGGTGCTCTACGGTAAGTTGAAAGCCAGACCAGGCAGAAAAATGGGCCACCTCGTCGCCTGGGGCAAGGACAGAGAAGCGGCTATTGAGAACGCCCAGAGATTCAAGAGAAGCCTGGATCAATTGAATTAAGGAACAATTTGGTCACAAAATCTGCGTATCTTAATATCAAAAGCAGAAAGCCGTTTGCCGTTTGCTGTTTCTACCTTCAAAAAACTTCCTAGCCGATATGAAAATCAAAGCAATCCTGGCCACCCTGGCCGTCTATGCCGCCTCTCTGGCACTTTTAGCAGTGGTATACAATTCTGCCCTGGAAGAGGCGGTCACTCTGGGTAACCAGCATCTAAACCGAGCCAACGCGCTTCAAGAAAGTCAGGTTATAGTCGATCCAAGAGCGCGGGCTGAATTAGGTAGCGCCATTGCCGAGTTTGACAAAGTTCTCTTTTTTGACCGAGACAATCTGGACATTCTCAGCAACCGAGCCGGAGCCCGATTCAAGCTAGGCATCTTCGACGGTGCCGTAGAGGATCTGGATCGATGCATAGCTCTCGCCCCGGCAGACTGGTATCATTATTATCTAAGAGCAAGCGCCCACGAAAACCTGGGCCATTACGACGCCGCCGGCCGAGACTACCAGGCTTCCATACAGATAGCGAGCAGAGACATCAATCCAGGCTCTATCCAGATAGTAAACCGCAGCTACGAAAACTTTCTGAGAAAAACCCGCATGGCCAGCGCCGCCGTCAGCAGTCTTAATATTGATTAGTACTGGGGCATCATCGACGGACAGGCATTGACCTTGCCGAAGACTTCCGCATGAGCGGATGCGCACTGAGGGTCGATATCCTCGGCAGGAATCAATACCCTCTCTTGCTCATAAGCAGCGGCGGTGCTGTCCGACCAGGCATCATAAGGAAAGTCGGTGGGTTTGATCTTTCGATACCAGATTTCGACGGCTTCGGGCTTCCAGACCAGCACCACAGGCAGTGGCTGACCCTCATCGAACTTGCTTTGAAAGTTTGATATAACCGACTTTTGCATCTTCACAGCAATCCCGCCGGGGAACACCTTGACTTCACGCTCCGGCATCTGAGCCAGGACTTCAGGAGTGCCTTTATGAACCGCCACCAGGATGTTGTCGCCTTGTTTGCACCAGGGCAGCGTTCTCAGATAATCTAGAAAAGTCTCCGATTTCACCACGCCTTCTGTCATAGTTTCGATCTCGCTCCAGGAATCTACATGCACGAGTTTACCCGGCCTTACCGACTTATTCCTTAAATCGAGAAATCAGTCAGCGCCCTCCACTTGACAGTCACTGTCAGGACAAATGGCACCGATAAATCTGTAAAACTGAAAAACAGTTGAGAAAGCTGTTCAAATTTACGATTATAGTGGAACATGTAAAGATGACTTTTCCGGAGATGTAAGTGCCAGAGATGACGGAGCAAGAGATCGACAACAGCCCAAAAGCATTTCTCGTGGAGCTGGTTTCCAACCGAAAAATCCCTATATCGGCGCCGGTATGCACCGTCGGTCGCCATGACTCGAACGAAATTGTGATCTCGGACGACAAATCCATCTCCAAGCACCATTTCAAGATTCTGCTCGAAGACGGCAAATACCTTATAGAAGATAACAACTCCAGCTACGGCACTTTTGTAAACGGCGAAAAGATAAACGCAAAAATAGCCGTAACCGACGGAGACGTAATCAAAGCAGGCAATTCGATGTTCTGGTTTACCGAGGGAGAGCGAGACCTGAAGGTCTCGCGCGAGATGATCAAACCCTGACCTTGTAAAAACCGAGAAATTAGTCCGATAAAGCCCCAAGCTATCTCAAATGAACCCCAAGCGGTTTATATTGTTCTACTCGTGGAACATCTATTGATGACCGGGAGTATCGTTAAAAGACCTATTTTATTGAGGTTTTGAAGGATTTTTTGCTCCCGAGGTCACCGAAGCGCCCCTGGGGCCGCAGTGATTTCTAGTCTAAAGACAAGGAAAAATGGAAAACAAAGAATCTAATTCAGTTCCTACCGCTTTTCTGGTTGACCTGGTGTCCAACCGCAAAATTCCCGTGACCACTCCTCGGTGCCGGGTCGGAAGGGACGACCTCAACGATATTGTCATCAGCGGTGACCAGTCCATATCGAGATTCCACTTTATTATCTCTTTCGAGAATGGACAATATCTGGTTCAGGACGCGAAAAGCCGCCACGGCACCTTCCTGAACGGCAATCAAATTGGCGAACCCGAGCCGATTAACGATGGAGATGTTCTCAAAATCGGCGTCTCTCTATTCTGGTTCGTTATAGAAGCAGCCAGTGCAGAATCCGGCGATTCGCCCAAACCGGTCGATGTCAAAGAAGACGTGAAGACAGGAGAGGCGAACCTCACCGCGACTCAAGAGATAGATATCACCAGAGCCGAAGAGGTAGTTGCCAAAGTACTCGCCCAGGAACCGCCCCTCGATATGGAATCGAAGATAGGCGAAGTCGGCGGCTCTTCTCTTGGTCAACTGCTGGAGCCTCTTAAATCAACCGGCTCAGAGTCAGACAAATCTGAGGACTCCGAAAGCAAAGCAAAAGATACGGCGGAAGAGGAAAAGGAAGAAGAAGAAGAAGAAGATTTACTCTCAAAAGACTTGATCAAAGACGCGCTCGACAAAGGCGATTTGAACAAAGTACGAGAAGAAGAAGAAGCCAAAG
>CAZCBH010000017.1:0-41963 GCA_964496875.1 uncultured Candidatus Obscuribacterales bacterium | reverse complement strand
GACGCGCTCGACAAAGGCGATTTGAACAAAGTACGAGAAGAAGAAGAAGCCAAAGTCAAAGCAGAAGAAGAGGCCAAAGCCAAGGAAGAGGAAGAGGCTAAAGCCAAGGCCGAAGAAGAAGCCAGAGCCAAAGAAGAGGAAGAGGCTAAAGCCAAGGCAGAGGAAGAAGAAGCCAAAGCCAAGGCAAAAGAGGAAGAAGAAGCTAAAGCCAGGGCAGAGGAAGAAGAAGCCAAAGCCAGGGCAGAGGCAGAGGAAGAAGAAGCTAAAGCCAGGGCAGAGGAAGAAGAAGCTAAAGCCAGGGCAGAAGAGGAAGAGGCTAAAGCCAGGGAAGAAGAAGAGGCCCGCAAGATCGCTGAAGCTGAAGCTAAAGCCAAAGAAGAAGAAGAAGCTCGCGAAAAAGCAGAAGCAGAGGCTGAAGCTAAGGCTAAAGAAGAGGAAGAGGAGCGCGCTCGGGCCGAAGCCGCAGAGCAAGAGCTTCAGGCAGGAGACAAGAACGGAAACGATAAGAGTATCAGTACAACGGTGGATCAGATGGCAACTACAATTCCTGACTGGTGTAAGCGGTATTTCTCGGACGAGCTCAAAAGCCTCAACGAAGAACTGGACGAGCTGAATGAAAAGATTCGCAATACCCAGGAGCGAATCAAAGAGATCGAAGGACAGACAGCTCTTACCAAGGGTCTGAGAAATACTCTACTGACTCACAAAGGCGACGAATTAATCGACGCCTGTAAGAAAGTGCTCAGTCTGGTCGGCTGGAAAGTCACCCAATCGGAAGAGGATAAGCATGAATTGCTTCTGGAAGGTGACGACGACAGAGTCGCCATAGCTCGTATCATCTGGACCGAAGAGAACGCAGAAAGAAGCCATCTGGGCAAACTTTCAATCTCTCAGACGACCTACTGGTGCGAAAAAGCAGTCGAACCAAAGTGTCTATTGATCGTCGCCAAGATAACCGAAGACGAAGCCTCAGAACCGGCAGACTCTACCGATACCGAGGTAGTCAACTATGCCGTCAAGAAGAACATCTGCCTTTTGAGCACTCTACAGCTTCTGGCAATCTACCGCGATATCTCATTGAAAGATGGTAGCGCCGATGATGTCAAAAAAGAGGTGCTCGAGTCCAAGGGCTGGCTGGATGGCTACAAGATAGAGCCAGGCGATGAAGTTCTGGAAGAAGACGAAGAGCAACCCAAAGGTCAAACCCTCAGCGCTCTTCTAGCCTAAGGCAATAACTGCGCTCGCTTTTCCTGGAGCTTCTTGCGCCAGATTGCTCGAGCATTGTTCTCCAGTCGCTCCGCCTTATCGACTCGGCCGGTAAGGCGCATCAACCTGCTCAAGTCAGCCATACAAGCGGCGGACAATGGACTCTCTTCTCCGGAAGCAGCAACCGTGGCAGCCAGGGCATATTCATATAGCTTACGAGCTCTCTCTACTCGCCCCTGGCAGTAACACTGAAAAGCTAGTTCATTCAAACGGAAAGCGGTATCGAGACTCTGGGCCGGCAAAGGAATAGAGGGCAACTCTGCCGCCAGGGAGACGAAATGATAATCAGCCGAAGGAGACTCCTCTTCGGATATAAGCTGAAGAAGCAATCGGGTCTGTCTGACAAGCTGAGAATCCGCCTCATAAGAGTCCTGATAGATTTTCAAAGCTCTCTGAAGAAGAGGCTTTGCATCCTCGTAACGTCTCTGACTCAAATAGATGTTAGCCAGTCCGGTAAGATCCCTGGCCACACTGGGATGATTTCTGCCCAGCGATTTGATGTCAACTTCGATCATCCTCTCGTAAAAGAGAACACGCTGCCGATTGATCTTCTCGAGTGCCACCAGGTCAGAGGGCTTGCGGTAAGGCACGATGGCACTGTCACCACTTTGATCGAGAGCGGCTTTCGAATCGGTATCACCAGTAGAACCACTAGACACCAAACCAGGCGAAATCCGATAGCTGACCTCCTTGCTGAAAGCCGATGGTGCAACGCCTTTACGACGCGCCAGCAGATCTATCTCGTCTTTCAAGAGCTCTCCCTGAAATCTCGATTGCAGCACCTTGGTAGGCAGATCACTTTTGAAAATCAAATCTATATAATCGCTCAAAAGCTCTTCTAAGAAGGCGGAAGAGAGCTCAGACCGGGAAGACTTCGCCGCCTTCGAGTTTTCTGATTCAAAGACAGCCACCAGAGTCTTGTAGAACGCCTCTTCCGCTTCCAGAGGCTTTTCCTCGAGAAAGTAAATACGCCCGAGCTTATGCCTGCAAGAAGCGGCAGTCAGACTCTTGTCACCTTCGATCCTCTCGCTTATCTCCAGAGCTCGAAGATAGTACTTCTCTGCTTTCTTGAAATCCCCCTCATTCTCATAGACACCGCCAATGATATTAAGGGTCGGAACCAGAGCGATGTTATCTTTGCCTTCATGCTTCTCTAGAATCGCCAGCGCCTTTCGATAAAGGCGCAGAGACTCTTCCAGCTTCTCCTGCATATACTGGGACTTTGCAAGGCTCTCCATTACGGTGACCAACTCGAAGGTAGTGCTGCTTCGGTCCCGACGAATGAGCCTGTATGCGCTTTCGAAACAGATTTCCGCGTTCTCTAGCTCTTTAGTTCTCAAATAAGCTTCGCCCTGGACCAACTCTTGTTTCCACTGCCTGCTATCGACAACGGGCTTCCGCGAAAAGACATTTGCTCTTGCCTCCGGAGTCACCGATGACAGCAAAAGCGGCACTATCATCGATACCATTAAACAACGACAGATTCTGTCTCGCACCTTTATAGTCACTAGACTTTGCCTGTTCGATTTCATCAGCTCTCTAATCCGCCTCTTCGGCCCAGGGCCGCTTTCTCTCTATATCCAGATGACCATTCAGTCGATACGGCACCGGAAAACCATTATCCGGCTCTTTCTCGAAAGCGCCATTATGCAGCCGATTGACACGGTCCGGTACCCAATCTTGCAACATACCCGGCACCGGCTTGGTCAAATCTAGAAAAACCCTTTCGTCATCTCTTTTGATAGCCGGATCGTCTTCATAGTCTCCACCGAGAACCGGCTGTTCGGTGACTCGACCATCATCGACATCATCGTCGTCATCTCCGGGAAGAGTCGCTTGATCAGCAAGCTCAGAGGAATCCGGTCTCATATCGCTTAGTTCATGCCGTCTTTCCCGATCTTCTCTTTTTGCCTTTTCATCCCTATCTGATTTCGTTTCCGGGTCCCGATCGTGGCCGTCGTCGTCATCTCGACTGTCGGCTCGAGAATCACGGCGAGGGTCCCTCAACAAGAAGTCGTCGAAAGTCTTCTTTCTGAAATCGGTGTCTTGAAAGTCCTCCAGCCACTTGCTGCGAAGCCGATCTCGATCATTGTCGTCATCATCATCTTCTTCCTTGTCTCTGAGTTTCCGGTCGTCCCGTTTTCTCTCGTCGCGCCTATCGTCATCATCCAGCAAACCATCGGAATCTCTGTCCGAATCTCTATCTGTATAGCTATTATCTAAGTAGTCGTCTAAAAGTTGATCGCCGGGAGAATCGCCTGCTTCAGCCAGGGCACCCGGGATGGTGCCTGCGATTGAACAAACAAGGAATAAAGCGATAGCCAGGACGCATCCCGATATCAATCCCGGAAAGCGCTGAAGCTGCAGATTCTGCAAAAGGTTACTCCCCAAAAACACTTCAACAAGTTTATAAAATCACTGTCCTGAAAGTGAATTACTTAATCTTAACAAAAAACATGACAATAAGCGGGTCGAGTAAAATAATTAGACTTTTTCCGAGCTGTTTTGAGAACACTTTACTAGTGCTGGCTCATTCTGATAGCCAAAGTTCGCTGAAGTCTCCTGAATTCGGCTGTCAGCCTGGGGTCCGAATTATCTTGATGAAATTGTTGAGACATGCAAAACATGGAAGCCATGCCTTTGAACTAGTTTCAATCGCGGCAATTTGCATTTTTCTCCTGGGAAATTGTTTCTGCATAACACCCGTAGAAGCTGCCGGCAGAGAAGTCCCGGTTCCAGATCTGCAATTCCAGCCGATTCGGCCGACAAAGGCTCTCAGCCTCAAAGAATGTGTCGATATAAGCCTGCGCAACTATCCTTCCATTCAGAAAAAATTCTTCAAGTTGAGAGCGGCCAAAGCCAACGTCACTCTTGCCAAGACCCAGTATCTACCCAACCTCAACATCGATATCCAGCAGTCGGCGGTAACGCCGAATCGAATCGCCAGCGTTGTCATGAACAATGTCTCCGGATTCGATACCGTGCCGGTGGACTCCGGTCCTCCGGTGTCCAGCACCACTCTCACGCCACTTTCGAACAACCTCCAGGGTCTCAACTTGAACTGGTTGCTGGTGGATTTCGGCATGCGAAAAGCAAACGACAAATTCGCCTTTGCCGACGCCAGAACGGCCAGAGCCGATGTCAATCTCACCAAACTCGATGTCGCCTTCGATACCTCCGAAGCGTTTCTTCTGGCGGTGGCTGCCAAACAGATGATCGAAGCCCGGGAAGCGGAGTTGCGACACATGGAAGCCTCCAGACTCCGGGTCAAGACACTGGTGGCAGAAGGACTTCGTCCGGCAGTGGACACAGCGGATTTAGATTACGAAGTAGCCAAGACAAAAATAGCCCTGATCAAAGCAGAGAAAAATGCCCGTCTCGCCCTGGTCGGTCTGGCAGAAAAGATGGGCCTGGCGTCAGAAGACATAGACATCGTCTCGGATCCCATGATCCGCAGCCCTATGAAAGTAGAAGAAACAAGCCCGATAGACTTGAGCAGCCATCCTCTTGCCAGAATGAAAATGGCGGAGGTAAAGCGATGGCGTGCCAAGCAGCTTGTACTGGACAAAGCTTATCGCCCTCACCTCTGGCTCAACGCCTCGTTATGGGGGCGGGGCAGCACCGACGGGGTGAACCCGATACGACCGGTAGCCGGAGGCGTACTGCCCCAGGTTTTCAACTATATGGTCGGAGTGAGCTTCAGCTTCCCGATAATGGAATACTTCCCGCTGAAAGCGCAAAAGCGCATGGCCCGCAGCAATGAGCTAGCCGCTAAAGCCGATTTCGACCTGGCGATGCAGGTCCTGGAGAAAAAAGACGCCAACAGTCGCATCATGCTGGAACAGGCGCGCAAAGTAGCGGAGCAGACACCGATACTGGTGCAAGCCGCCAGAGTCAGAGAGATTAAGGTGCAAAAGAGATACAGCACCGGCTTGACCAATGTGGTCACCCTCGCCAACGCCGAAAAGACTCTGGCAGAAGCGAAAGTGGAAAATGCAGTAGCCCAGGTGGAGGTCTGGCGCTCCATCCTCTCCCTGGCCTACGCCCAGGGAGACCTGAAACCATTTCTAGAGCTAGTAAGAATAGCCGAAGGCACAAGTCCTGAAGAGTAAGTAGAAGTTATGTGGATTATCGCAGCAGCAATGAAAAGACCGATCACCGTGGTGGCGGCGGTCCTGGCCATTGTTCTGGTGGCGGTGATGGCAATAACCAGCATGAAACGCGATATCTTCCCGGATCTCAAAATCCCGGCGATTTATGTAATCCAGGGCTACGGCGGCATGTCCCCCGAGCAGATGGAAGGCTACATCACCTCGACCTATGAACTTTTCTTCCTCTATGTCCCTGGAATCGAACACATCGAATCCCAGTCCATCCAGAACCTCTCCCTAATCAAAGTATTCTTCCAGCCCGATACGGATATGGCCAGCGCCATGGCAGGCATAGTAGCCATGGCCAACCGCGCCACCAGCTTGATGCCGAAGGGGACCTATAATCCATTCGTGTTGCGATTCGATGCCGGCAGCCTGCCGGTCGGACAACTGGTTTTGTCATCTGAAACCAAGACAGTAAAAGAGTTGGAGGACCTTGCCTATACAAGGATTCGACCGATGCTTGCCACCGTCCCCGGAGCGGAAGCGCCACCACCCTTCGGCGGCAACATTCGTAGTATCGTTATCAGTGTCGACGCGGATAAATTGCGCAAATACAATATATCCGGCGACGAGATCATCCAGGCCCTCGAAACAGGCAACAAAGTGCTGCCGGCCGGCAACGTCAGAACCGGCGATTACATGCGGATCGCGCCGGTCAATACGGACTTGCCCGATATTCACCAGCTCGACTACCTTCCGATTCGAACCGGTCACGGCCCACAGATTTTCATCAAAGACGTGGGCGTGGTGCAGGACTCTGCCGACATTCTCTGCGGCTACGCCCTTTTCCAGGGCAGACGAACAGTCTATCTGCCGGCGGTAAAACGCGCCGACGCCTCGACCGTTTCGGTGGTGGACAACCTGAAAGCGGCCCTGCCCCGGATGCAGGCCGTTCTACCCAACGATGTGAAAATCAGCTACGAATTCGACCAGTCCAAATATGTACGGGAAGCCATCGACGATGTGTTTAGAGAAGGTCTGATGGGCACGATTCTGCCCGGCTTGATGATTCTTATATTCCTGCGAGACTTCCGCAGTACCCTGATTGTGGTAACAACCATTCCGCTCTCCCTGCTCTCCGCCATCGTAGGCCTCTGGCTATGCGGTCAGACTTTCAATATCCAGACCCTGAGCGGTCTGGCCCTGGCTATCGGCATTCTGGTCGACGAAGCGACCGTCTGTATCGAGAACATCCACAGCCATCTATCCGAAGGGGCAGCCCTGGCAAGAGCGGTCTTCGACGCCTGTGTCGAGACGATGGTGCCGAGAATGCTCGCCATGTTCTCGGTGGTGGCTGTCTTCGTGCCCTCCTTCTTCATGGTCGGGATCACCAGGGAGCTATTCATCCCGCTCTCGCTGGCTGTGGGCTTCGCCATGATAGCTTCTACAACCCTCGCCTCCACCGTCGTTCCTATTATGGCTGTCTGGATCTTGAAAGCCGAGCACAAAGAAGCCAAACGAGACTTTGTCGATGTGCTTAAAGACGGGCTTGGTAAAATCCTCCACTTCCTGGCGCCTATCCGTGGCATAGTCGTGCCGGTTTATCTAATCGTCGCCATCTCCACCGTCGTTTTTCTCTACGAAGACATCGGTAAACAGCTATTTCCCGACTCCGGCACAAGCCAGTTTCGGGTAAGGATATCAGCGCCCACCGGTATGCGGGTGGAAGCCCTGGAAGACAGGGTGCTCCATACGATAGAACGGGTCAAAAAACTGGCTGGACCGGGTAACGTGGAAAAAACCCTGGGCTATGCCGGTCAACAACCCCCGATGTTTCCGATAAGCTCCGCATTTCTCTGGACATCCGGTCCCCACCAGGCGGTTCTCGATGTGCAGCTCAATGAAAAATCCGGAATCGATATATCGAAATTCAAAGATAAACTTCGGGAAGACCTCAAGAAAACCATTCCGGATACGTTGTTCTCCTTCGAACCAGGGGATCTCGTCAGCCAGATCATGAACCTCGGCTCTCCAACCCCGATAACCGTACAGGTAACCGGACCGGATCTGGTAGCCGACAAACTCTTCGCCGGTAAAGTGCTGAAAGAGATGAAAAAAATCAGTCAGCTTCGAGATCTTCAATGGGGACAACCCCTAGATTATCCCTCCTGCGAAATCAAAATAGACCGCGAACTGGCAGGACAGCTGGGAGTCACCCCGGAAGATATAGGTATGTCGTTGCAGCCTGCCTTCTTCTCCAGCCGATTCGTGCACCTCAGCCTGTGGCGCGACGCCAAGAGCGGCTTTTCCTACCAGGTCCAGGTACAGGTGCCCCAGGATCAGATCCGCTCGAAAGAGGACATCGAAAAATTCCCCACCATGAAAAGCACCCGCTCGGACCAGATGGCTGAGTACATGGACGAGCTGGAAGACCCGGATACAAACAGATATTATCCAGGCAATCATACTAGACGACGGCAGCATCCGCTTATTCAGGACGTGGCCAAAGTCGAATATGGTGTCACCAACGGTGAATTCGATCGATACAACATGATGAGAATGGTATCGCTCACGGCCAATATAGAAGGCAATGACTTGGGCAGAGCCGGAGAAGCCGTACAAGAAGCGGTGCGCAGAGCGGGCAAACCACCGCCGGGAGTATTTGTCAACGTGCTCGGTCAGGTGCCGCTTCTAGAAGACACATTCTTCCACCTGCTCACCGGTCTTTTGCTGGCGGTGGTGATTATCACACTGATGCTTCTCGCCTACTTCCAGGCTTCCCGGGTGGTACTAATAGTGATGTCCACCAGTCCAGCCATACTTCTGGGTGTTCTCACCATGCTCACCGTCACCGGTACCACCCTCAACGTCCAGTCATTTATGGGCGCGATCATGTCCACCGGGGTAGGAATAGCCAACGCCATCCTGCTGGTTGTCTTTGCCGAACAGAGCAGAGCCAAGGGCATGAGCGCAGAAGAGGCCGCCATTCATGGAGCGCAGAGCAGGATGCGCCCGATTCTTATGACCTCTATCGCCATGGTGGCAGGTATGATACCGATGGCACTCTCCGGAGGACAGAGCGCCTCTCTGGGTAGAGCCGTCATCGGTGGACTATCCATGTCGACTCTATCGGTACTGACTATTTTGCCTCTGGTATTCATGATAATTCAAAAGAGCGCCCCGGTAGGCGTTCGCTCGCTGCATCCCGAAGACCAGGGTATTTGACCCGGTCATGCATAAGGTACGTGGAAGATGAAGGAAAACGAGACCCCGGAAGAAATCAGAAATAGCGACGAGAAAGAACTCTCTGTCTTCAACAAGACGAACATGGTGACTCTCGCGATTGTGATTGCGGTGGCAGGGATAGCTTTCTTCTTTCTGTGGAAAAAACACTCTAGACCCCTGGTCGACACCAGAGAAACACCGGATGTGGCAGTCTCTGTTCCGGTGACAACGGTGGTGAAAAAGACACTCTTTCGAGAAGACCAGTTACCTGGCGAAATCGATGCCTACCAGGATGTTTTGATCTACCCGAAAGTGCCTGGATTCATTCAATGGATAGGTGTTGACCGAGGCTCGGTGGTAAAAGCCGGTCAACTGATGGTTCGTATGTACGCTCCGGAATACATCGCCCGAAGAAATGAAGGCATGGCCAAAGTAGCGGCAGCGAAAGCCGCCCTGGCTGCCGAAGAGTCCAAACTGGAGGACATGAAGGCCGAGCTCAAAAAAAGAAGGGCAAAACTGCTGGCAGACCAGTCTACCTATCAGAGAGTCTATGCCGCCTCTTTAGTGCCCGGCGTAATCGCTGACAATGACGTTGTCCAGTGGTCCCAGACGGTGGAAGCATCAGAACAAGAGGTCAACACCTTCATCAAACGGGTGAACGCTAAGGATCACGAAGTAAATATGCGGAAAGAGCAAGTAGAGTCAATGATTCGCGGATTCGAGAACTTCGCCGATTTCGCTTCCTACCTGGAGATCCCCGCACCTTTCGACGGCTATGTCACCGAACGAAAAATGCACGTAGGCAGCTTCGTCGGCCCCGACGGCACGGGCGCCTATCCTCCTATCTGTCGTCTCAAGCAATTGGATTTACTCCGGATCATCGCGCCGGTTCCGGAAATCTACACCGATGGACTGATACTGGGCTCGGAGGTCGAATTCTCGGTATCATCCTTCCCTGGACGCCGCTTCAAAGGCAAGGTGGCCAGAATAAGCAATAATCTGGATAAAGACACAAGAACCATGCCGGTGGAGTTGAACTTCCTCAATCCGGAATACAAAATTCTGCCAGGCATGTTCTGCAAAATCTACTGGCCGACTCGCCGCAAAGAGTCGACCCTTTTTGTTCCGATAAGCTCAGTCGTTTCAACCCCGCTCAATACCTTTGTCTGCAAAATAGATAGCGACCGGGTCAAATGGGTCACTGTTAAAAAAGGCCAGATCATGGAAGGTCTGGTCGAGGTCTTTGGCGATCTCAAAGAAGGCGATCAGGTAGCCCTCAAAGGCTCAGAAGAGCTGGAGAATCAATCCAGAGTCCATCCTGTCGGAGCCTCTCTGAAGAAACAAAAGAGAATGACCGAAGTTAAAAATAACGAGAGCTGAGAACAGCGATAAACTAATGACTAATTACGCTGAGCCAGAATCGAATCAGCTCGCATCTCTACTTCTTTAGCCCTGCTCTCCTTACCGACGCTACGAAGAACCCTGGCGTAATCCTTCAAACAAGCAGCGAAAAGAGGATCATTGCTGCCGGTGGCACTCTCGGTGCTGGAGACAGCCCATTCGTAGAACGTAAGAGACTCACTCAACTTTCCCTGGTTGTAATAGAGATAGGCCAGACCGTTTAAAATCCTGGCTGTTTCAAGATTATTCGGACCTAGAGACTTTTGTCCATGACCGAGCGCTTTCCGATACAGATCGGCTGAGCGCTCATAGTCTCCCAGCGCAAATTCCACCTGGGCTAGAGAAGCGGTGGCGCTAATGGTGAGTAGATTGTCCTCACCATAGGTAGAGTCATAGATTTTCAGTGCTTTCAGGAAGAGCTCTCTTGCCTCGCTGTATTTTTTGTGCTCAATATATAGCTGCGCAAGAGCGGCCATGTCGTTTGCGACCGAGGGATGATTGCCACCAAGGGCGTCGATATCGATAGCAATTTTTCGCTTATACTGATCTTCCGTGACACCATAGCGCTTCTGATTAAAGACACTCTCATTGACTGCTTCATAAGCAGGCGCAAGTGACTGACTTGACTCCGGGCGAATCATGCCTCTTAGCGCAATCTTCTCATTCTCATCAGTTTGAGTCCGCCCCATCGATTCGAAACGAGTTCGGCTTGCTTGCTGAAAGCTGGATCCGACGCCCTTTGCTTCGATACTAATTGCTGGCCGCAATCCGGCATCGGAATTGTCGTCTGAAATATAGTCGGATGCAGAAACAGACTCAGGTTGCTCTGCATGCTTGACACCGCCTTCTTTTACCGTTCCGGAGTCAACGTACTCCGGTTTCCGGTTCAAAACGTCTCTATCGAAATCCTCTATAAGCCGCCTATCAGAATGATCATCACCCTTGATCAAATCCCCATACTCATGCATGACCGATTTGAGTTGCTGAGCCGCTTCCTGATTGGGCGCTTTGGAGAGAATGGAGATAGCCTGCTTGTACTGCACGACAGCGGTGTCTCTATTGCCCAGACGGTGATTGACTCTGCCAAGCCTGCTCAAAGTATTGGCATAAGCAGGACTGTAGGCTCCATCATTCTTCTCGCTTATCTTTAGAGCGCGGTTGTAATATGACATTGCAAGACTGTGATTGCCGGCGGACTCTTCTATAGATCCAAGAGCCATGAGAAGAGGCTCGGTTTCGTGACTGTGAGCGCCATAGCGACGCTCTACCCTGGATAGCAGACTGCGATAAGTCTCGCGAGCCTCCCCGGTCTTATCCTGAAGAGTAAGAGTGGCAGCCAGTCGCTTGGTGCACAGCACCTCGTCCTCAAATGCTTTCGATTGCTTTTTGACAAGCTTTAAGGCCTCCCGAAAGTTAGCTTCCGCCTCCTTGAAATCGCCCTGGTTCAAATACTTATCAGCCCGTTCATATGCGGTCTTCCAGGCGCTCTCTCTTGCCTGAGCGGGCTGCGCGACGGCGCCGGTCTCTGCTGTCGAGCCGGAAGCAGCGAGCGTAACTAGAAGAAAGAAACACAATGAATATCCACTCAAGAATCGCAAATCCGCTGGGCTCCTCTTACTATGACTACAGTCGCCGACTTTTATTTTACCTATTTTGAACCGAACAAATACACCGGTATTCAATAGGATAGACTTCGAACCGAATTATCTTAATGCCAGGCTTATTGTCAAGCGAGGCTCATCGTGGATCCACAGACCTTTAAACTCGTAATTCTGATTCTTGTCGTCTCCTGCGTAGGTATCGGGTGCGCAATTCTCAATACGCTCATGAAACGAGATTCCCTGATCAAAAGAATCACAGAACACTTCGGTAGAGAGCCAAGAAAACTAGTCAATGCTATTCGCAGTTTCCAAGGAATAGATTTTCCCAATCTCCATATCGCCATCAAAGAGCTGGTCAAGGAGCAAGGCGGAAATTATGAGCTAATCGGTCACGCCGGATTCGGACTCAAATACCTGGTTCAGGAGCTGCCCCCACCAGGGCCGAAAGTATCATTGGTCCAGCAAGAGTGCATCGATACCGACACCGACACCTCCATTCAGTGCCCCAGAAACGGCATCTATCTGATTACAATCGCAGAGAAAAAATACGCGGTGGAGGCAAGCTTCATATACGAAGGCAGCAACCAGGTCGACCTCGTGGTCTACTCAAAAGACCCGGAGGCTTGTTCCGAGTTCATCGAACAGGTTAGAGAGCAGCTAAACAAACACAGTATATATCGGGGAAAAGTAATCTCCTTGTCCGGTCAGGAGAGCTTTGGAGACGTCTCCGGCTGGCTGAGAATCCAGTTTCACAAATTTGCCGAAGTATCCAGAGAGGACATCGTACTGCCCGAAAAGACCATGAACCTCATAGAGCGAAACATAGGCAGCTTCTACAAGCATTCCGAAAAATTGAAAGCGGTAGGCAAATCCCTCAAAAGAGGTGTACTTTTCCACGGCAAACCAGGCACGGGAAAGACCTTTACTGCCAAGTTCTTTTCACAATACCTGGAAGGCGTGACGGTGTTTTTGCTGTCAGGAGAGCAACTATGGCTAATTAAACAGTCTTTCCAACTGGCAAGATTGCTGGCACCGTCCCTGGTGATTATGGAGGATGTCGATTTAATCGCCCATACTCGTGATGAGACTCTTGGACAAACTATACTGCATCAACTCCTGAACGAACTCGATGGACTCAATAAAGATACCGAGATTCTCTTCCTTCTAACAACCAACCGCCCGGAAGTTATTGAACCGGCCCTTGCCCTCAGACCAGGCAGAGTAGATCAGGCTATCGAGTTTCCCCTGCCTGATAGAGAATGTAGACAGCGCTTGATAGAACAATACGCCCGCGGCATGGAGCTGAAGGTAGAGGACATGGACCGCATTACCCGCAGAACCGAGGGAGCCAGCCCGGCCTTCATACAAGAATTAATGCGCAAATCGGCATTGATAGCGGCAGAATCAGAATCAGAATCAGAATCGAAAAACGGCGATACTTTATCTATTACCGATGACCATGTGCATGAAGCCCTGGACGAGCTTTTACTCAGCGGTCCACTGACCAAGAAAATAGTCGGCTTCCATCAAACCGACGAATTCCTACCGCTCTGATAGAAAACGAAAAGTTCAGAAATCGACCAACTGTCAGGGCTGGGGATTGTTCTGGTCATATGGACGGCCCGGCACGATTAGCTTGTCTGCGTCATTGGTGACAGGAAACTCCAGGTGATGAATCAAGAAGCCGTAGCGCAGCATCTCCACACCGGCTCTTACAGGATGCCATCCTTTTTCGATTACTCTCCAGCAAGCCAGATAAAAACTAGTCCGGTCGCAACCGGCGTTACAATGGACGAACACTGCCCCCTTTTCTCCCGCTTGATGAGCCTTTTCCATCTCTTTCACCCTTTTGATAAACCGGGCGACTTTGGCCGGATGCGGCGGCGCGTTTCCGCTGGGCAGACTGATATACTCCATACCAAGGGTGGTGGCAACATGTTTCTCCAGGGCGATTCCTAGAGGGTCACAACGCAGATCCACAATAGTGTTGATGCCATTATCATGCAAAGCCTGGATGCCGTTCGGTGTAGGCATGCCACCACGATAGAGATAGTCGTTGACCTTGTGAAAGTTGCGAAGCTCCTTGTTCAAATTGGCCGATATGACCGGAGCCTTGTTCATAGCAGGCAATTCGGCATCCTTCATAGCGCAGGAAGTCGTACCGCCAACAACCAGAATAGCGCTAGCAAGAAAGGCGAAAAACC
Organism: uncultured Candidatus Obscuribacterales bacterium; assembly: GCA_964496875.1. Taxonomy (GTDB): domain Bacteria; phylum Cyanobacteriota; class Vampirovibrionia; order Obscuribacterales; family Obscuribacteraceae; genus RI-106. The sequence continues at coordinate 28,172 of CAZCBH010000017.1, read as the reverse complement.
TCTCCTTACCGACTCTTCCATATCTTCTTCTCAAAGCCACTTCAATTCCTTCAATCCCGGCCAATCCCTTCAATCCCGGCTCCTCTTTTCGATTCGGGCTCTTCCAGCAGCATAGGGCACCGTCAGGGGTCCCATACTTGTGTCTCCATCCATCAAACTCTGAAATACCTCTGGCATCCTGAATACATCTTCAAGAATCATAACCTTTTCTACTTCGAATCCGCTAATTCGATACAGACCCCACTGCCCGGCTTTCTCAACCGGCTCGAGAACCAGACCAGGTACCTCTGAAAGCTTAGGCAGGTCACGATCCCGCACGATTATAGTGCGGCTTATCCCGTCGCCTGCCTGAAGCGGTTTGATCTGCTTGGTCAGAAAGAAAGTGTTCACCGGACCGCGGGCGTAGTATATAGCCGAAGGCATAAAGACCCCGAACATATGAACCTGGTCCGAAATCTGTCCGGCTTTCGACGAAACTTTCATCAAATCTCCCTCTTGATGAGTGTAGAAGAGATGAAACCCTGTATTGGCTATTATCGAAAGGGCTAGGACCATGGTGGCAAAAGCGACCGAGACCGATTTCACGAAAGCCCCCTGCCTGAAGAGACGAAACTGAGTCAGTGAACCGGCGAAAAACACCGCAAGCCCTGTTACAGCCAGGGATTTAATCAAAATGCTCCAGGAGCTGAAATAAAGAAGTGCAAATACCAGAGCGGCGGCGGCGACCAGACCATAGACCAGAACCGAGATACAGAAAGTCTTGCGCCAAAGCGCCAAAGCGCCGTCTTCATCGCCTTTCGAATCCTCGACAGACTGACAGAGCCGATTTATGAAAAGTCCCACAAAAACTGCTATCGGAGCCATCACTGGAAGAATATAGGTAATCAGCTTGGTGCCGGAAAAGCTGAAGAAGGTGAAGGTGACGGCGGCAAAAGCAAAAAGAAAAGCAAGACCCCGCATCGTAGGGTCCTCTCTCAACCGTCTTCCAGAAAGACTGAGCGCGTCTTTGAAAGCCGGAAAAAGCAGCAGAACAAATGGAAAGAATCCAGTCGCCAGGACCGGAATAAAAAACCAGACGCTCATTTTGCCCATATTAGTATGGCCGGCATAGCGCGCCACGTTTTCGTAGAGGAAGAAAACCTTCAGAAAGAGCCCCTCGGTCTGCATCCAGACCGCAGCATGCCAGGGCAGAATCACCGAAAGAAAGAGCGCGATTCCAGGCAGGAGCTTCAGTCGACTCAACCATCCGCCAAGCTCCCTGATGCCCGGCCGGGTCAAAGCCAGGAAGAAAGCCACCGCCATCAGATAAAGAGCGACCGCAGCCGGTCCTTTGGTGAGCACCGCCAGACCCAGACCGCTATATATCAGGGTCCAGGAAAAGCGACTTTCTTTAGCAAGGCAGAAACCGGTGGAAAGTACCGCCAGGGCTAAAAATGCCGAGAAAGCTATATCTATGGGCGATTCCCGGGCAATCAACAGCACAAGAGGGGAAGCCGCCAGCGATAGACCGGCAAAGAGACCGGCTCTTACACTCTTAAGCCTGGATACGAACAGATAGACCCCCAGGACCATGGCGCTGACAATCAGGGCAAAGGGAAACCTGGCTGCCGCTTCTGAGACACCGAAGAGCTTGTATGAAGCGGCTGTCAGCCAGAAAGTCATAATAGGCTTTGAAAAATAGATTTGATAGTTGAGATAGGGAGTTATGTAGTTACCCAACTCGACCATCTCCCGGCCCGCTTCGACATAGTAAGCCTCTGCCGGATTGACCGCCGGAAAACTCCCCATACCCGGAAAATAGAGCAGCGCGCAAGCCGCAATCAGAACACCGACGGCAAAAGCCGGCTTCATGCGGCGCTCATCTGTCCAGAGATGATTCGGCTCTAGCTCAGGCCCGCTTATCTCTGACAGGCTCTCACTGGTGGTCGGGGTTCTCATGTAAGTAGGTTTTTGATTCCTGAGGCTTTTCACCAATGAATCATATACATAATGGCTCTTGGCTTCTTTAGATATAGCTAACACCGCCCGGTCCGGATACAGGGAATCAATCCAGCCAGGGTGCTTTCTATAAGCGTAAGAGAATAAGAACGAAGAAGAAATCTTTACCAAATTTCAGCCAGGTGCCGGTGATCAAACTGAATTAGGATAGAATTCGAGCTTCTCGAATCGATATGGTCCTCCAGGGAGCCCGAAAGAGCATGGCTTACGACGAATTGCTTGCCAAAAGAGTACAGAAAACCCTGGCAGCCTGCGGCTTGGAATTCAGTGAAAGAAAGATGTTCGGCGGAATCGCCTTCATGCTCAACGGCAACATGTGTTGCGGCATCATTCAGGACGAGCTGGTCCTGCGAGTAGGTCGTGAAGCGGCTCGGGAGATGATAGAGGACGATCACATCCGAACCATGGATTTCACAGGCAGGCCGATGCACGGCTTCGTAATGGTAGAGGCGGAAGCTCTAATGAACAATACCAGCCTTTTCGAATGGCTGGAACCGGCTATATCCTTTGCTTCCAACCTGCCGCCTAAATAAAGAGAGTAACCGGCGGACTTACGAATAGCACTGTCCCCCGGTAATTTATCGCAGCGAGCTTACCACTTTCACTGTCCACGTAGCAGGAGAGCCTTATCGGTGCAGGCTCATCCGAATCAGCATCTTCGCGCGAATCGAAATCCAACTCGGGCAGTGAACGTATCACCGCTTCGCTAGCCGGGGTAGGAATGATCATATAACGTTCCGTAACGGCTTCGCCCCCGGTATCGTCAATGATATCAACACAAGAGAGCACATACTCGCCTCTTCCGGTAATCTTGAAAATCCCCCTGGCCGGCAAATCCCGGGTCTCGCCGGCAGCGACAAGCTGACTGGAGCGTTCTAAAAAGCGCATTCTGCGAATACCCAACAGGTAACCGCCCATGGCACAGATAGGCACTTGAAGGACAAAGAAGACCACCACAGTGGTCAGATGTTTACCAAGATAACCCAGACCAGGTCCGCTGAGATAGAGAAAGAGAAGAGTAACCAGGGGAAGAAAGCCCGATACACACAAAGCAAAAAACATAAAGCGATAACGATTGTATTGCTCCTTCAACTCCGAATTAATTCGTTCACCGCCCCGCATCTGACTATTGCCCTCTTTGCTCTTTGACTTCTTGTCTCTCATACTAAATCGGCCAATTCTACCGCGATTTAAATGTTCGAAATTTGCCGGAAGAAAATATTCAGATGAGATAAAGTGTGCCCATGGAGACGAAAGAGAAACACGTTCATTACTACCATTGTCTTGCCGCCCGAGACAGACGCTTCGACGGGATTTTCTTCGTGGGGCGACAGTCACCCTGGCTTATGCCGCGGTCTATCTATGGCACCGCCAGCTCACAAAGGAGATAGCAAAATCATGAGTTATCGTCACCACTATGCAAGCCCGCTGGGCAGACTATTGCTTCTGGCTTCCGAGAACGGCGCCCTCAAAGGTATCTATTTCGAGAATCACAAACATATTTCGAGCCGGACCGAAAAAGAGATCAGATTCGCAACTCGCTGCCCGGAAAGACTGTCCGAAGTCGTATCTTGCCTCGACCAGTATTTCGACACAGGCAGAGTGGACAGAATGCCTGACCTGGAGCTTCAAGGCTCGGTGTTCCAACTGGAGGTCTGGCATCGGCTCATGACCATCGCCCCTGCCGCCACCACCACTTACGGTGACATAGCCCGAGAGCTGGGCAGAGAAAAAGCCCAGCGCGCAGTGGGAGCCGCCGTCGGCAGAAACCCTGTCTCCATATTGATTCCCTGCCACAGAGTGGTGAGCAAAGATCATAAGTTAACAGGCTTTGCCGGGGGATTATGCAACAAAGAGTGGCTTCTGAGACACGAACTAGATCTGCTCGCCGGAAAGACACAAAGGCAAAGAGTTCATGAGCCGGATACTCTCTGTCTCTGAAGCCGTTCTCAGGCGAGCGGTGTAAGTTCGAGCAATCCCCTTCAAATATGCCTGTCCTTTGCGCTTTACCAGATAAGCCAGCAACATACTGATAGTTGTCTGCCTCTGCCAGACCGGAAGATCTCGATCGACCCTATGAAAACCTTTTGGATTGACACCATAGCTTCCGGTCGGCTTCAAGGGCGACAGCTTATCGGAATCGGAAAGACTAATTAAAAGGCTCTCCAAATTGGACTCCCTGTCGATATCGATGAGCGCTCTCTCAAAAAGCTCATCTAAATAAGGCTCGGGTCTGTTTAAGACGAAATCGGCGCCTCTGCCTGTTGTCCATTCTCCAAGCAGGCTGTCTTGCAGAATCACGAACAGATCCTCCGACGAAAGGTCATAGAGATGAAGGACGAAAACATCAAGCAAGCTCATAACTATTTTACGGCTCAAAGAAGATAAACGAGGTCTTCTATCTGCTGCGCCGATGCCCGGCAGACCGAGTTGAGACAACGGCAACGAGTAGCGGGGGCTCTCCATATTCAGCAAAGCGACAAGATCGACGATTAGAGCGAGCGCCTCTTCCTCTGTGCCTCGGCAATCAGGGAGGGGACATTCGGCGATCACAAAATGATTGAGATTGGTTCCTGCCATCCTTCGCCGGATCACGAAGTCGAATACGAAGCTGTTTAAAATAGCGGTCAAGACGAGTTGCCAGCGAATCGTCTTTGCACCATCACCCTCGAGGTAGAGAACAGGGACAGAGTTGCCGCAAGGTACTTCGTACAGGAGTGAAGCCATCATAGAACGCCGGTTCGTATCACTGCCCACGGCGAGAAATCCTGTTTTCAGACCTCTCACCGCCCGCGATGCCACGAACGCCTCGGCATCTATAAGATAATGCGGTTCAATATGAGAATTTTCGAAGTTCTTTTCACGCCAGAGCGCTCCTCGACCAGAGCCCTCCAACCACTTCTTCTTTCTAAAATCATAGGGCCCGATCATTCGCCCTTCATAAAGAGGCAGGCGAATAGACTGCACCGAATCGGACATGATGCTGAAGTCACCACAAGCGGAAATAATGGCGCCCTCGACATCACTTCCAGTATCAGCCGTGCCTCGTCTCCTCCAGGAACCGGCCAGCCAGTTGCCGCTGCAATCGCTTCTAAAGCCGTTTTGCTCCAGCACATCCCTTGTAGCGAAAAGCGAGGAGTCCATAGTCATGTCGAACTCCCTGCGATAGCGTAATGGGAAGTCGCCGAAGACGGCCTCACCGAGATATTGAGAAAAAGAGCCGCAATAGATTTTCTCGAGTAGCTCTAAAGTCAGAGCCCCTTCCACCTCGAGAATAATATTGCTGCGAGGACTGAATCGCTTCAGCGCCTCCGCATCATATACAGCGCCAGCGCCATCACTACCGGCATCCGTCTTCTTTTCAGAGAAGAAATCGACATCGATCGCTTTTGTCACTCCCCCTTTACGAGCGACAAAGTAGCAATACTTGAAGGAGCGATGTATATCGAAAGCGCCATTGGAATTCTCGAAACCCCTTAACAAAAGCCAGTCTGTGTTGTCTAGTAGAAGACGACGCAAAGGCGCCGATCCGGAATCACAATAGAGACCGCCTGGAACAATCAAAGAGATCAAGCCCCCATCTGCCGCAAGCCTGAAGCTCTGTTCGACAAAATACTTGTAGAAGTTTGCGTCGCCACCACCCTGATGCAGAAAAGCTCGTTTATAAAACCGCGCATTCTCCGCATAGTTGCGATTTAGCGCCTCCCATCTCTTGCGACTGCCAGGGAATAGAGAAAAGATCTCCTGTTGACGCACCAGGGCTTCCTGCCTGGGATAACTGTAGAAATTGGGATCGTACAAAGAGAAGAACTCTCTCGTGTTGGGCTTATGTATCTCCCAGGGCGGATTGCCTGCTACCACATCGAATACGGTATCACCAGCGTACTCAGATAGAGAACCGAAGGGACTATCGCCCTCGACAAAAAGTCTCAGGGAGTCTCCACATACGACTCTAGAGGCTGCAATATCCGGCGACAGTCCGGCTCTAAAAAGAAAAAAGCGAGTCAGAAAAACCGAACCAGGATCAAGATCTATTCCGAAGAAATCAGCTTCGACTCTACTTTCCGCCAGGCATTTCTTTAGCGCGAGCAGCACAATTCCCGGTCCACAAGCAGGATCAATCACCTTTAATCCGGCCTCCCCGGCGGATCTACCGCCGGCTGGAAGTCTTTCAAAAACCTCTCTTGCAAGCTCTCGGGCAAGCTCAGCCGGAGTATAGTAACTACCGCTTCGCTTTCTTCCTGACTCTGTTGCACCATAGACTAACGAGGCACGATAGAGTTCCTCGACAATGTCTTCGGCTACTATCGCATCCGCCAGGGCGCAGAAGGGTTCGAAACGGGACCGCTCAACCGCCGCATCACAGACGATACCACCTCCAGCCAGCAGATCTTCGTAGAGCACAGGCGGCACATCCTCAGAGCTAAGAGCGCGCGCCAGCCCCAGACCGAAAAGCAGTCTTGCAGCTTCTCCGTCACAACCAGCGCTCGAGATTCTCCCGAGCCAATCTTCGATTTTTTGACGCTGGTTTGCTGTCAACTTAAAAATAGCAACGGCACCTGTAGGTTTGCCCGGGTCAGCCTGATTCACTATAAAGTTTACCAGGCAGGTCCTCCGACCTATGACAGGTACTCCGACCTATGACAGGTCCTCCGACCTATGACATCTTGTCCTCTTGTCCGGGCAGGAGCCCGGGTGCTAAATTAGGTCGAGTCCATGACAGAAAAGCAGAGGAAGCAGGCCATGACAGTTCCCAAGATCATGCTGATAGACGATGACCCGGATATCCTCAAGATAGGCACTCTCAGCCTTACCGGCATTGCCCGCTGGCGAGTAGCCACAGCCTCTTCAGGTAAGGAAGCGATTCATCTCGCCCCCCAGGAAGAGCCGGATTTAATCGTACTCGATACTTCCATGCCCGATATGGACGGGCTCACCGTAATGGACAAATTACGGGAAGCACCGGTCCTCAAAACAGTACCGATAATCTTCACAAGCACCCACGTGGAAGCCGGAGAAGAAGCCTTTTATAGATCCAAAGGGGCATCAGGCTTGATCGCAAAACCTTTCAACCCGGATACCCTGGCCCAGGATATTCTGGACAAAGCCGCCGGTAAGTAAATCTGAGGTCAACGGATTTTTTTTATGAGGGCTTGCCCCAGTACCAACCCTGACCGTAGGTCACTCCCATGTCGAGGAGCAGCTCCAGCTCTTCCCGGCATTCAATCCCTTCGGCAATAAGTTCGGAGCCCAGAGCGTTGACCACTTTGACAAGACGACGCAAGAGTCTCTCTTTAGTCGGCTCCTGGGCGATGCCCGAGACATATTTACGGTCGATTTTGACAATATCCGGCTCGAGAATGATCAAGCTCTCCAGGGAGCTGCGCCCGAAGCCCACGTCATCGATAGCGACTAGCACTCCGTTCTTGGTGAGCTCATGGACATGATCCCTCAAATAAGTTGGATCACCAATGAACTGCTGCTCGCTTATCTCGACACAGTACTTCTGGTTGGCTTCTCCATTGGTGTCTTCCGGAAACAGGGTCATCAACCGGTCTATGGGCGTATCGATGATGGTGGAAGGGAAGAGATTGACATGCACTCTCGCCTGTTTTTCGAATTTTTCGTCGGCGCTGGCGGTGAGACAGGTCTTCAAGCAACGCAGATCCACAATGGTAAGAAGGTTGTACTCCACCGAAACCCGGAAGAGATCGTCGGGCATTTCGAAAGCCCCTTTAGGACCACGGCTGAGTATCTCGTATCCGACCAGCTTCTCATCAGGGAGATGCAAAATCGGCATGGAAACAGCCCGGAAACAATCACCCTTGCGGAGCTTCTCGGTAAGCTCTTCCAGCGCATCACGATCCGGTTGGTGACCGGGTCTTTTATGCTTCTCTCCGGAAGAGACTCTGTTTTTGCCGAGCAACTTGCTCTCCCTGACAGCCAGCCGCACCAGAGAGAGGATCTCTTCTATGGAGCAGAACTCATATGGCAGAGCTAGAACACCAAGACTGGCTGTAACTCTAATGGTCTCGGAGGCAAGCCTCAATGGACTCTCCGCCACAGAAAGGCGGATTTTCTCAGCCACCAGCATACCTTCGGCAAATCTGGTGTCGGGAAGCAACAGTAGAAACTCATCGGAGCCGATGCGGGCGATATGATCGGTGGGGCGCACAGTCTCTTTCATGCGCTTGGAGATCTCTTTGAGCACCACATCGCCGACACCATGACCGAGCTGGGCGTTGATCCGGTCAAAATCATCGCAATCTAGTAAAACCGCCACCAGGGCACCACCACCGCGCTGGGCTCTCTCGAATTCGTTTTGTAGAGACTTTTCCAGACCAGCTACATTAAGGCATTCTGTAAGAGGATCGTTGTGGGCCAGGGCTTCTAAGCGCGAGGTAGCCGCCTCTAATCGGGTGGAGGCTTCGTTCAAAGCAAGCTCTGCCCGCTTCAGATCGATGGCATAACGCAGAGACTGCAATAACCGACCGCCATCCAGGCTCTCCCGGGCCAACCAGTCCTGGGCGCCGCTGTTGACCGCATCGGTGACGGCGGTATCTCTCGGATCGTCGCTCAATACCACCACCGGCACGCTATTATCGAACTTGCGCAGCTCTTTGAGAACCTCCACCCCGGACTTATCAGGCATAGACAGACTGAGAAGCACAACATCGAATTTATCTTCTCCGAGCATTTCCATCCCGGCGTTGAACTTCTCGGTCCATTCCATGGAGAACTCTTTGCCCGCGGCCTCTTGCAAGACTTTTCGCAAAGCCTGGGCTTGACCAGCGTTGTGATCTATCAAGAGAACCTTTGTTTTTCTGTCACCCATTTAATTGTCACCGGATCTTTCACTGAAGTCGCAGGCAGAGGGACTAGATTTGTTATCAGTCACCTGATCTCGCCTTTTGCACTGTTCTTTTACCACGCAGTCTCGATTTTTCTGCTTAACACTCTTTCGAGGTACCATTGTGCGAGCAACAGACCTCTTCAATGGTCAATAATTCCCAGATTTATTAGCAGTAAAACTCACCTTCTTATGTAATTGTCAAAGAACCGACCTTTTAGTATGCGAACGAGAGCCGATGGAAGCCGATAAAACAGTAAGCCAAAAGACCCCCGAACAGAAGACGAGCTGGCTAAAGCTCCTTTTGGCCTTGCTGCTTGGTCTGGGGTTGTTATGGTTCGCCTTCAAAGACTGCGATTTCGAGATGATCCTGGCCAATCTCAAAGATCTGGATATCTTCTATCTGGTGGTGGTTTTCATAACCGGTCTTCTAAGCCACATTGTCAGAGCCCTGCGCTGGATCTGGCTGCTCAAACCGGTGGCGGATAGATCCATCAGCCTGTGGAATTCCTTTTATGCAACCATAGTCGGCTACGCAGTAAACGTGGTCATTCCCCGGGGCGGGGAGGTGGCAAGACTGGTCGCTATCAGTCGCATGGAGAAACTGCCCTGGGCGGCAGTTTTGCCGACCATGTTCATCGACCGCCTTCTAGACATCGCCTCTCTCGTTATACTGATCGGTGTCTCCCTGACCATACTGCCCAGACAGATTCTGGACGAGATGCCATGGCTGGTACCCGGTGGCGCCACCATGGCTTTCATTTCGGTGGTCGCTCTGGTGCTCCTGCCCCGCACCCACAGTATTCTTTCTTGGATTCAAAAACAGCCTCTTATCGACAAAATCCTCCCTCAGCCTATCAAAGAAAAGCTCTCCGAGCTGAGCGCCCAGTTCGACCGGGGCACCAAGTCTTTGCTCGATCCGGTCGCTTATCCGGTTATCGCTCTCTTTACGGCGGTAATGTGGATTCTTTATGGACTGAATTTCTATTTCATGCTTTTCGCATTTCATATACAGGACAAAGTCGGCATCAAAAACTGCCTGCTCACCTTCACCATTGGTTCATCCGGCAACCTCATCCCGACCCCGGGCACCATCGGCACCTTCCATGTCCTGGTCAAAGAGTCGCTGGTCAAGACCGCCCAGATAGACCCTAATCTGGCGGCCGCCTATGCCACCGTCCTGCACCTGATCTGTTTCATAGTGGTTACCTGTGTTCCGGCGGCAGTCTGTGTGGCCGTCAACGGCATGCTGGGCGCCAGAAAAAAGAACCCGGAAGAGACACCATAGACGACACTATCACTTTTGACACTTCGGACAATAGTGGGTCGATCTGCCGGCCAATTTGATTCGCTCTATCTTAGAACCGGAGCCACACTTGCGGCAATCCTGGGCGAATCTGCCGTAGACCCAGGCTTGACTCTGATAGTTTCCGTTCACGCCATCGGCTTTGCGATAGTCTCTAAGAGTACTGCCCCCCTGTTCAATCGCCTCCGAGAGTACGGACTTGACCGTGGTGACCAGCCTCTTCAGTTCGACAGGCTTGAGCGAACCGGCTTTTCTATCGGGTCTGATTCCGGCAAGAAAGAGCGATTCGTCGGCGTAGATATTGCCGATTCCGGCGATGATTCTTTGATCTAATAAAGCGTTTTTTATCGGTTGAGACTTGCCTTTGAGACGCATTTTCAAATACGCATAGTCGAGATCATCGAGAGGCTCAACCCCCAGACTCTTGATACCACTAACAATATCAAGAAGATCAGCGCGCTCAGGAACATACCAGATTCGGCCGAAGACTCGCATATCTTCAAAATGCAGCTCCTTCCCGCTTTCCAGAGCGATTCTAACCCGCAAGAATCTATCCGGCGCAGAGCCGGCCTTTTTAACAAGAAGCCTGCCGGACATGCGCAGATGGACAACCAGCATATCGCCTTCGGATAGATCTATCAATAAATACTTTCCCCGTCGGCTCACCGAGATGACTCGTCTGGCTCCCAGCGCCTGGCAGAACTTCCGCTTGTTTAGAGGGTAAGCCACCGACTGCTCGCGCAACACCTGGGCGCCCTTAATGGTCTCGCCTATTAGAAGCTCTCTCAAGCCGCTGGCTACAGTCTCTACTTCCGGCAACTCGGGCATGAAAAAATTCCTTTAACTAACGCGACGATTGAATCAGATAGATCAGATAAAGAAAAAGGTGGCAGCAAGAATGGCATAGACAGCCAGTAGTTGAACCCCTTCCAACCAGTTGCACTCTCCGTCGGTGGCTACAAAAGGCAGAATAATCACAGACACGACAACAGCTAGGACCTCTATTTCGGTGAATACAAGATTCATGGGCTTGCCGATTGCGAAACTGGTAAATACGATGAACGGTGCCACAAACAGCGCTATCTGGCTAGAAGATCCAAGGGCAATATTGATGGCTAGATCCATCTTATTTTTCATGGCCATGAGAATAGCCGTCGAGTGTTCAGCTGCGTTTCCTATAATCGCCACCAGAATCACACCGATAAACAGCTGGCTCATGCCTACCGTGTGAGCGGTCACCTCTACCTGCCCAACCAGGAGCTCACTGAGAAGCGCCACCAGTACGGTTGATACGGCAAGCACCGTGATCCCTATCTTGATACCCCATCCGGTGGTACCGATCGCTTCGTTTACCTCCACATCCATCTCTCGGACATAAAGATTTTTGTGGGTTTTTAAACTGAAGTACAAACTGAGAAAATAAACGACGATCTGCACTGTGGATATCGCTATGGCCAGCTCGTCTTCATTGGCTCTAGAGGTATGAGAGGCGGCATAGTGAAAGACCGTCGGAACCACAAGGCAGATAGCGGCTAAAGCCAGCAAGGTGGCGGATGTGGTGGCAGCAGTGCGGTTGAAATACTGGGTCTTGAATTTCAAGCCGCCGGCCAGCATAGAAAAACCGAGAACCAGAAGAATGTTTCCGACTATCGAACCGGTAATCGAGGCTTTGACGACATCGGGCAATCCGGCGCGCAAAGCCGAAATAGCAATCAGCAGTTCGCAGGCGTTTCCGAAGGTGGCGTTGAGCAACCCACCCAGACCGGCGCCCAATCTATCGGCCAGAATCTCGGTGGCTTTCCCCATCAAGCCTGCTAAAGGAATGATAGCAAGACAGGAGATCAAAAATATGCAGGGACCGGGCCAGCCCAGGAAATTACCGATAAAGGCGAGGGGCACGAAGACCAGAAAAATGTTCAGAATGGTTTCCGGTTGAAGCTTGATAACGCTGGAATTAAGCAATGTCATGCCACCATAATTGATACTACAGTCCGCCTGCCTGCAGGACCGACCTTCGGACAGCGTGAAACCGCCATCAAAGCTTACCAGAGGATGGTCCCGGAGAACCTCTCAAGCGCCGGTTCGGACCGCGTCTTGAAAAAGATTTTAACAGTTCAACTAACAACTGAATATATACGTTTCATCGGCGGAAGAGTACCATATGCAGAAATAATCACCGGTTGTCAACTTCTTAGCGATAGCTCAGAAGTTCTATTCGAAATAACGAGGTCCCTAATTATGCTTACGGCACAATCGCGTCCACCCAAAACAATGGAATGCGAATCGGAACAGTTCTTACGATGCCAACAGCAGCTTGACGAAATCGCTCGCGAAATGGGTCTCTCGCCGCAACTTCACGAACGTCTCCGTTATCCTAAACGCTCAATGGTGGTATCGATCCCGGTCCGCATGGATGACGGACTCGTCAAGTTATTTACCGGTTATCGAGTACACCACGACGTCACCCTCGGACCGGCCAAAGGCGGAATCCGCTTCCATCCGGAAGTAAATCTCGGCGAGGTATCGTCTCTTGCCATGCTCATGACATGGAAATGCGCATTAATGGGTCTTCCTTATGGCGGAGCAAAAGGCGGTATCAAATGCGAACCCTGGAACTTTTCTCCCTCCGAAAAAGAGAAAGTGACCCGGCGATATACATCCGAGATCATCAACCTGATCGGACCGGACAAAGACATCCCCGCCCCTGACATGTACACCGATGCCCAGACCATGGCCTGGATCATGGATACCTATTCGACGAATGTCGGCTACACCGTGCCCAGTGTCGTCACCGGCAAACCGGTCTCCATAGGTGGTTCTCTTGGACGCAACGAAGCCACCGGTAGAGGCGTGGCCTATTGCGCCAGAAGGGCGGTGACCTTCACGGGAATGACCACTGAAAACCCCACAGTCATAGTCCAGGGCTTCGGAAACGTGGGCTCAGTGGCGGCACAACTGCTGCACGAAAAAGGCTATAAGATCATCGCTGTTTCTGATGTGCATGGCGGCATCCACAACAAAAAAGGCATCGATATTCCACGCCTTCTCTCCCACATGAGCGAGGGCGGCAAGCTCGTCGATTTCGGCGACTGTGAAAAGGTCTCCAATTCTGAACTGCTCACCCTGGAATGCGATGTTCTCATTCCCGCAGCCCTCGGCAACCAGATAAGATCTGATAATGTCGAGAAGCTGAATTGCAAAATCGTTGTAGAAGGCGCCAACGGACCGACTACCCCGGAAGCCGACGTCTACCTGCACGAAAAAGGCGTTTGCGTGGTTCCGGATATCCTGGCTAACGCCGGTGGTGTCACCGTCAGCTATTTTGAATGGGTGCAGGGACTGATCCAACTTTTCTGGTCGGAAGACGAAGTGAACGCCAGACTGGAGACAATTATGGGCGGCGCCTGCGACAGAGTCTTGTCACTGACCAGTGAATCAGGACTGAGACCGAGAATGGCAGCGCTCAGAATCGGAGTCTCCACCATCGCCGAAGCCAAGAAGTTGAGAGGGCTCTATCCATAGCCTCTCAGGGCTCCGGGAAATTTTATCCGCACTTAATAGGAATCAAAGTGGTGATTAACTATGCAAAAGGGGTAAGGTTGTAATAGTGAAAAGCTACCATTTTTAGATTCGACACGAGTGTGCATCAACCCCCATGTTTCAACAGCACGGCAGATCCCAACAACCCCAGCAACAGCGAAGTGTAAGACTACCCAAGCAATCGGCCATGCCGAGCTTCGGTGATGTTCAATTTCTTTTGCAAGAAGCACAAAAAATGTCCGGTCGGGTCGTAGAACTTCCATTCTCGACCGTGGACAGAAAGTCGGACTTCGTTTTATCAGTTCGATTCGAATCCAGAGACGTGGACCCGGAACAGATTCAAGATCCGGAATGGACTCTTACTCAGTTTACCGGCGGTCCACCTAAGATATTGTGGAAGCATCCCTCGCGCGATCTCTCATTGATCTGCAACCTGGTGGCAGGTGCAGCAGGCGGCGATCAGCTTCCGGATGTTATGGACCAGAGTTCTTCCATCTACGGCAGCTCGGGAGATCCGCTCGGCGGGTCGACCGGCGCATACAACCCTGTGGCCACCGCCACCGGTATAACTCCCACCTCGGCAGGAGGAGGCTTAGGCAGCGCCGAAGCGAACATCATTTTCGAGCCGCCGCGCCCCGGTGCCAAAGCCACCCTGGAAGGCGACCTGAACAAACTACAAGTGCCGAACTTGCTGCAGTCTATCAGCCTGGCGAAAATGACCGGCCGGCTCGACGTGAAGACAAAGTCAGAAAACTGCGAGGTCTTTTTCCAGGAAGGTATTCCCCTGCATTGCAAAATCAAGGAAGGCAGCGGAGACTCGGCTCTTATCGAACTCATCACCTGGACCAACGGCGAATTTCGATTCTGGCCCGACGAAAAGACCCAGGATCGTACCATCAACAAAAGATTGGACTCGGTGCTGATGGAAGGGGTGGCTCTATTAGACCAATCAAAATATCTGGATTCAGCCGGATTGAAACCGGAATCTTGTCTGGTCAAGAAAAACGCCATGATCTCCGAAGAAGAGTTTGCCGCCCGGGTAGAAAAAGGAGCACCGATTCCCCTGGAGCCCCAATTAGATTTCTTCGAGCTGGTGGACAATAGAAACACCCTCTTCGATCTGCTCAGAAAGCGGCCAATGCCCAAGACCGACTGGGTGCCGATTCTCTTCAATCTAGTCAGCTGCGGGCTGGTTCAGATAACCGACCAGGCTCCGACCCAAGACAGATTGGCGCGTCTCAAAGCGCTGGGCATCAACGACAACGAGTTCCAGGCAGTGGTCAAATCTCTGACCCGTTCCGAAACCGGTATCAACAGCTATAACGCTTTTCTCTACTTCCTCGACCAGGAATACTTGAGATACGAGTATTTCAACCAGCCCTTCTCTCTGGTGATTTTCAGCCTCGGTCACAAAAAAGACGAAGAAGGCGTCCGGGTCGAAGCTCTGCAGATGCTTGCCGTAAGACGCGCCATGCAGCGCATCAGCCTGGTCAAAAGACAGGTGGATGTCCTGGGGCATTACAAGACATTCGACTACGCCCTCTTGCTTCCCAACACCAACTCCGCTGCCGCGGGAGCCCTGGCGAATAGAATAGCCGATGTTCTAAGAGAGGCGCCTCTGTCATCCGACATGGACGCCCGATCTCTCGCCATGGCGTTTGGCGTGGCAACGGTACCGGAAGATTGTGTAGATATGGACAAGCTGATTGTAGCCTGCGTCAAAGCCAGGGATCGCGCCAAAGAGACCCAGAGACGGGTCGTTTTAGCGAGAGACATCATGGGTGGAGCCCAGACGAACTCCTAGCAGTTATAAAGACCGAGATTAATTCGGCTTGACAACGCGCTCCTGTGATCTACTATTAAAGGTGCTGTTCAAAGCTCTTACTAAAGTAGATGTAGAAGTCGAAGCATCAAAGGCGCACCCCGACCATGGCCTTCAATCCAGCGGAATCCAATCATTCTGACACCTATTCAGCAACAGGTGGTCGTTTCGAGCAGCCAAATTTCCGCCGAGATGCAGGAAAAGGCAAGTCTAGCGGTATTGGTCCCCCCCCTTCTTCTCAATGGGAGGAAGATGCCAAGTCGAAATCGGCATCGGACATGAGCGCCCCACCACTGGCAATTCCGAATCTCCAGCATGAATACCTGTTGAGCCAGAGCCTCTTCGAATCAGGATATACCGAACTGAAACCGCAACCTATCGAAGAGCGGAAAGCGCAGGCGGCGGTAGCTGCCTTGCCGACATTCGCGGCAGACGGTGTGGCCGGAGCGATTAAGAGAGCGGCTCAACAAGAACTCTCCACCGTACCGGAAATTTCGCTGAACCTGGAAAATAATCGGCAAGCGCCGCGCTCCAGAGACATCTACAGCAACGAAGCAGGAAGTGCCGCCCCCATCGCCCAGCTCCTCAAAATGCGTACACCTGCTGATCTCCCGGCAATGACAGGCAGTCGCGAGATGGCTGTTCCGAAAGAGTTCTACCACGCCAGAGAGACCGCTGCCAACGAAGCGGCCCGCATCAACAACATAGGCATAGGTATTAGCGACGGGCTTCCGCAGTACCGCGAACAAAAACTGGGACGCCTCCCGGAACTTGCCCGCCTCGAAAAGTCCGAATCCGGCTTAGACAGCCTGAATGGCAGTCCCGAAGGTTATCTGTTCGCCACCAAGCTGGACATGACCAAAAAATTCAAAGGGCCCGACACTAAATACACCCGGGTTGTAGACGCCAAAGGTACTACAGAAATCCAGACAGCAGGCGACTTCTCAACTCTGCATACTTCCTACGGCGAAGACGGTGCCTGCAACACCTCTCATTTCGACAGTTACAGAAGACCGCTTACCAGAGTTTCGGAGAGATATAACGAAGGCAACGTAGAATACAACATGGTCCAGTATCTCTACAGCGATGGTGCCGGCGGCAAAGTCAGCCCCTTCCCGAAAGAGACCCGCGAAATCAACTATGCCGACGGCAAAGCGGTTGTCGACCGCTATGATCATACCGGCATCAAAGCCAAGCTCCTATCGTCAGAAACCTGGTCCTGACTGAATGACAATCAGCCTCGTTCGCGGTGATATAACCCGAGAAGAGACCGACGCCATAGTCAATGCCGCCAATTCCTCCCTGATGGGTGGAGGCGGAGTGGACGGCGCCATCCATAGAGCAGGCGGCCCCTCCATAAAAGAAGAATGCAAACAGATTGTCGCCCTCGAAGGTAGGCTGCCCCCGGGCAAAGCTGTAATCACCGGCGGTGGCAACCTTAAAGCCCGCTTCGTTATTCATACCGTAGGACCGATCTGGCGCGGCGGCACCGGCAACGAAGATGCGGTTCTAGCCAGCGCCTATCGCTCCAGCCTGGAGCTTGCCGAACAATACGAAATAGACAGCATCGCCTTTCCTTCGATAAGCACCGGAGCCTATGGCTTTCCCGTTGATAGAGCAGCCGCAATAGCGATTACGACAGTAAAAGAGTTCTGCCAGGACCACCACCAGCCGAACCGAATAAAATTCGTCCTCTTCGACGAATTTACTCTCCTGTCTTATAAAGAGGCCTTAAATAAGTAGATAATCTATAAATTTGTCGGGCAATAAGCCAGGTGCGCGCAATTGCCGGTGAATATGGGCAAGATGTTATAGTAGCGGAAGCGATTTCAATTAGCAATCCGGTTTATTCTGGTGTCATCTATTTTTCGCAGATATTCTAATAGTGCCCGGCTTGGCGATCTACTTGTGCAGGCCGGTGTGTTATCGCCGCCCCAACTCCAAGAAGCCGTCAAGCATTCCCGTTCTAAAAAGCTTCAGATAGGCCAGGTCCTGGTCATGTCCGGTCATCTGACCCCAAAAGACCTGCAGGTAGCCCTGGAAGCGCAGTCCATGCTGCGTGACCACACAATAGATATCAATATCGCCGTACAGTGCATAAAAGTAGCCAGGAAAATCGGCGCTTCCTTTGCCGATGTCCTGGAAGACTACGACGCCTCCGCAGCCAAGCGAGCCCGCACCGGCAAGCTCGGCGAATTGCTGGTCGATGCTTCGATAATCAGCCAGGATCAACTCTCTCAAGCTATGGAACAGGGCTTGAATACAGGCATGCCGCTGGGTCGGATGCTGGTTCTCAATGAAGCTATTCAGGCAGAATTTCTGGAGAAAGCTCTCGATATTCAGGTCCGCCTCCGGGACGAGATGCTGACCAGAGAAGAGGCAATAAAGTCCCTTCAAGAGCTGGCCGGAGTAGAAGCCACCGCCGGTAAAGAAGAAGAGAAAAAACCCGAGAAGAAAAAACAGATAGTCAGACTGGGCGAATTGCTTGTCATGGCAGGCATTCTATCGGAAAACGATGTGATGGACGCCCTTGAATGGGGTCTGGCCAACCAGCAACCAATAGGAACTGTGCTCGTATCCCAGCAGCTTATTTCCCAGGAACTGCTCGATGCGGCACTCTTCTTCCAGACCTGCGTAAAAAGCGACGAACTAGATCCGCTCAAAGCCTGCGAATGTCTCTCCGAAGTATTCTCCACCGGTGTCTCACCGGAAGAAGCGCTGAAGGAAGTCACCGATAGTGCCACCATCGAAGCGCCGGATAAGCCCCCTATAGATTACCGCACCCTGGTCAAAATGGCCCGGGTGGTGACCGATGAAGATATCGACAAGGCTTTCGACATTACTGCCCACGATGCCGCCCTCATAGGAAAAGTCCTGGTACTGACCGGCTTCATGGATGTTCCTACCCTGCAAGCCACCCTGCGTTGCTACCAGATGGTATCAAAAGGCTGGCTCAGTCCGGACGATGCCATAGCCGCCCTCGACTACTGTTTGCACCAGAGCCAGAGCGCTTCTCCCAGTTTCGAGCAAGCTCTTCGAGACCTCAAATGGAGCCCGGAAAGCGGCTTGAAAATGCGCGGCGAAAAGAACTTGATGAAACAGACCCGGGAAAATATGGCAGCCCTCTCTGCAGGAAAGTTGACCGCGCCAGAACCGGTACAGGAAGTGGAGCCGGAGCCAGAACCAATTCCGGTTGCCCGAGAGGTTGTAGAAGAGGAAGAAGAGTCGGTCGTTCCCAAAAGCCTGCTTGCCGCCCTTGCGGTCAAATCGATGGAGGAAGAAACAGTTTCGCAGCCAGAACCAGAGCCGGAGCCCGAAACCGAACCGGAACCAGAGCCCGAGCCGGAACCGCTAAAAGTCGAAGTTCCGGCCACCCCTCCCACCCTCGATACCCTGCTCGGACCTCTGCGCAATGGCGAAGAGCCTCATCCAGAACCAGAACCAGAACCAGAACCAGAAAGTGAACAAGTACAAGAACAGGTAGAAGAGATTGAAGAGGAGAAGGTCCCGGTTGCCGCGGTCGCCAGGGAAGAAGAGACTGGCGGCGGACTAGGTGCCCTGCTCCAGGGACTCGGCGGAAGCTCCGACGAGAGTTCCAGAGCCGATGCGCCACCTAAGAAAATGGGCGGCTTACTCGGAAACTTGATTCAAAAGAGTGCCGAGCCCGAAGAGGCGGAACCGGGATCTATGCAGGAACAGGAACCGGTAAAAGCAGAAGCAGAAACAGATGCTCTAAAAGGTCTCTCGGCAGAAGAGCTGCTCGCTCAAATAGAGCAGGGATCGCAGCAGCAGCACGACAGTGCCAAAGGCATAAAGAGAAAAGGCCGTCATGCCGACACGATAATGCCCGAAGCCGCAAAAGCCAGACAGCTAGCCGCCCTCATAGCCAAAGAGCCCAGCGCCGCCAACAAATTTGCAGGAGCAGGCGCAGGAGAGCAGGACGAAGACGCTCTGGGAGAAGCCTTTGAAAGGCTGGCAGAAAGACATTTCGAGCAGGGCAACTACAAAGAAGCCCAGGTCATTTACGAGCGCATACTTGTTCACAAGCTCAACGACCTTGGTCCGGAAAGCCCTGATCTAATAGAAGACTATAACAATCTGGCCATGACTCTTTGTATCCAGAAGTTTTTCGACAGAGCCGAGCCTTTCATGAAAAAAGCGGTAACGCTCTACGAAAAGAAAGAGCAAAAGGATCCCCTCGCTTTCGCAGACTATCTGCACTCCCTGGGCACCATTCACTATCGTCTCGATAAACTGGAAGAAGCCGAAGACGAATTCTCCCGGGTGCTCGAGATTAGAAAGGCGATGCTCGACCGAGATCATGAAGATATAGGGCGCACCCTGACCGATTATGCCAAAGTGGTGAAGAAACTCGGTCAGAATGAAAATGCCGAAGCGATTTATAAAAAAGCAAAAGAGATTTTGAAGCGCAATAGCTAAGAAGCCACATCTAACAGAATCCTTACGTATGCAAGAAGGCTTATAGTCTTTAACTTTGCCGTCCTGCTCGGACAAAAGTCTCTGCCGTCCCGCGATGTCAAGGTGACTCTAGAAGAGATAAACATCGTCCCAGATCGAGCCGGATAGGCCCGTCAAAGGTAATTACCATGTCCTCTTCTTCTTCATCCCTTGTAAGGATCTGTCGTCTGACTGCTCTGTTTCTTCTTCTAGAACCGGCCCGAGCCTTCGCCCTCGATAGCAACGAACTGAAGCTACCAATTAATATGCATATCGAAACCAATCAGTACAAGCCGAAGTCTCCCCTGGAAGCGGGATCTCCCCTGCTCGCCCCTATCGATGTAAAAACAGCGAAGCAACAAAGCCTTGAAACGATAAACGAGCGAAACGCCGACCAGGCAAAGTCACTGAATCTGGTACCACTACCCTTGATAGAAAGTGCAGACGAAACCGCCAAAATCAAAGACGACGTTAGAGAGAAAGAGAAGCAACAGCTCTCGGCACTCTGGCAGGCAACCCTGGCCAATTCTCCCGAGATTAACTTCGTCCTGCAAAAGCTGATGCCTTCCTCCGATCCAGGCAAGATAACCTCGCTTATGATGCGTACCCTGAGCGCAGCAATCTATGGAGGGGTAGGTTCAATCAGAGCATTCAGTCCGGGAATAGGCGGCTCAGCAGCCACCAGCCTGGGTCTCTCTCTTTTGAACACAGTCTTCGATAAAAAAGACAGAAGCGACCTGGAGAAACTGAGAGTCACTCAAGTAGAGCAGATTCTTCTCTATCAGATGGTGAGAGATACCGCAGACAAGCTGGTTTTGCGCTATCGACAGTACAAGAAATTCCATAACCATCTGCTTGCCGCCGAAGACGATCTAAGAGCGCTCAAAGCGATGGCGCTACAAACCCAGGAGCATCTTGGCGCCGCCGACCAGTTCACCGTGGAGTATACCCTGCGCAAACAAAAGCGGGATCTGGAAAGTCTGAAACAAGAGCTATATATTTTTCGAGAAGGTCTGGTAGATTTAGCCGGCCCAAAAGCGGTGGAAGAGTTTCAGGAAGAACTGGAGCGAGAGACCCGGGAGAGTTATCCTCAACTCAACGAAATAAAACGCTGACACTCTTCTTGATCTCTTTCAAAAAAGATGGGTTCTTATATAGATAAAAACCGGAGCCGAAAGATGAGAGCAAGACGACAAAAGAGAGCCCTATCTTAACCAGGGTACCGACCACAAAGCGCGTGAATTTGTAGAAGAGAAAAGCGACAAAACCGCCCACCACAAAAATAGCCACCGGCACACCGATGAGAAGTGAGAGCAAATCCGGAGATAGAGCCATGGTTTCCATAATAGAAATGTACCGTTTTTTAGCAGGAACCCAGGGAGTTGCCTCCGGCTTCGATGACCATATCGGCTGCCAGATCCGCTTTGGCCAGCAACTCTTTCCAGTCTTTACCGTGATGAGGAACCGAAACGATGCCGAAGCTGCCTTCCAGCATAAACTTATATTGATGGTACTGCACAGGCACAGTGGCAAAGTGTTGCCGCATCTCCTCAAACCGCTTCACCGCCTTGTCCGGGGGATGCTCCGGCAGAACAAGCAGAAATCGATAGCTCTCGTAACGAGCGACGATGTCGATATCGAGATCGACAAAACCGGCAAAAGACTCTCCTAGATAGCGAATCGACTGCTCCTGGGCAAGGACGCCGTATTTGCTGTAGACCAGCGGCAATTCGTGAAAACCGACAATGGCTATGGTAAGCGGTCGATTAAACTTGAGAGCACGCTTTGTCTCTTTCTCCAGTTGCCTGGCGGCATAGCGAAAGTTGAAAACCGAAGGTGCCTGATCGTCGAACTGTACCGAACGCTCGAAGTCCTGACGCTGTTCGTCCGAACGCGAGGCGGCGCTGGGCATAGAGTAGAGCGTACTATGGGCCAGGGCACCGCGGGCGGCTTGATGATGCTCCATCACCATGGCGTTTATATCGGGATGATTTTGTTGCACAGCCGAGTTTCTCACACCGGTCAGATTTCGATGGAACTGATTGTCAAAAACGACCTGAGATTCATCATCTCGCTTTTTCTTGTTCATAGGTCTTGATTTCTATCTTCATCAAAAGCGGCTGTCGGCCTTTTAAATATTTACCCTCAAAAAACAGATTTTCCTCGGCTGCCTGAAATCTAAGCCAAGATCGAGAGCCTCTGCCCGACCTCCTTCGCCGACGATATTCGCTCTGAAGGAGCGATGGCCATGAGCTCTTGCACAAGGGTATCCAACTCCTCAGAGACCTGGGCATTGAGGCTGCGCGGACTGTTTACCGAAAGGGGCTCAGGCTCTTTTGCGGTGAGCATAAAGTGAAGCACCGCCCCCAAAGAATAGAGGTCGCTCTCCAGGCAAGCCCTACCGGAGAACTGCTCCGGGGCGATATAAGAAGGCTTGCCCACAAGAGTACCCGTCACCGTGCCGACAAACTCATTGGCGGCACCGAAATCCACCAGAACTAAAGAACCGCGCATATCGAGCACCAGATTTTCCGGGGTCAGATCACGATGGATAATCGGCGGGGTGCGGCTGTGCAGATAAGCGACAATTTCGGCTATTTCGCGAGCCCAGATAAGCGCCTGACGCTCCGAAACAGCACCGCGATCCCGGACATAATTTCGCAATGTGGAGCCGTTTATACGCTCGAGAAGCATGTATTGCCTGGCATTCTCGACAAAATAATCTATCACTCGGGCGATTCTTTGATGCTCCAGCCCTGATAGCAAAACAGCCTCTCGCTCGAAGTGTTCCCTTGCTTTTTCCTTCAAGCCCTCGTTGGCGGAGGGCGGCACCACCGCCTCTTTCAAAATGGCTGGAGTCTTGCCTTTCCACTCGCATAGATAAATCGCCGACCAGCCTCCGGCGGTGAGCAGTTGAATAATTTTGATGCGACCGTCTTGCAACCTGACCCCCGGCTCCAGCGGCTTGAATGGGGTGGTGGAGATGCGACGCTCGGCCTCTTCCATCCATATGCCGGTAAAGCTGGTCTCCTCAGCTTCGACTCTGCAGCGGACCACCCGATCGACCATATTGTCGAAACTTTTATCGCGACTGGCCTTGTCAGCCCAAAGATCACAGGCCGAGATCAGCTTGTCTAGATCTTCCACGCCCAGAGCCGAAGTCTTTATAGCGATGGTCTCGCCCCCTTTGGCGAGCTTGAATACAATTTTCTCGTCGCTCTTTCCCAGAGGCTCGACAAAAATACGCTCCACTTGCCCCCAGCCAAGCCCCCTGGCACCATCGGCGATATCGCCCTGCTTACGGGGCAAGACCAGTCCCTCTTCATTAAAAATCAGGCGAGAATCCCTGGCTTTCGTATAGTTGGAGAGGCAGCGAAACAACCAGAAAGCCGAGGCGATAGAGAGTAAGACGAAAAGAATCTCCATCGGTGAGATAACGGATTTTGCCATCACCAGGGGATAGACCACCGGCAAGGGAAAAACCACCATAAAGAGGGCAATCGACCAGACAGCCAGCGAGCGATTTTTCTCGGCATTATCGCTCTTATAGGTAACGACGGCGGTCTTTGCCGAAAGCCTGGTCAAATCAGCCTCCTCTTCTCAGGCGATTTTTGGGGTTTTCTCGACTTCGGAAAGATCGAGGGTGCAGCCCTCGTCCTCTTCAATCCATGCCAGAACAATATCCGCCCCCGGCGGTCGTTTGGATGCTTCAAACTGACTGCAAGCTTCGATAATCGCTTTTAAGTCTTCGGGCATAACGGCTTCGCCATCTCGCTCTCTATCGCCCTCCAGGGGCGCCGGATCGTTTCCAATAAGCAAAAAGTGCAGGATAGCACCAAAGGCATAGATATCGCTCTCTTTTACCGGCCTGCCTCGAAACTGCTCCGGCGGCGTATAGGCAGGACGAGCCGCCACTACCTGCGGTGCGATACGTCCATCACCATCGACTCTTGCCACATCGAAATCTATCAGTTTGACATCGCCTGCTTCGGTGAGGATGAGATTGTCCGGAGCCAGATCACAATGAATTATCGGTGTAGGTAGACTATGAAGATAAGAGAGGATCTCGAGTATCTGCCGCGCTATATGGCGGACTCTTTTGGATGGTAGAGGACCTTCTTCAGCGACAACCTGACGTAGAGTCTTGCCGGGAATATATTCCATTACCAAATAAGCTCGGGTGTCTTCGATGAAATGTTCACGATGACAGACGATGTTCGAATGCTTGATAGAAGATAGCAACTGGCTGGCATGTTCGAAGCGAATTCTGGCATTCTGTAAGATACGCACATCGGCGTTGCCCGGCAAAACAAGCTCTTTCACCACCACAGTTTCGTTTTCTTCTAGAGAGCTTGCGATATAAGTGGTGCCCTGACCGCCATAACCGAGTACCGATTCGATCTGATAGCGTCCCCGTCCGACTCGGCGTCGCTCGAATTGAGAGCTCTCCAATTGACCGGAGCCAAAGTCCTCTTCTTCTACAATCAAAGCATCCTTCCCTGCCTGGACAAGCCAGAGATCGGTAAAGTTGAGATCGGCAGATACGGTTGTGGCTCTCAAAAATTCGTCGTTGAAATGGGCCTCGCCGGCATAGCGTTCTATCAACCGGAGTACCTTCATCCTCACATTCACTTGAGGAATTTTATCGAGACGCAAAATCAATATTTTGTCGGCTCCATGAATTCGAAGATAGCCGTCCATCGGGTCGGAATAGGCTCTATCGGCTAGAAGCTCGACGAATTGGACCTCTTCGAAAGGCATAAAGAACATGCCCTGACCGATACTTTTCGCGTCCACAAAAAGAAAGTTCGGAGTCATCCTTCTGATGATAGGAAGAAAGACGAAAGCAACCATTGCGCTCATAGACCAAACAATAATCAGTTGATAGAGCACCGCCCCAGAGCAGAAGAAACTGGCAGCACCGCGATACAGTACAAGCCAGAGAAGGCTGAGGTTTTGATACCAATGCTTCGAACCTATGTCCTGAACAAGCCGCTCCACCACTTTGCTCTCGACTTCGGGATTGTCCCTCCACTGAAGATCCCCTTCTTTAAAGGCCTCAGGATATGCCGCTTTAGCCTGGGCAAAGGTCTGTCTGGCGATATCCTCGCGCAGCTCCAATTCGGTCAGCGACTTACCGCAGGTCACGGTCAAGACGGTGAAAACGAGCACAACCACCATCCAGCCTGCCAGATAGATTGAAAAGAAAGTCTTCTTCTGCTGATTGACGAGTTGGAAGAAGCTATCCTCGAGATGGCTCTTTATTTGCCTTGCGATGACGCTATTGCTGTCGCTCGATTCATAAATAAACTTGATCAGCCCCCGGGACTCCAGAGGAAGAACATCTCCGTAACTAAAGATACAATCGGGTCGGAGATTCTTGAGACTATTGAGAAAGTCCCGCAAGGTCCTTTCGTCATAGTCATCTAGATAAAGAGTCTCTTCGACACCGTTTTCAAAGCGAAGCACTATGCCTTCGCGATAATCGTTCAGGACAGAGCCCGCTTCTCCACCGACTTCGACCAATGTGTCCAGAAGCCTTTTCTCTGCCGAGAAAGGACCCAGATAAATAGCGTCTTCTCCGAGCACCACCTTGTTGAGATAGTGTCCCCCTAAGACCGCAAAATAGACCGGCGGCAAGAAACAGACCCAGACCGCCGATTGAATAACACTGGTCATGTCCGCCATGAAATTGCTCATATAGGCACCGCCGGTAACAGCGATTTGCAAAAGCAATAGAAGCGGATAGAAGAAAAAGAACGGCGAGAGAAACAGCAACACCTGGATAGACCTGGATACCGACTTCTTTCGCAGAACCAGCTTTTTCATAGATCAAATACCGGCAGTGGTATCGAATCCGCAAGAGGGGCAGATATCTTTACCACCCAGGGAAGCACCGCAAATATCGCAACTTTGCTCTAGAGCCTGGGTAAGGGACTGTACTTTGGTAACCTGCATGACTTTCCAGGAACCGGTTATGCG
Organism: uncultured Candidatus Obscuribacterales bacterium; assembly: GCA_964496875.1. Classification (GTDB taxonomy): domain Bacteria; phylum Cyanobacteriota; class Vampirovibrionia; order Obscuribacterales; family Obscuribacteraceae; genus RI-106. The sequence goes on along the minus strand of CAZCBH010000017.1, from coordinate 2,216 downwards.
TCCCATGGTCTCGACATCCATATTGCCACCATTATCGGTATCTGGCTTTTTGGCTGTCTGAGAGAGCAGTTCGGCATAAGAGTTCATCAAACGCTTGGTCTCGGGATGCTCCGGACCGAACACCTTGTTCTTGATATCCAGGGCTCGTTTGTAGCCCGACTCGGCATGCTCGTATTTGCGCTGAACATGATAGAGGGTAGCCAGGTTGTGAATGGCGCAAGCAACTTCCGGATGCATCTCGCCGAAGACCTTTTCATAGACATCGGCACACTTACGAGCCAGAGGTTCGGCGTTTTCATAGTCGGAGAGCTGATAGTAAAAGTTTGCCAGTTGGCCGAAAGAGTGAGCGGTTACCGGGTGATTGGCACCCAGAGACATCTCTTTTATCTTGTGCGCCTCTTGAAAGTACTCGATGGCATCTTTCACCATACCCATCTTCTGCTTCACCCTGGAGACCGCCTCGTAGGCTCTAGCCAGGATCTGTCCTCCGACTCCGAACTTCTTGAGGATGTTCAGGTTAATTTGATAAAGACAGTCGGCATAGGCGAAGCTCCCATTGTTCTCGGCATTCTGAGCGCTCTCCAGATTGCTCTGATAAATCGCCTCGGCTTCCGGCTGGGTCACGGACAGGAGCATGACCTGCTTGTTGGTACCGGTGGCGACCTGCCTCTCTACCGGCACAGACTCCTCTGCCGAAACCGGCAGCTTGAGGACATTGCTTCCGATCCAGTCAGCCAGGGTGACAACCTTGGGATTAGCCCCCAGGGCCTTCGCCCCCGCCACGTCACCCCGGGAAACAAGCAGGTCGGCATAGAGACTGCGAACCTTGGTCGAGCACATGTGCTGCGCACCCAGCATCTTATCGGTCAGATCGAGGGCGGCTTTGTAATGTTTTTCTGCTTTATCCAAATCGCGAGAGACATGATAAATCATCGCCAGATCTATCGAAAAGGCAAGCAGATTGGCACGACTGAGAGAATGATTGTGCTTGTAGAGACTGACGAGCTGTTCGCAAAAAATCCTGGCTTGCTCGAAATTGGCTATGTACCAATAAAGTTCGGCAAGCTTCTCCAGAGTCAACAAATTGCGGGCGTCAGTCTCTTTGAAATCGCTACACTCTTCTAGAGCGGCGATCAGGGACGATTCTGCGCTATCGAAGCGCTTTTCATCAAGCGCCTGAAGGGCAGAGTCTTTATAGATAACCCACTGCTTGCTTGACTTACTCAACTGCTGCCCCCATGCCTCGGGCAAGCCCAATTCCCGCTAGAGACCGATAAGCCGACTGGCTTCTTCCATCTCATACCCAGATATGAGATAAAGTATTAGACCACTGAGTTATCAACATAACAGCTCTTAATCAAATGAAAAGCCCCCGGATTATCTTTCGGGGGCTTTTCTAAGTTGTATCCCGCGCAACCTGCGCGGTTAAGTCAGCTTACTCAGCAACCGGGCAGACTTTTGTTTGCCGTATTGGGTTTGCTGTTCATGGCATCGAAATAATCCTTGTTGCTCGTACCGAGGTTGGATTCGGAAAAGAGCTTGCTGTTCGTCTTAAAGTTCTCGAACGCGTCAGGATTTTCGGCCTTGTCTCCATTGGAGCCGGACTCGAAGCTGTTATTCATGTTGTAGAACCTGAGTAAGGGGCGGAAATCGCAGGGGGATTCATCAAGTTTCGATATTGTATGAAACAAGTGTGACCAAAGTGTAGCTCTCAGGGAACCAGCAAATTGGGCACCTCCTGGAAATTACTCTATTGCCTGTCAGAGCAAACTCGCCTGACCTATTTATCTTCTGACTTTTTCTTTCCGGTGAGCGCTTCGCGCAGAGCCCTTGCCATGTCGGTCTCGGGCGCGGAGCTCCAATCTATGCTCTCACCGAGCTCCCGCAGGCGATCGTTATCGGCGCCTTCAGCTTTGTCCCTACCTTTGCCTTTACCTTTACCCTTATTTGGATCCCCGGTCTTGTCTCCAGTCTGGGGCTTCTGCGGTTTCACCGGCTCGGCTTCGACTTTTTCCGGCCCGGGCTTAACCGTCTCTACAACGGGCTCCGTTTTTTCTACAACCGGTTCGATTCTATCTACCGCTCTTTCTATGACTTTCTCTACTGGTGGCCTGGCCTGTGTTCTTTTATTGGCCACGCCTCCCATCACCTTCTTCGCTACCGCGTCTGCCCTGGGGTTTACCTCTGCCGCCACGGTCTCCGCCGCGATCACCGCC
>CAZCBH010000016.1:7534-68284 GCA_964496875.1 uncultured Candidatus Obscuribacterales bacterium | reverse complement strand
GGGCGGATTGATCGGTTTTGAGGACATAGGCCTGGGCTCCGGCGTCGAGCCAGTCTTGCACATCGGCGGCTTTGGCCTTGCTGGCGAAAAGCACCACTTTTACATTGGTAAGGGTATTGAAGCGCTCTAGTAAAGCTTCGGTGGTGAGAAAGCCTGGCAGATGGAGATCGAGAAGGACTATATCAGGAAGGATAGCTTTGGCGCTCTGCCAGGCTTCATCGCTGGTTCCGGCTTCGGCGATGACATCTATGAGGTCTCCGGAGGTGAGCTCTTTGATGATTTTTTCTCTGGTGGGCAGGTGATCGTCGACGACCATTAAACGAATCATATGATTTCCCCGGATCATTCTCCAAGATTGTGCACATTCAATTTAACATGATCCGATCTCAGACTCGGAAAAATGTTCCTGAAAATCTCGATTCGTGCAAGATGTAGCCTCAACTTATATAATGGACGACTGATAGCTCTAAGTAGGAAGATGAGATGCGGAGAATAATTGCTACAACGGCTGCGGTCCTCTTTGTTCTGGGTTGCTCCACCAATGGTGCCCTGGCTGGTAAGTTCACAACCAAAAAGAACAATGAAGCGCTCGGTCCAGGAACGCTTGCCACACCCAGCGGACTGCAATACAAAGATATTAAAGTCGGAACAGGTAAAGCAGCCACCAGAGGAAGACCGGTGAAAGTGCACTACACCGGATGGCTCTTTCCCGACGGTAAGAAATTCGACAGCTCGGTAGACAGAAAAGTGCCTTTTCAGTTCCTTCTTGGTGCCGGTCAGGTAATAAAAGGCTGGGACGAAGGGGTTGCCACCATGAAAGTGGGTGGAAAAAGAGAGCTCTTGATTCCGCCGGAGCTGGGCTATGGAAACAAGCGGGTAGGACCGATACCGGCTAATTCAACCCTCAGATTCGAAGTCGAACTTTTAGAAGCGCATTAACGCAATAAGGACTTATCTTATTTCTGGGCGACCAGTACTTTATTGCAACCCTTTTCTTTGGCGACTAGAAGCGCATCGGAAGCGCATTCGAGTAAGTCCTGGGGCTCGTTGCCGTGCATAGGATAGTTTGATACGGCCAGGGTGGCTGTTACTCTTATCGGCTTGCCGCTTTTGGGGTCTTTGATCTCGAGCATGGATACTTTGCGACGCACCCGTTCGGCGACTACTTTTGCCCCTTCGGCATCGGTTTCGTGCAGAACGGCGACCAGCTCTTCTCCGCCCCAGCGGGCCGGCATGTCGATTTCGCGCACTGATTTCATGAGGATCTTGCCCACTTCCACCAGGACTTGATCGCCCACTTCATGACCATACTTGAGGTTGATATCGCGAAGATGATCGATGTCGACGATCATCAAAGACAGGGAATAACCCAGGCGTAGAGCCCTTTTAAGAGAATGGGTGAGATGCTCTTTGAATACATGTCTGTTAGGCAGGCCGGTGAGTACATCCGTACCCATCATCTCTTGCAGCCTTGCTTCGCAATTGGCGAGCTGGTGACGGAGTCTGTCGATCTCCCTCTCTTTTTCTTTCAAGGATCGCTCAAGTTGAACGTTCTGGTTCTGCAACTTTCTGAGCTGGCTTTCAGTCTGACGGTGTCTGGACTGTCCGTGAATTGATTGCCACATCTGCGTAAAATGGGCTTTCATTCAGTACCCCCTTTGCCAATTACCCTCATCAGCAGTTCTGATTAGTTTTAGTTAGTTTATTGAAGAAACTACGGACCGGGGATATAAAAGACATATTTCCTGGGATCCCCACCCGGTGAGGGCTTTCTAGATCTGATGGCCTGCTGGCCATATCAGCACTGTCGGTCTTCGTAAACTGGAGTTCATCTTTCCAGATGCCTTATATTAGCTTTATTTAGGAATTATTGCTAGTACTTAGTGGGAAGAATCCCATTTTTAATTTATGGAGACGCTACTAAGCTCATCGTTATTGCGTCTGCTGAAAAAAAGAAGTGTGTACTTTCTTTTTGGGGAACCCACCAGGAAGCGGATCTTGCCCGCCCCGGTGCCTCCGGGAGCGATTTTCTTGCCGGTCATACCCATGTCGGAAGAGGGCATAGGCCGGAAGTTCTGGTGGATATCGTCCTCCACAGCCAGATCGAAGAAATGGAAGACCTTTTCAGAATGGTTCTCCACCGCCAGGTCGAGGTCGAGAAAGCGTGAGCCCTTATCCTTCCAGGGCACTTTGTGGAACTTGAAATTGACCACCTTTATATCGAGACCGGCAAGCTGCGGCTTCTCTTCTGCCGAGGGAAGGGCGAGGGGATCGAACTCCGGCAGCGCCAGCCCCTCTTCGGTCTCGAGCTTAATAACATGTCCTTCGCGCATGGTGGTGATATGACCAAAGCGCTTCGCCGCGCCGATCGCTCCGATGGTGGCACCGATGGCACCGCCCACACCAATAGAGATTCCATAAGTAGATATAGCCAGGGCAGGACCACCCCATTGCCAGGCCAGAAGGGCACCGGCGCCGGTTCCAGCAGCAACGTAGCCGCTGTCGATTGCCACCACCTTAGCCACCGTTTTGAGCTTCTTCTCCCTGGTAGAAAAAGATGCATTGATATCCAGCTCGTACTGGTGGTCGGGGCTGACCAGCTTGTCGAATTCGACTTCGATGATACCGTCGCGACCGCCCCGTTTGCGCTTCTGGGTCCGGGTAACCAGTCCGCGCATGTACCATTCTCCGGGCAGCAAAACTTTAGAGCCGTCTTTGCTCAACACATCCTTTCCGACCCGAAGATAGACTTCGTCGCCTTTTTGACTGTATTCAGAATCTAAAAAGACCCCCGGCGGAACCACCAGCTCTATCTCGGTCTTAGGAGGTATGTTCTGAATCGAGCCACTTAATATAGGTATGCGCCGGTCACCGGCAGGGGAGATGACCCGCCCCTTCAAAATAGGCGCATTGGCATGATTTTGAAGCTTTTCTGCCTGATTGAGCAGATTTAGAGTTTCGGACTGGGGCAGCTCGACAGTGTCGAAGGGCTGATCGGATGACCTATCCGAATCGATATCTGCAGCACCGGGGGCGGAGGCAGGAGAGTCGGTGTCATCCCGGGCGGAAGCTGCCACAGTGCCCCAGGGAGAAATTAATAAAGAAAGAGACAAAGCAAGCGAAAAACCGAAGGCAAGCAGGCGCCTTATCTTGCGGCTGGAGGAGAGAACTGGATTTTTTCGCTTGGACTGAGGCATAAATTTCTTGTTGTCAGAGTTTCTCTAGGACGGAGAAGGTCTTACAAGGTTCCCAGCCTAAAGCTCTTTGGTCAGAATATCCTTAAGCTGCTGAAAGAAACTCTTCTTCGATTTCTGGTTGGCTTTGGCTTCTTCGTGATCTCTTGCGGCGGCTTTGATTTTGGTCTCCAGATTGCGCGCTTCGGCATCCCGCCCGTCAAGCCGGAGAGCGGTCTGAACCTCGGTGGTGGCGAGAGTGAACCAGCCCCTCGAAAAATATACCTCGGCAAGCTTGGTGTGATATCGGGCTTCCTCCGGCACAAGTCGAATAGCCTCTTTCATGGCAGTTTCGGCTTCTTGATATCGCTTCTTTCTCAGCAGATCGTCAGCTCTCAGTAGATGCTTATTAGCCCACTTGACGTTGATGTTGCCCTGGGAATCCCGCACATTCATCTTGATTGTCTTATCGAGATCTTTGGGGATATCGATAGAATCGAACGTCTCACCCAGTTGATCCGGATTCTGAGCAGGCAGGGAGCTATCCGAGCTCAGACCCAGCTCCTTTTTGCGCTTCAGCATACGAAAGGCGTCGTACTCTCGACGTCTTTCAGGATCGCTCACCACATCGTGCGCTCTTGTTACCTGGGCAAACTGGCGCTGGGCGGCATCCCTGCGCACAGGATCGTTGGGATGCTTGTCCGGATGCAGTTTTTTAGCAAGCATGATATACGCCTTCCGAATCTCTTCGGGAGTCGAATCTTCCTCCACGCCGAGGATAGCGTAATAGTCTTCCTCAAATTCCTGCATTGACCGAATTTATCTGAAACAGAATTCTCTTCCGGGGCTCACCGCATCATTTATACGGCTCTACTTTAGTATATTCAAGAAGCGGAGACAAAATCTATGCAAAAGCGTGGCGGAGTATGGTGGAGAACCGGCAAACTGGTGACTGATTCCAGACTTATAAAGAAATTGTAGATTTATGGCAGAGGCGCTTTTGGGTCCCCCATAATTTGAAATGGAGTACAGGCGACGAACCGGAAACATACTGCCTGCAACGTTTATTGGAGGTCCCATGAACTTAGACCGTTTCACGAATAAAGCCCAGGAAGCGATAACCAACACAAAGAACTACCTGCCTAAGTTTGGACACTCTCAGGTGACCCCCGAACACCTGCTCCTCTCTTTGCTCGAACAGGAAGAAGGGCTGACAGCAAACATTCTAGAGAAACTCGACGCCAAGCCGGACCGAGTCAAACAGGAAGTGGAAACTTATCTAGATCGCCAGCCGAAAGGCTCCAACGTCACCATGAGCAAGGACGAACTGCATGTCTCTTCCAAACTCATGAAGTTGCTGGAAGAGGCCAGCAAAGAAGCCGAACAGATGAAGGACATGTATATCAGTGTCGAGCATCTGCTCATGGCTCTATGTGATCAAAGCAAGAACCATGCCGGCACCATATTGAAGCAGCACGGTGTCACCCGGGACAGAATCGTGAAGATTCTCGCCGAAATCCGTGGTAATCAAACGGTAACCAGCCAGGATCCCGAAGCGACCTACCAGGCCCTCAAACGTTATGGCAAAGATCTGACCGAAGCGGCCGCCAAAGGCAAGCTCGACCCGGTTATCGGAAGGGACGATGAAATTCGTCGGGTGATGCAGGTGCTTTCCAGAAAAACCAAAAACAACCCGGTCCTGGTCGGTGAGCCCGGGGTCGGTAAGACCGCCATCGTCGAAGGTCTGGCGCTTAGAATTACAAAAGGCGATGTGCCGGAAGGACTGAAAGACAAAAAGCTGATAGCACTGGATATGGGATCACTTATTGCCGGTGCGAAATACCGTGGTGAGTTCGAAGAGAGACTGAAAGCAGTCCTCAAAGAGGTGGTGGATTCTCAGGGCAATATCCTTCTCTTCATAGATGAGCTGCACACCGTCGTCGGTGCCGGTGCCACCGGCGAGAGCGCCATGGACGCAGGCAACCTTCTGAAACCGCCGCTTGCCCGGGGCGAATTGCATTGTATCGGTGCCACCACTATCGATGAATATCGCAAACATCTGGAGAAAGATCCCGCTCTTGAAAGACGTTTTCAGATGGTAATGGTGGACGAGCCCTCGGTGGAGGAGAGCATCTCCATCCTGCGCGGTCTGAAAGAGAGATACGAAGTGCACCACGGTGTCAGAATCAAAGACTCGGCGCTGGTTTCAGCGGCGGTGCTGGCCCATCGTTATATATCCGACCGATTTTTGCCGGACAAGGCTATCGACTTGATAGACGAAGCGGCGGCACGTATGCGAATAGAGATAGATTCGATGCCCACCGAGTTGGATGAACTCGAAAGACGCAAGATCCAGTTGGAAATCGAAAGGGAAGCGCTGAAAAAAGAGACCGATACAGCCTCTATAGAAAGACTGGAAAAACTGGAAAAGGATCTGGCCGATATAAAGGAAGAAGCCGACGCTCTCAGGGCCCAGTGGCAGAACGAGAAAGCCGGAGTAAACACCATCCAGAAAATAAAAGCCGAGATTGAAGAGACCAAGATAAAAATAGAACAGGCCGAGCGCGCCACCGATCTACAAACCGCTGCCGAGCTGAAGTTCGGCAAGCTGCGGGAGCTCGAGGCAAAACTGAAAGAAGAAGAGCAATCTCACACGGGCAAAAAAGGGGCTGCGCGCCTGCTAAAAGAAGAGATAGACGAAGAGGACATCGCCGAGATTGTGGGCAAGTGGACCGGCATTCCGGTGACAAAGCTGATGGAAGGCGAAGTACAGAAGTTGCTGCGCCTGGAAGAACATCTGCATCAGAGAGTTATCGGCCAGGAAGAAGCCATCGAAGTGGTTTCGAATGCGGTTCGCCGGGCGAGGGCAGGATTACAGGATCCCAATCGTCCGATAGGCTCTTTTCTCTTTCTGGGACCGACCGGTGTGGGCAAAACCGAGCTGGCCAAGGCGCTTGCCGAGTTTCTCTTCGATGATGAGAACGCCATGGTCAGAATAGATATGTCCGAATATCAAGAAAGGCACACGGTAGCTCGATTAATCGGAGCGCCGCCGGGATATATCGGCTTTGACGAAGGCGGTCAACTTACCGAAGCGGTGCGAAGAAGGGCTTATTCGGTGGTGCTTTTCGACGAGATTGAAAAAGCCCACACCGATGTCTTCAACACCCTTCTACAAGTGCTGGACGAAGGACATCTGACCGACTCCAAAGGACGCCGGGTCGACTTCAAGAACACCGTCTTGATCATGACCTCCAACGTGGGCAGCCATCACATCCTCGAATATCAGCTCAAATCGGCGGTGGATGGGGACTCTTGCTACGAAGAGATGAAAAGCAAGGTGCTGGATGCTTTGAGACAACAGTTCCGTCCGGAATTCCTCAACCGAATCGACGAGACCGTGGTCTTCCACGCCCTCACCCAAGAACAGCTCAAGAGCATCGTCGAAATTCAGCTCAACTATCTCAACCGCCGTCTGGTCGACCGCAAGATGGAAGTGGTAGCCACCGAAGCCGCCCGGCAATGGCTGGCGACCACTGGCTACGACCCGGTCTATGGTGCTCGACCGCTCAAACGTCTGATTCAAAAAGAGATAGAGAACCCTCTGTCGCGCTACATGCTGGAAGGAGAGTTCCAGGACGGTGACACAGTCAATGTGGACGCCGACGAAGAGGGATTGATCTTCGAAAAGGAGGAAGAGGCGGAACGCGAAGAAGAGGCGGTTTCGGTCCAGTAACTCTAAAAACGCGGCAAAAATTTATAGGCAGCCTGTCCAGAAATCGGCCGGGCTGCATATAACTGCGTATCTCAATTCAAACGGCAAATTCCAGTGTCGAAAGCCATCGTAAAAAACGAAAACCGCCCTCGCTAACTGCTCTCTGGAGATAGACAATGAACGATTCCTGCCACACCAGCCAAAATCTTGACATAACTACAGGTAGAGGTCTGGGAGATCTAGACGCTCTTCGCCAGAGCCCTATGAATATAACCGCTATGTCCAGGGCCCAGTTGAGCGGCGGCTATCCGGAGTTGTTCAAAGGGAACAGTCATAGCCATGGAGGCATGAGCCTGCCCGAGGTGACCATAATCGACTCGTCGACCGTCCAGGTGAATACCGAGGGCAAAGGTGATTCGGCAGAATACTGCCTGGTAAGGGCGCTGGAGTCGCCCCAGAAGTTGCCGGTCTTTACCGCTCTGGACCTGGCCAATTGCGATGACAAATTCAAAACACTGCTCCAGGATATGGATAAAAATCCTGGTCTTACTCCCAAGGACCAAAGCGACAGGGCTGAAACCGCCAGACAAATAATCGACTACACCAGAAAAGACGATCAGTATAGAGAGCTGCTCCAGCCTTTCATGGAACATCTTTTCGAAGTCGCCTATCAGAAATGAATTCTGGCTAGCCGGTATTTTTAAGCGTTCCGATTTTCTTCTGCAGTCGTTTCATGGCGCTCTGATAGATTTCATAATCCGGGCGCATGGCACTGTGCCGAGCGGCCATGGAAGTGTCGTATTTCTCTTTGGCCTGCTTATAGAGCGAAAGCGCCTGTGCATGATCGCCGCCCTGACTGTAGCAATCGCCCAGATCCTCTAGAATGAGCGCCACCTCCGGATTATTCTCCCCTGCCACATTGCGGCTGAGCAACAATGCTTCTTCCAGGGCCTTTTTGGCATCGACCACTTTGCCTAGATGGCGATAGCAGGAAGAAAGCAGGCGCATATCTCCGACAAAGCCGGGACGGCTATTGATGGCACGCGCACGCTGGGCGTCCACCAGGTAGGTGGCGGCTTGTTCGGCTCTTGCGTAATCGTTCTGACTTTTGAAATAGTTGGCAATTTGACGAAGGATATCGAAAGAGACCGAAGGTCTCTCTTCCGGTTTTTCCGAAGCCATGGCCAGAAGCAGTCGACCATAGACAGAATCTGCCTGAGACAGGTCGCCTCGGAGGTCGAAGGCTTTGCCCAGGGCAAAGAGACCATCGACAAATCTCTGATTACGAAAGGCTTGTTGAGGGTCTTGAGAAAGGGCCCATTCGAAAAACACCCGGGAGGCGTAGAGTTCGTTATCAGCGGTCAGAGCAAGGGCAGGATTGAGATATTTATCGAAACGGCTTGCGGCAGGCTCGCTGAAGCTGACCGGTACAAGGACCATCTCGCTTGCCACCGTGCCATTGTTCGATAGACCGGCTTCTACCGAGACCAGGTCTTTGCCTGTGAGGAGGACATCGACATATCCTGTGCCATCCGGCTGGTAGAATCGAGTCACCACACCGCGAACATAGCCAGGATCGGCATGCATGACGGCTCTGCCTGCATGGAAGCCTTTCTCTTTGAGAAGGGCGGGGCTCAAAGAAGGCAAGCCCCTGATCTCGACCAGAACTTGCTCTTCCAACCGGGAGGAGCTGATCGAGGCGGTCGGTGGCGCGATTTTCGAGGCGAGGATGAGCTTATTGATCTGCGCAGGAGCAATCTGGGCATGGACCGGCTCTAGAGCCAGGGCGATAATCGCCAGGGATGCCGCCAGGGAGACCGCTGTGGTGAGGGACCGCTTCAATTCGAGTATGCCCGGAATCTTTTCATTAGCGTGCTCTTTCATTAATCATGCCCAGTTCTTATGCTCTTCTTGCCCTCTTTATAGTATGAAAGGGCTAAATCAAACACCTCTTTCAGAGGCAGGTCGTGTTTACGGGCATATTCGGCGCAGTCCCTGTATTCCGGGCTGACGTTGACGATCTTGCCCTGGGGATCATAGCCCAGTTTGACACTAACCCTGCCATCACCAGGAAGCTCCACCAGAGTAGTTTCTCGACGAAGGGCCTGGCGCTCGACGAAATAGCTGCGCAGTCCAAGAGTAGAGGTCTCTCGAAAAAGAATCTCTTCCAGACGGCTGCGATCTGATGGTTGCGCCATCACAGATATAAGATGGCCGCTGCGACCTTTTTTCATGGTTATGGGGCCGACCGACACATCTAAAGCGCCTTCTTCGAGGAGCTTCTCCTGGGCAAAAGCCAAAAGGTCCGGAGCAAGATCGTCGAGATTGGCTTCAATTACCGCCACCACTTCAGAGAGTACGCCACTAGAAGACACTTCTGCCGAAGCCGGCTCCAGTGTTCCTAGAAAGACCCTGACGATATTGGGATGAATGGCGGGGTTGAGGGTGCCGGCGCCGGAGCCGATTACTGAAAGCTCTTTGAAGCCCGGCGGCTGTCCCCAGCCGTCGGCGATTCCGCAGAGGATGGCGGCACCGGTGGGAGTAAGACATTCGAAGGGAATCGTCAAAGATGAAGTCGGAGCACCTTCCTCGGCCAATAAATATGCCACCGCCGGTGCGGGCAGGGGAAAAAGTCCATGTTCGGTTTTCACTGTGCCTGCACCCAGGGGAGGCGGCGCCACCCAGGCTTTTTCAATGCCTAAATTGACAAAGGCCAGAGAAAATCCAACTATGTCTATGATGGCGTCGAGGGCGCCGACTTCGTGAAAGTGGACGTCATCGATATCTTTACCATGCACCCGGGCTTCGGCCCGGGCAAGGCGGTGAAAGATAGAAAGAGCGAGTTCGCGGGCAGGCTCAAACAAAGAAGAGGAGCGAATCAGAGTATCGATCTCTTTATAGTGCCTGCCATGCTCGTGCTTGTGCTCGTGCTCGTGCTCGTGTTGATGCTCATGCTCATGCTCGTTCTTATCACTGTCGACTATAGACCGGGAGAAACACTTGACCCGGACATAATTCGATTCGATGGTGCAGCGTCTTACCCTCTGACAAGAAAGCTCGAAGTCCTCACCATTCAAATCGAGCTTTCTGAGCTCTGCTTCGATGAAATCGAGATCAGCGCCACAGTCTAATAAAGCCGCCAGGAGCATATCGCCGGCAGCGCCAAAAGAACAATCGAAATAGGCACCCTTTATACTGTTCAAATTTTACTTCTCCGGAATTTCGATATCGGCTAGTTGAGCGTCTTCGATAACTTTCAGCTTCGCCTCGTAGCGGGGTGAGAGCTCAGGATAACGGTTGTTCAAAACCACGATTCTTTTTTCACCCGGGGTGAGCACCATCTCAAAACCGCCCATCAAGCCGGTTCGAGCAGCGCCGCCGCCATAGGTTCGAGCACTATCATCAGTGGCATGATCTTCGCTGTAGACTTTTATGACTAAGTCTCTGAGTGGCTTTCCCTGGTGCAGGACCTTACCCCGGATAAGAAAGCCGCGCTTCAGAGTGACCAGAACACTGCGGTCGTCGTTACCGGGGATGTCTTCGACAAGAGCCTGAGCCAGGCGACTCTTCAGAGGCGCGACCACCTCCAGAAAACATGGTCCGCAAGGATCATGTTTGATTTTGAACTCACCGCGTCGGTTTGTGGAGGTCGTTTGATATAGCTCTCCATCCTTCTCCCAGAGTTCGACTTTGACGAATTTAACTGGTTTGTTATGAACGTCGGTCACTCTGCCGCTCACTATCTCCTGACCGAAAGACCATACCGGATTGATTAATCCCGGCAAGAATCCGATCAAAAGACCGAGCAGTATTGTCAAAGAGAGCGCTTTAGAAGTCAGATTTTTCAATTTCAAAAACATTATCGGGGCGACGAAAGTAGTGACTATGTGAATTGTAATCTGTTCCCCCGGTTGACAATCGGCCGGATGGTTCTTGTAAACTAAGTAGTCAACACGACGATAGCAACTGATTCAGACCGCCCGAGCCATGGCTATTAAAATAGGAAACCTCGAGATACCAGGCAGAGTCTATGTGCCGCCCATGGCCGGCGTCACGGATATAGTTTTTCGCGGTCTTATCCGTAAAATGGACCCGGGCTGTATGCTTGCCACCGAGATGGTTTCGAGCAAAAGTCTGCAGCATAAGCCGGAATCCCGACTGATGGACCTGGCGCCCGATGAGAATCCTATCGGTATTCAGCTTTTCGGGCATGAGCCGGAAGTAATGGCAGAGGCGGCTGTGTTGGCGGAGCAGCGTGGAGCGGATTTCGTCGATATCAACATGGGCTGTCCGGTGCCGAAGATCACAAACGGCAAAGATGGAGCAGCGTTGATGCGGGAGCCGGCTCTGGCTGCCGAGATTGTCAGATCGGTCCGGTCTGCGGTATCGGTGCCTGTGACCGTGAAGTTTCGCCTGGGCTGGGACGAGAGCCACAAGAACTGCATAGAATTCGGTGAACGGCTGGAAGAGGCTGGTGCCTGCGCGGTCACTGTGCATGGCAGAACTCGTCAGCAAAGATATGCCGGAGTGGCGGACTGGAGCCTTATCGGCGGGGTGAAGCGAGCCCTGGGCATTCCTGTATTCGGGAACGGCGACGTATTCTGCCCGGAGGACGCAGAGAGAATGCTGTCCAGTACCGGTTGTGACGGTGTGGCGGTGGCGAGGGGCACCCTGGGCAACCCCTGGTTGATTCCGAGAATTACAAGCTATATCGAGACCGGACGGCTGGATGACCCGCCGGATGTGGTGGACAAGCTTATCTGCGCGGTACAGCATGCACTCGGTTTGATCAAGTACAAAGGGGTGCGGGTGGGCACCAACGAGTCTAGAAGGCATATGACCCACTACACCAAGGGGATTCCCAGGAGTGCGCCTTACAGAAACAGGCTCACCCAGATCGTCTGCCCTCGGGAGGTCGTGGATATTCTTGCCGAACTTGCCTATGAGGCGGCGGGCAAAGAAGGGCAGCAGCGCTTTCTAGCGGCGATAGAGGATTATGATTTCGAAAATAGCGAACATCCAGGCGAAGGGAACAGCCAGGGTGAAGGCGGTTTCGAGTCCCCAGTTGATAGGGTTTCCGTCTTTCCAGTCGCAAAACCAGATAACACCGTTCAGGAAGGGGGTTATGCACCAACCCATGATTCCTGCCATCAAAGCTGTTAAAAATAGTACCGTCCAGATGTCCACGATAAAAATGAGTTCCAGGCCGGGATAGCCTTCTTCTAGCCAGGGGGATACCTTTTGAATCCAGCTTAAAGGGCGAAAGCTCCCCTGACAACCCGGTTTTCACCATGGCAAGGCGAGCTGAGCAGAAATTAAGGAAACTGTTCTGATATTGAGACTTAGTAGAGCTGATACCCGGAAGGAGAGATAAGGATCGTTCCATCTCCTTCTGCCGCTACCATTTGAAGGGCCTGGATGACAGCGTTGGTCGTTTTGGCCTGTTCTCTCGATTCGTTCTTGATTTGCTTGGCGCGCTGCGCGACCTTAAGGACAAGCTCGTACCGGTTGGTATTTTCGTCGAGAATTTGATCAAGGATGTTGGTAGTGCTCATTTTAATGGCGCTCCGAGTCGCCGGTCTTGATTTTCAGTCTTTCAGCATACACGATGTGGGCTAAATTGCCGATAGCTTCTTCGATATTGTCGTTAATAACTTCATAATCGAAGAGGTGTCGGCATTTTATCTCTTCGCGAGCTTTTTCCAGGCGTAGAGCAATTCGCTCCTGGGATTCGGTGGCTCTTTTAGCCAGACGTTCTTCGAGGGCCTCGTAGGAAGGAGGCGAGAGAAAGATAAGCACCGCGTCGGGACAGCTCTCTCTAACCTGCATCGCGCCCTGGACCTCGATCTCGAGAATTACATCGATACCGGATTTGATTTTGTCTTCAACCCAGGATTCCGGGGTGCCATAATGAAAACCCGCGAATTCGGCATACTCGAGAAACTCACCCTGTTTTCGCATCGCCGAGAACTGCTCTTCGGTACGGAAGAAATAGTCTTTGCCTTCGATCTCACCTTCTCTCATGGGTCTGGTGGTGACCGAAACAGACTTTTCCAGCTTCTCGACCATAGACAGCAATCCGCCTGTGACAGTGCCTTTGCCTACCCCGGATGGACCGGTGACGACTATAAGCGAGCCGAGATTGTCCATCTCTTCGGAAGACAGCAGGGAAGTACCTCTAATGATCGACTGTTCAGCCACTATAGATTCCGTTTTTGCTTTCATAGACCCATGATTGTAGCTGGCCGAAGCAATTTCTTGCAGAAGAGATTCAAAGCATGGAGAAAATAATACAGATATTTGCTAAATTTTGACTACTAATTCTTACTTCATTACCAAAGTTGGAACGAACATGCAGCCATTCGACGCTCTTTCAATAAGGGCGGTACTTCTAGAATCAAAAGCACTCCTGTTGAACAGAAAAGTGGACAAGGTCCACCAGCTGGCAAGAGATGAGATCCTGGTAAACCTGCGATCGAAAGGAGGGACGATAGGTCTCTTTATCTCGGCTCAATCTGTGTATGGTCGTATGTGCCTGGTAAAAATACCGAGTTCCCAGGACTCTACAAAAGATTCCGGCGAATCCAATCTATTCGAACGATACAGATCAAAGTACGGAAACAACACTCCTCCCAATTTTTGTATCGTCTTGCGTCGCCATCTGACAGGGGCAACCCTGGTGGGAGTGGAACAACTCCCAGGGGAAAGAGTAGTGGACTTTGTCTTCTCTTGTGTGGACGAAGTTGGTGGCGCCTCTCTAAAAGTACTGACCGCAGAGATAATGGGCAGACACAGCAACTTGATCTTCTGGGACAAAGAGACCAGAAAGATTCTGGCTGCCTCCCACGCCGTAACAAAAGAGATGAGCAGACAGAGAGAAGTTCTACCCAACCTCATTTATGAAAGACCGCCGGTTCAAGACAGACCGAATCTCTTCCTTATTGAAGACGAGAGCCTTAAAACCGCAATTGGAGAATTACGGGTGAGTAGCTCGAAACAAGAGAAGCAAGAAGTTTCGGAAGAGCAGAAAGGAACTAAACCGACTCGACCGGTTGTAACTTTAGAACAATGGCTGCTCACGACATTCACCGGACTGGGAAAACATCTCTGTGAAGAAGTGGTAGCCGGCACCGGTCTTGCCAATGAACTGAGTGAGTTCGGAAAGCAGGAGGGGGCAGAAGAGAAACTTTTCGAGAAGCTCAAACAGTTGCGGGAAACGGATATATTTCAGCCGGCCATGCCAAAAGATCTGAGCCGCTATTCCCTATTGAGCTGGTATCAAAAACCGGGTGACGAATCCTGGCAATCTTTTACGTCAGCAAACGACCTGATCGAGAACTACTTTCGTTTACTGGAAGCGAAGGAGCTGTACCTGCAACTGAAAGAGAAGATCAAGTCAGAGATCAACACCGAATCGAGTAAGTTGGAAGAGAGAAAATCTACTGCTCAATCGCATCTGAGTCCCAATCGAGAACTCGAGACCCTCAAAGACTTCGGCGATATGATTCTAAGCAATTTGAATTCGATCACAGCAGGTCAAAACCTGCTTGAGCTAGATGATTGGAATACAGACAACAACACCGGCAATGGTGGCATAGTCAAAATAGAATTGAACCCAAACTTGACCGCCGTTCAAAACGCGCAAGTCTACTATCGTCGATACGCTAAAGCCAGGGCTAGAAAAGGAGCGGCACAAAGCACCATATCAGAGGTAGACAAAAGACTTTCGATTCTAAACGATCTCAGGTCCAAAGCCGATAAAGCGCCGGACATGACCGAATTGCAGAGAGTAAAAGACACCCTGGCCGGTCGTAGACAGCACAGCCAACCGCAATCTCAAAAAGTGCAAAAGACTAAAGGCAAGGCGCGAATGACGAGCCTGATTTCTTCGGACGGCTGGACGATTTATGTAGGAAGGAACAAAAACGAGAACGATCATCTGATCGGTAAAATCGCCAATCCGAACGATCTCTGGTTTCACGTTCTCGGCAAAGGCGGCGCCCACGTTTTGATTCGTGTCCCGGCTTCAAAACAAGACCCACCGAAGACAACCATAGAAGAAGCAGCACAGGTCGCTGCACGCCTATCAAAATCAGCAGCAGGAGCTAAAGTCAGAGTTATCTACACCAGGTGCAAGCACGTTAAGAAAGTAGATAAGAACAAGCCCGGATTAGTCCGCTACGAAAATGAGAGAACCATTGAAGTTGATACCGCGAAGCCGATGCCGAAACTGATGAAAAAGTTATTCAGCTGATATTCTGCTCGAGCCCTGTAAGACCGATTCCGGCAACTACATTCTGCGGAATAGACCAACAACAGTGCCTTGAATCTTCAAATCTTCTCGAGCATCAACAAAGATAGGCTCCATGGAAGCATTGGCAGGCTGCAAACGAAACCGACCATTCTCTTTGAAGAAGCGCTTCAGAGTTGCTGTTCCATCCTCAAGCAAAGCCACCACAATGTCACCATTCAACGGCGACGGATTTGGCTTGATGATAACCATATCACCTTCATAGATACCATCATCGATCATCGATTCGCCTCTAACTTCCAGGGCGTAGCAACCACTGGCGGTGTAGTCTCCTTCGAGATCGAGATACTCTGGCGATTCAATTGCATCTATCGGGCGACCGGCGGCTATACGACCCCGGAAGGGAACACCTCTTTGAGTTGATTCACTGTCACCATGGTCACCAAAAGCTGAATTCATAGTCGAACCGGAATTATCTTGCCCACCTATAAAATGATCATTGGAATATTCGATGGTGACATGTTTCAAACCTTCCTCGAGAAGCGTCAAAGAACGATTGAGCCCGGATTCCCAGTTGACCAGTCCTTTATCTTTCAATGCTTTGACGTGCTGGTGAACAGTCATTCGGTTTTTCAATCCAAGGGCTTTGGCCAGCTCGGCAAGAGATGGCGGATATCCTTGTTTATCGGTCAGCTCGACTATTGCGTTCAAAACGTCCTGCTGTCTTGGTGGAAGTGCTTTCATAAAGGTTTCTGTTAGCTCGATGCAAGGGATAACCCGGGTACACATACGTAAGTATAGTACAACATTTGCATGGTGTCCAGTCAGACGGCAGAGATATCCGTCACATATACGCATTCGACAGACAGCTTTATAGAATACGCTTGCCGAGACAGGAGAGCACCAGCTCGACAGCCAGTTCAGCAGTTTTATTCCTTATATCGAAAGCAGGATTGAGTTCGACTATATCAATTGAGCGAAGCATCTGCGATTCGGCCAGAAGGGTAAGCGCCAGATGACTCTCTCTGTAGTTCAATCCACCGCGGGCGGCGGTGCTGACACCAGGTGCAGTATCGGGATCGATTACATCGATATCGAAAGAGAGATGAAGCCCGGAAACATCGTGCCCCATGGCACCCAGAGCGAGATCGGTAACCCTTCCCAGACCCAGGTGATCGATATCTCGAATGGTGAAAGGAGTTATCCCGGACTGGTTGATGATATCGCGCTCCGGTTGATCGAGGTCTCTGATCCCGACCAGAACAGAGCGATTGGGCTTGACCTTCGGCGTATATCCGAACAGTTCCGTAAGGCGCTTGTCACCATGCCCCAGAGAGACTGCCAGCGGCATGCCATGCACGTTGCCACTGGAAGAAGTATCAGGGGTGTTTATGTCACCGTGAGCATCGAACCATACCAGACCGAACTCTTCGCTACGTTTTCGATAATAGTTGGACACGCCTGCAATACTACCGATAGCCAGAGAATGGTCACCGCCGATAGTGATAGGAATCGTGCCGGCATCCATGGCCGACTCTACCGCTTCAGCCACTTGTAAGCTTACTTCGGTAATTTCGGGTACGCATTTGGCTGTAGAGTTTTGATCCCACCAGCATACGGAATGAGGAATATTGATCTCCTTTTCCGAGGCCACTTTGAATCCAAGCTTTGCGATGCGCTCAGCAAGCTCCTGCACTCTTATCGCCGCCGGACCCATACTAGTGCCCTTGTGCGGTCCACCAAGATGCAGCGGCACGTAAATCAAAGAGACAGAATCTATCCTCTTCTCCGGAAGTTCTCGAGTTGCACTGGTCTCTACATCGGTACCCTTATGCGCCAGCGAGGGTTTTATGTTGCGTGCCACCATCTTTTATCACCTTTTCTTTAGAAAGTCCCAGAAAAGCAGAGCCGGCCAATGCATAATTGCGTTACAGACTGCAATCTGGATAGATAAGCAGTGCCTATTCCCGCTATCTCTAGTGTATAATCATCCAACAGTTTTGGCTGTATTGTCTAGGTTGACAGCCGATTTTGATAGCTGATTAAGATTGATCCGGCTTTCAAAATGAAACTACGACAATTTCCAAGAGTCTAGTTTCAACCGTCAATTTTAAATGGAGGTAGCACTGTGATCAGGCCGCTGATAAAAATCTTCTTTCTGGCTAAAGCAGCAGTGGAAGTAGGTCGGGAGCGCGTCGAAGACTGCGTGGACGCCCTCACCGCCAGAGCGACCGAATACAAGTCCTCCGGCTCCGAAAAGGTCTCGGAGACCAAGGACAAAGTCAAAGAAGTCGCCAATGAAGTATCCCAACATATCTGGCAGCGCTCTGAAATTCTGGAGAGCCAGGTGAGAGAAAAGATCAGAAGACAGGTAGCAGACTTTTCTCTGGGCGCCCTCGGCGACTCTACCGAAATAAACGAATTAAGAGCAGAGATAGCCACTTTGAGAGCGGAGATTGCCGAACTGAAGCAGATGAAAGCTTCGGTCTAGTCTCTAATTTCGCTTCGCCCACAGTCGAGTAGCCCACCCCTATGAATTCTTCTGCATCCGACCGAAGCAAGGACGCGCTCGACTCTGACAAGGGCTCAGAAAAGACTGTGGTAAGCCTGAAGCAGGACGACATCCAGGTCAAGACAGAAACCGGTTCAACCAGGTCCACCAAAACCAATAAATCCGCCAAAACGACTAAAACCAGTGCCAGAAAAGGCTCCCAGCCTAGAAAGAAAAGCGACGGAAGCTCTGATTATGTCTACGATCCAAAGATTGCGGACAAAACAGTACGCCCTAACGAAATTCTCAAGGACGAGAGATTTTTCCAGGTCGCCCGCACCATAACAGCCTTTGCCGCAGCATCTATCTCCGAGAAGTATTCTCTAGGCGAAAAAATAGGCAGTCAGGAGTTGTCGGCTTCCGACAAACGGAAGCGCCAGGCACGACGATTGAGAGAGACTCTTTTAGAGCTCGGTCCGACCTTTATCAAACTCGGTCAGTTTCTGTCTGTCCGCCGAGATATCCTCTCACCGGAGATGGCCGATGAGCTGGCCTACCTTCAAGATAAAGTTCCGCCATTCAGCATAGTCCAGGTCAAAGAGATTATCGAAAGGGACCTGGGCAGCCCGCCTTCAGAGCTGTTTTCCAGTTTCGACGAAAAACCCGTGGCTTCGGCCAGTATCGGTCAGGTGCACCGGGCCCTGCTTAAAGACGGTCGCCGAGTGGTGGTAAAAGTGCAGCGGCCGAATCTGGCATCCCGCTTTTATCAGGATCTCGGCTATATGAGACTGGTAACTCGACTGGGAACCACTTTGAAACCCGGCAGCGAATGGGAGAACTGGCTCAAATTATCGGACGAATTCGGACGCAATCTTTTTTCTGAAATCAATTATCTGCAGGAAGGCAAAAATGCCGATCGTATAAGACAGATTCTAAAGGACAATCCTGACATCCGGGTTCCGAGGGTGATCTGGAAATACACCGGCAAACGTGTACTCACCCTCGAATACATTCCCGGCATCAAAGTCGACAAGATAGAAGAATTGAGAAACTCAGGTCTTGACCTGACCAGCATCGGCAACAAGCTGGTGGCAGCATATTTAGATCAGGTTCTCCTGCACGGATTCTTCCATGCCGACCCCCACGCCGGAAACCTGGCTATCGATCTGCATGGAAACCTGGTCATCTATGACTTCGGCATGATCGGCAAAATCACAGAGAGCCAGCGCAGTGCCATCACCGGCTGCATAGCCGCAGTGATAAAAAAGGACATCGACGAGTTGATCAAACATCTGACCGTACTCGACATCGTGCGACCGGACAGCAATACCGAGCCTCTAAAACGGGCGCTCACCCCTTTCATAGATTATTACGCCGGCAAAGGTATAAAAGAGATCGACTTCACCAGTATCGAGGACGATGTGGATGAGATAGCGGGACAAAGGTGCCTGCGCATGCCTCCGACTCTCGCCTATCTGATGCGAACAGGCACAGCCCTTGAGGGTGTAGCCCGCACCCTGCATCCCAACTTCTCTTTCGTTGAAGCAGCCAAGCCTTCCCTCAAGCGATGGATTATGGAAAGACCAGAGCAAGCAGTCCAGGTTCTCAAGATGATGAGTTCGGACTCCCAGATGTCAATAAAATCTCTCTGGCAGAAACTTGTTAAGTCCGGCAATAACAAGAAGGGTCTGAAATTTCTCGAAAGCCAAAGTAGCAAAGGGGAAGCCGATCCCCAGACAGCCTTCCAGGACGAGGATTCCGGCGCCCTGGTCAGCAAGCAGTCTTATCAAGAAGCGCTCGACGAAGTGGCTGTTCTGAAACGCAGAGTTAACGATTTAGAGACGGACTTAAAAAACGAACAGCGAAATAGAGTAAATTTGTTAGTGCAGACCGTGGGATTCTTAATCCTTGCAGTTATTTTCATCGGGGCGTCTCTGATTCCAATAACTGAGCCATACGCAAAATATTTCTTGATTGGAAATGTTGTAATGGTGGCAAAAATAATACGACACCTCGTAAGATCTAATAGACTATTAGGCGAGTCTGCCAAGAAGGAATCCGCGAGGAGGCTACGGAGATAAACGATGCTAAAGTGGCGTGCTGCTGCACGAACTGATGCCGGATGTCAGCGTCAGAGAAATGAAGATAACTTCTGGATGAGTCCGGATCAGCGAGTCTTCGCTGTTGCAGACGGAATGGGAGGCGCCGTAGGCGGCTCTCGCGCCAGTAAACTGGCTGTGGAAGCCATCGAGAAACACTGGAAAGAGTCTCCACCCCAGACCGACTCCAGGGACGCCATTCAAGAGTGGCTTGATAAAGCCGTGACAATGGCTAATCAGAATGTCTGGAACGAAGCGGAAGAAGACGCCACGGTACGCGGAATGGGCACCACAGTGGTGGTAGCGGTTCAAAGCGACAACAGCGCTCTGATGATCGCCCATGTGGGAGATTCCCGAGCCTATCTGGTTAGAGACGGCAAACATCACTTAGTAACCAATGATCATTCGGTCGTACAAGAGATGGTTCGTGCCGGTCGCCTTACAGAAGAACAGGCAAGAATCAACCCTTATAAAAACTTAATCACCCGTTGCCTCGGCCACGAAGAGAAAGTAGAAGTCGACCACACCCCGGTAGAACTTCGTCCCCAGGACTGGGTTGTGCTTTGCTCAGATGGCTTGCCCACGGTTCTTCGTGATGAACAGATCAGCGAAGTCATAACCAAAGGCGAAGATCCGGACGATGTGTGCGAAGAGCTGGTCAAACAGACCATCGATGGTGGAGCCCCCGACAACGTGACGGTGGTGGTAATCAAATACCAGGAAGATAATTCCAACGGCTCCAGCAACTAGCTGATAATTGCTAGCTCTCGACCCCTAGTTGAATTCGGATCACTGACACAGTCGGGCCAGGGAAGAAAGAGTAATGGAACCAATGCACAACCAAGAGCAAATGGACAATTCCAATTCTATCCCGGTAAAACCGGCGTTCCTGCTCAATAAACTTACGAACGAACGTTTTCCGCTCAATCAGTCCGTTTCGAAGATCGGAAGGGACCAGACAAACAACATTCCGATAACCAACGATCATTATATATCCAGGCACCACGCCTGGGTTCTGCAAATGCAAGGCTCTTACTGGGTAGAGGATCTGGGATCTACTAACGGCACGATGATAAACGGAGAGCTGCTCTCGGAGCGTAGACAGATCAGCCCGGGCGATAAGCTTACCTTTGGGAAAACAGAGCTTATTTTCATTACGGAATAAAGCCAGATGTCGGAAGGGTTCGGACACTACCAGATCCAGGCCGAGATCGGACGGGGCGGTATGGGTATCGTCTATAAAGCGCTGGATACACGCAACGAGAGAACCGTGGCGATCAAGCAACTGATCCTCGAAAATGTAGATCCCGAAAAGCACAAAGAGTTCACCGAACGCTTCAGCAGGGAAGCCGAAACCGCAAGCCGCCTCACCCATCCAAATATAGTAAAAGTACTTGACGTCTCGGACAGTATCGATAGCCATTATTACGTGATGGAATATCTCGAAGGCAGAAGCCTTCGCCAGGAACTGGCCAGAAAGGGTGGCAAGCTAAGCCCCCAGGTTTTCTGGAAGATGCTCAAACAAGTATCCGAGGGACTTTCCTATGCACACAGCCTGAATGTGGTTCATAGAGACATCAAGCCGGACAATATCTTCATATTGAATGACGGTCGAGTTGTGTTGACCGATTTCGGCATAGCCCGCATTGCGGATCTGGAAGCGACGAATATAACCAAAACCGGTGTCATGCTGGGGACTCTAGCCTATGTATCGCCGGAGCAACTGCAAAACGCAAAAAAAGTAGATCACCGAGCCGATATCTTTTCTCTCGGTGTGGTCTCTTACGAGGCACTGTCGGGCGAACTGCCATTCACCGGCGACGGTATCGCCGCCACCATAGTCAAGATAATGTCCCAGGAAGAGACACCACTGCACATAATCAAACCTTCTATCTCCGACGAGCTTTCTGCCGCCGTTTCGAGAACCCTGAGAAAAAAGCCCCGGGATCGCTTCCGATCTGTAAGGGAGTTCTTGCGAGAAGTTCAAAATTGCCCGGATTTAAGAGATTTGAACAACGCCGAGTCCGGATCCGGACCCGAATCGGAAGAGATAGACATGTTCGCAACCTCAGTAGATCTTCAAATAGACGAAAGCCTTATAACAACATCTTCAGGGGAGTTCAACAATACCCCGGCGGCAAAAGAGCATGACGACAGACAGATGACAGAGACGGTTCAGTCAGCCGGATTCTCTGATCTGGCAAGAAATTTGAAAGAAAGCTCTCACAAAGGGCTTGCTCCGGTAGCAAGACCACCGGAAAATCAGAGAAGAAGACTGCTTCGCAGAGACGATAGAGATAATTCCATGACCGGTCGTCCTGGCAATGCGGCGGTGAAAAGCTCCCCGGAAATGATGGCGGGGACCTACTCTCCGATAAGACCAAAATTCACTATAGACAGTGTCAATAACGAACAGGCTTTTCTAGAACCTGCCGTGGTGGCATGCCGTTCCGGCAGGATAGTGGTGGCAGATATAGCGAAAAGAAGAGTATCGATTTTCTCCCAAGATGGCCGATTCATATCAAATCTGGTACTTCGTCCGGAATTGAGCAATTCCAGCACCGGAGGGGGAATGCTCACCAAACCGAGCGGAATGGATATCGATGAAAGAGGTCGAATTTATATCTGCGACTCCAGCGATCATTATGTGAGAATCTTCGACAATCAGGGCTGCTTTCTCAAAGAGTTCAAAAATATAAAAGGCAAAAGCTCCGGTCTCCAGGGGTTGGCCATAGACTCCACCGGACTTCTTTATGTCTCTGATGCGGACAATCGAGCCCTGCAGGTTTTCCAGTCTGATGTAGGTATCTGGGTGAGAGAGATAAATAAAGGTCATGGAGAGGAAGCCTTTCATCTCCCGTCCGGTATCACCACAGATCGACTGAACAGAATCTACGTGGTCGACTATGGTACCAGCCAGATCTCGATTTTCAACAAGAAAGGCAGCCTGTTACGCAGCTTCGGCCAAAAAGGCAAGGGCAAAGGAATGTTCAATGTACCGCGGGCGGTGGCAGTAGATAAACAAGACAGAATCTATGTGCTCGATTCTCTCAACCATCGTATCCAGGTCTTCGCCTCTTCCGGAGATTGGCTCTATACCTTCGGCGAACTCGGTCAGGGTCCCGGTCAATTTGTCGGTCCGGCGGATCTCTGCATAGACACTGACAACAACTTGCTCTTTGTCGCAGATAAAGGGAACAAGCGCATACAAGTCCTGGAGATAGCCTTCAAGTAGCAGGATTATGCAAAGAGAAACACCAAAACTGATCCTGGCATCAGCCTCCCCGAGAAGAGTGGAGCTACTCAGCTTATTAAAATTGACCTTCGATACCAGACCATCCCATGTTGACGAGAGCGTCGCTCCGGGAACCTCCGCCGAACAAGCGGTCCTGGATATAGCAAGACGAAAGAGCACCGCCTGTAGAGAAGAGACGAGAGAAGAGTATACCGATCAATCTGTCATCGTACTCGGTGCCGACACAACCGTGGCCCTGGGACAAGAGATGCTCGGCAAACCGCAGACCGATGCGGAAGCATTCGAGATGCTGAGCAAACTATCCGGCGGAGAACATCTGGTTTTGACGGGTGTCTCGCTGATTGCATCAAAGGGCGAGGAGGAAAAGGAGTTTTACGGCATCGAGACATCGCTGGTAAAATTCAGAGCTTTGCAGGAAGCGGAGATATGGTTCTATATAGAATCGGGAGAGCCGATGGACAAAGCCGGCGCTTACGCAATCCAGGGTCTCGGCTCGGCTTTCGTCGAGAAGATTACCGGCTGTTACACCAATATCGTGGGCTTGCCCCTTCCTTTGACGGTGGGCTTATTGAGACAAGCCGGTATGCCCATTATGAACTGTTTCGATAGTGAAGTATAGCAATGAACAATGCCACCGATGTCGCAACAATCACAGCAAAAGCAGACAGGGAATTCCCCATCTTCAAAGAGCTCGAGTCGCACCTGAAAGAGAGCGGGAAGTTGAACAATGTCAAAGTAGGATGGCACTGCCACCTTACGGCTATAACGGCTGTGGCGGCAAAATGCCTTACCGCATCGGGCGTAGAACTCTATTTGAGCGAATGCACACCTGCCACCACGGAAGGTTCTGCAGTAGAGCAAATGCGCCTGGACGGCGCCACCATCCATCTTGGTCCAGACAGCCCGAAGCGAGTCCTGGAGCATGATCCCTCGATTATATCCGATACCGGTCTTGTTCTCACCGAAACGTATCTGGCCGCATCAAAAGAAAGGTCATCAAGCTTTTACGGAGCTTCCGAGATAACCGGCAGCGGCATCAGCAGACTGCGCCGCATCGAGCGAATCGAGCTTCCGGTTATAAACCTGAATGACGGGGTGATCAAATCTAAGATCGAAAACTTTCACGGCGTTGGAGATGGACTGGTCGAAGCCCTCGCCCTTGTTTCGAAGCGCAGTTTCATAGAAGAAACAGCGACCGTGGTGGGATACGGCCAGGTCGGTGCCGGCGCCGCTCACTATTTGAAGCGAAACGGCGTCAACGTGAAGATAGCAGAGACCGATCCGGTCCGGGCTCTTCTGGCTCACTATGACGGCTACACACTGGGCAGCCTCGAAGACGGGCTTTTTTCCGGCAGCCTGCTGGTAACAGCCACCGGAAAGAAATTCCTGATTTCAGAAGAGCTCTGGCAAAATGCCCGCAATGACCTGACAGTGGTCAATCTAGGACACTGGCAGGAGGAGCCCAATCTAGAAGCACTTGAGAAAGTGAGCAAACATCAAGAGAAATTAAGCAAAGCCATATCTACCTATACCCTGGAAAAGACCGGCAACAAAGTGCATGTCTACACCGGCGGAGCACCGGCCAACGTCGCGCTTTTAACAGGCAGCATCGAGCCGACGCTGCTTCACTTAGCGACCGAAATCCTTACCATGGACTACCTTGTCGAAGAGGGACAGAACTTAGCCCCCGGAGAACAGCCTCTGCCTTACAAGCTCGAGAAAGAAGTGAGCAGACTGGCTTTGCGGGCACTGAAGCGCTAATGCCATGCAGCATGAAAGCATGATCAACTACTGGTATTCTCACGCCGGGCCTTGATATTACTAAGATTCAACCTTGTATATACTGCACTTATTGTAGAATATTAGGCATTTTCCACGGTTCTCCTTCGGCAAGGAACATTCGGTGAAACGATTATCAGGGTCACGACTAATACTCTCTTTCTCTCTTTCGCTTTCCATGGCAGGAACAGTAGGGTTCCACCAGGTCTGCCCCAACCCTGGCAATGCAGTCCTGGCTGCCGAAGCCGCGAGTTCTGAAGGTGATAAGGAAGTCAATCTCGATGAGATGTGGAAAGATGACTCAATTAAAAAGAACGCAGAAAAACCTACCAAGACGGTAGACACCGACACTGATTTCAAAATCGTAATGCCGGAAGGCGGCGTCGATACGACCTCTACTGAAGAGACCGAAGAGACCGAAGCCGGGGAAGAGAAACAGGAATCGGCCAAGAGTTCCGAAAACGAATCTGTATCCGAAGAGAAGTCAGAGGGAAGTCCGGCAGAAATCCCCCCGGCTGAGAAGAAGATAAAACCGCTCTGCACCACGGAACAATTGAAAGGCAGTGTTTTCGTGAAGTCAGGAGGCTGGCCGGGAATCGGTCCTTTTAAAACCGGAGAGGGAGACGAACTCGTAGATCAATACAAGAATCGACTGCAGTACAAGTCTGAAGGCAATCAGGTAAGAGAAGCTCAACTGAAGCTGGTCAACAAAGGCACCGGCACTAAAGCCGGTGTAGACAATCTTTTATCGGTCCAGATGGCTGCCGACTTTTTCCTGGAGGCCCTGGGGGCAAGAGGCAGCAAAATAGCCGATTTCAACTCGGTCCTGGAAGAGAAGCAAGAGTTCTTAACCGATCAAGAGACAAAATCGGATAAATTGACCCTGAACGCAGGCACTTACGAAGTTTCGATAGAAAAAGACGGCTCCGGCAGCGATGGAGAGCTGACAATCAGGGTGAAAAATACCGCTGTCTACGAAGTGGCAAAAACTCCTGAAACGACTCAAGTCAAAGACACTTCGAACGACGAGCCCGATTCGAATCCGGTCAATAGCGAACTGAGCGAAAACCGAAATAAAAATGAGAACGATACCGGGGACGACACCAGCGATCTGTCCCCCAATCCTAACGGAGTAAAGCCCAGGTCGACCTCAGCAACTAGTTCTGGCCCTGATTCAGATTCTGTATTGGACAGGCCGATAACCTATGGAGCCGATGACGACGATGACAATAAGCTAATCGCTGTCAAACCCGGCGGTGATTTACAACAAGGAAGCGAAGAAAAAGATCTGCTCAAGCAGCAATTCACTAACCTGATTAACACCTGGCAGTTAATCAAAAGAAGAGCGGTCAAAAATCGCCAGAGAGAGAATTTAACAAGAATCCTGGGAGGCAAGGCTCTGGCCACCCAGAGTCAGGCAATCAAGTTTTTGCTGGACAAACATCGCTACTACGAGATGACACCAGGCACAATGACCGTCGAGAGCTATAAAGAGATCACGCCGGATAGGAAGTACGAAGTAGTTGCAAAGATTAACGAACGCCGCAGATATATCGATGCGGACACCCTCAGTGTGCTCAAAGACGAGAACACAAGCTATACGGTCAGTTACGTTGTAGAACAGATCCGAGGCCAGTGGCTGATCACCGACTCTAAAGTGGTGAACTGACACCCCCTACATGACATCTCTAGTGGTGGCAGCACCTCCCGACAAGCATATGGTCACTCGATAAAAAACTCGGTCAGATAGTGACTATACGGCTCAATTCCCGTAAAATCTATGGCAATCGTGTTTCGTCGATAGTCATCCTGTTTGCAAGAGGACACTATGAAAGATAGAAGTAGAGTATCCAAAGCCCTCAACACTCCCCTCAGCACTGGTTTTCTGTTCGCAAGACAGACAATCTGCTGTTTGACGGCTCTGACATTCTGCCTCCAGGGAAGCGGCATATTCAGTCAAGCTTCGGCGCGCTCCACCCAGAAAGAATCGAGCCCTTCCTACGCACGACCAGATAAACAGAAAATCGCCAGATTGCCTTTCGGAAAGAAAGAAGAGGTAGACGAAGAGAGCGAAGAGGCCGATAAGAGTTCAAAAGATTCAAAGAATTCGAAAGATGATTCCGATAAGAAGGTCGAAAAGAAGAAGAAAAAGAAAGACGATGATAAAGAGCTGAAAACAAAAGACTCGAAACCGAAAAAAGAAAAGAAGAAAAAGAAAGACAAGAAAGAGAAGCAGGCCAAAGAACTAACCGAGGAAGAAGAAAGCAAGATTTCCGAATCCGAATCAAAATCAAAATCCAAAGAAGCTGACGAAGATCATGTAGACATCCAGGAAGTCGATATTATTGAAGTCGACCAGGACGAAGACGGCGCCCAAAAGAGCTCGCAAGCAAAACCTTCGTCAGAAGTCAAAGAAGAAGCCGAAGAAGCCGCTAAATCGGATAAAGCCAGTCTCGAAGAACCCAGACTTTTGCCTGATAGCGCCCTGATAAGTGTTTTAAAAGACATATCAAAATCGCTCTCTGAATTAGATGAGAATACCGGCATCAACGATCCGGATGAACATAAAATCGTCAAATTATCGAAAGAGATTCTTGATAAATCCCTAGCGGCAGATGGGGTAGAAGCCGACAGAATCTTGAGACCGGAACACCGCGCCAGTGCAAAATCATCGATGGTGGTAGAAGCCTGGTCATCCGGGGATGTAAAACTCAGAGATAATCTACGTGGCTCAGTGGCAGCCGTCTGGGGCAAGAGAATCGATGGGATCATCAATGTCACCATAGCCGGTGAGTGCAAAGATTTAAAAGCCGGCGACGGCTCCACCATCGGCAAGTTCATAGTAATCGTCTCAGCCAAATCGCCTGTCAAAAAAGGTTTCGATATCCAGAGCCAATCGGATGTGACCTTCTGGCTTGGCGAGGTCGGCAAAGTCGACGTTGACGCCGCCGGTTTGAAAAAAACCGAAAAGAAATCAGAAGACGGCAAAGAAGAAGCCTCCGGCGAAGCCAATAAAACCGGAAAAACCGGAGATCCGGAAAAAAAAAAGTCTCTAGTGACTCTGGAGCCGGTTCTGACCGATAGAAAACGCGAGTACCTGGCGCGCTATGAATCTTATCAAAGCGAACTCGAAAAGATACAACAGTCAGAGCAGCAGAAACTCGAGCAAAAACGAATCGAAAAAGAGCGGTTGATAGCCGAAGCAGAGAAGCTCAAGCAGGAAAAAATAGAACAGGAGAAAGCAAAATCTCGCCAGGCTCGTAGACCGGATGATGTCGCCTATGGGTTTTATCCGGATGATGTGGAGATTATCGAGATAGTCGAAGAGATCGAGCCTGCCGGCAAAGACAAAGCAAAAGCCGGAAAGAAAGCTCAATCCGTCGAGTCGGACTATGACAACATTCAGGAACCGGAGAAAAAAGAGAAACAGGCGATAGCGCATACCAGAAGGAAGCGGACCATTCGTCGAGTCCATCGGAAACCTCAGGAAGTCAAAGAAGAGAAAGAGACAGAGACAGAAGAAAAGACTGCCGAAAAGGCACTGGCAGAAAACGAATCGAAGAGCGAAGACAAAGAAGCCAAAGAAGGCGACGAAGACAAAGAATTAAATGATGAGAATAAGGCGGAAGAAGAAAATGAAGAAAATGACGAGAAAGGCGATGCCGATGTAAATGCGAATGCGGATACGGATACAGATGCAAATAAGGATAAGAATGCACAAGTTGAATCCGACTCGGAAATTGCTTCGAAGACGGACAGAGATAAAGTAGAAGAAGCTAATGAAGTCAGTGAGAAGAGAGAAGACAAGAAAGCAGAGCTAAAGCCGGTTTCCGAAAAGGTAAAAGAACAAGAACAAGAACAAGAGCAGCCAGGGCAAGCATCTACGTTGGAATCCGCCAGTTCTAAAGAAGAGAGAGAGTTAAAAGAGAAGCTGGCCAGTATCACAAAAATCGCTCCGATTAAACCGAGGACAGAGGAGAATGACTCCACAAGTTCTCCATCACCGGCTACGGCTTCGAGCACGGGCAGAGAATGGGAAAGTCCGGCAGTGTCCTACATTATGAAGCAGCCGAGCCTGGGAGCCAATTTGATCTACCCTGATCGGGCCATAGCTGGCAATTTCTTGACCGTGGCGGTTCTCGACAAATACGGCAATCCGGAGGCTTCGGTAGAGCTGAGTTTCAATGGTGCGACGATATCCACCGACGCCAGGGGGCAAGCAATGTTCATGGTGCCGGAAGACGCCACACCCGGGCGAACATTGCATGTATCTCTTGCGGCGCGCCCGGAGCTTATTCCCGGAGTAATAGACGTTTTACAGCCGCTGTTCTCCAGTACCGAGGCAAACGCACCGACAATCGATAACGCCTCAAAGCTGGTACCAAATACAAAAGTGCTGGTGATAGACGGTCATGACTTTATGGGAATGGCCGGTAAAAACCGAGTGATGATCGACAACTCTACTGAGGCGCAAGTGGTGGCATCATCGCCGGTGCAACTAAAGTTGAAAATGCCTGAGAGCCTTAAACCTGGAACACACAAAGCAAATATCGCCAATTCTATACTGAGAAGCAATCCTATAGAATTCGAGTTCGTCAAAGCGGCAGTGCTAGAAGGCAAGAAAGCGAAAAAAGGAGCTGGAGACCTGATCGTAAAAGTCGAAGGCACCTCCAAACCTGTTCATGTAAGATTGACAAACAAAACCCCGGATATCATCAAAATAAACAAAGGGGACGAACTCATTGTCACTACATCCGGTGGCGAAGAGAACACATCGCGTATCGAGATCAAGCGCCTGCAAAAGGGCGACTACCGAGTGGACGCTCGCATCGAGATGTGATTCTTCAAGATTGTCAATTTTTAATCTCGCCAGATAGCCCGGCCCCTGGCCTTGCATCCGGCCCCCTGGTTGCCAAGCAAGCAATAAAAAAATTCGACAGAGAGGCTAAAACCTTGATCTGGCGGGCAAAAAAAAATGAAAACAGGCCAACCGAATCAGAAACCTGAAGCTCCAATCGGTTTTCAAGGGGCGGCGTGCGCGAACTCGACCGACTATCCTGAGTTAAGAGCTTAAAAAACTACAGAAGACATAAAGTTGTTCATATCATATATTAGAAGCTGCTTCTTACTAGCAACCCTGTTCGAACGAAACAGGCTCGACTATCCGAGCCCCTGACAACCAGGAGAAGCTCTCACCCCGATGCACTCTGCTCCATCTGCCCCAGTCTCATCAAGGCCGAATCTTGCTACTACCCCGGTATCCAGCCCAGCTGAAACAATCACCAGGGACAAAGATTACTACCGCAAAGAGAGCCGGATCTGGCTCGGCCTGGGGCTGGCCGGCATCATCGCCGGCTTGAGCGCACCAGGTCCGGACCTGGCTCCACTAGCCTGGTTCGCGATCACGCCCCTTCTGATCGCCACCCTCACAAGCCGAACCGTGCCGGAAGCCTTTTATCGCGGTGTTCATTTCGGCTTCGGCTATACCCTCGTCTACAATATCTGCGCCCTGGAATTCACCACCGATGTCTGGCCCGAAACCATGAGCGCATACATCTCTTTAGCCAACCCGATAATCTGGTTCCTGGTCGGTCTACAGCAGAGCGCCCTTTTTGGAACTTTTTGCTCGATTGTACGCTGGATGCCACTATCAGATGGCTTCGTTCCCAGGATGAGGAACGGCGGCTGGCAGATTCCGGCTTTGTTCGCTATTCCTCTTGTCTGGTGCCTGATATTCAACAAGCTGGGCAATGCCTGGGGCAGCCTCGGTCTAACCTGGGGACTCTTAGAATACACGCAGTATAACTGGAAAGCTCTGATTCAGATTGCTGGTATCGTAGGCGGTGTCGGCATCGGAGCCCTGATCATGATGTGCAACACCGCTCTAACAAGCCTTATTCTAAATGTTGCCAGATTTCCGAGGGCGCGATACAACTACGTGCCCAGGTCATGCTTGCTCGGACTGCTCCTGGTTTTAGCCCTCATAGCAGGTGCAGTAGGATACGGCAACTACCGCCTGGCCACAGCTGACAAGTTGGCAGCGGCAAATCCCCATGAAATGGTATCGATACTGCAGGGCAATATCCTCTTTGACGCCAAGGCTTTCAAGCCGGGAGAATTTTTCAATAAGTACTTGAAGCTGGCAGAAAATGCCCCTGCCGGCTTATGCATTTGGCCGGAATGGGCGATTCCAAGCTCGATGTCCCAATCCAGGCAGGTTTTTGAATCAATGGGTCACTATTGCAAGAAACTGGACCAGGACTGGGTGGTAGGCTGCCTGGACGGAGACACCCAGACCGGCATCTACAATTCGGCCTGCGGCATAGACAGAGAAGGAAAGATTTATCCCGAGGTTTATCACAAGCGCTACCTCGTTCCATTTGGAGAGTATTCTCCCGCCTGGCTGCTCAACTCTCCATTCGGAGCCCTCTGTGGAACCCTGACTCCTCATCGTGTCGGTTACAAGCCAGGAAACAGACAAACCGTACTGGAACTCAGTGGAAGAAAAATCGCCCCCATACTTTGTTGTGAGCTGGCCGCTCCGGAACTAACTACCGAAGCAGTGCGTAACGGCGCCGAGCTTCTAGTAGACTGCAGCAACACTTCCTGGTTCGACTCCAAAATAATCGGTAAACAGTGCATCGCAATCACATCGATTCGTGCAGTGGAAACTCATCGTTGCTTTGTCTTCTCCACCACTCTCGGACCGTCCGCCATCATCGACGCCGAAGGACGCGTCAAAACGGAAACAGCGCTGAACACAGCCAATACTGTTTCGGCAAATATTCCCTTCTACAACGATGTGACACCATTTGCGAGGTGGTTCAGATAGCCGGAATGTTTAAAACCCTTGACCGCTACTGCTACTTCGAATTCATGGTGATGCTCCTGGTGGGCACAACCCTTCCTGCCGGGCTCCTGTTTTTTACGGACAAAATCAAAGACCTGCAGTCTTACATGAAAGATTTTGGCTGCCCTTTCGATCTCTATATTTTGATGACGACAATGCAATTGCCGGACATAATCGTGCATTGTCTGCCGGCAGGAGTTTTGATTGCCACCATTTTGGTGCTCTATCGGATGATGAGCGATTCCGAGATCGTTGCTTTGCAATCCAGTGGAGTCAGCTTATTGCGGATATTCCAACCCTTCCTCGTCCTCGGCATTACAGTCGGGCTCTTTTCATTTCTGGTCAATGAACTGGTCGTGCCCCGATCTTTGAAGATGAGCACCAAGCTCGCTCTGCTGGCAGCCAGCCGTGGTGACTTACCGGAAGCCCAGGGAGTGCATGATTTTAAAGGTATGAGAAAGGACGAGAACGGTAATGTCTCGGAGGTCTACCTGGTTGGATCGAGAAAAGGAAACAACCTCACCAATACTCTTTTGTTCAAATTCGATCAGGAAAAGAACGTGAAGCTGCTTTACGCACCGGAAGGACTCTTTAAAGGAGCCGGCTGGCTGCTATTCAATGGGCATGAATACGACCTGTCCGCAGTCAACTCCAAAGGGTTACCCAGCATAATAAACACCAATTTTTCCAAAATGGCTATCAGTCCCCCGGATCTCATGGCTAAATTCGATCCGGACAAAAGAGAGCCGGAACCTAGCGAGATGAACACGGTTCAACTGATAGACAAGATCGTCTCCTTGAAGAAGCAAGGGAAGGAAGTACCAGTAGAGCATCAACTAAATTTGAACTACAACCTGGCCAGTCCACTGACCTGCCTGTTCATTGTAATCGCGGCATTCCCAATCGGTTTGCTCGGTCGAAGGAGACACAAAACAGCAATAGGTCTGTCCTATGGCGGATTTCTTCTCTTTTTCTATTTCACCTTCGAACAGATTACCTGGGCTCTTGCTAGAAACGGCTTCTTCAGCCCAACAGTTGCCGTATGGACACCAGGTATAGTAATTGCCGCTTCCGGTCTGGCTCTTACACTCTGGTTGAGCAAGAAGTAACCATCACATAAGGTTATCCATAAACCCACAGGCGTAGTCGAACAAAAGTATGAGATCAATGATTTCAAAGAGGAAATTCAAAGACCGGGCAACTAAAATAGTGTAGAGCTCTTACAAAGAGCAGACGCCTGGCAAAGAGCCTGTTGGCAAGCGACAAAATCAAGAGACCGGGGATTCACATTCATCTATGGCCGATAACACAACTAAAGAGAAAGACCATCCGCAAACGACGGGTTCCATACCTATTGGAATGGTGAAACCCTGCATTAGAACAGAGATCCTCGGCAAACAGATTGCCGAATTCATACCCGGAGGGGTAAACAGCCCATTTCGCTCCTTTCACGAAGTAGGAGGGCAGGCGCTTTTCCTGGACAGAGGAACAGGCTCGCGAGTCTTCGATGTGGACGGAAATCAGTATATCGACTATGTTGGAGCCTGGGGACCGGCGATTCTCGGGCATGCCCCTGCTGCGGTCATCGATGCGGTCAAGAGAACTATAGACAAAGGCCCCCTGTTCGGCGCGCCCCACGAACTCGAGTTGCGCCTGGCAGAAACACTGGTCGAGGCGTTACCTTCAGTGGACATGGTCCGCTTCGTCAATTCCGGCACAGAAGCTGTCATGAGCGCCATTCGACTGGCCAGGGGCTATACAGAAAAGGACAAAGTGATTGTATTCGAAGGCTGTTACCATGGTCACAGCGACTCTACACTGGCGAACGACCGGATCAAACATTCCAGCGGTGTCCCGGATGGCTTTGCCGGCTCGAGCATCCAGGCGGAATTCAATAATCTGGCGTCGGTGGAAGAATGCCTGGAGAAACATTCAGGAGAAGTGGCGGCAGTGATACTGGAGCCCGTTACCGGCTCCATGGGAGTGATTGAACCGCACCCGGACTTTCTACCCGGACTGCGCAGCCTGTGCACCAAATATGATGCGCTATTGATATTTGACGAAGTCCTGACCGGCTTCCGTCTAGCCTGGGGCGGAGCGCAGAATCTGTATGATATAAAGCCGGATTTGAGCACCTTCGGTAAAACACTCGGAGGCGGCATGCCGATTGGCGCCTATGGAGGGCGTCGAGAGATAATGAACTGCTTGATGCCGATTGGCAAGGTCTATCAAGCCGGCACATTCTCCGGAAATCCCCTGACCATGGCCGGAGGCCTTGCGATTCTCAATGAGCTGAAGAACAAAAAGATATACGAAACGCTTGAGAACAGGGCAAAAAGACTGTTCTCCGGACTGGAGGGAGTTCTCGCTCATATTGAAAAGGAGAAGGGCAAACGTCCACCGATTCAGCTTCAGAGAGTAGGCTCCATGTTTACGGTGCTCTTTGTTGAAGCCCCAGTTGAAAACTTCAACGACGCTCGCAAGATAGACGAAAAACTCTTCGCTCGATTTTTCCATCACTGCCTGAAGGGCGGTGTCTATCTTCCACCGACGGCGGTGGATGCGGCCTGCCTCTCCAGTGAACACAGCGAAGAGGACATCGACAGAACCATAGAAGTCATGGGCGCCGCACTCAGAACGATCTTCGAATAACAGCAAAGAGGCAGGATTGCTGTTATATTTGAGTAGTTTCGAGTAGACAGAACAAAGATAGGATAGAGCGTAATGATGGCAGGGCGATACGGTATAAAGACAAAGCTCGATTTCGGACAGCTCAGAGAACTCCGCTCCGGGATTGTTCTTTTAGCATTACTGCTAATTCAGTCCGGTCCGCCACAGGCTCTGGCCCAGACACAGACAGAGGCTAATTCGCCTGGCGAAACAACAGTCGAAGAGCAATCTAGTTCACAGAACGCAGAGAGCCGGGATTCCGGTCCATTTAAAGAAGCTGATCAGCTATTGAGAGAGGGACGATTCAAAGAAGCAAGAAGCGAACTAGAGAAGCTTTCAACCAGGTTCAAAGAGAAGCACCAGACGGATGATCTGATCAGAGCATTCGAAAGACTATCTATTGCCCAGCGACACCTCGGTGAATTCATAGAGGCGGAGCGAACCCTGAAGTTCGCGCTGGGCATGTGCAAACCTGGAGAAGAGGACAAAGACGGCAACTCTACGAAAGCCAGGGTTCTGTTCCATCTCTCGGACATTTTAGACCAGGCCGGACAGTACAAAGAATCCGGTTACATCGTAAAACAAGGCACCACGGCGGTGCGCCATCTCTCCATAGCAGGCTCGCTACCCTATCTCGAGACCGAGCTCGTTAATATAGACGCACGTATGCTGGTTACCCAGGGGGAGCTGAGCAAGGCAGAAGAGCTGGTCAGTGAAGCACTATATATGGTTAATGCCTTACCAGAGAAACCCGAAGAATTCTGTCTACCAGGCTCAAGTCTCTCCGCCTCGAAAGCCTATTTGAAAGCCAAGGTGCTCAGCACCCAGGCACTACTGAAAGAGTCGGAAGGCAAGATGGATGAAGCCGGTCAAATAGCAAAATCCGCCTACGAAATATTCAACACAGATACGAAAACGGCCCTCAAAGACCCTCGCAGCGCCAGACTTCTCTTCAGATATTCACCGGATAGAGCCAAGCTGAAAGCAGATCTGAGCGAGGATGACGAACTCTCAAAAGCGGTTCTGCTGGAGATAGAAGCCAAAGAAAAGCGCGACAAGAACGATCTCGATGGAGCCCTCGCTTCGCTGCAAGAAGCCTATAAAATAAGATCCGCAAATCTAGAGCCGGCAAGCGCCATTATAGGCAATACCATGATCGCCCTGGCCGATTTGAACATCCGCAAAAACAATTTTGCAAACGCTGTCGCTCTAGCAACAAAAGGCTATGAGATTCTGGCCAGAACAGTGAACCAGACCAGCCCCTGGATTGCCGAAGCAACCGCTATTCTTGGCAGAGCGCACATAGGTCTTGGGGCGACCGAAGGGGTCGAACCACTTCTCACCCACGCCTGGAATATCGAAGCAAAGCGCATGGGCAAAGACAGCCCCGCGGTGCTGGATATCATGCAGTCTCTTTCAGAGCTCTATTTGATGCAGAAGAACTACACCAAAGCGATCCAAGTGGGCGCTCCGGTTACAGCTGCTCGAGAAAAAGTGTTTGGAACAACCAGCCTCGAGCTGGTGCCGACTTTATCGACCACCGGCACGGCCTATGCCCGGTTGAAAAAATACGATACCGCCCGGACGCTTCTCAATAGAGCGAAATCGATTCTGGAAGCTAAAGGACGCACCAAAACCGCAGTCTACGGAGACGTACTGGCCGCTATCGGCGTGAATGAAACCCTGCACTATAAATGGACCCAGGGCAAAATAAGTTTGCAGAAAGCGGTGGATCTATACGAGAATCTCTACGGCGCCAACAACCGCAAGACCGTGGCCATGAAGCTTCTCTACCGGCAGATGTCCAAACATCGCAACGTCATACCCGGAGCCAAGAACGTCTTGATGCAGGGTGGCTTCAAACCCCAGGCGCCGGACTCTTTCTGACGACTAAAATGTACTGCGCATTTTAATCAGGTCGGAAAAAGTATCGAGAATTACAGAAAGCTTTCCGCCGGATGCCCCCTGGGTCATGCGAGGTAGATGCTCTATTGGAATCTCGACCACTTTATAGCCGGCTTTTGCAGCCCTTATACAGAGCTCTGCGTCGACAAACGGACTCTCGGAACGCAGCTCGATATTGTCTAGAATATCTCTTCGGAAAAGTTTGATCGAATTTACGTCCTTGTTTCTGTTGCCATAGAAAGCACGGAGCATGAAGTTATAGACCATGGACTGCATCTTACGTCTGGGCGGATCATTGCGGTTCACTCTCCAGCCGATTACAAAGTCGTTTTCGACCAGACCTTTCACCATGGTCAGAAGCTCTTTAGGGGCGTACTGATAATCGCCCGGCAAAGAGAAGATATAGTCGTTGCGACCGGCAAGATAGAGCTCTCGAATGGTGGCACCGAAGCCTTTGTTAGTCGGATGATTGATCAAATGAATGTTCGAATCTTCAGCAGCCATATCCTTGATGACCTGCAAAGTTCCATCAGAGCTTCCATCGTTACAGACGACAATTTCGAAGCTGTCGCAAATAGAAGGCAACAAGCGACTGGCATCGGAAAGCAGACGACCGATGGTTTGCTCGTCGTTATAGGCCGGTATCACCAGAGATAGTGACGATAAGCGGATTTGTTCACCGGGCTCCAGTCTAACCGACT
This sequence comes from uncultured Candidatus Obscuribacterales bacterium, assembly GCA_964496875.1. Taxonomy (GTDB): domain Bacteria; phylum Cyanobacteriota; class Vampirovibrionia; order Obscuribacterales; family Obscuribacteraceae; genus RI-106. The sequence continues at coordinate 31,394 of CAZCBH010000016.1, read as the reverse complement.
GAAGAGGCGACCTGGTCAGGCTTCCTGTCGACATCTAGATGTTGCTCCTTGTGCAGGGTCTCGACTTTTCTGGTCTTATAGAATTCCGCAATCGCTTCGATCACGAAATCAATCTGGTCATCAGTAAGACCGGGATACATAGGCAAGCTCAGAATCCTCTCGACGGCGGACTCCGTCCGAGGCAAGCTTCCCTTGGAATAATTCAAGTAACGGTAAGCATCTTGAAGATGAGCAGGCACCGGATAATGAATCAGGGTCTGTACATCACGCTCGAGCAAGAAGCTTTGCAGTTCCTCGCGATAGCTAGATTCGATCACATAGAGATGATAGACATGCTCATTGAAGGAAGCCTCTTCCGGTGTGACCACCAGCTCTTTCAGGCCGGCATCGTAACGAGCGGCTATCTCTCTGCGGCGAGCATTCCAGCCCTTGACGAATTCTACCTGAGCACCCAGAATGGCAGCCTGGATCTCATCGAGACGGCTGTTCACGCCTTCTATATCGTTGTAATAACGCTTGGACTGACCATAATTTCTGATTTTGATGAGCCTGTCGTAGTCTTCTTTGCTCTTGCAACAGACCGCACCACCATCTCCAAAAGCGCCGAGATTCTTGCTCGGATAAAAGCTGAACGCACCATAGTCACCGATGGTACCGGACTGTCGTCCTTTATATTTGGCGCCGGTAGATTGGGCACAGTCTTCAACCACAGTCAGACCATGACGGGTGGCGATGGCATTGATCTTATCCATGTCGGCGGTCTGGCCATAGAGATGCACCGGCACTATCGCTTTGGTTTTCGGCGTTACCTTCTCTTCAATCTGCTCAACATCAATAGTATATGTCCGCGGGCAGATATCGACAAAAACGGGGGTTGCTCCGGTGGAGCGTATTGCACAAATGGTAGGCACTGCCGTATGAGAAGGAACGAGCACTTCATGCTCCGGTCCGACTAAGGCGGCTGCCAGGGCAAGATAGATAGCATCGGTTCCGGAATTACAACCGACAACACGGTTTTCGGGAAGACCGAGAAACTCCTCGAACTGTCTCTCGAAAGCGGCCAGTTCCGGTCCAAGAATAAAATAACCGCTAGCAAGCACTCTAGCTACGGCGGCATCGATCTGTTCTTTATATGTAGAGTAATGGGACTTCAAATCCCCGAACTGGACTTTCACCTTTTTCCATGGACCTTATTAAAGGGACATCTCAATATAGAAGAAAAGAGCTTTCGACGAATTAATGACTACTTAACTGACGGGACGCATACCCGGGTTGCAACCCTCGCTATACCAGTTAACAGAGGCTTGAGAACCGGATTCTAGAGAAAACCTCATGGTAAAATCATTCTCTACTTTGGTGATATTTGTTCACCAAAGCGGTGCCAGGGCATCTCTGGCATCCATACAGCAGATGAAGCGCATTTAAGACCAATAGAAAAACAATCATGGCAGATCACTTAAAAGAAACAAACGCATTAGATGAATTCAAAGGTAAATCCGTTCTGATTACAGGCGGTCTGGGCTTCATCGGCTCCAATCTCGCTCTCAGGCTGGTCGAGGCCGGAGCCAGGGTAACGGTCATGGACGCCATGATTCCGGATTATGGCGGCAACGAATTCAATATCGCAGAAGTTAAAGGAGATATCCGGGTCAATTTTTCTGATATCCGGGATGAGAACGCGATCATCTATCTGGTCAAAAACCAGGACTATGTCTTCCACCTGGCTGGACAGGTTTGCCACATCATGAGCCTCTCCAATCCGTTTCCGGATATCGAGATCAACATCACCGGCACAGCTATCCTTATGGAAGCGCTGCGCAAGTACAACCCGGAAGCGATTGTGGTTTATACCGGAACTCGCGGTCAGTACGGCGCCTCGGTCTCTCTGCCGGTAAATGAAGAAGCACCGACCAATCCCAAAGGCATCTACGAGATTTCAAACCTGACTGCCGAGAAAATCATCAAAGTCTATAACGACGCCCACGGTATCCGTTCGGTTCTATTGCGCCTGAGCAATATATACGGTCCGCGGTCCCAGATGCTGCACTCCAGATTCGGTGTCTGCAACTGGTTCGTGCGCCTGGCCATGGACAATGACACCATAAAAGTCTTCGGCGACGGAAGCATTTTGAGAGACTTCTGCTATGTGGACGACTGTGTCGAGGCGATTATAAAATCAGCGATCGTAGAAGAGGCCTATGGCGAAATCTTCAACGTCGGCTCAGATATCCCTGTAAGCTTCGTAGAGCTGGTCAAGACCATTATCGAGCAAGCCGGTCGCGGTAAGTGGGAGTTTGCCGAGTTTTCCCCAGAGCGAAAAGCCCAGGAGCCTGGAGATTTCTATTCGGATATCACAAAGATAAGACGAGTAGTAGGCTGGGAGCCGACCACCACCCTTGCCGACGGTATCAAGAAAACCATCGATTTCTATGAAAAACACAGAGAGCATTACTGGACCGGAAGCGATACCACTACCGGTGCGGCACCACAAAAAAATCAGATCGAATCGAAATTAATCCAGAGCAAAAGCTGATTTTGCTTACCTAAAAATCTCCGTCCCCGTCTTCGCTCGAAATTTCCGCCGGTGCGGTCTCGCGGAAGGCATCTGCTCTCGCCTTGATTATCGAGAAGGTCTCGGCGAAGCCCTCTTGGGTCGAAAGACAGGCTCTATCAGGGTCGGTTATCTGACCATGACCGGCGTGACGAAGCACCTGCTGTATGCACCAGGTCCCGTAATCTTCCACAGAATCGGCATATTCCTTCTCTCTATCGGTGATGCCGATGGCGGTAAAGATACCGAAGCCGCCGGAAGGCAATTGATACCAGTCATTGGGCACCTCGTCGGCGTACCAGATAAAGGCATGACGCAGGGCGGAATCATTGGCCGCTGCGCCGCCGGTAATAGGATTATTCAGGCTCACCCTGACTCCGGGGTTCAACTGACCGGTATGGTTGAAGACATAAAAGGCAAGAGTGCGTAGAAGCTGGGAAGCCCAGGGCAGATCTACCGGGCTTTTGATCATGATCTCGCAGCCAAAGCCGGAGACCTCCTGGCTGTTTGTCTGCATCCAGGGGCTGGCAAGACCGGCGGTTAAATAAGTCCAGTAGGGTCTTGTCGGATCCGGACCATAGGCGAGAACGGCGAGGTGCTGCTCTTCCATAGTAGGATCCCCCGGATTGAATGTATCAGCCGAGGCGTTTTTCTCCTTGATCGCAATCTGTTCGAGATAATCCTCGGGCACATCCTCCGATGGTGGTCCGTAATTGGCCGGGCTGACATAAGAAGGCCTGCCCAGTATCCTTCTATAAATGTTATCCCGCTCTCGCCAGGCGGCAGCCAGGAGCTTGCGCCGCTTTCTTTCCTGGTCTATGTCGTCGAAACCATCGGTGATCGGCTTGCTGAGCTCCTTCTCCAGGATCTCTCGAACATTTCTCTTTTTGCGTTTAGCAAAAGTAGACTGACCTTCGGAGTTATCAAGATTGAACTGAATCGGAACATGAATCGGTTTCGTTGAATCCTTTGAACCCGAACTATTCCCGAGCTCAGAATTCCTGCTATTCTTCTTTGGTCGGCGCTTTTTAGCCATCGCTTCCCCCGCGACCCTCACCTAACTTATTATGCACTATTAGAACCGGACAACGGCGAAATCGATGGAAAAGCATGGAGAACTTATACAAGGCCGGGCCCGGAAAAGCGCCTGGGTGCTTTATCTCTCTTGGTTTCTGGCAGCGGCTCTCTTTCTGGGAGCGGCAGTGGCCGGTGTTATGGAATTGAAGCGCATAGACCTGCCAAGATCGATTGAATCACAAGAAAGTTCATCGGAAACCTCATCTGAATATACCGAAGCTTCCGAAGAGCCGGAAGAGAAAGAGGGAGACAATGCCAGGAAATATCTTCTGGAGAAACTAAACACGACCCTGGCCATCCCGAAAGAGAGACTGGTTCTTGAGACCCCTGGAGTCAAACCCTTCTACAGCATAGTTCTGAAAGCAGAAGACAGTGACCGGGAGAAAAAGAGGCTCGAGGAAATAGCCCGGCGTTGCGCGGATGATCTAGCCTTTGCGCTTAAATTGATGAATACAGGCGAAATCTCGGTGCGTAGCAAGACCGGAGAGTCCATAGACTTTCTGGTCAATCCGCTTCTAGATTACTGGCCGTCTCTGGCTACCGAAGCGGTTAGTCTCCTGGAACAACTCCCTGAAAACGACGCCAACTCCAGAACAGCTCAAGTGTTGAGACTCTACCTGCTTGGACGAATCGAGTATCTTATGGATTTGAATCTGAAGAAAAATCCCTTCGATCTGGAGACACAACTCTACAGAATAGTTGCACGAAGGGAAGCGGGGAAAGACACCACTGTCGATATCAAAACTCTGCCGGCACTCTTCAAACATTCAAGCCCTTTCGAAGAGGCCCGAGCCAGAACCATCGAGAGGGTTCTGCTGGCTGAAAAGCCGCCTGCCAATGACCAGGAACTTCAGGCCAGATTGGATGAACTGGAGCATATCCTTTCGCGATCATGGTTTCGCGAGAGGCTCTTGCAATCGCTCTGTATACAAGCCGGTAGAGCCGACCTGGCGCGGATTCATCAGAGAAGAGCTATTGAAGAATGCGACAATTCCCTCCTCATTGTTGCAGTTTTAATTGTCCTCTGGATCACTGGATTGCTTTTATCTCTTTTACTCTGGCGAGATCAGCATACCAACTTAGACTTCGACTTCCAGGACCATGGCACAGCCTCGGAATATGCCTTCGGACTCTGGAAACCCTGGGCAATAATAGTAGCTTCCACCATGGTCTCGACAATAGCCTTCCTGGCGATTGTCCTTCTGATGCCCTCCCTGCATACGGACGACCGCTCCCTGGTGCTGGCCTTTTTCAACCCCGTGGAATACGGAATAGCCAGCCTGATTGAATTTCTTGTCTTTAGCACGCCGCTTTTACTTTTCACCTGGCTTTTCGTGGACAGGAAAATGCCCTTTTTGAAATTCGTCAGATGCACCAAAGTGGAGGGTTACGACCTCTCCTCTATGCTCAAGATTGCGTTAAAAGCCTTCTCCATTTCTTTGACGACCATCGTTGCCTCCTGCTTGCTCTCGGAGCACTATTTCTATCCACCGGAAGACGCTTACGAAAATGCCCTGGGTCTAATGGCAGCCAGTGGCTCTGCCGGCGCAATCGCCATGTTGCTTCTCATGGTTGGTCTGATTCCGCCATTTATCGAAGAGGCACTTTTTCGGGGTATTCTCTATTGCGGGTTGAGGAGGCACTGGGGTGTCATACCATCGGCGGTGCTGACTTCGACCCTTTTCGCGCTCCTGCACGGTCAGATACTGTGTTGGCTCTTGTTAGACAAGTTTGTCTTCGGCATTGTCACCTGCCTGGCCACAGAGAAAACGGGCAGTATTATTCCGGCGATAATAGTGCACGCAGTCACCAATTGCCTGATGGTGCTTTTGATGATTTTCATGACCAGCCACTGAGATGGCGATCAGGAAGTCTCCGAATCGATTTTGAGCAAAGCCATAAATGCTTCCTGGGGAATCTCTATCCTTCCCACGGACTTCATGCGCTTCTTACCTTCCTTCTGCTTCTCCAGAAGTTTACGTTTTCGAGAGATATCACCACCATAACACTTGGCGAGAACGTTCTTTCTCTGGGCAGAGACATTGGTACGAGCAACGATCTTGCCGCCGATGGCCGCCTGAATAGGCACTTCGAACATCTGGCGCGGAATCACGTTCTTTAGCTTGACCGCCAGATGTCTGCCGTAACTGGCGGCCTTGTCGGCATGAACAATAGCCGAGAGCGCGTCCACCGGGTCGCCTGCTATGAGGACATCGAGTTTGACTAATTTAGAAGAGCGATAATCGAGAAATTGATAATCAAGACTGGCGTAGCCCCGAGAGCGGGATTTGAGCTGATCGTAGAAATCAGTGATGATTTCAGACAGCGGCATCTCGTATATCAACAGATTACGCCTGGCATCGAGAAACTTCATATCTATATAGACACCACGACGGCTCTGACATAGTTCCATCAAAGCGCCGACATAATCGTTGGGCACGATTATATTGGCGGTGACAATCGGCTCCTCGATAAGTTCACGGTGATTAGCATCGGGCAAGAGAGCCGGATTGTCGACCATGATCACACTGCCATCGGTTTTGGTGACTCTATATATAACCGAAGGTGCGGTGGTGATCAAATTGAGGTCGTATTCCCGCTCGAGACGTTCCTGAATGATCTCCATATGCAAAAGACCGAGGAATCCGCATCGAAACCCGAAACCAAGCGCTTCAGAGCTCTCCGGCTCGAAGAAAAGACTGGAGTCGTTCAATTTTAGCTTCTCTAGCGCGTCGCGAAGCTCGGGATATTGCTCGTTGTCCACCGGATAGATACCGGCGAAGACCATGGGCTTAGCGGGCTGATAACCGGGCAGCGCTTCTGCCGCAGGTGTCTCCGCACTGGTGATGGTATCACCGACCAGGGTGGCGACGTCCTTGATCGAAGCAGCCAGATAACCGACCTCTCCGGGTCCGAGCCTGTCTACTTTGACCTGATTAGGCTTCAAGACACCCAGTTCGGTTATCTCGAAATTTTTCTTGTTGGCCATGAATCTTATTCGATCCCTGGCGGTAATGGCACCGTCCAGAACCCGAAAATATACGATTATGCCCCGGTAGCTGTCGTAGAAACTATCAAAAACCAGAGCTCGCAAAGGCTTATCATGATTGTTCTTGGGAGGCGGCACATCCCGGACTATAGCCTCCAGCACATCTTCGATACCGATATTGTTCTTGGCACTGGTCTCTACGGCGTTGTCTGCGGGCCAGCCGATGACGTCCTCGATCTCTTGTCTGATTCTCTCCGGATCTGCGCTGGGCAGGTCGATTTTGTTGATTACAGGGACAATTTCCAGATTGCTCTCCACAGCCAGGTGCACGTTGGCCAGGGTCTGAGCTTCCACCCCCTGGGTGGCATCGACGATTAACAACGCCCCTTCGCAGGCTTCAAGGCTTCGAGAGACTTCATAGCCAAAATCAACGTGCCCGGGCGTATCGATAAGATTGAGCACATAGGTCTTGCCGTCCTTGGCTTTATAGTCCATGCGCGCCGGCTGGGCTTTGATGGTAATGCCTCTTTCGCGCTCGATATCCATGGTATCGAGTACCTGATCCTGCATAGCCCGCTGTTCAATTGTTCCGGTGAACTCGAGCAGCCTGTCGGCCAGGGTCGATTTACCATGGTCGATGTGGGCAATAATGGAAAAATTTCTGATTAGCTGGGGATCAGTTGGCACGAGGCAGTTACATCCGCGGAAAAACACCAGCAGATCTTATCAATTAATATAAATAACTAGATAGCGGTTGTAAGAAAGAGTAACGAGCCGGTTAGAGTCATATATAAGAGCGTGTTAAAATTGGCGTTCTTCAAAAAGGGAGAGGACGCCTGATGCCCAGTTCCAAGTCTGCCAGCCAATCTAGATTTGCCAGTCCTTTCATTAAAGCCGTCAAAGAAAGACCGCTTCTGGCTGACGGCGGTATCGGCACCCTGCTCTATTCCCGGGGCGCCTCACCGGACGCCAGCTTCGAGCACCTCAATCTGACCAACAAAGAGCTGGTCCAGGATATCCATGTAGAGTATCTGAACGCCGGCGCCGAGATAATTACCACCAACTCTTTCGGCGCCAATAAGTTCAAGCTCGCCAATTTTGGTCTTGAGAACGATGTCTGGAACATCAACGTCTGGGCCGCCAAGGTGGCGAGAAACGCCCGGGAAATTGCCGGAGTGCCGGCTTTCATAGCAGGCTCGGTCGGACCGACCGGCAGGCTGATGCCCCCCATCGGCGACACCCGGGAAGCTACCCTATTCGAGGTCTTTCGCGAACAGATGGACGGACTTCTAGCCGGCGGCGTAGATCTTTTCACCATCGAGACCATGTCCTCCATAGAAGAGTTGACCGTGGCGGTCAAAGCGGCGCGTTCTATTTGCGACCTACCTGTGGTGGCCCAGGTGAGCTTCTCTCCGGAAGGTCACACTTTCTTCGGAATCACCCCGGAGGATGTATCAAGACTGTTCGACAATCTAGGCGAAGACGCACCGGAGATAATCGGTATCAACTGTGGTGCCGGTCCCGGACCGGTCTTCGACGCGCTCTTGAAAATGACCTCCACTCTAGCCCGTCGCAAAGACCTTCATCTACTGGGGTATTCGAGTTTGCCCAACGCCGGACAACCGAGCATGAGCGAAGGTCACTTCAAATATGTCAGCCCTCCCGATTACTGCGCCTCTTATGTGGATCCTTATATCAGAGCGGGCTCAAAAGTAGTTGGTGGCTGTTGTGGTACCACACCCGAACACATAGCGGCCATGAGAAAGAGCATGGATCGCTACATCGCTAATTCCAAACCGCACTCGCGCAGCTCGACTCTCACCGACATCCCCGCCCAGGGTGGCGGTATTGCTATTAGCCTGAGAGAGCAAGAAGAGATAGATTCGCAAGAGGTCGACCCAAAGGATGATACCGATGCGGCAGAAAGAGAGCCTCTACGGATACGCCTTCAAGCCCTCAAAGACAGCGAAGAGAAGAAAAAGGATTTTTTCGTCAGTGTTGAATTGGATCCTCCAAAAGGAGCCGTAACCAAGAAGCTGCTCAAAGCGGCGGCGATGCTCTATGAAAGCGGCGCTGATTCCATAAACGTCGGCGACAGCCCGATGGCCAGGGTGAGAATGTCATCCCTTGCCTCCTGCCAGCTGATAAGCAACAAAGTCGGAATCGAAACCATAATACACTTCACCACCAGAGACAGAAACTTGATGGGAATCCAGGCGGACCTTCTGGGCTGCCAGGCTCTCGGTATCCGAAATATCTTAGCCCTCACCGGAGACCCGCCGGCTCTGGGCAATTATGCCCATGCCACCGCCGTCTACGATGTCGATTCTATTGGACTGATTCGAATAATTTCCCAGCTCAATCAGGGCAAAGACATTGCCGGTAATACCATAGGCAAACCGACCAATCTCTCCATCGGCTGCGCTCTCAACTGCACCCACGAAGATAGAAAACTGGAGCTGGATAGATTCAAGCGCAAGCTCGAAGCCGGCGCCCACTTTGTTATGACCCAGCCTATCTATCAGGTAAGCGACCTGTCGGACTTTCTAGATGAGTTCGGCGATTGTCCGGTCCCGATTCTGGTGGGGATCATGCCGCTCCATTCTTCTAAACACGCCGAATATCTTCATAACGAGGTGCCGGGAATATCTATCCCGGACAAGATCCGAGCCGCCATGGCCAAAGCGGGCGATCAAGGGGCCCGCATCGGCCTGGAGCTGGCCGAAGCTTTGTTAGAACAAGTACGCGACATCTGCCAGGGCACTTATCTAGTACCTTCTTTCGGCAGATATGAGGACATGTGCGATCTGACCAGACGACTGAAACTGACTAAGTCTCAATCTGAATCTAAGTCCGTGTCGCAAAAATAGCAAGCCGAAATTACAATCGGTGCCAGGTCCCATGCCGGGCTCTGATACTGTGCACTTCCTGGTCGATGGTCTGGGCTTCTTCTATACGCTTCATTTTGCGTAGCAACTTGGCGTATTGAGTGAGGGCCTCGGCCACCTTGGGGTGCCTGGGTCCGAAGAGGCTTTTGCGAATAGTGATCGCCGCTTCGAAAAGGGGCTTGGAGACCGTGTACTTGCTCTGAAAATAATACAGTCGCGCCAGGTTCTTGAGACTGTTGGCCACTAGAAAGTGATCGGTGCCAAGCTGGGCTTCTCTTATCTTCAAAGACTCTATCAGAAGAGGCTCCATAGCCTCGTACAATTTGGTACGACAATAGAGGTCGGCAAGCTTGGTCAGACAATCGGCCAGTTGCAGAGATTCAGAGCCGGAGACCTGACGAATCAGCTCAACTTCGAGTTCCATCTCTTTTACTTTTTCGGCAAGATTCTGGGCATTCAATGTATATGGCGTATCCGAGACCATATCCAGAGATGTGGAAGAATCTACGGCAGGGTTGCCGGTTCCTGTATTTGTACCTGCGGCCGAGCCCGTACCAAAGCCGCCTCCGGTACCGAAGTTCAAATTCTGACCCTGGTTCACACTGGCATGGCCGGAGCTCGAGCTTGTCCCGGCATAGACCGGAGTCGGAGGGATAATATCCTCTTTGCGGATCGCTTTGATACGAGCCAGGCTATTCCTGGTCTCTTCAGCTTCGCGATTATGCGGACCGATAGCCCGTTCTCTAATCTCGAGCGCTCTTTGATATAACTTCTCGGCATCATCGAGCAAGCCTTTATCCATATATAGGTCTGCCAGTTTGGAAACCGTGCAGGCTACTTCCGGACTTTGTTTACCAAGGGCCTGTTCTTGAATGCTCAAGAATTTGATCAGTTCTGGTATGGTTTCTGCTTTCATAAAACAACTTCGATTTGCAAGGAATTCTCAGTCAATCAAATGACCTTATGGGAAAGGGTAACTCGGGGCAGCGAATGGCCAACAAAGGCTATAGGCATTTAAAATGTACTAAGTGTTAGACACCATAGTAACGAACCTCTATTCCTACTTTCATTCTTGCCCATCAAATCTGACAATGTAGTACGTGAAACTTATATTTTTGTACGCTAAACCAAATAAACCGCATCCTATCGGCGCTTACAGAGCCTGATTTAATCAAAACAAGGGATAACCTATACAAAATTATTGAATTTCCAATACCCCGAATTGCGTATCTGCGCTTAGCATGGGAAATGTGGGAGTAGATAGATTCTATTGATAGCTTGAATAAGCCCGGTTATCCCGGGTTGATTCCTTTGCATCCATCAGACTGATGACTTGAGGGAGAGCAGAGTTGCTATAGAAGTTGGCTAGATGAACGATAGGGACAAATCGCTACCGGAGAAGAAGTTCCCTGTCCCAGAGGATGGGCCGGGGTCGCTTCATAGCTCGAGTGAAAAGAAGCAGGATGACAAAGTCATCCCGACGATGCCGGCCGACCACGACTGGACGACCTGCCTGGCCGATGAGTGGGAGGTGAGCGAAAACTCAATGCTCACCGACGAGATCATTGCCGCCCACATGCTGACCGTCAACGAGATGGAAGCCATCATAGATCAGGTAGCCCAAGAAACTTTCGAAGAAGAGACGGAAAAACGAGAGAGACCCACAAACTCTAATCACAACAATAGCGGCAGAAAAGCGGCAGAGAACCTTATAACCTCTCTATCGGAATCTATAAGCGGTACAAAAAATCCCACTATAAAGGAAGACAGCGGCAAGACTGACCGTTCAACAGAAGACAGTAGCGCAGGCTCCCTGGTCCCTGACGAAACCGCAGACTTTCCTACTTCAAGTAATCCTTTTAAACAAGCCACCAATAGCGGACTACTAGAAATAGCCCGCTCGAGCGGCACCACCGAATCGACCCTGATGTGGCTCGCCCAGAATCCGGATGCGTCCATTCGCAGTGCGGTGGCGGGCAATCAAAGAGCATCGAAACCGATTCTTGCCAAGTTGATCAAAGACCACGACGGTCACGTCAAGCTGGCGGCCCTGGACAATCCGGAGCTGACCTCGGATCTGGTTGTGGATCTGCTCAAAGACGGCAATCCCCTGGTATCGCTTCGAGCCTATGAAGTCTTGAATGAACGGCGCAAGAAAGCCGGTCTGGAGCCCATAAAAGACCGGCGAAAGGTAAACACGGTAAATGATCTGCCGGCGCTTTCGAAGGAGAACAGCAAAATAAAGAAGGCTCAGGAGGCACCGATCACCGCCAGCGGTGCCCACGAGGCGATAGAGTTTCTGCGTATGATGGCCCAGAGACATTCCACCCCGATTGAGCGCCTGGCAGAGCTGGCCTCTCATCCTGACACCCTGGTGCGCGCAGCCGTGGCCCGCAATTCGAAATCACCTATCGATGTTCTCTGGGGTCTCGTCAACGACAAGACCACCGAAGTCAAACAGAACCTGATCAAAAACGAGAGCTGTCCGCTAGAGCTGCTCTGGGCTCTCAGAAACGATCCGGATCAAGATGTCTCAGGCTTTGCCAGAAAGGAGCTCGCGAAATTCGATATTCGTTAATCACTTTGAAGATTCGGAATTGAGCCCGCTTGCAATCTCGACTTTTTTTGGAATAATCTCGATATCCAGACCGTCCAGCCAGTGCTTGTTCTCATCGCCATAATAGAGATAAGCCCGGCTGGCAGTGCCTTTATAAGTACCGGGAACGGCGGCAACTAAATTGATCGGTACAACCACCTTCTCGCCGGCTTGCAAACCTCGCCAGTAAAGAACCAGCTCTCTACCTTTTACCTCGTAGGCATCGATGGTCTCTTTTTTGACCAGCTCCTTGAGCTGATCATAACGAGGCTCCAGACCACCAGGAATACCAACAATAGCCAGCGGGGAAGGTACGGAATCTTTAGATAGATTTGCAAGTATAACGGTGGCATCGACAGTCGCTCCTTCTCTAACCTTCGTCTCAGCAAGTTTCACATCGATGGACACTTTGCACTTGTCTGACGAAACCGGTGTCGGCGTATTATAGTTCGCCACCAGAGAAAAGGGCATGGGAGCACCACCTTCCATGGTCAAGGTGATCTTATGCTTGCCAGCCTTGAGTACATTGCCGATATCAGGCAGTTTCAACTCGCCTTCGGCCTTCTCGTCAAAAGCGATCCAATTGCCAACCGGCTTACCGTCAACACTGACTCGATACCTGCCTGGCGCTTTTACTCTGGCTGTCATTTTGTCATAAGCGACTATGGCTTTGAGAGCCAGCACCGTAGCCTGGGTCGAGCCATAGCGGCCCGAGCGACAGGACTCGGTAAGGTACTTCATGCTCCGGACGAGATTATCGCTGAAGGACTGATCTCGCAACCAGGCAAGACTCGCCAGGGCGGTGCCTTCAACTTTCAAAGAGTTCCCATTGCTACCCACAATAGAATTCTTAGCCTTGTCGACACTGCCATCTTGCAACTGCCTTTCTGCAAGCCTCTTCATGAGCTGGCAAGCGGCAGCTTTCTCGCCACCCATATAGAGAGCGTTGGCACCGAGGGCAATGACATAGCTGTCATCACTTTTGAACGCCACAGTCTTGACCCTTTCCAGTTCATTCTTCAGACTGCTGATCGGTTCGCCGGATTCTAACAAAGCCCAGACGATATAGGTGTTCGAGCTATCACTATCGGCGGTCCAATTATGCAGCCCCCTTGTCCTGTGGTTAAAACCACCCTTGCCATCTTTCTGCTTCATCAGCCAGGCTCTTGTCGTAGAGACCATTTTCTGATCTACCTCCCGGACTTTGGCCATATCTTTGAAGTGCATCAAGCCGAAGGCAGTCAAAGCTTCATGCCCGGGGTTGTGACCGAACCATTCGTAGCCGCGGTCGGGACACCAGTAGCTGACCAGCCTTTTATAGCCATCGGTCAGCTTTTCTCTGGATTTTTCTATCCAGGAAGGGTCCACATTGGAATGGGACAGGAAGTACTGCTGCGCCATGGTGAGCGGATAGCTGGTCGAGCTACACTGTTCGAAACAGCCATACGGGTCCAGGATCATGCGCTCTAGAGCAGCGTTAAGCTGACCCACCGGAGTGGCATAGAGGGCGCCCTTCACTTCGAGGCTGCCGGGAACTATCTCCTGGGACAAAAGAAGCTCTTTCTCTACCGATTGATTCGGCTTCAAAAGACCGGCTATACCGGTTTCTTGAGGGAAGCCCCGGGGCTTGACTGAAAGCTTCCTTTCAACGCGATCCTTATATTGACCGGCCCGGGCCACTATAGTGAAACTATGCGAGCCTTTGAGCTTGCCTACTTCAATCGGCTGCAGACAGCGAAGCCTCTCACCGGCGCCAAGGTCAGTCCTGGCGTTCGAAAGGGAAGAAACGACAGAATCACCGTTTAAATCGGTCTCGAAAGAGAGAGCTTCCAGTCTATCGGAGGTGGAGTTTACAAGATTGAGCGGCAGCAGTATGCGATCGCCCTCGGTGACTTCCAGCGGAAGCTTCGCTTCGGCATAGAATGGATTTACCGCTTCTATAGAGGCTTCGGTGCTACCCAGGGTTCCATCCTGGGTAAATCCATCCACAATAGCTTTGAAGGTGGTGACACTATCGCTCAAATCGAAACTGACCTTTGCTTCACCGGTGGTGGCATCCGTTTTGACTACCGGATTCCAGTATATAGTCTCGGTGAAGTCCTTTCGATCGGTACCGCGCCTGCCACGATTGTGATGGGCGTACTCCCTGGCATAGACTGTTACTTCTCCGATACGAGCGTTGACGAGCCTATTATTATCGAGATCAGGAAGTGGTACACCTTCAGGCAGGGTAGGACTGGTCTTTTGATGTCGCACCGCTCTTCCTGTTGTATAGTGCCTTTCATCCAGGACAGTCGGCTCCACCTGGAACATATTCATATCCCGAGGTCCTTCCACCCGTCCAATCTCTTCAGGAAGCTACAGGCCGCCCTTCGGTAATTTCAGTCGCGAGAATCTATCTGGATAGAAAGTATATCTATCTACCTGGTTCAAGTTAGATAAATCATTTCCTCTATATGCCAGAGCCCTTCTTGCTTTGTCGCCATGCTCTTTGAGAAACTTTTCCACATCGATCAGGGCGAAACGCCGCCAGCCCTGTGTGCCGAGCAATAGGTCAGTCGCAAGCTCAGCTTTCGGATTCTCAGAATCAAGATAAACGGCCGCATCGGCAAGGTCGGCAACCTCCGGTTCAAGATAAACCATAACCGGTAATCGTGGCGCCTTTTCTCGATTGTCCAAAAGTTCAAGAATACTGTCGTCGGTGACGTTCAAACCGACAACGGTGGCAGCCGGCTTACCACTTTCATCGGTGGCTTTGACTGCCAGGGTGACCTTATCTCCGGGTATATAACTCTTTTTATCCGCTTCGACCTTGATATTCAACTTTTGAGCGGGTTCCCGAAAGACAAGGCGCTCAGCCAGCGGCTTATCATCATCACTCCAGGCTGTGACTGTGAGCACACCATCAAACTCATGGGAAGGGAAGAAACTAACTTCTTTGAGCTTGTCACCTTTCAGCTTTATCTTTTTGTAGGCGACCACCTCTTCTCTCTTTTTCAGAGTAAGCAGAACCGAGCCATTGTCGGCTGTTGCTGCCACTTTTACTTTGACCGGTTCGTCTTTTTTGTAGACTTCTTCCATAGAACGAATCACCACGCCACTGCCTTTCAATTCAGGTAGCGGATAGGTTTTCTTTATACCTGCCGGCTCAGAAAGACTCAGATAGTAGTTCCTGCCCTGCCGCGGGACGAACTCTATCCTTCCGCGCCCTTCATGCTCGGTGCGAAAATCACAGACAACTCCGGTAGCTTTGTCCTCCTTCCAGTGTAACGCTCCAGCCAGATCGGCCGGCTTGCCGTTGCTTTGATACGCCTGCAGATAGACTCTATTAGAAAGTCCGGAGACAAGTTCTCCGCCTTCGGGATAGATATCGAGCTTGACAGTATTGAGCAATATGGGGATGCTCTTCGAAGCGTTTTCTACCACGCCACCATCTTTGATGCTGAATGCCAGAGTTCCGTAACCCTCGCTTATAGTATTGGGCAGCTTGAAACTGGCAGTACAGATGCCGCTTTCATCAACTCTGGTTGTCCCTCCAGAAATAGCCTTACCGTCCACCCGAGGGATGAATTCCACTTCAGCGCCTGTGGGAATGCCGCCTTCGGCCCGTTTGACTTTTAGAGTCGCGGTCACTTCATCGCCAGGTCCATAGCCGTCGCGCAGAAAAACAATCTGTGAGTTCAACCGCGGAGCCCGGTAAGAGCGAACTTCGAATCGTCTTTCAGCAGGAGCATAGCCCTGATTCGGATAGCTTACATAAATCCTGTACTGTCCGGATTCCTGATCCACCGGAAGGTTCAGGGAGACACCCCAGACACTGTCCTTTATGGGGATAGAGCGACTGACCAGAATCTGTCCCTTGGCATTTTCGAGATTCACGTTAGCATAAATCAAATTGCTATTGTGCCCGTCCCTATCGGGCATAGGCTTATGCTCGGTGGAAGTCAGCATCACACCCCTGGCATGAAAATACTCTCCGGCTCTATAAATTGGCTTATCCGTGGATATGGATGTCAGATATCTATCCGCTCCGCCAAGCGCTTTGATAACGGGAATAAGCGAATTTGCCTCTGCGGTTTCGCTGGCAGCGAGCTCAATGGCATTGCCAAACCAGACCAAAAGAGAGAGAGAAAGGACCAGACAAATCCAACCAGTCTTCATCGGAAGCATACCCCGGCACATCAGGAATCTTGTGAAAGGGGGATGATAACACAATCTCCGCAGGATGATGGACTTAGTCCTTGCCTAAATAAGCATTAAAATCAACAACTCGTCTAAGTTTTAATCTGGTTATTGCTTGAAACACATACATATGAATGCATAATGTTGATATAGGATTTTTACTTAGATAAATAGATAAACAAGAGATCAAGCATCTGCCTTTAACCGGCAGCACGCATCTACCCTGTACATCCAGTACATCCTATGCGCGAGTGCTACCCGGGGCCCTCGCGCAGGAAGAGGGGCTGCCGTGCGGTCAGAAAACGGGGCGGCTATAGCCGTTTTCTAATTTCCGTCATCTTTCAATCATCTTTGTATTTTTCTTCTATCTGTTTGAGATAGCTCCCGATAATGGCATCGGGCTCTTTGAAATAGTTTTTCACCATGGCACAGGTCTTAATCCGCCATTCATCGGTCTCTCCACCGAATCGGGCACAACACAACTCTGCGAAAGTCTCTGAGGGACCTCCGCTTGCCACCTGCAAGAAATAATCGAGTCTCGCTCTATCCGCCTCCGGTACCCTGGCTGCAGCCAGTCTATAAGGATGGCGGAACTTATCTTGCTGGCTTATATATCCAAGACAGTGATCAATACAATGTCCGGTCTCATGCCGTATGGAACCAATCTCGGTATCAGCGGTAATATAGTTGCCGCTGCGGGAATCGAGCTTATATTGCGCTATATATAAATTGCGACCAGAGCACATGGCGTTGCTGTTCTGCCAGCTAGCACCTTCCGAATAACCTCTCGGTCGAACATTCTGCATCCGGTAGTCAGTCTCAACGAGAGCCGGCACCAGGTGAATGCGTGCCTTTCTGTCATGCATCATCAAAAGCACATACCTGGGCAAAGCGACCATGATACCCTCGACCCCTTTGACAAAACTGTCGCTCACCGCAGGAATTTTGCCCCGGGGTTTGTGAATCTCCAACATCTCCTTCACCAGCTGCTCGTTCGAGAGACTCTTTCTGCCCCGGTCTCCAGTCCTTCTAGTATCAGTAGCACCGGTGCCACTACTGCCGCTATAAGCGGCCGCAACCGAAGAGGAAAGCGCCTTTCTGGCATCCCCGCCATGACGACTGAAAGTTGGATCTATACGTTGAAGAAAAGCCCTGGCATTCTGACCTTCTTTCTGGTTCGGAAATTTATCGACCACCAGCCAGAAAGTCTTGATGGCGTCATCCTTCCTGCCTCCCATATAGAGACAATAAGCGGCATAGTAGGCGGCGGTGGCATTCTGGGGCTCAACCCTCCAGGCTTCCATATACTGGGCGGCGGCAGGTATGTACTGCTTCTTCTTGTAATATGAGTTGCCCATCGCCTGAAAAACCTGGGCACCCTGCTGACTCTGCGCAAGGGCAGGCAGTTCTACCAGTGAAACCAGTGAAGCTACCAGACAGGCAGCGGCTACAACCCGGGACCACGAAAAAGAGCTAGTTCCTAATAGAGAGAATCGCGATTTCGACATGGTTGAATTCTATCATCTTCTCAAGAAGCGGTCTCTTTGCTCTTGGGCTTGAGGACGTTAAAATATTTGGCTTCCGGATGGTGGACAACCACCGCCGAAGTGCTTTGCTCCGGCACCAGTTGATACTCTTCGGTAAGATCTACTCCGATTCTTGCCGGCTCCAGCAAATCAAAGAGCTTAGCCTGATCTTCTAAATTAGGACAGGCCGGATAGCCGAAACTATATCTGGTACCACGATAACCTTGCTGAAAGAGCTTGTTGATATCGCCGGCATCAGAAGAGGCGAAACCGAGTTCTGTTCTTATTCGCTTATGAATATACTCGGCGGTGGCTTCGGCGGATTCCACAGCCAGCCCGTGAAAGTAGAGATAGTCCGAATACTTGTCCGAGTTAAACAGCTCCTCAGAATACTCCGTGGCACGTTCACCTACGGTGGCAAGTTGCAGAGCGAGCACGTCCATTCGCCCTTCTTCTTTAGCGGCGAAGAAGTCCGATATACAGAGATTTCTGCCATGGCTCTGCCGGGGGAAGGTAAATCTCAAGCGCTCGGTCTTTTGATCTTCTTCGTAGATGATCAGATCATCGAACTCAGACTGACATGGAAAGTAACCATAGACAGCTCTCGGTCTAAGAAGCCTTTCCTTACGCGACTCTTCTTTTAATCGTTGCAAAACCGGATAGATCTTCTCTTCTAAAAGTCGGTCGTATTCATGCTGCGGCGTATCGCCCTGACGCACTCTCCATTGACCGCGAATCAAGACATTGAGATTGATATAGGGAAAGACGTCGAAAGGGTCTATCTCGTCGACAATTTTTGTACCCCAGAAGGGCGGCTCGGGCACAGCGACATCGCGGGCGACATCGGAACGAATCAGAACCTGGTTATTCGGAAGAGCAGCGATTGCCTTCTCTGCAATATTTTCGCCCTCAGCTGGAGATTCGATATCACCATCAGAATCAACTTCCGGCTCCGCTTCGCACTGAGAGGGGACCGCTTCGACACCGCCCAGAAGCTCTGCTTCGCTATAGTCTTTCAAAGACCTGCCTTCCTCTTTGACTCGTGCCAGCATCTCCATAATTTTCAGATCATCGAAGGCATCCTGACCATAAAAGAGCTTACCTTTGTAAGTTTTGCGACAGTCGTTCTCCACATAGTTTCTGGTCAGGGCGGCGCCGCCGAGTATGACCGGAAGATCTATGCCCCGTTCGTTCAAAACCGTAAGGTTATCCTTCATGATCACCGTCGATTTTACCAACAAGCCGCTCATGCCGATGCAATCGGCATTATTCTCATGAACCGCGGCGATGATGTTTTCTATCGGCTGCTTTATGCCCAGATTGACGACTTTGTAGCCGTTGTTGCTTAATATGATATCGACCAGGTTTTTGCCAATATCATGGACATCGCCTTTCACCGTAGCCAGTACCATAATGCCGCGTTCCTGGCCTTCGACCTTTTCCATAAAGCGCTCTAAATAAGCCACGGCCGCCTTCATGGTCTCTGCTGACTGCAGAACGAATGGCAGCTGCATCTTACCTGCGCCAAAGAGATCGCCTACCACTTTCATACCGTTCAGCAAATTCTTGTTGATTATATCGAGCGGTTTGTAGGACTTGAGTGCGATATCGAGATCTTTCTCCAGCTCCACCCGATCACCGTCGATGATACGATTCTCGAGAACTTCCTCTATCTTTTCCGGGCGTTTCGCCTGTTTCTCGGTTTCACCGGATGCCTGTTTCTTCTTGTAATGGTCTAATAAAGCGAAGAGCGGATCATAGTCTTTGGAACGCTCATCAAAAATAAGTCTGCGGTGAAACTCTCTTTCTTCTTCGTCTATTTTAAAGAGCGGCATTATTTTCTGGGCGTTCACAATGGCCATATCGAGACCGTATTCGACCGCATAGTGCAGAAAAACAGAGTTGAGAATCTGGCGAATGCCCTGGTCGAAACCGAACGAGATATTGCTCACACCAAGAATGGTCTTGACTCCTGGCAGGCTGCGTTTTATCTCTTTTATCGCTTCCAAGGTTTCCAGGCCAAGACGCCTATCGTCGTCATTACCGGTAGAAAGCGTAAAAGTGAGCGCGTCGAAAATGATGTCGCTGGGCGGTAGACCGGCCTCTACACAATAGTCGTAGATTCTTCCGGCGACCTCGACTTTTCTATCCAGAGTCTTAGCCATGCCTTCTTCATCAATGGTGAGGGCGACGGCGGCGGCACCATATTTAGTGATCAGCGCCAGCTTCTCTTTCATAGAGTCGACACCGTCTTCGAGGTTGATAGAGTTGACGATGGGCTTGCCGGCGATACATTGCAAGGCGCTATCGAGGACAGGATACTCGGTGGTGTCGATCATTATAGGAATGGACAGTTCGGTATTGAGCCGCCGAATAAAGCGGATCATATCCGCCTCTTCGTCCCTGCCTACATAGGCGGTACAAACATCGAGGACATGGGCACCTTCCTTCTCCTGTCCTCTTGCCATAGAGACCATGCCGTCCATGTCTTCTTTTTCGAGCAGCTTCTTGAACTTACGACTGCCATTGGTATTGGTGCGCTCTCCGACAATCAAAGGAGGGTTGTCTATCTCGAGAGGCACACTTGAATAGATGCTGGCTACCGAAGGTAGATAGATTCCATTACGCTTCTTAGGAGCGACATTACCCAACACTTGAACGACACGCTCCAGATGTTCCGGGGTGGTGCCGCAGCAACCGCCGACTATGTTCACCCCTTCTTCCACGGCAAAGTGCTTAAGATGATCGGCTAGTTCATCGGGGGTCAGCTTGTAGACGGTCTCGCCATCGACATTTTCGGGCAGACCCGCGTTGGGCAGGACGGAAACATAGCGGGGGGTGCTGGCGCAGAGATATCGAATATGATCCACCATCTCATCGGGCCCGGTGGCACAGTTGATACCGATGACATCGACGGGAAACGACATGAGAGTGGTGAGGGCGCAGGAGATATCCGAACCTACCAACATAGTCGAAAGCGGTGGTGCCTCGATAGTGACCTGGACTATTATCGGTACTTTTTTCCCGACCTTGCGCAAATATTCTTCTATGGCGATGACAGCAGCCTTGGCTTGCATCAGATCCTGGCCGGTCTCGAACTGCAAAACGTCGACACCACCATCGACCAGACCTCTGACCTGTTCATAATAGGCATCCTTCATGGCTTTGAAGGTAATATGACCAAGCGAAGGCAGCTTGGTGGTCGGTCCGATTGAGCCGGAGACAAAGCGGCGTTGACCGGATTGTGAATAATCCCTGGCTACTGTGACCGCCAGCGCGGCAGCTTTTTTGTTTAGTTCATAAGCTCGTTCCGCCAGATCGAACTCGGCAAGCACCACCGGCGATCCACCAAAAGTATCCGTCTCAACGGCATCGCAACCGACTTTATAGAAAGACTCATGAATAGAGGCGATGGCATCGGGTCTCGATTCAACAAGAATTTCCGGGCAGTTCTCATAACCGAGATAGTCATCTAAGGTCAGATCGAGCTTGTGGATAGAAGTCCCCATGGCCCCATCGAATATGAGGACTTTCTCTTCGAGCGCTCTCAAAAAATCGGACATTGGCTAAAGGCACCTGCGGGGATTCCAACTTATCAAAAGAAAAAAATAACAGACTATTTGACACCAAGATAGCCGTTTTCACGAACGATTTTCTGTCCTTCTTTGCTCATGCAAAAGTCGACAAACTGCTTCACAGTAGGCTTAGGATCAACATCATAAAAAAGATAGAGCGGCCGACTGAGCGGATAGTTGGAAGAGATGCTGTCGAGAGTCGGTTTGACGGCGGTAGAGGTCGAGAGCAGCTTGATGTCGAGGGCTTTGGCTTTCGACTTGAGTGCAATGCCGAGCCCGCAATAACCGATAGAATTCTCGTTAGCATCGACACCGGCAAGCATAGCTTCGTTCGAGGTCATCACCTTATTTTCCCGGCTGTAAGGAACGACTTTTTCATCGATTCTTTTCATGACATGCTCGGTGAAGTACCGATAAGTGCCGGACTGCTCTTCTCTATTGAGCACTACTATTTTCTCTCCGGCGGCTCCGCCCAGGTCGCCCCAGTCGGTTATCTCCCCTGAATAGACCTTGAGCAGGTCGGGGATGGTTATCTCATTCACCTGATTCTTGGGATTGACGATCACCGCGATGGAATCGAGCGCTACCATAGAACGGCTCAATTTCATGCCTTCGTTGTGCATGAGGGCACGCTCAGTGATGGTAATATCCCGAGAAGCCGCTGCCACATCGGTGGTTCGGTCGATGAGAGCTCTTATTCCCTTGCCAGAATCGGCACAGGTAACGGAGACTGGCACATCTGGATTCTCTTTCATAAAGGCTTTGCGCCAGGCTTCCAGCATAGTCTCCATGGTGTCCGAGCCTTCCACCGACACCATAGGGGTTTCAGCCCTGGGGTCCTTATTGCTTCCCAGATTGCAAGCTGCAAGCACCGCCATCAAGGCTACGATTACGGACAAGCCCAGAAAGAAGGTAAGCGCTCTTCCGGCATGAAGACTGTAATTGCATCGTTTCATGCTCAATCCCCCGCATTATCCCCGGCATTTCGACTGCTCAATTCTCCAATTTATCCGGGCGAAAAGCCAGCATGTTAGGCTTTTGTTTAAATATCTTATCTGCGATAGACCTCAATCATCGCCTGGGTTCCGAAGGCCTCTGCCGCCTTGCCATCGGCTTCCACAAGCTTTTTGAACATCGATTCTGCCATCTCCATGGCAGGCAAATTGAGAGCGGCGCCCTCGGCATTATCGTGAATAAGCCGCAGGTCTTTGATCATGTGCTTGAGCATAAAACCCGGGGCCAGATCGTCTTTTATTATTCTCGCCCCCAGATTGGCAAGGGCCCAGGAGCCGCCGGCGCCTTCTTTGAGGACATCGACCACCAGAGAAGGCTCTATTTCAAAGCGCTCGGCTAGAGACAGGGCTTCTGAAACCGCCAGCATATTGACGGCGCAGAGAACCTGATTGGCAAGCTTCAAAGCCTGACCGGAACCTGCCGGTCCGCAATACTCTATGACTTTGCCCATTTTGGATAGATAGGGCAGAGCCTCGTCGAAATCGGCTCTCTCACCGCCCACCATTATGGTCAGGGTGCCGTTGGCAGCACCGATATCGCCTCCGGTAACAGGCGCATCGAGGAAACGCAATCTGGTAGGGGCTTTCGCCAGAGCTTCCGAAATTTCCCGGGCAGCCCGGGGCCCGATGGTGGAAAAGTCCACAACCAGGGCACCTTCCGGAGCGAAATCAACCACACCGCCGGTTTCTGCCAGAACAGCTTTAACATCCTCGACATCGCCCAGGCAGGAAAAAATGACAGAGGCTCCAGCCACACAGTCCTCTATCGATTCAGCCCCCCGGCATCCAGCCGCCAGAGCCTTCTTGAGCCCCGGTTTTCCCGGGCTGCGATTCCAGACATTGACCAAAAAGCCTGCCCTGCAAAGATTTGCAGCCATGGAAGCACCCATGATACCCATTCCCAAAAAAGCCGGTGAAACACCCGAATCCGCTGTCATTTAACGCCTGCCCTCCCCAGATGGTAATTTCCCCATAGACTACCTTACCTGGCTTCTGTATACATAAGAATATCGCTCACAGCTCGCTCAGAATATCTCAAAAATGCTCAAGCAGTTTCTAGTGCTAGTTTCAACCGTGCTCCTCTTCTCCGGGGATCCAGCCCTTGCCCGAGGCAAGGCTCGCCAGGACGGGTCGAGACCTAACAGGGTAACGGTGGGCACGGTAGAGATCAAAGGCTGGCAGCACGGCATTGTGAAAAGCTATCCGAATCTCAAAAATTACCACTGGAATCCAATGTACGCTAATGTCCAGGGCATGAACATGGTGCGTCCGACCAGACATTCGGTCCAAGGCAAGGCTAAAGGACCGCAAAAGCAGGATCCGAAGCAGAAAACAGTCAATAAAATCGCCGACAAATATGTCCGATACCGCCCGGTTCAGAGCAAGCCGGCTTATGTCACCTATCAAAGACCGAAGTCTGTCTACAAGAAACCAGTACATCTGCCAGCCCGGATGCCCGTTGC
>CAZCBH010000016.1:0-7434 GCA_964496875.1 uncultured Candidatus Obscuribacterales bacterium | reverse complement strand
TCTCAAAGAAACAGCCTCAGCGCCTTTCTCGAAAAGGACCTGCCGAGTCTACCAAACGAAAACAGAATCTACTTTCAGCCGGGCAGTCAGGGTCATATGCTGGTGGATATCTACCTCAACAACAGAAAGATGCAAGCCTGGTTCGATACCGGTGCCAATGCCCATTTCGGTCTCAATCATCTGCAAGCGGCAGGGGTGGAATTGCCCCGGGGTAAACCGAACTCAACCTCCAGCGGTTGGGCCGGCAAATCGATTGCTGCCTGGAGACAGATGATGAAGATTAGAATCGGCAACATGGAGAGAACCGTGCCGGTTACCATCGAGGAGAACATGAGCCTCATGCCTCTGGTGGGCCAGGGTTTTCTACATGGCTACGACTATGAAATTCACAACAACGGTCCCCAGAAATATCTCACCATGAAAAAACGCACCGCGGCCAATACTGCCGGCTCTCATGGTTCCAGCACCAGCGATCTCTATGACGTCCCCTGCACCACTAAAAACTTCAGGGACTATGTAAAACTGACCGTAAACGGTAGACAGGAAGAGGTGCTGCTCGACACCGGATCCAATAGCACCATTCTCTCCACCCAGGCGGCCAAAAGACTGAACCTCAACATACCGGATGACGCACCGACACGACCAGGATCTGGTGTCGGCGGCAGTATCACCTGGAAGATTATCTACGCCGACGTAAAAATCGGGCCTATCTACGAAAGAGGCTTCCCGATTCAAGTAGGCGGCGGCAATGATATGAGTGCCATAGGGCAAGATCTGCTCAGCAAGAAACACTACACCATAGACCGAGAACGAAAGCTTTTGCGCTTCTTCCACTAACAACTCGATGCAAAACTGGGACGACTACTTTCTCTTTCTGCAACTCTGGGACGACAGCCGCTCGGCAGGCAGATCTTTCGAGCCCGACAAGAGAAAAGAATCAGAGTTCCTGGAGGCTTTTGCCAGAATGAAAGCGCTTCTCCTCGTCGAAGACGAAGAGACCCTGGCGGCTCGCGCCCAGGCAAAGATACTGAGAGACATCGTCGAATATCCAACCTGGCATCTTCCCGCCCTGGTAACTGACAAGAAGAAGCTAGCGATTTATACATACGCCCCGGAAAAGCTGGAAACCAGAATAATTGATGGTCCTCATCTGATTGGCTCGATTCGGCAAGATCTTGAATGCCTGATGGTCTATGACGATGCCAGGAACGAATCACAAGTCCGCATCATAGCTGCCGAGCACTTCGCCGAGCTGCTCAGCCTGGCAGAATCGGTCGAGCTGGAGGATCTGCTGGCATTGCCCGACAAAGACCAGCTTGAAAAGCTGCTCTTTGCCAAATTTCTGGTGGAGGCTTCTTATGACGGAGAGAAACTTTCTCTATCGCCCCGGTCGAAACATCCCGATGATCGCATCGCCTATGTCTATACTCATAAGGACAAAGTCAGCTATCGCCCGGTCCTGCCGATGACTGGCAGAGAACTCTTCGAGCTTGTAGCTAGCTGCGCGGAAGTGGACGGCATCATCATCAACTCGACCAGCCAGGTTGGTCGCAACCAACACTCTATAAACCGCCTGCTTCTCTCGCCCGGCTTCGCAAAAAATGCCCTTGACGGCAAAGACACCAGATTCGGTGCCGACAGATTAATAGCGCGCAGCCGAGAAGAGATTGATCTCTGGCTCGATTTAAATGACTTCCCGCATAAAGGAAGAGAATGGATAGAAGAAGTCGAAGGCAAGACAAGGACTTTCCAGATTAGCGCGGCCTGCGATTACAACTGGTGCATCCAGGAAGTAGACGGAAAGCAAATCTCAAAAGGCAGGAAAGAAAAGGCTCTCAGTCCGGTCTTTTACCTGGACGAGACCATTTGCAACACGGATGACGCTTCAAAAATACTCTGTCCGGGACTGCTCGCCCGCAGGCTCGGACTTCGATCTGGCGACGTCGATTCGAGAAGACGAAAGAAGCCCGGACAGTTTCTTTTATTTTTCAGGCTGGTGGCAGAAAAAGAGAGACAACACTATCGAAAACGCCTGATCATGGCCCGGGAGCTGGCTGCTTTTCTACCCAAAAGCGGCGATCGCATTCCCAGAACGGCCTGTCTTACTGTAAAGGGGGCCAGGACGCTTTCTCGCTCGCCCTATGCGGCGACAAGGAGCTGGATAGAAAAGACGATTGCCGGCGCAAAGCGCGGCACAAAAAAAATTCTGCCACCATTTTGACACCAGAGCGCATTAACCCGGCATCTCTGGAAACTAGCGACCTAATTATGCGCCCCGGAAAGAGCACTGACTTTAGCCAGCGCGACCTCGAGGTCTTCGAGCAGATCTTCGATATCCTCGATGCCGACCGAAAGACGAATCAAGCCGTCGACTATGCCTCTTTCTTCGCGAATCTCTTTAGGAATGGCACCATGGGTCATCGAGACCGGGTGACATGCCAGAGACTCGACACCGCCCAGGCTCTCGGCAAGAGCGAAGAGCTTGAAGGTGGACATAACCTTGTTGGCATTTTCTAGCCCGCCTTTGATCACAAAAGAGACCATTCCTCCGAAGCCTCTCATCTGCTTCTTAGCGAGCTCATGGTGCGGGTGGTCTTTCAAACCAGGATATATAACCCGCTCCACCGCGTCATGTTTGCTAAGAAATTCGGCTACTTTATGAGCGTTCTCTTCATGGGCTTTCATACGAACAGCAAGGGTCTTGATGCCACGCAGCACCAACCAGGAATCCATCGGTCCGGGCACGCCGCCGACAGAGTTCTGATGGAACTTCATATTCTCGTAGAGCTCTTTGTTATCGGTGATGGTGGCACCACCGACCACGTCCGAGTGTCCGCCCAGATATTTGGTACAGCTGTGGACCACGATATCGGCACCCAGCTTGATGGGGTTCTGCAGATAGGGGCTGGCGAAAGTGTTGTCCACCACGGTTATCAGTTTATGCTCCCGGGCGAGGTTGGCAATAGCCTCGATATCCACCAGCTGCAAAAGCGGATTAGTCGGGGTTTCGAGCCAGATCATTTTAGTGTTCTTCTGAATGGCGTTCTTGATATTGCTTAAATCAGTAGCGTCCACCCAGGAGAAGGTGAGACCATATCTGGTGAGCACTCTCTCAAATAGCCTGTAAGTTCCACCATAGACATCTTCGCCGACGATGACATGATCGCCTGATGAAAGCAGATGTAAAACATTCTGCTCCGCCGCCAGTCCAGAAGCAAAAGCAAGACCGTAGCTGGCGTATTCTATTGAAGCAAGACACTCTTCCAGGGCGGTCCTGGTAGGGTTGCCGGTTCTGGAATATTCATAGCCTTTATGCTTGCCTATCTCTTCCTGGACATAGGTCGAGGTCTGATAGATGGGGGTGATGACCGCACCGGTGGTAGGGTCAGGCTCCTGGCCGGCGTGAATCGCCCGGGTTGAGAATTTCATCGCTTAAACTCCTGCTTTTGTTTTCTTCTCTGATTTTTCAGGGACGCTGTGAATCGTCTCTCTCAGATGCCACATGATATCGAAACGGGTAAGCACACCACAGGCTTTGTCATCTTCCATGACCACGACCATGGCGTTGCCCAGACGGAAGAGCTTGTAGAGCTGATCCAACTCTGCAGTCATATCGAGCTGAGGGAAAGGTCTGCCCATCACATCGCCGACTCTTATATCGGCCGGGTTCTTGCGCTCATAAACGACCTGCATTGCCACCACATCGTTGACATGGCCTACATTGCGTCCGTTGTGATCGACCACGGGAAGCTGATCTATCTGATGCTTCTCCATGAGCTCTATCGCTTTTCGGACAGGCTCGTCGGGGCTGACGGTGATCATGGCAGGATATTTACCGCGACCGGACTTACGCTCGACTAAGTCACGCAGGTAATAGACCTGGGCTTCGGCGGGCATGAAACCAAGCGATTTCATCCAGTCATCGGAATAAAACTTGGATAGATAACCTCTACCACCATCGGGCAAGAGCACCACCATCACATCCTCTTCAGTCAGTCCCTCAGCCACTTTCAATGCGGCAGTCATGGCGGTACCGCAGGAGCCGCCGACCAGCAGTCCTTCTTCCCTGGCCATGCGTCTTGCCATCTGGAAGGACTCTTTATCGCTGACTCTGACCATCTCGTCCACAATCTTCATGTCGACATTCTTGGGAATGAAATCCTCACCAATGCCTTCCACATAATAAGAGCTTGCCATATCGCCGGAATAGATACTGCCTTCTGGATCGGCTCCGATTATTCTGATGTCGGGATTTTTCTCTTTGAGATAACGAGCAGTACCGGAGATTGTCCCGCCTGTTCCCAAACCGGCAACGAAGTGGGTTATTTTGCCACCGGTCTGTTCCCAGATTTCAGGCCCGGTAGAAAGCGTGTGGGCCAATGGATTATTAGGGTTGGCAAACTGATTGGGCTGGAAAGCGCCGGGAATCTCCATGGTCAGCTTATTGGCCACCGAGTTGTAACTTTCGTGCGAGCTGGTCTCTACGGTAGGCACCACCACCACTTCTGCTCCGTAGGCTTTCAAAAGGTTTATCTTTTCCGGAGCGACTTTTTCCGGGACCACGAGAATACATTTATATCCTCTCACCGCTGCCAGCTGCGCCAGTCCTGTGCCGGTGTTGCCGGAGGTAGGCTCGACGATAGTGCCGCCGGGCTTGAGCAAGCCCTGTTTCTCGGCTTCCTCGATCATCTTCATGGCAGGACGGTCCTTAACGGATCCGCCTGGATTAAAGACCTCCATCTTTGCAAGAATAAGAGGCTTGAGGCCCTCGTTGAGCTTGTTTATTTTGACCAGCGGTGTTGACCCAATGGTTTCAAGTATGTTCTCGTAGTACTTCACGAGGAAGCTACCTCCCTTAAAATATCTGAGCAGAAAGCCCCGTCATTATACGGCTATATGAAGAATGAAAACTGAACAATATATATATAAACCGGAAGATCTGAAGGATTTCGACCCCGCAAAACAGCTCGGGGAGCCCGGCCAATATCCATATACCAGGGGCATCTATTCCTCGATGTATCGCTCTCGGGTGTGGACCATGAGGCAATACGCGGGCTTTGGTAACGCAAAAGAAACAAATAAAAGATTTAGATATCTCTTAGCAAACGGCCAGACCGGCTTGTCAACAGCCTTCGACCTGCCCACCCAGATGGGAATCGATTCGGACGACCCGATGGCCCAGGGCGAAGTCGGCCGCACCGGAGTGGCGATAGACACCCTCAAGGACATGGAGCGCCTCTTCGAAGAGATAGATCTGTCGAAGGTCTCGACTTCGATGACCATCAATGCCACCAGCGCCATCCTGCTTTCTATGTACAAAGCGGTAGGCAAGAAGCAAGGGGTGAACTCCAACCTGCTTCAGGGCACCATTCAAAATGACATCCTCAAAGAGTACGAGGCACGCAACACCTATATCTTTCCGCCCCAGGGCTCGATGCGACTGATCACCGACATCTTCGAGTTCTGCTCCAAAGAGATGAAGAAATGGAACACCATCTCTATCTCGGGATATCACATAAGAGAAGCCGGTGCCACCGCCGTTCAGGAGCTGGCTTTTACCTTCGCCAACGCCATCGAGTATGTCAAAGCCGCTCAAGATAAAGGTCTCGATGTGGATGACTTCGCGCCCAGATTGAGCTTCTTTTTCGTCTCCCAGATGAACTTCTTCGAAGAGATTGCCAAATTCCGAGCTGCCAGGAGAATCTGGGCCCGAATCATGAAAGACCGTTTCGGCGCCCAAAGCGACAAGTCTCTGACTCTGCGCTTCCACACCCAGACCGCAGGCTCCAGTCTGACCATGCAGCAGCCTGACAACAACACGGTGCGCACAGCCATCGAAGCCCTGGCTGCCGTTCTAGGAGGCACCCAGTCGCTGCACACCAACTCTAAAGACGAAGCCCTTTCGCTACCCAGCGAAGCAAGCGCCCTCCTCGCCCTGCGCACCCAGCAGATAATCGCCTACGAAACCGGCGTGACCAGCGTGGTCGATCCGGTGGGAGGCTCTTATTATGTGGAGAGCCTCACCGACGCCATAGAGGAAGCCGTTCTCGAATACATAGAAAAGATAGAGAAGCTCGGCGGCGCCATCAAAGCGGTGGAAGCCGGCTTCATTCAAAAAGAGATTCAGAACTCTGCCTATGAATATCACCTGGCGGTGGAGAGCAAAGACCGTATAGTCGTAGGCGTCAACGACTTTATCGACGAAGAGGAAGAGTCTATTCCGATTCACCGGGTCGATCCCAAGCTGGAAGAAGAGCAGATCAAATTCCTCAAAGAGGTAAAAGCCGGTCGCGACCAAGCCGCCCTTGAAAAATCCCTTGGCGCCTTGAAAGAGGCGGCGGACAAAAGCGATAATCTTCTGCCCTATATTGAAAAAGCGGTAGAAGAATATGCCACCGTCGGCGAGATCAGTAAAACTCTGAAGGACTCATTCGGCAAATTCAGACCATCGGTAACCGTCTGAGTTTCGAGGCACCAGCATCTATGACAAATTCAAATCCCACTGTATCCATAGTAATCATCAACTGGAAAACGCCGGATTTACTTGCCAAATGCCTGGATTCAATCCGCGAACTGGACAGCAATTTCGAGAACTTCGAACATCTGGTTGTGGACAATAACTCCGGCGACGGCTCGGTAGAGATGTTGAAAGAGCGCTTTCCTTATGTAAGCGTCACTGCCAACACGGATAATCTCGGCTTTTCGAAAGCCTGTAATCAAGTGATCCCGGGAGCAAAGGGCAAATATGTTCTTCTGCTCAATCCGGACGCGGTGGTGACCGAGAACGCCATCACCAACCTTGTCAACTTCATGGAAGCGCATCCCGACTGCGCCACCGCCGGCCCCAAAGTGCTCAACGCCGACGGCACTCTCCAGCTTGCCTGCCGCCGCTCCTTTCCATCTTTAGAAGCCTCTTTCTACAGGCTTACTTATTTATCCAGGCTCTTTCCCAAAAATGCCCGCCTGGCGAAATACAATCTCACCGACGCCGACCCCGATGCCACTATCGAAGTCGACGCTCTCTCCGGCTCTTGCATGATCGTACGCAAAGATGTCATTGACAAGATAGGCTTGCTCGATGAAGACATCTTCATGTTCGGCGAGGATATAGACTGGTGCTGGCGCATGAAAGAAGCCGGCTGGAAAGTTTTCTACACCCCCGACAGCGTCGTCTATCACATCCACGGAGCAGCCTCTCGCAAGCGCCCGGTGGGAACCACCATCAACCTCCATAAAGGCATGGAGGTCTTCTACCGCAAACACTTGGCAAAGAATTACTGGCTTCCTGTTAACTTACTCGTTTATGCAGCAATTTGGTGCCGCGCTGGCCTGTTTATTCTAGTAAACTTATTGCGGGGATTTCGAAGCCCGAGCCGATGCTATTGGCTTTCAATTTGAGGCTGTCGGTAATCTCGTCAAAGATGCTTTTTTCTG
>CAZCBH010000015.1:71460-74125 GCA_964496875.1 uncultured Candidatus Obscuribacterales bacterium | reverse complement strand
GTTCACCCTGGAGCGTGAAGGACGAGATCCCAGAGGCTTCTTTAAATGTCGTCACGTTGGTTCCGGCTTGCCTCCCAAGTTTCTCGAGAAATTGGAGCAAGAAGCAGTTCCTTTCAAACTAGAGTGGCTGCGTTAAAACTGGTAAATTGGAAATAGAGATAGTTACTTGCAGCTAAAAGCTCAGGAGTACTCAAGGTAAGAGCATATGGAAATTCCAATGATGGTTTTTTGTTCGGTCATCGCCATCGGCGTGCTGGCAATTGCCGCTCTTAAGAGTGGGCACGCCGACGAGCTGATGCGGCTGAGCAAGCAAAAACGCAGACTGGCCGATCGCGATCGTGATAACGCGGAAGAAGATAATATCTTCACGAAACAAAGAGATGACTATCTATCCAGAGTTCTTGCTCTGGCTGGCTTGGAAGCAAGATACGACCAGATGAAAACAAACTGGATCATCACCACGGTGTCCAGTGGAGTAGTTTTTGCAATCATTATGATGTTCGGTGTGCCGGAGTTGATGGTGGTTGGATTCATCATCGGTCTACCCATCGGCGCAGCAGGCTTCATCTTCTATCTGAACTGGGTGGCAAAACGCAGGCAAGCACGTATGACCGAGCAGTTGCCCCAGGTTCTTGAAACGATGGTGTCCTCACTCCGTGCCGGCTCTCCCATCATGGAGTGCTTCAAGGTAATCGCGGAAACCTCACCGGATCCTATTCGCGGTGAGTTCAAGCGGGGATTGATTTCGCTGCAACTTGGAAAGCCGTTCAAAGATACCCTCAAAGAGATGTGCCTGAGAATCAAAGCTCCGGATTTCCAGCTTCTCACCCAGGCTATCTTCATCTCCCAGGATGTGGGTGGCAACCTGGCAGACGTTGTGTCGGTAATCGCCGTGGCTATTCGTGAACGATTCAAACTGAGAGACTTCCTGGCCGCCCTCACATCCCAGGGTAAAGCGACAGCCATGTTCATCGGTTGCCTGCCCTACGGCATCACGATGATTACCTATCTTGCAACCCCTGGATACATCATCCCGTTCCTCAACCACCCGATCGCCCGCATAGTTCTTTTGCTGTTGATCATCTGGGAAGGAATCGGCTTTTACATCCTCATGAAAATGACCACATTCGAGGTATAGAAAGGGATCTATGTCGACGCTCACCATTTCCATTCTCACTTTCTGCGGAGTAATCGTCCTGGGATTATTGATCCTTAGACCGGTAATGGGTATTTATGTCGACTCCTATGCGGTAAGACTGAGGCCCAAGAAAGATAACGAAGAGACAGCCGCCGATAAACCGAAAGACTCGGCAATTCTGATGCTCTGCCGCACCATCGGTGAACTGGTGCTCAGTATCATGCCTGCCCTGGCGGATAAACGAACGGTGGAACTTCTCACCCAGGCTAACTATCGAACCCCTCAACACCTTGCGATCTATATCGGCATCAGATCTGTGGTGGCCGGCTCCATTCTGTTGATGGGTTGTCTTGGTGCTACTTCTAACCCGATGGTTCTTATTCTTTCCGTACCAGGTGCGGTTCTCGGTTGGTTGATTCCGAACTTCTTCCTGGCTGGTCGAGTAAAAACCCGCCAGGCTCAAATCCTGCGTGAGCTGCCGATTATTATCGACCTCATGATTGTTTGCGCCCAGGCAGGTCTCGGTCTGCTGATGGCAGTGGATAAGGTCTCGAAAGAAGTAGGAGACTCTTGTCCGGTTCTGGCAAAAGAGCTTGAACAGCTTATTAACGACGTTAAGGTGTTCGCTAAATCCGTACCCCATGCTCTCAGAGAAATGGGTGAGCGTTGCGGAGTTGATGAGCTGATCAACATGGCGGCAGCCCTGATTGCGGCAGAAGCAAAAGGTGCCGACATCAGTTATCCCCTCCAGCAGCAAGCAGACGCCCTCCGAGACAGATTGAAGCGTAAGAAAGAAGAAGAAGCCGGTAAAGTACCGGTCAAAATGGTGCCTGTGATCATGTTCTTTGTCATGCCTCTAATCCTCGCACCGATGCTTGGTCCTGCTATCGTCACAATCATGACGGCGATCGGACCAATTATGCAACAGGTCAAGTAATTGCTTGATGGCTCTTCAAAAAGGCCTGTACAACAAGACTCAGCAGAAACCAGTGGTGGCAAAAGTAGATCTTGCCACCACATTTTTCAAACGCTTGAAGGGGCTTCTCGGCACTAATAGCCTGGAGGAAGACCGTGGGCTCTTTCTGAGCCCGTGCAAGTCGATTCATATGTTCGGCATGAAGTACTCCATCGATGCCGTATTTTTGAACAAAGACCTGAAAGTGGTTGAGTTAGTGGAGGATATTCAGCCCGGTGCGGTATCTGGTCACTATCCTGATGCGTTGTCCTGCCTGGAACTCGCCCAGGGCACCATTAAAAGAGTGACTTTAGAGATCGGAGACCAGCTTGAATGGCTGGAGTAAACCTTGACACAGGCGTCAATCTGCCTCAGAAATGATCTGGTGGGGAAATAGAACTTTGACGGTGATGACCGGCAACCTTGTCCTATCAAGCAAAATCAGATAGAAAGAAAAACTCGAGTTTTTCTTTCTATCTGATTTTTGGGTTAGAAAAGGCAATCCGAAGAAATCGACCATTCAAAAATTCTGGAAATTAATCAAAAATTCTCGCGGAGCAGCAGCCTCCTGC